>PDTD01000032.1 GCA_002748755.1 Desulfobulbus propionicus | reverse complement strand
GGGACATGCGGTGGCAACAGCGGCAACCGCCGCCTGCCGCAACCCCTCCATCTTCTTCTCGCCGATTTTGCGACTGCGCTGATAATGATAGACAGAGAAAGTGCCGCCCAGCCCGCAGCAGCGATCCGCACCCTCCATCTCAATAAACTCCACATTGGGCAGTGCTGTTAAAATAGCTCTGGGTGCGGCAATAATGCCCTGTTTTTTCAGATGACATGGATCATGCCAGCTTACCCGTTTTGGCTTGGACCAGCGTTTCATCGCCGTCAGCCGCGCCACCAGGTTCTCTTTTTCGAAAAAGGTGGTAACGTCCATAACCTTTGCCATAAAATCGGCAGGCAGCCCTTTCATTGTGCGATAATATTCACCAATACCACCACTGCAGGAGGCACAGGCGGTAACAATAATATCGGGGTTATATCTGGTAAAAGCGGAAATATTTGCCTGGGCAAGCTCTTCCACCAGACCGCCATCACCGGAAGAAAGAGCGGGAATGCCGCAACAGCGCTGACTTCCTGGCAGATAGACGGCACAGCCCAGCGCCTGCAGTATGGCAACCATCTTTTCGCCGATCTCCGGATAGAGCCAGCTGATTGAGCAGCCGGCAAAGAAACCGACAACCGGTCTGCCGCTGGCACCGGGGATATATTCCGGCAGCCGCTGGAAAAGGTTTTTCGCGGCAGGTTGCGGCAGGGTGCGTTGCTCCATCCCTGTACATGATGCCAGGGAACTCCATGGAAAACGCAGCCGTAAGCCGCTCTGTTCTGGCACCTTTTTTAAAAAAAGCGGGGTAAGCAGGGCACTGCCTTTTACCGCGCCATCAAGCAGCCCTGGCCGGCCAAGCAGAGAGGAAACTCCTTTTGCCACCGCTGACAAGCCTTGTTCTGCGGCAAGCTGCCGCCGGACCGCGCCGACAATCTGATCGGTCGGCACCTTATTGGGACATTTGCTGACACAGGAGCCGCACATCAGGCAGATATCCATATCCCGCAGGAAATCAGCAGTATCCCCCTGATAACGCTCAGGGTTCTGCAGCAGGGCAGCCGCCAGGGCAATCTTGCCTCTGGCCACATCGCCCTCACTCTGGCCGGAGAGATAGGCCGGGCAGTGCGCCTGACAGGCGCCGCATTTAACGCAGCGGTCGATATCTTCAGCAAAATCGGCAAGAACCTTATGCCTGCTCATAACAGTACTTTTTCGCAGAGTTCACCGGCCAGTCCGGTGAAACGACTTAACGACTTGTTAGCTTATCTTTTTATAAATTTCTTTCCTGTGTCCAATTTTCACAACCCAGATTGTGAGCTCGGTATCTTGAATAGAATAGACAATCCGATATATACCCTGCCTGATTCTATAAAGCTCCTTTCCCGTTAATTTTTCACTTCCCTCTGGTCTGGGATTCTCTTTTAACAGTTCAATTTTTCCCAGAATTTTCGCAAGATAATTTCCAGGAATTCCTTTAAGGTCTTTTTCAACAGACTTTTTGAAGAAAATCTTAAATTCGGCCATCTCTTCTCAAGTTTTTTAACATCTGGTCGTAACTGATAAGAGGTTCATTTTGTCTTTCTTCGTATGCAAGAATATCTTCTGCGTCTTCGCAAAGCGATTCCCTTACAGCCTGGTTGACAATGTCCGTTATGGAGCGAGAAGTTTCAAGCGCCTTGATTTTTAACGCTTTATGCAAGTCTGGATCGAAATATATTGTGGCTCTTTTTACTTCAGCAGACATGATGGTACCCCCCTGATTTTTTAGCATTATAACATTAAAACATTAAAACGCTATAGCGTCAATTCTGGAAAGCTAACTGGCAGGAAAAATCTTGCCGGGATTGAGGATATTCTGCGGGTCAAGCGCCTGCTTAATCTTCCGCATACAGTCAATGGTTGCAGAGGTGAGCTCCATCTTGAGATAACGCTGTTTGGCAACACCGATACCATGTTCTCCTGAAATAGAGCCGCCAAGTTCAAGCGCGGCAGCAAAAACTTTCTCCAGCAGCACCTCAACCCGCCGGGCAACGCCCTCTTCTTTCATATCCACCAGAATATTGACATGGATATTGCCATCACCGGCATGGCCAAAATTCACAATAGGGATAGCGGATTCATCGGCAAGCTCTTCCAGCCGGCGGATCATCGCCGGTACTCTGGAGCGGGGCACA
>PDTD01000021.1 GCA_002748755.1 Desulfobulbus propionicus | reverse complement strand
GAGATCGATAAACAGAAAGGTCATAATCCGATTATCGGTGATGACATTCCATTTTGATCTGTAGGACATAATACCTACCGGACATAGACCCTCATTTAAGGGTTGTTCAAACAATAGAAAATGTGCGGTTGAGGTAACAGGTCTGAAAAGTGACCGCAATGCACCTTGGGGGAAAAGATGCGGAGTCGATTGAATCGCCGCCAGGACATGGAGACACGTTACAAAAAGGCCTGTCGGCGAAACAAAGTAGATGCAGCACCCGGCCTGCATGACTGTGTGGTTATTCTTGATGGCCTTAAACCGGATTTTAACATTGGTAAGATTATCCGCACCGCAGATGCCTTTTCCGTGCGTGAAGTACACCTGACAGGTATTGATTTTTTTGATCCCGAACCGGCAAAAGGCTCCATGCGCTGGGTGATGCTGCATCAGCACAGGGATTTTGTAAGCTGCTATACAGCGCTGCAAGGGCAGGGGCTGTCTTTTTTCTGCCTGGAGCCATCCAGCGGCCAGGTGTTGGGGGATGTGTCCTTGCCTGGTAAAACTGCTTTTATTCTTGGCCATGAAGAGTTTGGCTTGAGTTTCGATCCAGCGGAATATGATGATATGCAATCCCTGACCATCCCTCAATATGGCAAGGTACAGAGCCTGAACGTCAGTGTGGCCGCTTCGGTGGCCATGTTTGAATATATTAGGCAGCATGGCCGCGCTCCATCCCGGTAAGGATATGCTGTGCCAGAAGAGACAGCTATGGTGCAGGTCTCAGCTTGCTGGCCGACAGGGACAGCCATGGTGGTACACAACCACCCCGCAGACGTGTTACCCCCGGATTGCTCATGCATATTGGGTCTCATTTGAGAAAAAAGAGACACAACCAGCTGTCTGTGATGCCCAAGAGGGGGCACCCATTTCGCCAAACTGCGCCCCAGGTTCAACCCAGGCGGTGCCATCTTTGGCAGTCTTTTACCCCCCCATGTATGATCAGGCGCCAGAAAAATTTCCGACCAGGGACCGCCTGAGCTGATGAGGGATCCGGGGTGGCTGTGGTGAGAATGGAACGAGACCTTGCTTGCGCTGTTGGCCTGGATGGGCAAGGGGCCAGCCCCAGCCTGCTGTGCCGAAGCAGCGAAGTCCAAGCAGAAAAGAGCAGGCCTGGGCAGAGTTGCTGACACGACCTGGCTCTGGTCGACCACATGCACCCCTGCTGGTTTTTTCGGGAAAAAGGCGCTTTTCCCTTGCATATTTATCATCAAAAGGTATTCTTTTGATCTTGGCCTGTTGAATAATTGAGATGTTCGATCCTGTCTGCTCCCTGATAATAAGCTCGTTGTGTGTCGCTCTTTGCATGAATGTCCCGTTGATTGGAGGAACATTCGTGTTTTGAGCATATACAGCCCAATATTCAGCCCCATACCTTACTGGCATAACTCCTGCTCTATCTTGTCCAGAAACTTCCATTTTGGGTCAGACAGTGGTCTATGGTCTCAGCGCAAATTAAGTAGAGAAAAATTATGGATTACAGGGAAACACTGAATCTGCCTAAAACGAATTTTAAAATGAAGGCAAACCTTACCCAGAAAGAGCCCATGGCTCTCAAGCGGTGGGCAAAAGAAAAACTGTACGCGAAGCTCCAAGAGCATGCCAAGGGAAAGCCGTGCTATGTTCTCCATGACGGCCCCCCGTATGCCAATGGAGATATTCACCTGGGTACGGCCTTCAATAAGGTGCTCAAGGATATCATTCTCCGTTCCAAGAGAATGGCAGGATTCAATGCCCCCTATATTCCCGGCTGGGATTGCCATGGACTGCCCATCGAACATAACGTGGACCTGGAGCTGGGTAACAAGAAGGAGCAGATCAGCACCCTGGGCAAAAGAGCGGCCTGCCGGAAGTATGCCCAAAAGTGGATTGCTACCCAGAAGGCGCAATTTCAACGGTTGGGCGTGATCGGGGATTGGGATGCCCCCTACCTGACGATGCATTTTCCTTATGAGGCGGCCATTGCCAAAGAGTTTAACAGGTTTTTACTTGCCGGGGCCGTGGTTCGTTCTAAAAAACCTGTCTACTGGTGTTCCACCTGCGGTACTGCCTTGGCAGAGGCTGAAGTGGATTATGCCGATCATATCTCGCCTTCTATCTATGTGAAATTTCCGGTGGAGGATGATCTGGGGGACGCCATTCCCGAATTGGCGAACAAAAAGGTGGCAGTACTTATTTGGACGACCACTCCCTGGACCTTGCCGGCAAACCAGGCAGTGGCTTTTCATCCAGATATCACCTATGCTGCCGTACAGGTAGGCGACGAGGTTTGGATTTTGGCCGAGGAACTTGTGGCAACCTGCATGGAGAAGTTTGAGCAGGAGCAGTACACCAGTGTCACCACTTTTTCGGCCAAGCTTCTTGAGGGAAAAAAATGTCGTCATCCGTTCATTGCGCGGGATTCCCTGATGGTTCTTGCTGATTATGTGACCACCGACAGCGGAACCGGCTGCGTCCATACGGCCCCTGGACATGGGACGGACGATTATATGACTGGCCTGCGGTATAATTTGGAGATTACTTCTCCGGTTGCGGATGACGGTAGGTTGACATCTGAAGCCGGTCCATACGCCGGGGGAAAGATTCCTGCCGTAAACAAAGATATCAATGCCGGTTTGCAGGCTGACGGCTTCCTGGTTCAGGAAGAAAGCATCGAGCACAGTTATCCCCACTGTTGGCGCTGTAAACAACCGGTGATTTACCGTGCAACTGCGCAGTGGTTTGTATCCATGGACAAAGGAAATCTTCGTCAAAAAGCTCTGCAGGCCATTGAAGATGTGCAGTGGACACCGGCCTGGGGGCAACAACGTATTTATGGTATGGTTGCATCCCGACCGGATTGGTGTCTCTCCAGGCAGCGCGCCTGGGGGGTGCCGGTCACTGTTCTGACCTGTAAAGAGTGCGGCGAGATTGTTAAGAGTGAGCAGGTTTGTGACCGTATTCACACCCTGTTTTTGCAAGAAGGTGCTGATGCCTGGTTCAGCCATCCTGCGGAAGATTTCCTCCCTCAGGGGACAACCTGCCGCTGCGGCGCGACAGCTTTTCAAAAAGAGACTGATATTTTGGATGTCTGGTTTGACTCCGGTACAAGCCATGCCGCTGTTCTCGAATCCCGTGATGAAGTATACGCCCCGGCTGATCTCTACCTGGAGGGGAGCGATCAGCATAGAGGCTGGTTCCAGTCCTCCCTCCTGACTTCGGTTGGAACCCGCCAGCAGGCGCCCTATAAAGGCGTCCTTACCCATGGGTATGTTGTCGATGGACAGGGGAAGAAGATGTCCAAATCTGTGGGCAATGTGGTGGCTCCCCAGGAGGTGATCGATAAGTACGGTGCTGAGGTGCTCCGTCTCTGGGTCTCCAGTGAAAACTATCAGGATGATGTCAAGGTTTCGGATGAAATCTTAAAGCATGTCTCTGACGCATACCGGAAAATCCGTAATACCATTCGTTTTCTTCTGGGTAATCTCAAGGATTTCGATCCCAACAGGGATGGTGTTGACCAGGCCCAGTTTACGGAACTTGATCGCTGGGCCCTGGCAAAATATGCGGTCCTTGTCAACCGGGTACTACGCGCGTACGACAGTTTTGAGTTTCATCAGGTGTATCACAGTCTGTTTACTTTCTGCGGGACGGTTGTTTCCAGCCTCTACATGGATGTACTCAAGGACAGGCTGTACTGTTCCAGGCCCGATGCCCTTGAGCGGAGAGCTGCCCAGACCGTTATATACCGTATCTGTGATGGCCTGCTGAAGCTGATGGCGCCCATACTGTGCTTTACCGCCGAGGAAGCGTGGGGGCATTTTCGTTCGCTGCCGCAGAACGCAGCCATGGAAGAATCTATCTTTTTTCAGGAATTCCCCAAGGTCGATGATATTGCAGTGGATAAGGAGCTTCTCAAACGCTGGGATACGCTGCTTGCCCTGCGCTCCACTGTCACCCGGGTGCTGGAGCATGCCCGAAGAGAAAAAAGTATCGGGCTCTCCCTGGACGCTCAGGTTATCCTGCGTGTTGACCAGGTGCTCAAACCTTTTGTGGAAGAATACCGGGAACAGATACGGGAGCTTTGTATTGTCTCCTCTCTGATCATTGACAGTGACCACAGGATGACGGATGTCGGCTTCACCACCGTGGAAGAAGGGTTGGAGGGGGTCGCGGTGGCTGTCACGGCAGCACCTGGCGGAAAATGCGAGCGGTGCTGGATGATTTCCCCTACTGTGGGCAGGGACGAAAAACATACGACCCTCTGTAGCCGCTGCGCAGAGGTGGTTGCCTCCTTGTCCGTCTAACCGATGCAGTTTCTTGTTACCGCATTGCTGGTTATTTGTGCGGACCAATGCACCAAATACCTGGTAGCAGAGCAGATGGACTTATATGAATCTTTTGCTGTGGTGCCGGGCTTTTGTAATCTGACATTTGTCACCAACAACGGCGCTGCATTCAGTTTGTTTGCAGGTCAGCCAGGGATGTGGCGGCAGGTCTTTTTTATCAGTGTTGTCTGTATCGCTTTGGTCATTCTGGTGATCGCCCATCGAAGCTATTCCCGCTCGCATGCCATGTATGCTTGGGCTTTTGGCCTTATTGCAGGAGGTGCGGTGGGGAATCTTATTGACCGTATCCGTCTGGGCCATGTGGTCGATTTCATCGATATCTATATTGGCAGGTTTCATTGGCCAGCCTTTAATGGGGCAGACTCTGCCATTACAGGAGGCGTATTCCTTTTTCTTTTTATTAATATTTTTCTGGAGCGAGAACAGCGAAAAGGAACAAAACATTGACAGGCAGAATGAAAAAAACAGCTCTTCTCTTCCCTGGACAGGGATCTCAATATGTTGGCATGGGGCAGAAGTTTGCAGAACAGGACGCAGATGCCGACGATTTGTTTACAATCGGCGAACTGGTGTGCGGCCTCCCTCTGAGAAAACTCTGTTTTGAGGGCCCCATGGAAGATTTGACCCGGGTGGTAACCCTCCAACCTGCTCTGACCGTGGTGAATCTTATTTGCTGGCAGCAGTTATTGAAACGATTACCTGAGTTTCGTCCCCTCTGCGTGGCCGGACATTCTCTGGGGGAGTATTCCGCATTGCATGCTGCTGGGGTCCTGACCAGAGAAGACACCTTGGCCCTGGTCACAAGACGCGGGGAGTTGATGGAGCGTGAAGGAACGCTCAATCCCGGTGGCATGCGCGCCATAGTTGGGTTCTCCAGAGAAGAGATAGCCCGGATGCTAGCAGAGGTCAGGGAAGAAGGGCAGGTCGTGGTGGCGAATTATAACACCCCAGCGCAGGTCGTTGTTTCAGGCGATGAGGCGGGCCTGTTAGCCCTGGGTAAACTCTGCAAGAAAAGGGGGGGCAAAGTTCTATCTCTCAAGGTGAGTGTGGCCAATCACAGCCCATTGGTGGCGGGCGCCGTGGCTGATTTTACCTCTTTTATGCAGGGGATCGCTTTTGCATCACCCAGCTTGCCGGTGGTTTTTAATGTTACCGGGAGCGTTTTGAATCAGCCCGAGGAGATGCGGGCAGTGATGGCTCAACAGATCGTTTCACCGGTACGCTGGGTGGAGGTGATTGAATATATGTTGGCATTAGGTGTGGACGTCTTTCTTGAGCTGGGCCCCAAACAAGTGCTCACCAAAATGATGAAAAAAATGTTACCCTCCACCTCTTCCCATGTCTGTCTGCAGGCTGACTCGCCGGAAACGATTGAGGCGGCGGTGGCTGTTATTACAGGACGCAGCTAGCCCGAATTTTGCAAGCCCAATTTGTCTTGCTCGCAAAGAAAGAGATCCCAACCAATGTTGGTGATATCCGTCAGCGGTGGCACCTTTTGCCAAAAGGTTGCGGAGAAATCCGGGCTCGTACCAAAACGGTGAGCATGAAAAAGCTTTGCGTTCAGATTGCTGGGGGGGAAACGATACCCTGGAGGCGGGCAAAAAACCAGGCGGGTATTCCCTGGTAAGCTTCTGGGAATGCAGGTGTGGACCGGACGCAGGGAGAAGACCTTCCTCATTGTGTCCTTCTTGGTATGCCTTCCTGCTCACATATTCCTGTCTGGAGCATCCAGGTTCTTGCACAAGCAAACCTCTGTCGGCCATGGTGAGCGCTCAAAGATGTGCTGCTGCACGAAGGCAGCGGATGCACCCTCTTTACCAGCACCGCCATCTCTTTTATACTGCTTGACAAGGTAGTGCTTGTAGAGTAGATATATTAGGTTTCTGCTTGTAAAAAATAACAGCGACTGGATGGGGCGGTCGCTTTTGATCTTATGTTTTTAAGACATGTTTGAGAATTTAACTGATCGACTTGACGTCGTTTTTAAAAAGCTTCGCGGTCATGGTACGCTGACTGAAGAGAATATTCAGGAAGCCATGGGCGAAGTGCGCAGGGCGCTTTTGGAAGCTGATGTTTCTTTCAAGGTCGTCAAAGAGTTTATTGCTGCGGTCACGGAAAAGGCCGTCGGACAGGAGGTCCTGAGCAGCCTTTCCCCCGGGCAGCAGGTTATCAAGGTGGTCCATGACCAGCTTGTTGAACTGCTTGGTGCCAAGACTGTGCCCTTGCAACTCGATGGACAACAGCCGGTGGTGATTATGCTCGCCGGTCTACAGGGTTCTGGTAAAACAACCACATCCGCGAAACTGGCAAAAATGCTTCAGGAGAAGGGGCGTACGCCTTTTCTTGTTCCGGCGGATACCTATCGGCCTGCAGCCATTGATCAGTTGCATATCCTTGGTGAACAGATCGGCGTTCCAGTTTTCAATTCTTCAATTGAGCAAAAACCGGTTGAGATCGTCCGCTCTGCAGTGCGTCAGGCTCGTGAAGGCGCCTATGATACCGTTCTTATTGACACTGCCGGTCGTCTGCACGTAGACGAAACCCTCATGGCGGAACTGCAGGAGATTAGCCAGGCCGTATCTCTGAGCGAGATCCTGTTTGTTGCCGATGCCATGACTGGTCAGGATGCTGTCAGGGTGGCAGATCGATTCAATGCAGATCTGGAGATGAGCGGTGTCGTTCTCACCAAGATGGAGGGGGACGCCCGTGGCGGCGCCGCTCTTTCCGTCAAACATGTGACCGGTAAACCAATAAAATTTGTGGGCATAGGGGAAAGTGTCGACGCCCTAGAAGTTTTTCATCCAGACCGGACGGCATCACGGATCTTAGGGATGGGCGATGTGCTGTCGCTGATCGAAAAGGCGGAAGCTGTTGTTGATCAGAAAAAGGCACAGAAACTGGCCAGGAAAATCCAGAAAAATGAATTTACCCTGGAGGATTTTCTTGATCAGATTCAGCAGATTAAAAAAATGGGGAATATTGAGCAGCTCATGGGTATGGTTCCGGGTTTGAATAAGCTCAAGCAGCTCAAAAACGCGCCCAAGCCCGATGAAAAAGAGTTAAAAAAAACAGAAGCGATTATTCGCTCAATGACCAGAAAGGAACGACACAACTATCGACTGATAAATGCCAGTCGTCGACAGCGTATAGCCCGGGGTTCAGGAACCAGTGTCGCTGAAGTCAACCGGGTACTGAAAAGCTATACGATGATGCTGAAAATGATGAAAAAATTCAGGGGCAAATCAGTGGGTAAAGGCGGCAGGCGCAGGAAGTTGCCCAAGGGGCTGGTTCGCTGAGCTGGCCACTGTTACTGGCCAGAATACAGAAAAATCACCTCTTTGGGGCAAGAAATTGTTGCCCAGAGTCTTCCTAGCAGGAGGGTGTACAGGTGGTACCGGGGCCTGATCTGTGAAAAGAGAGCCTGATGAGCATGCGCTGGCTGGTTTAAAAAAACACTGTATGGGCAAAGAGCTAAGAGTTAGATAAGATAATCCGCTGGCAACAAGGCCATGTTCCAGGGAGTTTTTTTCTTCACAGGAGGATGCTACTACAATGGCAGTACATATTCGTTTAACAAGGAAAGGTCGCAAGAAAAAACCCTTTTATCGCATTATCGTTGCCGACAGTCAGGCGCCCCGCGACGGCAAGTTTCTTGATATAGTAGGTACCTATGATCCCATGCAGGAGCCGGCCGCTATCAAGATCGACCAAGAAAAACTCAACGATTGGGTGGGGAAAGGCGCAAAGCCCACAGCAACTGTTCAGAGTCTGATTAAAAAGCATGCCAAGATCTCTGTAGAAGCAGCTTAAATGAAAGAACTAATCCAGTTCATTGCAGAAAAGCTTGTTGGCAAGCCGGAGGAGGTCCGGGTGGAACTCCGGGAGGAGGAAGACACCTGCCTTGTTGAGTTAGGTGTTGCCCAGGAAGACCTGGGCAAGGTGATTGGCAAACAGGGACGGACTGTGCGCGCCATGCGAACAGTTTTGGCAGCGTCCACTGCAAGGGAAAACAAACGTTTCCGTCTGGAAATTCTTGAGTAAGGTGGAAGGGAGAGAAGAGCAGGCCGGGGCGTTTGTTCTGCTGGGAACAATCGTGAAAGCGCATGGTGTTCGCGGTGACCTCAAGGTATTTCCCTATACGGAAAAGGCCGAGAACCTTCTTGCATACAAAGAGCTTTTTCTAACCCCGTCTGACTCGTTTAACCCTTTGAAAAGAAAGCAGATCCAAGGGAGAGTTCAGGGGAAATTTGTCCTTTTGACCCTTGAGCAGTGCGCGGATCGCAATACCGCTGAGGCGCTGGCGGGACAGGACATATACATCAGGCGGAGCGCATTGCCCGAACTAGATGAGCACGAATGGTATCTTTTTGAGCTTCAAGGGAAAAAGGCCGTTGCAGATGGGCAGGAGTTCGGGATTATCCGCAACATCCTACCCGGGACAGGGCATGATCTTGTCCAGATTCTTTCGGCTGAGGGAAAAGAAATCCTTATCCCCCTGGTAGACGAATTCATTGTTGCCCATGAAACGGACAAGGTGGTTTTTGACCTGCCTCCCGGATTGCTTGCAGTGTACATCTGAGACCGGCGGTCCATGATTTTTGAGATAGCGACCATATTTCCTGATTTTTTTTCATCGCCCCTCCAGGAAGGGATCATCCGCAGGGCGATTGCCGCAGGAAAAATCCAGGTGCGTATTCATAATATCCGGGACTGGGCAACGGACAAACACCAGATGACCGATGATCGCCCCTTTGGCGGCGGCGAGGGCATGGTTATGAAGCCGGAACCTTTGGCTGCCTGTCTGGCTGCAATTCCCAAAACAACCAGCCAATCAAAGGTCATCCTGCTCTCACCAAGAGGCCGGTTGTTTTCGCATCCAGCGGCTGTTCGTCTGGCGGGTATGGAGCAGATACTTTTTATCTGTGGGCGTTATGAAGGGGTGGACCAGCGGTTTTGTAACGCCTATGTGGATGAGGAATATTCCATTGGGGATTTCATCCTCAGTGGTGGAGAACTCGGGGCCATGGTCATGCTTGATGCCATTACCCGGCTGATCCCCGGGGTACTGGGCTGCAGCGGGTCTGCAGCAAATGATACCTTCAGCCGCAATTTGCTGAAACATCATCAATACACCCGGCCGCGTTCCTTTGCCGGTATGGAGGTCCCATCTGAGTTGTTGACCGGTAATCATGCTGGTATTGCCGAATATCGCTTTTTGGAGTCAGTGTCCCTCACCCTGGAACGGCGCCCTGATCTCTTAACCGGGGCCCGCTTTTCCGGCCAGGAGGTGCAGCTGCTCAAAGAAAAGGGCATGTGGCGCCGCATAGCCGGTTTGCTCAAACAGCATGGTGGCTCCTGCTGAGCTGATTGTGCCTGTTGCGATTGCATCGGTCTGTTCCCTGCCTCTATGCCGCCCCAGCAGATTGCACCCCATGGTCGAGTCTGCAAAAAAAGCTGATGGGACGAAAATGAGCGGATGGTGAACGGATACGCGCAAGGTTGTATAGAGGTCGTCTTGGTCCATTGGCCTGTGGTCAATAAAAAGGGAGAGCGGATAGGTTCAGCGGTCACAAACCTGGATATCCATGATATTGCCCGTGCCTGCAAGACATATGGGGTGCGCAGGTATTGGATAGTGACTCCTTTTGAGGAGCAGTGTACACTTGTACAACAGATTGTAGAGCATTGGACCAAGGGGCATGGCGGGAGGAACAATCCAGATAGACGTGATGCACTGCATCTTGTTCAGGTGCGCCTGGCTCTTGATCAGGTGATTGCCGAGGTGAGCGATGCCTATGGTGTACGACCACTGGTTGCCGCCACCTGTGCCAGGGTACAGGACAATACCCTTGGGTACGAGGCAATCCAAGAGCACCTGAAAACAGAGCGGCCGATGCTGCTGCTGTTTGGCACGGCCTGGGGACTAGCTCCTGAAATTATGCACAGGGTGGATGTAACCCTGCCGCCCATACAGGGACGCAGCGAGTATAATCATCTTTCTGTGCGCTCCGCAGCCTCGATCATACTAGATCGGCTGTTGGGATCGTAACGAGATACAATCAGGGATATTTTTTCTGGTTGAAGAGAGAGTTGTGAAAGAGTAATGGAATGGATGATATGGAGGCATCCTTCGGGTCAGCATCACCGATGACTGGTGGGTACCTGTAAAACAATGCAATGAATATTCTTGAGAAAATAGATCGCGAACAGATGCGTTTTGATATCCCCCAATTCCGTCCCGGAGATACAGTCAAGGTGCATATCCGCATCGTGGAAGGGAGTAAAGAGCGTGTCCAGGTCTTTCAGGGCGTGGTCATCAAGAGAAAACGCGGTAACATGAACGCCTCCTTTACGGTCCGAAAAATTTCCCATGGCGTAGGCGTTGAAAAAACATTTGCTTTGCACTCACCCCGCCTCGAGAAGATTGAAGTCGTTACCCGCGGACGTGTACGCCGCTCTCGTCTCTACTATCTGAGGAAAAGACGCGGGAAAGCCGCCCGTATTCGAGAGCGGGGGATCAATTAACGAGGCCTTGAGAGAAGCTGCCGCTGGCCCAACCCTGGTATGGATGAAGGGAGCAGAAGGTTTTCACCGATGGTCACTGGGCTGTATAAGTGGGCCTTGATTCCTGATCCTGGCTGGGCAGTATCCATAGGGGAGACCATCCATATGATCGCTAAGCAGGACTGCTGCAATTCCGGTAAGCGAAAGCGGTGGTGTCCTGGAGCCGAGTTCTCACTTGAGTCAACCTTTTTAAGGCCATCTGGATTGTAGACTTGGAGCAAAGAGGGTGGGGGAGGAATGGTTTGGTACAATCGCCTGCAAGCGTCCTGTCTTCCTGCGGGGAAGGTTGGGATGGCTCCCCTACTTTTTTTGAACATGCCTTGTCGCTCCAAGGCTATACTGCCGTGGGCGGAGTGGATGAAGCTGGCCGGGGACCCCTTGCTGGCCCTGTGGTAGCTGCCTGTGTGGTTTTCTCTGCTCAATGTGAACCCAGCGGGTATATGGACTCCAAACTTCTCTCGCCCCGTCAGCGGGCAGCACTCTATGAGCAGCTCATGGCCAGCAAGGCCTCGTATGGGATAGGGATGGCTGATGCAGGTGAGATTGATCAGATAAATATTTTGCAGGCATCCTTACTTGCCATGCTCCGCGCCGTGAACGACTGCACTGCAATTGCGCCAGACTTTCTCCTTGTCGACGGAAAATTCAAGGTTCCTCACACCTTGCCTCAGATATCCCTGGTTCAAGGAGAGCAGAAAAGCATTTCCATTGCCGCCGCTTCTATTGTGGCCAAGGTAACCCGCGACAGACTCATGGCAGCATACCACCGTCAATACCCCTGTTATGGTTTTATAAGCAACCAAGGGTACCCTACCAAAGCACACCGCGCAGCCATCGCCGAATACGGGCCGTCTCCCATCCACAGAATGAGCTTTAAAGGCGTCCGTGAATACGATCCTCAAAAGAATCAAGCCGGGCGATGCCAACAGACTTCCCTTTGGTAGCGCGTGCCTATCTAGCCTGTTTTTTTTCTCTGCCCCGGGCAATGCCAGCGATTTTGTCGTACGAGCACCCAGCATACAGGAAAAGACAAGGGAGGTGTCGTTGGTGCCCCGCATTTTTTTTCGACCCCATGCGCCCCATTGGCAGCCTGTTCGCTACCATCTTCAACCGTGTTTGAACAGCACCTAACCCCAAGGAGAATCAGCTGGCAAAAACTACCGAACCAGTACCAAGCTGGCACCATCTGAGCTGATACGTCATCCAGGCCAAGAGGAATGTACAAGATCATGCATTTCTTCTCTCTGAGAAATATGGTACACTCCAGGTATATCTCCAGGGCAAGTTTTTGTTGTTGAGGGTAGATCAACAGATGTCAGGATAACCGCTGTCGGCCGTGTTGCCCATGCTCCAAATTGCTATGTGAACAGGGCGTGCCGGAGCAGGAAGATTTTTGTACCCTCAGGCGCAGTATGTTTGGTAGAACATTCCTTGGTGGCTGGATACTTCCAGCTGATACAGCCGCTACGGCTGTGGCTACCGCAGGCCTTGGGGGAATGCTTTCTTTTTTTCTGGCCTGTCAAGGGCAAAGAAAGCGAGTCAGGCAACGTTAACGATAAGGCGCCATGACAGGAGCGTGGAATCGAAAAGTTCTTCCCAAAACCGGCACTCAAGGAGAGGAACTCGCCTGTGAGCGGTTGCAGGGGGCAGGATATGTCATCCTTGAGCGGAATTACCGTCGGCCTTTCGGGGAAGTGGATATCATTGCCCGGCAAGACGGCGTTGTCTGTTTTATCGAAGTCAAAACCCGGCGCAGCAGGCAATATGGTGATGGTTTTGCGGCGGTCCATTCCCATAAACAGAGGCGTCTTTCCCGCATTGCTCTGGATTATTTGGCCCGGAACAACCTACTCCATTCTCCAGCCCGTTTCGATGTCGTTTCCATTTTTTTAGGCCAGGGTGTACGGCCGAAAGTCCAACTGTTGCAAAATGCCTTTGAATTCATCGAACCATGAAAACACCTGTTCCTCTTGCCCTGACCATGGGATGCCCCGTGGGAATAGGGCCTGAAATATTGATAAAGCTCTATCAGCGCTTCGCTGCAGAAGGAAAAGTTCCGGGCGTGATAATAGGGGATCGTCACCTCCTGGATAGATTGCTGCACGAGCAGCAGATACCGAGAAAGACTGTCCCCTGGAATCCTGGTGATCGGCTCAAGCATGGCACTATCCCGGTGCTGCACACCGGTAACCTCTCCCTGGATGAACTTCGCTGGGGAAAACCAAACAGCGCGACGGGCAAAGCTTCCGGCCAATATATTACGACCGCAGTGCAACTTGCACTCAAGGGTCTGGTGGCAGGGATTGTGACCAGCCCCATTCATAAAAAAAGTTTGAATATGGGTGGCTTTGCCTATCCCGGACATACCGAAATGCTTGCTGAGCTGACGGGAACCAGCCATTATCGTATGATGATGGCCGGGGAAAAACTCAAGGTCGTGCTGGTCACCATCCATGAACCGCTGGAGTATGTTCCGGCCCAGGTGACCCGGGCAGAGGTGGAAGAATGCATTACCCTGACGCTTGCCTCCCTGCGCCATGATTTTGGTTGCAAGTCACCTCGCCTTGCGGTGGCTGGACTGAACCCCCACGCCGGTGAAAACGGTATGTTTGGCCTGCAGGAACAGGAGTTCATCAGCCCGGCTGTCCAGGCCTGCAGAGCTTTGGGCGATGTCACTGGACCATGGCCACCAGATACTCTGTTTTACCAGGCAGCGTTGGGAAAATTTGATGCAGTTATTGCCATGTACCACGATCAGGGGCTCATTCCCTTTAAACTGCTGCATTTTGATGATGGCGTCAATATCACCCTGGGCCTGCCCATCGTACGTACTTCTGTAGACCATGGGACAGCCTATGATCTTGCTGGTACTTGGAGCGCTTCTCAGAGAAGCCTGGCTGCGGCTGTTGCCTTGGCCGATCAGATAGTCACAAATCGCCGACACGTGCAACCATGAAAGGAAAACTCATCGTATTTGAAGGTATTGACGGGGCTGGCAAGACGACACAACTTGAATTACTGGCAGCCTTTCTCAGGGACCACGGGAAGGTCGTACTCGAAACCAGGGAACCGACAGAAGGACCTTTCGGTCAACAGATAAGGGCGCTGTTCCATGATCGTCGTCTCTCCCTGGAAGAGGAGCTGCAACTGTTCATTGAAGATCGGCGGATGCATGTGGAGCAGTATATTCAGCCGGCGCTGGACCAGGGGGCCTATGTCCTGACAGATCGCTATTATTATTCCACCGCAGCCTATCAGGGCGCTCAGGGAGCTGATCCTGACTTTATTTTTTCCCAAAATCAGTTTGCCCCTTCCCCTGATCTCGTCATCCTGCTCACCTTGAGCCCGGAGGAAAGTGCCCATCGCATTGAGCAGTGTCGAGGTGAACAACCCAATGCTTTTGAACAGCAGGAACAGTTAACCCGGGTGGCAGACTTGTTCGCGTCTTTTACTGATCCAGCCATTGTTCGCGTGGATGCTGCTCGCACCTTGGACATCGTTCAGCAGGATATTGTGGCCGTTGTCCGTGACAGGCTGCCGTTGTGAGGTGCCGTATGCAGGTGCGTCTCTCGGCTTTCTCTATCATCGTCTTCTACGCCCTGGGAATACTCCAGGGATGCACCGGAGTGATAACCGGCCAGGGTCGAGTGCCTCCAGATGGCGGGGGAATGCCAAGGCCGTCAAATGGTGTCAGCGTCCAGGACCGGTCCACCTTCCCCGAGACGCAGGGTATGGAGGACCAGGATACGGCCTGCTCCTATTTTTATTTTCTTTGGGGACGGTATGCCGAGCTGCAACTGGAGTTTGAAGCCGCACTGGAGGCCTATGAAAAGGCGGTAATCTGTGACCCGGCAAGTCCTTTCCTCAGCCGGAAAATTCCCCTTGTTTTGATGAAGATGAACCGACAGAAGGAGGCGCAGAGCTGGCTGGAGTCGTATCTGAAGGACAATCCCGAAGCTGTTTCCATGCGCCTGTTGCTGGCCAGGTCCCTGGTTGGGCAGAATGAAATTGATCGGGCAATTACCCAGTATGAGATGCTGTGTGAACAATATCCTGACAGACCTGGGCCGCATTTGCTCTTGGCCGAACTCTATTTGAGCCACAAGGATTTCAGCAAGACCAGGGCGATTCTGGAAAAGATGATAGATGCCCATCTGAACCCCTATGCTGCAAAAATTTTGATGGCGCAGAGTTATGAGGCTCAGAAGAAGATCAGCCAGGCGGTGTCTTGGTATAAGGAGGCCTTGGCGGAGAACTGGTCCTCCCAGGTGCTAATGGCCATGGGAAAGCTGCTGGTAGAGGAAGAACAATACCTGGCAGCCATTGCATCCTTTCGGGAAATTCTGGAGAGGGATCAGTATGACGAGCATGCCCGCCTTGCCCTTATTCAGGTGTATCAGCTGCAAGGGCATGAAGAACAGACCCTGGCGGAGCTGGAAAAGCTGCGCAGCTTTTCTGAACAGCCTGCCATGGTGGACCTCGCCATAGCGCGATTGTATGCCAGGAAAGAGGAGTATACCAAGGCCATCGAAATTCTGGAAAAGCGGGTTGCAAACGGGTCTCTGCCCGAGGCGGAGATACTCTTGGCTCGGTTATATTATCGGACGGGACAAAACGACCTGGCGCTGGAAAAGCTGGAGACGATTACCGTCCAGGAAGAATTGTTTACAGATGCCCTCTCTTTGAAGGTTCATATTCTCCAGGAGCTGGACCGAAGTCTGGAAGCCATCCAGCTTGTAGAAAAACAGCTGGGGCAGCCGGAGGCCCGCTCACCGGAACTGTATGCCATCCTGGCCCTGCTGTACCACAGGCAGGGCCAGGAGGATATGGTTGAAATGACCTATGCAAGAGGTATGGCCGAATTCCCCTGGCATGATCAACTCCTCTATGAGTACGGATTGTTCTTTGATAGTCGCGGTGATCGTGAGGCCGCCATCGAAATCATGCAGAAGGTGATTACCCTCAACCCGGATAATGTCGGCGCCCTGAATTATATCGGCTATTCCTGGGCGGATGCTTCCACGAATTTGGATCAGGCCTTGAGCTTCATTCAAAAAGCAGTATCGCTCAGGCCAAACAATGGCTATATCAGAGACAGTCTCGGCTGGGTCTACTTCAAGATGGGAGAGATTGACAGGGCTGTTACAGAGCTGGAGAAAGCCGTAGAACTCGTTCCTGAGGATGCAACCATCCGGGAACACCTTGGGGATGCCTACCTGGAGAAAGGAATGCTCCCCCAGGCTCTTGCGACCTATAAAAAAGCGGGGCAGCTTGAGAAAGAGGATAGTGCTGACCCCCAGAACCTCCGGGAAAAGATCCAGATGATCGAAAAACGGCTTGTTCCATGAGACCTCTGCAAGCCATTGTTCCCCTGTCCAAAGAGAACAAGGGCCGGATTGCAGCCACCAAGCCCCCTTGGCTGTTGAGGGTTTTGGGAGTGGGTATGCTGGTGTGGTTGTTGGGCGGGTGCGTCGGCAAACTCCCCCCCATTTCGTCTTTTGGCGGCCCGGAGCGAACAGATGCTCTGCGGCAGTTCAAGGCGTTCAGGGCAGGGAATCAGGCCCGGGTGATGGATGCCGATATCCATCTTAGGTGGTCAGTGCTTGGGCGGCAGGGGAGTGTGGATGGAAGCGTACAGATATCTGATCAGGAGCAGTTTCGCCTGAATATGCTTGATCCCCTGAGACGGCCTCTGTATATTGGGGTCGGCAGCGAAACCCTCCTGACTGTGATAGATATCCCGGCAGGCAGGGCTTGGCAGGGTCCATTGTATGGCGAGCTGTGGCAGGAGTATGTTCCCGCTTGGCTGACCCTGGAGCAGATAACGGCCCTCTTGCTGGGACAGGCGATCCCGGGCCCTGTTCGGCTGGGTGCCGTTGGCACTGTTGATGGGCAGGAGGAGCAAAATTTTTGGATAACCTTTCGAGATCAGGACGGTGCCGGCTCAAGGTATCGGGCCCTGTTTGACCCTCAGCAATCGGTCATCTTGGAGTATATCCTGGTCAATGACCAGGGTGAACCTGGCCTGAGCATACGCTATAGCGGTTATCACTGGGTAGAGGGTCGGAAGATTCCCCGTCACATTGCAATAAGGGGGGCCGATATCAGGGGGGAGTACACCCTTGCTTTGACCAAGTTGTACTCCCTTACTTTCGTTGATCCGGCGGCTTTCGCCATCCCCATACCTGGACATTTTAGGGTGCAGCGGCTTGCCGGGTCTGAGTAGCCCGGATTGCTCATCAGCTCAGGCGGCGTCAGGTTGGGGATTTTTTTGGCGCCTCATTCTACTTGGGGGGATGTGTTATCAGAATCCTCCCGAAGATGGCGCCGCCTGGGCTGCTTGTTGGTGTCCATTGTGCCGGATGCGAGTCTGCATCCGGACATCAGATATCTTAGTTGGTTGCCTCTTGCGGTTGGAAAGTATCCTGAAGGTTCACAATGATGACAAACAGGTTGTCTTCCTTGAAAAAAACTTGTTGCAGATCGTAACTTTTATGCGGTACCAGGTCGATAAGTACTCGGATTTGTCCGGGATCAGTATCTTGGCCTAGACGGATGGACTTCACCCATTGGCCTCCGGTTTTTTCAATGCCGGTTACATTCGGCGCCATGATGGTCTTTTCAAAATCACAGATTGCCCGCGGTGTATCGTCTTCAACCCCCTGTACAGAAGGGGGATAAAAACCATTGAGCTGGAAGAGAACCATTTCTCCTTTGTTGGTTGAATCGTCAAAGCTAATGGAGGTGAGCCGTGCTTGGTTGGAATCTTTCGTGCTTTGCGGCGATGAGGCTGGTTCTTCCTGGGAAGCCGGTGCGGTTGTGGAGGCGGTGGTGACTGCGGCTTTGGTTTTCTGAGGCTTCACCAGGCTATGTTTGGGACTTAAGGTTACTGTAAGAACAGAGGCCTCCTTGTTGTATGACTGCTTGACGGCAAGCATTTCCTGGGTTGCCAGATCCAAAACCACTCTCACTTTGGGTTTGTCACCGTGGTGCAGGCCCACACGGATGCGTTGAACCAGCTTTCCTTGTACCGGGATAAGCGAGGCGATGTTCCTGCTGGTGGTTGCTCCTGCAAAATCAAAGACGATCCGGGGATTGTCCCCCGGCAGGGTGAAGACAGTAGGGGGGGAGGGCGCTGTCAGGGAAAAGGTGATTTGTTCACCGGCCTCGGCAGTGTGGTACTTGATGTCCTCTATGCGCGGTTTTTTTGAATCAGCCATGGATGATTCTGTCAGCATGGCCAAGCTCAACAGCAGAAGCATACTGTAACGAAGAATGTTCATGTCAGTCACGTAAGAGCGGGTTGGCGTCCCCGGGAGCATACAGGCCCCTTGGGGACGCAGGATAACGGATACTCATTTTGTCGGTTACTGTTTTGAGCCTGCCATGAGCAGGCGATGACTGGAATTACAGCGTAGATAGCTCAGAATGTCAACGAATAACCATTTTAATTTAGATGCCGTTCTGCCCCTGGTGCGTAAACCAGGTCGTTACACAGGGGGGGAACGGAATGCCGTTAACAAAGGGTGGAATGACCATCCTTTACGATATTGCCTTGTTTTTCCAGACCTTTATGAGATAGGGATGTCCCATCAGGGCTTGCAGATTCTCTACCATATCCTGAATCGCAGACACGATACCCTGGCCCATCGATGCTATACACCGGATGTTGATATGGAACAACAGCTCAGGGAGCGCGGCATACCTCTTTTTTCCCTGGAAGCCCGTCGGGCATTGAGCGAGTATGATGTCCTTGGTATTACTTTACCCTATGAATTGTGTTATACCAATATCCTTTCTGTACTGGACCTGGCTCACATTCCTTTTTACAATCATCAGCGGAGTGAGGAGCATCCCCTGGTACTTGGTGGCGGCGCTGGGGCGATGAATCCAGAGCCGGTTGCAGATTTTTTTGATTGTATTATCCTTGGGGACGGTGAATTGAGCATTGAGCAGGTGTCTGACCTGCTCATCCAATGCACCGCCCAATCATACAGCCGAAACCAGATTCTTGAAGCACTCAGCCAGGTGGAAGGTGCGTATATCCCTTCCCTCTTTCAGCCCAGATACGAGCAGGGCAGGTTTGCGGCGATGGAACCACTGCTCCAGGGCTACAGGGGGGTGCGACGCGCTGTACTGCCGGACATGTATGACCCCCGCCTCCTGGATAATCCCATAGTACCAGTGGTGAAGCCCATTCATGATCGGCTGGGGATAGAAATCGCCCGCGGATGTACCCGGGGATGCCGTTTTTGCCAGGCAGGTATAACCTACCGCCCGGTGCGGGAAAGGAGCCGGGAAGAGATCCTTCGGATGGCCAAAAACGGTATAGCGAGCAGTGGCTTTGATGAGTTGGCTCTGCTCTCTCTTTCCACAGGCGATTACTCCTGCCTGGGTGGATTGATGACCGAACTTATGGACCAGTTTGCTGATGCCCATATCTCCGTATCCATGCCCTCCATGCGGGTTGGTACCATTACACAACAGATAATGGATCAGATCCGCCGGGTGCGGAAAACAGGCTTTACCGTTGCCCCAGAAGCCGGCACAGACAGGCTGCGTGAGGTGATTAACAAGGGCATAACCGAGGAGGATTTGATCAGGACCTGTCAGGATGCCTTTGGTCTTGGCTGGAATCTGATCAAGTTCTATTTCATGATAGGCCTGCCCACGGAAACTGCTGAAGATGTCGAAGCCATCGCCGAGCTGGCCAAAAAAGCCCGGTATGCGGCAGGGGATGCGTTCAAGAAAGTGTCCATCAATGTCAGTATCGGTACCTTTGTGCCTAAACCCCACACACCCTTCCAATGGTGCCGACAGCAGACCATTGAGCAGAGCAGGGAAAAGATTGCCCGGATCAAAGAATTGCTGCCCAAAAAGGGGTTCAACCTCAAATGGCATGACCCGCAGCAGTCGTTTCTTGAGGGCGTGTTTTCACGGGGGGATCGCAGGCTGTCGAGGCTCATTGAAACAGCCTGGAGAAAGGGTGCCCGTCTGGACGGCTGGTCGGAACATTTCAACCTCGCTCTTTGGCAGGAATCAGCTCGCCTCTGCGGTCTGGTGCTGGATACCTATCTGGAGGCCTGGGATCCGGATCAGCCGCTCCCTTGGGGGCATCTCTCAAGTGGTGTGGACACCGCCTTCCTGCGCCGGGAATATGAACGGGCTTTGATTCGCGAATACACCCCTGACTGTCGTGAACATGGTTGCCAGCAGTGCGGGCTCTGTGATTTTAAGCAGGTACACCCCGTGGTGTACAGCTCGCACAGCGATAGTACCCCCTCAGGGGGCACAGAGCCGAGGCCGCAGGCCCGTCCAGGCAATGAACCCATATATGTCTATAAAGTGACCTATAGCAGAAACGATGACAGCCGTTTCTATGGGCACCTGGAGATATTGCAGCTTGTTTTTCGTGTGTTACAACGATCCGGTCTTCCGGTCCTTTTTTCCCAGGGATTCAATCCTTCGCCCAAGGTCTCCTTCAGCCCGGCTTTGCCGCTCGGGATGGAGAGTGATGTGGAATTCTTTTTTGTGGAGTTGGGGGAGGCGGTGGATTCGGTTGAAAATATGCGAACTCTCCTCAACAGCCAGTTTCCCGACACCATTGAGATTCAACAGGTGGAACTGGTCGCGGGGGTCAAACAGTGCAGTTATATAGCCGGATACCGTATCCAGTCCGAAGCGCTGATGAGCACAGAGGTGGATACAGCCCTGCACCAGTTCATGGCAGGTGGGGAAGTCATTGTAAAGCGGATACGTAAACGAAAAAAACAACAGCTCAACATTCGCCGCCTTGTCAGCTCCATGACCAGGCAAGGAGACACCCTGGAGCTTGCCTTGTACCATTATCATGGACAGGCTGGAACCAATCCCCGGGAAGTCCTGGAACAGGGACTGGGCTTGCCTGCAGAGGTTTGTCTTCAGAGCCGGGTGCGGAAGATTTTCCTGCAGGAAATAGAGACGCCGACGTGATCTTCCCTCTAGGCGGATGGGTATTGGGGCTTTGGGCCTGCATGGTGGGCTGTCTGGTGTCTTCCGCCATGGCAGCGGGTTCCTGCGCCGGCTATGGTGATCTGGTTACCAATGGCGGTTATGGGCTCTTTGACCTGGAGACCAAGGCGGTACACGGCTGCAATCTGGATACCCTCTATGTGCCGGCCAGTGTTCTCAAACTGGCCACAGCATATACGGCAATACAGATTCTGGGAAAGGATTTCAGGTTCGAGACTCGTTTTTATCAGGATGCTGAGCAGAACCTGTACCTGAAGGGGAGTGGTGATCCCTTTCTTACTTCTGAGGCTGTGGCGCAGATTGTTGAGACGCTCAAACAGCTCGGCCTGAACCGGGTACACGATCTGGTGATTGATGATACGGCTTATGCCCTGGATGAGTATGCGCCGGGCAGCGCATTCAGCGAGAATCCCTATGATGCACCGGTGGGAGCTGCCGCTGTCAATTTCAATACGGTGTCTTTTGTTGTCGGTGGCGACAACAGGGTGCACACCGCTGAACCCCAGACCCCCCTCTTGCCGCTCATGCTGGAAAAAGCGCAGGGCAAGGGACAAGGGCAGTATCGGGTCAATATCTGTTCTGGAGACTGCAGACCGCAGCAGGCCGCAGCAGAGTATGCGGCAGAGCTTTTTCAGGCCTTTTTCAAAGAGCACAACATGCTTGTTACCGGGGGGGTGACCCGAAAACGGGTCCCTGAGAATGCCCGTTTGCTGTATGTTTTTCAATCCGCAAAGACCCTGGAAGAGATGACGGCGTCCATGCTGTATTATTCCTCCAATTTTGTCGCTAATCAGATTTTTTTAGCCTGTGGTGCCCATGCCTACGGGGCTCCGGCAACCTGGAAAAAGTCCATACAGGCGGAACGGGCAGTGCTCGGCAGCATTCTTGGTTCAGACTGGGCGGCCTCAGCGAAGATTCTTGATGGCGCCGGTCTGGCCAGAGGTGGCAGAATGAGCATCCGAACCACACTGGAACTGTTGGCTCACTTTTTCCCCTATCACAGCTTGTTGAGAAAGAGGCAGGGGGTGTGGGTCAAGTCCGGCACCATGGAAAATGTGTACAATTACGCCGGATATCTGGATGAAAAAACGGCCTTTGTCATTTATCTCAATCAACCAGAAAACAGCCGGGTCCAGGTGTTGAAAAGAGTGCAGCACCAGCATAGTCAAAACGCCAGCAATAAAAATGGCCATCTCTCCACCTGCGAATAGACTTTCTCCGGTTCGATCTTATAGTACTCACCATGGACAACAAAGACCTTCTCTTGCCATATCAAACCGAAGAAACAGATACGAATACCCATGGAGTACTACGAAAAACTTGGGGTAGCCAAAAATGCCTCCCCAGATGATATCAAGAAAGCATACCGAAAGCTGGCCCTGAAGTATCACCCGGATAAAAATCCTGATGACAGGGAGGCTGAAGCCCGGTTTAAGGAAATCAGCGAGGCCTATGCGGTGCTGTCAGACCCTGACAAACGAAAACAGTATGATACCTACGGCTCTGCTGGGTTCCATCAGCGTTTTTCCCAGGAGGATATTTTCCGTGGTTTCGACCTGAATGATATTCTGCGTCAGTTTGGTTTTGGTGGTGCATCCTTTCGTTCCGGGAATACCTTTTTTAGTAACGGGCAGCAGACCGGGAGGGGGTTTGAATCTTTTTTCAGCCACGGCGGTATGCGCGGAGGCGGTTGCAGCGGGGGAGGGTGCAGCCCCCAGTCAGTCAAGGGGCAGGATCTGAACTATGCAATCAGTGTCAGCCTTGAGGATGTCCTTTCCGGTGCAGAGAAAAATATCACCTTGCGCCATCACAGTGGCCGCCCTCAGCATGTGTCTGTCAAAATTCCCCAGGGCATTGAGACGGGCAAGCGCCTGCGTCTGAGCGGGAAAGGTAATCCTTCACCGGTCGGTGGCCCTCCCGGAGATCTGTATCTGAAGATCAATGTGGAACAGCACCCTGATTTCAGCAGGGAGGGTGATGATCTGATCATGGAAAGAAGGATTCCCTACAGTCAGGCATGCCTGGGCACCAGCTTGGAGATAGCCACACTGGAAGGGAAAAAGATCAAACTCAAGGTGCCTGCCGGCATCCAGCAGGAATCCAAACTTCGGGTTCGCGGGTACGGGTTGCCGGACGGCCCGAACGGTACCAGGGGAGATATTTACGTGAAGATAGCAGTACAGATTCCCCGACAGCTCAATACAGAGCAGGAAGCGTTGATCAGATCACTGGCTGAGGTGTCGTTGTAAGAGCCCATGGGAAAGGGGGCAGGCTCTCGCAGGTGTCTCTTCTTTCCCATGGCCGACAACTGTATGCAGGTATTCGTCTTTGCCTCTGTCTTGTGTTTTTGTCTAAGGGTGTTGATCGCTTTGGCTGATTCCTGCCGTGCCCTGTTCGCCCCAATTGCCCATGCCCCTTTTATCTCAAATGGGACCCAATGGTCTTCAAAAAGCCGGGCTGGTTACCCAGAGAACAGAGACAGATAAAAAAGCCCCTGGATCAGGTTTTTTTTCGATCTTGACCTCCCATGGGGCGGGAAGCAACAAAAATGATCCTTTGGGGCGAACAAGGTGCGCTCAGGCCAAGGTCTGGGTTTATGGTTCAAAGAGCAGTTGCTTGACAGTCCGCCCCCGACAAAGAAGATGAGGGAATGATCCAGGGTGACTTTTAGGGTGACTTTTTCTGTCTCCGGGATAAACGACGGGGGAACATCCAAGAGACGGTCTGCGAACAGGGAATCCATGGAGGTTCAGTATTTTTGGTCAGCGTACTGCAACCAGCCTCCCGCAGCCACCAGTTCCTTGTCAAAGGGGTTCAAGGTGAAGCTTGAGAGAATGGACTCCTGGCTGTCACTGGTTGCGGTGATCTCCTCCTTGTCCAGATCTACGCCAATGTGTACCGTACCTGAAAGGGCAAAGAGCCGGTCAATATCCTCGGAGTGCAGTTCAACGGCAAGTATCCCGCAGTTGAACATGTTCTGGCGAAAGATACGGGCAAAGCTCTCACCAATAACCATATTAAAATTGTTGACTTCAAAGGCCCAGACCGCATGTTCTCTGGATGAGCCGCAGCCAAAGTTGGACCGGGTTATCAGAACCTGGGCAGTCTGCATGGCCGCGCTGTGGGGATCAAAGGCTTCTCCTTCCAGGTGCAGATCTTCCAGAAGATGGGGCTGCAGGGCCTGTTTGCTGCTCTCGGTGAGGTACTTGGCAGGGATGATTTCGTCGGTATTGATATCGTCCCGGTCAATGAAGATGGCAGGGCCGCCAAACTGTTTCATCATGGATACACCTCGTGTTTCAGGCATCAGTTGAGAAACTGACGTGGATCGGTTATTTCGCCGGTAATGGCAGCGGCAGCCGCACTCGCAGGACTCATCAGGTGGACCGTACCGCCTTTGCCCATGCGGCCGTTGAAGTTTCTGTTGGTGGTGGAGGCGCAGACCTCACCGTCTGCCAAAACTCCACTGCTCATGCCGAGGCAGGCGCCGCAGGTGGGGTTCATGACGCAGAAGCCGGCCTCCATAAACAGGGCAATCAGCCCCTCGCTCAAGGCCTGGGAGTATATGTCCGGGGTCGCCGGGACCAGGATACCGCGAACGCTTTCGGCCACGGTGTTACCCCGCAGCACTTCCGCCGCTTCTCGGATATCTTCTATACGGCCGTTGGTACAACTGCCGATATAGATCTGATCGACCCGGGTGCCAGCCATTGCCGTAATCGGTTTCACATTGTCGGGTTTGAATCCGTAGGTAACCTGGGGTGTAAGCCCGCTGACATCGATAAGCAGTTCTTTTTCGTAGAGGGCGTCAGGGTCTGAGTGCCAGGTGGCAAAATCTTCGGTTGCCGCCTCAACGGATGCGTATTGATCCTGGAGAAAGGGCCAGAGGTATGCAGCCGTGGTCCTGTCCGGCAGGCAGACACCTGAAGTCGCTCCAGCCTCAACAGCCATGTTGCACAAGGTCATGCGGGAGGACATGTTCATCCCTTCTATAACAGTCCCCCGGAACTCGATCACCATGTCCGTGGCGCCGTTGACGGTCAGCTCCTTGATGATATGCAGGATTATGTCTTTGGCCACCACGCCTTTTGGCATGGCGCCCTGCAGTTCTATTTTCAGGGATTTGGGTTTGCGGAATGCACACACGCCCTTGAGAATGCCCACTTCCAGATCAGTGGTCCCCACTCCGGCGGCAAAGGCGCCGAACGCGCCATGGGTACAGGTATGGGAATCTCCCATGATGACGGTGTTTCCAGGGCGGATAAAGCCTTTTTCCGGGAAAAGGGCGTGGCAGACACCGTTGCGCCCGATATCAAAAAAATCCTTGATTTTGTGGCGAACCGCCCAGTCCCGCATTATTTTTGCCTGCGCAGCGGTTTTGGAGTCCTTGGGCGGGGTGACATGGTCAATGACAGCCTTGATTCTGTTGGGATCACATACCCGGTCCATTCCTTTATCCACCAAGTCCATGATGGCTATAGGTGTCGTGATTTCATGGCACATGATGACATCAATATCCAGAACCATGTTATCCGGGGCGGGGGTGTCCCGCAGGTGGGCCTGGAAAATTTTTTCGGTTATGGTTTGTCCCATATTTTTCTCCTGATTGAAGGGCATTTGCAATATCTGGTAGAGCGGGAGCAACTTGCCATTTTTGGCCTGGTCTACCAGGAAGGTTCTGTTCCCATCAAGGTGCAGGGCTGGCGGCTTGGACAAGCTCTGGCAAACGGTCTGCAGGGAAGATGCTCCCAGGAGTTATTGACCTGAAGGGTGACTTTTTTGTTTGTGGTCCTCCTTCGAGCTCTTTGTCTCCATGCAGGCTGCACCATACATCAGAACGATGCTGAGCAATGCGGGCTGAACCATCAAAGAGATGCGGCACTATATATAAAAACCCCAGAGGGCCTGCCAGTGGTTTTTTTGGGCGGCCCCTGCATTGCTCAGGGCCATCTCAAACCACATCATCTCCAGCAGTCTTGTGGCAGCACCTGCACCCAGGTATACCACACCACCAAAAAGGACTCAGTTGGGAACAGTCTGCGTTGATAAGGGTTGCGGATAGAACCTTATAGTATACAATTTTCAGCCCAATCCGTCAATTCATTCCGCTTGCCAGGGAGTCCCCTCCTGGTATCTTGCTGTTTGTTGGGCCTCCTCAGTGGATTCTGGGGGCAGTCTTAAAAACAGGTGCAGGTCGGGAGCAGTTGCAAAATCATCAGCAGCGCCTACAGTATATCTGCACCAGGAAAGGTGGTGAGCCCGGATCGCCCATGGCCATTGGGTCTCATTTGAGAAAAAAAGGCAGGTGGAAGGGATAGCCGTGAGTCGGCTTGCATTTCGATAAACCTGACCAGGGATCAGGCGAGTAATGTGTTGAGGGCAAGGCACACCGTTTTCTATCAAAACATACCACAGAGGTTTTGGACAATCCCCATGCAAAAGAAACAGATAAGATCAGGTACACATGCTTTGTTGACAGAGGCGCTTTGGCTGATAGCTCTTCTTCTTGCCATGCTGGGGCGGCCCGATTCTCTGGTTGCGGCCCATGGGCAGAGTTTGGATGGCGAACTCAAATATCCCCCTGATTTCAAGCATTTTGATTATGTTTCGCCCCACGCCAAAAAGGGTGGCGCCCTGGTTATGCACAGCCTGGGCAGTTTTGATAAGATGAATCCCTTTACCTTGAAAGGGGAGAGTCCCGACGGGCTGGGACTGTATGTTTTCGAGACCCTGATGGTGCCCAGCCTGGATGAACCTTTTGCCCAGTATGGGCTGTTGGCGGAGGATATTGTTGTGGCAGAGGATAAGCGATCCATAACCTTTACCCTCCATAAGAACGCTCGTTTTTCAGACGGCACTCCTGTGACGGCCGAGGATGTGCGTTTTTCCCTGGAGACACTCAAGAGTGAGGATGCGCATCCCTTTTATCAGGTCTACTTTCATGATATCGAAGGGGCCGAAGTCCTGGACCCCTGGACGGTCAAATTGTATTGTAAGCATGACAATAGAGAGATTCATATGATTGCAGGGCAACTCCCTGTTTTGAGTAAACGTTTTTTCAGCAGGCACCCTTTCCATTCCCATGGCGGCCGGGATGCCTTGGTCCTGCCGGTTGGATCCGGGCCCTATGTGGTACAATCGTTTGACCTGGGGAAAACCATCGTCTATGCCAAGAATCCAGACTACTGGGGTCGAGATCTGCCAGTACGCCGGGGAATGTTCAACTTTGACACGCTGACCATCAAGTCGTTCAAGGATCAGACCGTCAGTGTGGAGGCCTTTAAGGCGGGTGAATTTGATCTGATGCCTGTCAATATTGCCAAACAGTGGCAGAGGGATATGGCCGGGCGACGGTTCGATCAGGGCATCTTGACCAAAAAAGCTTTTCCCCATAAAAACAATGCAGGCATGCAGGGGTTTGTCTTCAATACCCGCCTGGAACTGTTTCAAGACAGACGGGTCCGCCAGGCAGTGGGGCTGGCCTTCAATTTTGAACGGACCAATGCCACCCTCTTTTTCAACCAGTACACCCGCAATACGTCTTATTTTTCCAATTCAGAGCTTGCGGCACAAGGCCTGCCCTCTCAAGCTGAACTGCGGCTTCTTGAACCGTTCAGGGATCAGGTGCCAGCAGAGGTGTTCACAGAACCGTTGACGCCCCCTTCCACCGATGGACCAGGAGGTATTCGGGCCAACCTGCGTAAGGCGATGCAATTATTGAACGAGGCCGGCTGGCGCATAGAGGACGGGGTGTTGGTCAATGAGGTTGGCCGAAGGTTCAGCTTTGAAATACTCCTGGCAAGCCCGTCTTTTGAGCGAGTGATGGCTGGCTTTACCCAGAATCTTCGTACGCTGGGCGTGCAGGCTACCTACCGTACGCTTGACCTGGCTCTGTACGCTGAACGGGTGAAAAGCTTTGATTTTGATATGATCGTTGCCACTTTTGGGCAGTCGCAATCTCCGGGCAACGAACAAAGAGAGTATTGGACCGGGAAAGCGGCCAGGCGAACAGGGTCTCGCAATTTTGCCGGGGTAAACGATCCTGTGGTAGATGCCCTGGTGGAGGCTGTTATTTATGCCCAGGATCGGGATGCGCTCGTGACCGCATGTCGAGCTCTTGACAGGGTGTTGTGGTACGGATACTATGTTGTGCCAAATTGGTACCTGGCGTCCCATCGTCTGGCATTTTCCACCAGTCTGCGATATCCTGCGACACTCCCTGTGTACTATGGCATCGACCAGTTTGTGCAGACATGGTGGCGGGAATGACCCGGATTGCTTGCCAGGAAGGCATTTCGCAGATCAAAAGCAGAACCTGGAGTGGCGTACCCGGCTGCAGGCGTCTGCAAAAAGGCGTCCTGAGTCATGAAGAAAAAGACGTCCTGGTGGAGATGGCATAGTTTTTGAAAAGAATTGAAAAAAGGCAGCCTGCTCAGGCCCCGGTGTCTGGCATGGCGGTGCAACACGGCAGGCTTCCAGGCAGACACCTTGGAGGGCGAAAGACAGACAAGGAAGCAATGGAGATATGGACATGCACGGATAAAGGAAACGACTCTCCTTTCCCAGGACGTGGGTGCGGATATCGGGCAGGAACGCAACCAGCTCGGATTTCTCATGAACCTGGTCTTTTATTTGAAAAAAAATTATCCACAAACAGATGTAGGCGCTCTCTTTGAGAGTCGGCTCAAATATCGACAAACAGATCACCCAGGCTCGGCCCAGGTGGTCCCATCTTCGGCAGTCTGTTGGCAACACATGTCTACCCTATGTATGATGAGGCGCCAAAATTCCCGAACCTGGTACCACCAGAGCCAACGAGAAATCCTGGCTAGGAACGCTTTGAGTGGAAAAGACTGAGAAAGAGTATCCGTGGATTTATTTGGTCGGCAAGCACATCAATGATCTCATTGGCAAGGTCAAAGGTCGCCTCCAGGGTATTACCGTCTATGCGCTGGTGGGAAGAAGTGGAACCGGGAAGAGTTTTCGCGCCAAGTTGCTTGCTGAAAAAATAGGTATCCCGTATATCATTGACGATGGGTTGCTCATCCATGATACAGCCATCCTGGCCGGTCGGTCCGCCAAGCAAGAGAAGAATTACATAAGCGCCATAAAGACCGCCCTCTTTACCGATTCGGTCCATCGCGATCAGGTTGTTGAAGTCATCCGGGATAAGAAAATCAAAAAAATTCTGCTCATCGGCACATCTGACAAAATGGTGGCCCGAATGTCCAGGCGGCTTGAGTTGCCGCCTATCTCCCGGATTATCCAGATCGAAGAAATAGCCAGCAAGGAAGAGATTGAAAACGCGATCCAATCACGTTTTGAAGAGGGCAAGCATGTCATCCCGGTTCCAGCCATTGAAATAAAACGGGATTATGCCCAGATTCTTTCAGACTCTATCCGTATTTTTTTCAAAGGCGGTAAAACCCCAACCGGGATGAAAAAATCCCGGTTTTTCGATAAGGCCGTGGTGCAGCCTGATTTTCATGCTGATGAGGAAAACGTTGCCGGTACAGTGACCATTTCTGAAGCTGCCTTGACCCAGATGCTGTTGCACTGCATTGATGAATTTGACAGCGACATTCAGGTCAAGAAAATCAGGGTTCGTGCTGGCCGAAATGGGTATGGCATCAATCTGTTTATCGGTGTTCCCTACGGCAAGACCCTGGCCGGCGGTCTCCATGGGTTACGGGCCTATATTCAGGATCGTCTGCGCCGTTATACAGGAATTCTGCTTGGGTCTCTTGAAATCTCCGTTGATGAGGTTGTTCTCCGCAAAAAAGAGCAAAATGAGGAGGTTGGTAAAAAAACGCACTAAAAACTCAACCGGTGGATACAAATACCCAGCTTATCTAACTCCTCTATATTACAACCCCTAACCGAGCCGTCCTTTCTCCCGACAGAGCGGATAACTCCCCCAAACCTTTATTTATCCCTTGACTGTCCAAAGATAATACTGTTATACATTCTGTGTTTTGAGTGATTGTTTTGTAAGCAGTTTGCCGGGTGGAATCGTCGATTTGTGGGTGAGGGCGGGCTTGCTTCTTTGGAAATGCACCTCGTCAGGTTTGACGGACGTAGTGTACGTTCTATCCCGTTTTATCTTGAATGTGTCGTCCAATCGACCATTCTGTCGCGACATCCTCTGCAAATGTCACTTGAGTAGTACTCTGCAGGTACCGTTTAAAAAGCAGAGTTTTCAGTGTGTTGAGATGGTGGGAGTGGTAAAATGCGCTGAAGGGGCGTACGGCTTGCCGTACAGGTGCTCCTGGCGCATAAATGCCTGGTCCGTGCTGGTATTCTGGACTTGGTCTTCTTTGCAACTGTTTCCTTTCTGAAAACATCTTGTTTTGCCGCAAGGGGGTGGAGTGGCAGCGCATGGACTCGTTGGGGGAGTTCATATCCCGAATACATCCTCCTTTTGTCTGTCGGCTCACCAAATGTTTTCTCTGGACTGTTTGGAGTTGCGCGGCATTTGGGGGGGAACCATTGTATACCTTTTTTCCCTGTTTTTCCTCTTTCCATCCAATGCATCTGGCAAGAGCGGATGCATGTCACTTGAAGCTCTCGACAACAGTGTCAACAGGGTTGAAACAATTCTATTTTTCGAGGAGGCCGCCCGTTAATTGCGAACGGTACTCCGCAAAAGGATGCGTCTATGAAAGTTCATGAGTATCAGGCCAAGGAATTATTTCGGAAATTCAATGTACCGACCCCCAAGGGCAAGGTCGCTTACACAACGGAAGAAGTAGAAAACATTGCGGAGGAATTTGGACTTCCTGTGGTCGTCAAAGCCCAGGTCCATGCCGGTGGTCGAGGAAAGGGTGGCGGTGTCAAACTTGCCAAAACCAAAGAGGAAGTGCAAGAGGTCGCTGATGCCATTATCGGTATGACCCTGGTCACCAAACAAACCGGGGCGGAGGGGAAAAAAGTACACAAGGTCCTGGTTGAGCAGGGTGTCTCCATCAAGAAAGAACTCTATCTCTCCATTATTCCTGATCGTGAAACCGCCAGCGTGGCCATTGTGTGCAGCGCTGACGGTGGTATGGATATCGAGGAAGTGGCCGCGACCAACCCAGATCGTATCATTACAGTCAACGTAAGCCCGGCAACCGGTATTCAGCCTTTTCATCTTCGCCAGGTATGCTTCGGGTTGGAACTGCCCAAAGAACTGATGAAGAAGATGTCCGCACTGGTGACAAACCTGTACAATTGCTTTGTTGCCTATGATTGCTCCATGCTGGAAATCAACCCCCTTATCGTCACGGACGACGACGACATCATAGCCCTTGATGCCAAAATCGATGTGGACGGCAATGCCATGTTCCGTCATCCGGATGTCAAGGAAATGCACGATCCTGACGAAGAAGATCCCATTGAGCTGGAAGCCGGTAAATACGGTCTCAACTACATCAATCTGGATGGGAACGTCGGCAACATCGTCAATGGTGCCGGACTGGCCATGGCCACCATGGATATTGTCAAGATGGCTGGTGCTTCTCCTGCCAACTTCCTGGATGTCGGAGGCGGAGCCAATGCCGAGGCCATTGAAAATGGTTTCCGCCTCATCATGAGTGACCCCAGCGTCAAAGGCATCCTTATCAACGTATTTGGTGGTATTCTGCGGTGCGATATTCTCGCACAGGGTGTGGTTCAGGCTGCAACCAAACTGAAACTGTCTGTTCCTGTCGTCGTTCGTATGGAAGGAACAAACGTGGAAGAAGGTCGCAAAATCCTTGCCGACTCCGGCCTGGAATTGATCAACGCCGTTGATCTGGCCGATGCTGCTGAGAAGGTGGCCAAGCTCGTAGCCTAAGTATATTGTCTCCTGTTCCCTCCAACACTGTTATGCGGGAGCAGCAGCTCGTAGTGAGGGAATATACCTGGGTGATGTGAGGCCAGATATATTCCACGCAGCTCGGGAAACTGAATCAATAACCATAGAGGAATACAATGAGCGTTTTTATAGATAAAAATACCCGTTTACTTGTGCAAGGTATTACCGGTTCCGAAGGCCAGTTTCATGCCAGATCCTGCATCGCCTACGGCACCAAGGTTGTCGCTGGTGTGACCCCGGGCAAAGGGGGGCAGAAGATGGATGATGTTCCCATCTACAATTCTGTCAAGGAAGCGAAAAAGGCTTCTGATGCCAATGCCTCCATGATCCTGGTTCCTCCTCCATTTGCGGCTGATGCCATCATGGAAGCAGCCGATGCCGGAATTGAGCTGGTGGTGTGCATCACAGAGGGCATCCCTGTCATGGATATGATGCGGGTGAAAAATTACCTTGCCACCAAATCGACTCGCCTGATCGGCCCCAACTGCCCTGGTTTGATGACTCCTGGTGAGTGCAAGATCGGCATCATGCCGAACACCATGGGCAAGGGTGGCGGCCCGGTCGGTGTTGTCTCCCGCTCAGGCACCCTGACCTACGAGGTCGTCCATCAGTTGAGCCAGGTCGGCCTTGGCCAGACAACCTGCATCGGTATTGGCGGTGACCCCATCAATGGCACCAACTTTTTGGATTGCCTTGCTGCCTTCAAGGATGATCCCGAGACCAAGGCGGTTGTCATGGTCGGGGAAATTGGCGGGAATGCGGAAGAGGATGCCTGCGATTACATCAAAGCCAACCTGGATATGCCTGTTGTTGGTTTCATTGCAGGCCTTACAGCTCCTCCTGGTCGGCGGATGGGGCATGCGGGAGCCATTGTCAGTGGTGGCAAAGGTACTGCTGAAGCAAAAATTGAAGCCATGAAGGCCAGTGGTGTGCATCATTGCGAAAACCTCGGCAAGATTGGCGAGCTTTGCAAAAAGGTTTTCTAAAGAGCCGCCAGACCAATTCCTGAAGCCGATATCCTGAGATGTCGGCTTCAGGTCTCATCATAGGAGCACGGAATTTCAACTGAATTCTGCAGCAAGGAGACAGCATGAGTAGTACAACAAAAGAGAAATTGGAAGAGCTGAAAAAGCGCAGAGCTGCGGCTCTCCTCGGTGGTGGTCAAGACAAAATTGACAAGATCCACGCCAAAGGCAAGAAAACAGCCCGTGAGAGGATCGCTCAGTTACTCGATCCGGGCAGCTTTGAAGAGTATGATTGCTTCAAGCTGCACCGTTGCACCAACTTTGGCATGGAAAAAATAAAGTTTGCCGGCGATGGCATCGTGACGGGATGCGGTAAAATCAATGGCCGCCCTGTGTATGTGTATGCGCAGGATTTTTCCGTACTGGCCGGTTCTCTTTCCGAAACTCTTGCCGAGAAGATCGTCAAGGTTATGGAACTGGGCATGAAAAACGGTATCCCGGTCATCGGGCTCAATGATTCAGGTGGTGCCCGCATTCAGGAAGGTATTGAAGCTTTGCGCGGCTATACGGACATTTTTCTGCGCAATATCCTGGCCTCAGGAGTTGTGCCCCAGATTTCAGGTGTTTTCGGCCCCTGCGCCGGTGGAGCGGTCTATTCTCCGGCTTTGACCGACTTCATAATCCAGGTCAAGCTGCAATCCTATATGTTTTTGACCGGACCAAAAGTCGTGAAAACCGTCCTCAATGAAGACGTCACCGTTGAAGAACTCGGTGGCGCTTCCATGCACACCACCAAATCCGGGGTTACCGATCACGGGGCGGAAAATGAAGATGAGGCCATCAGGTATATCCAGACGCTGCTGTCTTATCTGCCCCAGAATTGTATGGAAGATTCTCCTGTGACCGAGTGCACAGATTCCATCATGCGCCGCAGTGATATGCTCAATGAGATTATCCCTGATAATCCCAATGCGGCATACGACATGAAAAAGGTCATTACGGAAACCGTGGATGATGGGGTCTTTTTTGAGATCAAGGAAAATTTCGCTCCCAATATCATTGTTGGCTTTGCCAGGTACGGCGGTAAATCCATAGGTATAGTAGCCAATCAGCCTTCGTACTATGCCGGTGTTCTCGATATTGATTCTTCCATTAAAGGCGCTCGCTTTGTCCGATTCTGCGACTGCTTTAATATTCCGATCATTACCTTTGTCGATGTCCCAGGCTTTCTGCCCGGCACCAATCAGGAGTTTGGCGGTGTTATCCGAAACGGTGCCAAACTGATGTATGCCTATGGTGAGGCGACTGTGCCGAAGATTACCATTATTACCCGCAAGGCTTATGGCGGCGCCTATTGTGTTATGTCTTCCAAACATTTGCGATGTGATATTAACTACTCCTGGCCCACCGGAGAGATCGCCGTTATGGGCAGCAAAGGGGCGGTTGAGGTCTTATACGCCAAGGGTGCGAAAACTGCCGAAAACCCGGCCGAATTTCTTGCTGAGAAGGAAGACGAATACAACACCAATTTCTCCAACCCGTACTGTGCGGCGCAGCGAGGCTACATCGATGATGTTATCGAGCCTGCGGAGACTCGCTATCGTATTATCAATGCGTTGGATTCCATCAAATCGAAACGCGATACTAACCCAGCGAAAAAACATGGTAACATCCCACTGTAAACTCTCCGTCCATGGAGAGGAACAACAGTGGCGTGTTGCTGATAAATTTAAGACTCAACGGGTGAAAAGATGGCAACGAAGAGTAAAAAAATGGCTGCAGCCTTGGCTGCCGTCAATATGTACCTCCAGCAGGAAGCCGAGGCAGTCTACCTGGAGCAACAGGCTCTTGCGGCACGGGCTGCGAAGACTGGACCTGATCTCTGGGCAATCAGCGGACGTCAGGAAATGATGTCTTGGCGGAGATTGATGCAAATGAGAACTTTCTGATTGCTTCCGATAAGATTTTGCTGTTTTAAACGTTTACGTAATAGAGGAGAAACTGACAATGAGCGACCAAGTAACAATGACCGCCATGAATTATGCTGCTGATCGTCCCAAGGCGGAAAATCCAGTGAAAGTTATGGATCTTAGTCTTCGTGACGGACATCAGTCACTGTTTGCAACCCGTGGACGAACCGAGGACATGATTCCGGTTGCAGAGTTGATGGATGAGATCGGCTTCTGGGCGGTCGAAACTTGGGGGGGAGCAACTTTTGATACCATGCATCGCTTCCTGAACGAGGATCCGTGGGAACGTCTTCGTACCCTGAAACGCTATTTCAAAAAAACACCTTTTTCCATGCTGCTGCGGGCTCAAAACCTGGTCGGTTACCGCAACTATGCAGACGATCTGGCCATGGCCTTTGTTGAGCGTGCGGCCGAAAACGGGATGGATATTTTCCGAACCTTTGACGCGCTCAATGACTACCGTAACTTTGAAACCGTGGTGAAAGGTATCAAAGCGGCTGGCAAACATTTTCAGGGATGCATCTGCTATACCCTGACCGAGCCTCGTTTGGGCGGGGAAATTTACAACCTCGACTACTACACCAGCAAGGCAAAAGACCTGGTGGCAATGGGCGCTGACTCCATCTGTATCAAGGATATGGCCGGTTTGATAGCTCCTTACGACGCTTATGCCATTGTGAAGGCCATCAAAGAAGTAACCGATACTCCCGTTCACCTCCACAGCCACTTTACCTCTGGCATGTCTCCCCTGAGCCATCTGAAGGCTATTGAGGCCGGGGTTGATATTATTGACACCTGCATGTCCCCCTATGCCTATCGGACATCGCATGCAGCGGTAGAACCTTTTGTCATGGCCCTGCTCGGTACCAACCGCGACACGGGTTTTGACATCAAGAAACTGGCAGAAATCAACGATATCCTGGAAAAAGAGGTTATGCCCAAATACAAACACCTCCAGGATGACTCCAAATTTTCCATCATTGATATCAACGTTCTTCTTCATCAGACTCCCGGCGGCATGCTGTCCAACCTGGTCAATCAGCTGCGTGAGATGGATGCTCTGGACAAGATTGATGAAGTGTACAAAGAGCTGCCTAAAGTACGCAAAGACCTCGGTCAGATTCCTCTGGTTACCCCGACCAGCCAGATTGTAGGAATCCAGACAGTCAATAACGTGCTCTTTGATACCCCGGAGGAACGGTACAAAATGATCACCGCCCAGGTCAAAGATCTCTGCTATGGTCTCTATGGCAAAACCGCTGTTCCCATCAACGAGGAGGTACAGAAAAAAGCACTCAAAGGCTATGACCGGGGCGAAGAGCCCATCACCTGCCGTCCGGCTGAGGTTATTGAGTCTGAGATGGAGAAGGCGAAAGCCGAGATCGGTGATCTGGCCAAAGACATCGATGATCTGGTGCTCTATGCCATTTACCCGGTGACCGGTAAAAAATTCCTTGAGTGGAAATATGGTGTGACCGAGCCTCCTCCAGAGGTGAAACCTTTGACCATGGAAGAGGTCAAAGAACGCGACGAGATGATGGCCAAGGCCAAAGCCGGCAAGCTGATTGATCCTAAACCAGATACACCTGAGAAAACGGCCAATGCACGTGAATTTAATGTGTTTGTAGATGGTGAATACTTTAAGGTTGAGGTTGATCCCCAAGGTGATATGCCTGTCATGGCCGTTGCCCCTGCTGCTGCGCCAGCCGCCAAGCCTGCCCCTGCGCCTGCTGCCGCGCCTGCCGCCAAGCCTGCCCCTGCTGCCGCTCCTGCACCTGCCGCGCCCGCAGTGGATGTTGGGGACGGCGTGCCTTTGACCGCCCCCATGCCTGGCTTGATCATTAAATATGAAGTGAATGTGGGCGATACAGTAAGCGCCGGTGACACGGTTGTTATTCTTGAAGCCATGAAGATGGAAAACGCTTTGGCTGCCCCTTGCGATGGAGAGATCAAAGCCCTTGGTTTTAGTACAGGTGATAATGTCGGCAAAGACGCTATTCTCGCTGTAATCGGCTGAGCAAAGACGCTATTCTCGCTGTAATCAGCTAAGTATCCTTGAGAAAGGAAAAAGGGGATGCCCCAGGAGCATCCCCTTTTTTTTCTTCTTTTTTCCTTTTTTTTTTCTGAGACAGGCAAGAGAACATGGAGTTCTCCTTTTTGATGCCCAATGGCTCCTCTATGAGCAAAAAAAGACATAAACAGCTGCTGTGCTCTTGGTGAGCAGACCCAGCTGTTTTTTTTATGGCCATAGGTTTTTTTTAGGTTGTTAAGGTCATCTTGTTAAAATTATCATATTTTTTAATATGAATTGGCCTTGTTGCAGGCATGCTGATGAGCCATTCGGGCAGGCCCCAATACTCTGCCTGGTGCCCTTTTTCCGGCCCGTTTTTGTGCTGATCCTTCTCAAGCATTGTCCCTGCCAGGGCCGGGTGGTGACAATAATTGTCAAGACGTGCCTTTTCAGGGCGCTTTATGCGCGCTCTCCGCGCATTTTTGTCAGGATGTTTGTGGTCAAAAAGCCACGTTTTTCGTCGTTTATCTATTGATTATAAAAATAAAAAATATTTTTCTTCTTATATGGTACCGGGGTTGCTATAATGAAGGATAACTGAGTGCAGTAGCCCCCCTTCAAACACATTTCAATGGAGAAAAACATGCAAATCAATGTAGCTCAAAAGATTCAGAAGCAAGAAGGTTTTACCCTGGTTGAATTGATGATCGTTGTTGCCATCATCGGTATCCTGGCCGCCATCGCCATCCCTCAGTTTGCAGCCTATCGCGCTCGCAGCTTTAACAGTTCTGCGGTCAGCGATATCAGAGGGCTTGCCACCTCTGAGGCAACATTTTTTGGTGATAACAGTGTTTATGGTGTCACGGCCGCCGCTGTTCTTGCTGCTGCACCCGGTGCTGGTGGGCCTGCCGGAGCCCTGCTTAGCGGCCCTGGAACGGCATCTACCCTTATTACGAACTGGGCCAGAGGAGCGGGACGCTCGTTGCAGATTCCTTTGGGCAATGGGGTGTCAATTGTAGGGCTAGTCGATGCGAGCGGTATCAGCTTTACGGGTGTTTCCAAGCATAACCAAGGTCAGAATTGGTACGGGGTCGATGGTGACACGACTGCTGTCTACATGGCGGTAGGTACAGCAACTGATCAAGGCTTATCGATGGCGCTCGCATGCTGCCCTGCTTCTACTGTGGGTGCTGATGATTTTACTCCCCCCGGTGCAGCCGCGCATGCAGCCAGTGTAGGTTCCACACCTTCATTTGTCGCCATGTAATTGCAGCCTGCCTTTTTCTAGGGCCTGAACTCAAATCGATGATCAACAGCCGTTGATCATCGATTTTTTTTATGCTAGTCTACAAAAAAATGTGCGCCGGGCAATGAGAGCGCTGCAACCAAAGAGAGCTTATTCTGATCAGGAGGCGGTATGGTATCGGTCTTATCCTTTTCTCTGGTTTCAAAAATTTTTCCAGGGGAGGTGGGCAAAAAAGATCAGCACGCGCTCACTGATCTCTCCTTTCAACTGGGGCAGGGGGAAACCCTGGGCCTTATCGGCGCCAACGGGGCCGGTAAATCCACCACCATCAAACTGCTCATGGATTTTCTTCGTCCCAGCAGCGGGGAGATACAACTCTTTGACAGCAGCCCCACAGCCCCGCTGCTGCGGCAAAAAATTGGTTACCTGCCCGAAGTCGCCAATTTCCCTCCCAACCTCACCGTTTGTGATGTCCTTCGTTTCACTGCCCAATCCTGTGGGCTGGCAAAAGACATCCTGCAGCAGCGCTCCCGGGAGCTGCTTGCTGCCCTGGACCTCTGGGAAGCCCGTAAACAACCGGTACGCAATTATTCCAAGGGTATGCAGCAGCGGGCAAATTTTGCCGTCGCCCTGCTCAATGATCCAGAGCTACTGGTCCTTGATGAACCCATGAGTGGACTGGATCCCATGGGGCGGAAAAAAATCATTGACTTGATCGGGCAGTTGAAGGAGGCTGGCAAGACCATCCTGTTCTGTTCCCATATCCTGGAGGACGTGGACCGGCTAGTGGACAATATTCTCCTCTTGCACAAGGGGAAAAAATTGTTTTTCGGCGTACCGGCTGCCTTGATGACCCAGGAAGAGGAAACAACTCTGGCCGAGGCCTTTGTCCACCGTATCAAGAGAGAGGAAACCCATGGCTAGCCGAGTACAACGTATCACTGCCCTGGCCTGGCTGGTCATTCTCGATGGCCTGCGCCGTCACGCGCTTATCGGCCTGATTCTTTTTGCCTTGGCCGGGATGACAGGCGGACTGGTCTTTTTTGATTTTATTCCCCGGGATGTGGGCCGGGCCTCAAATGATTTTCTCTTTTCGATCATCTGGGTGAGCGGTTTTATCTTTTTGCTGTTTCATGGCGTTCAGGTCGTGGCTTGGGACAATGAACGCGGTGTCCTGCACATGTATCTGGCCCGCCCCATCTCACGAACTGAGTATACCCTGGGGGTTTTCAGCGGTCTTGCCGCTCTGCTCTTAGCGCTCAACCTCTGTCTTGGGGGCATTGGGTGGGGCATTTTGGTTGTTATCAAACAGTCCGTGTTGCCCCTGTATTTTTCCAGCCTGTCCTGGCAGTTTTATCTTTTGGCAGGTGCCGGGCTGTACGCAATCCAGCTCATGATCCTTGCTGTCATTGTTCTCTTTTCCAGCCTTGTCCGGGGGAGTGTGGCCACCCTGCTCTTAAGCTTATGTTATTACTTTATCTGTACAGGCCTGCCTGTCGTGCGAGAGGCAGTGACCCAGCGGGCCATCGCCGGTTCTTCTCGTAGCCTGGAGATGCTCCTGCAGGGGCTGACCTTCCTGTTCCCGGATTTTTCCACCCTGGACTGGAAGACCCTGGCAGCCACCACTGACCCTGTCCCCACCGCCTCTTACCTCATGGGACCTTGTGTCCTGGCGGCACTCTATGTGGTGCTTATCCTCTGGCTGGCATGTGGGATCTATAGCCAACGGGATCTGCAATGAAGAGAGGGATGCCAGCTCTTTTGGGGATTGCTTTGCTCATCTTGTACAGTCTGGCCTTTGTGGTCCAGGAGCAAAGGAGGGTAAGCCGGAGCGACAGGCTGGAGTCCAACCTGCCAGCTTCTTTGTACAGGGTTGCCTCCGGCTACCTGCAACAGCTCACCGCGGAGATTCTTTTTATCAAAACCAGTGTTTTTCTTGGAGGTTTGCAGCCAGGTGTTCCTCCCGCCAGCTACGAGGCCGCCCTTGGCAACAACTTTGAAGTGATGACCCAGCTGTATCCCCGTTTCAAGGACCCCTATTTTTTCTGTCAGGGATTTTTGTCCCCCATTTCCAAGGAGGCAGCGGCTAAGGCCAGTGGTATTTTTGCAACCGGGGTGCAGGCCTATCCGGCAGATTTTGTGCTTCGGCTTTTTTATGGTTCAAATTTTTCCCTGGGCATGAATGATTATCAGAAGGCAGCGCATGCTTTTGCCGAAGCTGCCCAACTTCCAGATGCACCGCCGCTTTTTGGTCATTTGGCGGCATTGTTTTCCGCACAGGAAGGCAATATCGCCGCTGGTTTACTCTCCTTGCAGACCCTGCTCTCCACCGAAAAAGATGAAGAGCTGCGGGCCAGGTATGCAGAAGAAATACGGGTCTTTGAGCAGGCCCTGGCGGTGCAGCAGGCCATTGCCGCCTACACCCGTCAACATGGCTTGGCCCCGCACACCCTGGAGCAACTCGTCCCAGACTTTGTACCCCAACTGCCAGGGGAGCATGGCCCGTTTATCTTGGTGTATGAACCTCCGCGTTTGCTCCTCAAACGCCCAGACAAGAGGAAGACCCAATAACACGGCGCGCCATCGGGAACAATTCCCATTGCTCAGACATCTGTCTTATTGGAGACAATACGACCAAAACAGTTGCATGTGCTCTCCGGGTGCAGGCTCAACTTTCGATAAACTGTGCCCCAACGCTTGGCCCAGGAAGGAGCGTTTTTTGGCCTTTTTTTTTGGCAGCACATCCACCCAGGTGGAATGAGTGGGCGAAAAACTCCCTAACCTGATACCACCTGAACCGAGGAACAATCCGGGTGAAGGATGAAGACCCTTAAATTTTCACTCAGTACGACTCTTTGCATTCTGCTCACCCTCGGTATGGTGCTGGCGAATCTGGTCACTTTGGTCTTCTGGCAGGCCATGGAGGTTCGCCAGGGTGTGCGCGGGGGGGAGCGGTTGGTACGCTTTGCAGGGCAGATGCTAACATCCCCTGCGCCGCAGGCAGCCAGGACTGATCCCCGCTCACTTTTGGAGAATAGTCTGGAGGCCGCAGAGGCGGACTGCGCCATGGCCCGTCTTGATGGTACCTTCTTGCACAGCGGTGATCAGCACTGCCTGACGGCCATGCAGCACTATCTGGATCAGAGCAAGGCGGCTGATAAGGGGCTGGAAGTGTCCATACACTATACCCATAACCCCTTTTTCACCTTTTTCTTTCCCCAGTCGTATGCCTATCTCTGGCTGCCCCTGGAGTCTGAGGGACCAAACCGTGACGGGATCGGTGCAGCCCTGCCCCTGGCCCGGTACTGGGGTAGACTGCTTCAGCAGGAAAAACTGATCATCTTTTATCTGTTGTTCAATGCCCTTGTTTTAAGTGTGCTGGTCTTTTTTCGCATGCAGCGGCTTGTTATGCGGCCCCTGGATCGGCTGGTTGACCTGGTGGCCCGTCACAGTCTCTTAGAAAAGGATTGTTTTCTCAACCCCAACGAAGCCAATGAATTTGTCCGGCTTTCCAATGCCCTGCATGGCATGCTTGACCAGATTCAACAGGATCACCAGAAGCTGGCTGATACCGTACGCAAGCTGGAAAGAAACAACCAAAAACTCCGGGAAACCCGGAAGGAGATGATCCAAACCGAACGTCTGGCTGCCGCAGGACAGCTGACCGCCGGTCTCGCCCATGAGATCGGCAATCCTCTGGGGATTGTCCTTGGTTATATCGGCCTGCTCAAACGCGATGACCTGGCCTTTGGGGAGCAGCAGGAATATCTCGACAGGATAGAAAAAGAGCTGGAGCGGATCAACCAGCTCATCCAGCAATTACTCTGCTATTGTCGGCAAACCCCGGTTGATGAACAGTGCACCAGGTTCAACCTGCACAGGCTGCTGGACCAAGTCTTGGACCTGGTGCGTATCAAATGCGCTCCGGATATCGTCTGTCTGACCCAATACAAGGCCAAGGGATGGATCTGCTGCCAGGCAAACGAAATCCGGCAGACCTTGCTCAACTGTTTACTGAATGCGGTTGATTCCTTCCAAGGAATGTCGGGTAGGGATGACAAGACCATCTTGATCACCACTCGCAACCTGAGTGCGGAGGGCGGTGACTGGCTTGAGGTATCTATCCAGGACAACGGATGCGGCATCCCGCCAGAGGTGCTGGCCAAGGTCCGGGAACCGTTTTTCACCACCAAGCCCGTGGGCCAGGGTACCGGTCTTGGCCTCTCGGTTTCCACGGCCATTCTTGAACGGGCAGGGGGGAGACTGGAGCTTGAGAGCGCACTCGGGCAGGGAACCACCGCCCGAATCAGGCTGCCTCTAGAGGGAGAGAGCAGTCGAGCAGGGGCAGAGCCCGGCGGCTTTTCTCCTGCAAGGCCAGCAGATCGTGATGGACAAGCAGCAAAGGTTGTGGAGCAACACCGTGCGAACAAAGCTGAAAAGGGATGAAAACAGAACCGTTCTTGTCGTGGATGACGAGGAAAACATGCGCCATTTCTTGCAGACCCTGCTGGGTAAAGAGGGGTATGCGGTGCAGGCTGCTGCCTCTGGCCAGCAGGCCTTGGAAATCCTGGAAAAGGAGATGTTTGATTTTGTCCTCTGCGATATCCGCATGCCGCAGATGGACGGCCTGGCACTGTTGGAGCGTTTAGTTGACCAGGCTCGTCTGCCCACGGTTATTATGATGTCAGCCTACGGGACAGTGGATATTGCCCTGGAGGCCATGAAACGCGGAGCCTATGATTATATCTCCAAGCCTTTCAAAGCCGATGAGATTCTTTTGGTGGTTAAAAAAGCCGAGGAACGGCAGCGGTTGCGGAGGGAAAACGACCAATTACGAAAAAGGATCACCCGCCAAAGGGCATCCCGCCTGTTCCCAGGCATGGTGGGCAGCTCCGAGGCCCTGCAGCAGCTTGGCGAGCTGGCGTATAAAATTGCCCCCTACACCACCACGGTTTTGATAACCGGTGAGTCCGGCACAGGCAAAGAGCTGTTTGCCAGGGGGATCCATGCTGCCAGCCCCCGAAAGAAGGAGCCCTTTATCGCCATCAACTGCGGCGGCCTGCCCGAAAACCTGGTGGAAAGTGAGCTGTTCGGCTATGTGAAAGGGGCCTTTACCGGTGCAGAGAGTGATCGAAAAGGTTTGTTTGCCGAAGCCCACGGCGGCACCATCTTTCTTGATGAAATTGGTGAGTTGCCTCTCGCCACCCAGGTCACCCTGCTGCGGGTGCTGCAGGAAAGAGAGGTACGGCCAGTGGGATCAGCCAATGCCCTCCCTGTGGATGTGCGGGTGGTGGCAGCCACAGCCCGGGATCTCAAGCAAGAGGTGGCGCAGGGGCATTTTCGCGAAGACCTGCTGTTTCGACTGAATGTCCTTCCCCTGAAAATACCTCCTCTGCGGGCAAGGGTTGAGGATATCAGTCACCTGGCCCTTCATTTTCTGGAACTCTACGCCGTCCGTTTCCAGAAACCTGTGCGCACCATTGCACCGGCAGCCCTGCGACTGCTTATGCAATATCCCTGGCCGGGTAATGTCCGTGAACTCAAAAACTGTCTGGAAAGGGCGGTGCTGCTGGCTGAGTCTGATACCATCCAACCGCAGCTGCTCCCGGCGCACCTGCAGGCAGAAACAAACACCCAGGGGCATGCAAGCGAGGTCTTCAATACCTTTTCCATTAAACAGGGCAGTCGCATGCTGGAGCGCCAACTCATCAGCAAGGCCTTGGAGAAGACAGGGGGAAACAAGTCCCGGGCTGCCCAGCTGCTGGAGATCAGTTATCCTTCGCTGTTGAGCAAAATCAAAGAGTACGGGGTGGAGAAGGACCGGGGCACAGAGTATTAAAAAAATTTCTAGTACCCCCAACCAGGTGTTAATTTTTTATAGAAATAGGGCAGAAATGGTGGTTGAAAAAGGTGAGGGGTAGTCGGTGTATTTCTTTCAACTCCTCTATTTATATGGATTTTTTATTTTTTTCCTTTTCAGGTATGTTTTTTGATAGGATGCGAGTATAAAGAATTTCAACCGCAACAGGAAAGGCCGCCTATGAAACAGATGAAGAACAGGGGATTCACAACCGTTGAACTGGTGATCGTGGTGTCGATCCTGGCCATTGCTGCCAGCATAGCCGCACTGAGTCTCAGGACTTTTTTGCCAAATATGCAGCTTAAAGCTGCTACTAGAAATCTGTATATGGCGGCCATGCAGGCCAAGAGCGAGGCTGTTCACCGCAATGTCAACTGTGTTTTGACCTTTAACCAGACTGTCAATGGCCTGTCCTACCCCTATGTTGTTTTTCAGGATGACGACGGTGATTGTGAATATGATGGGGGTGAGCCAGCGATTGTTTTAGCTGAGCCGCTGCCCAATGAGCTTTCTGTGGTCAGTAACAATCTGCCCGGAAATGACGATGGTCAGCCGACCATCATTTTCCGGAAAACCACCATTCCCATGGCCAACGGTGGGGGGTTGGTCAATGGCAAAGTGCAACTGAAAAACAGCCGAAACGTGACCAGCAGTGTGGTCTTCAATCAGGCCGGCAACATACGAATCGACCAGTAGGCAAAAGATAATGAGTAAACAACAGGTTGGGTGGACAAGGATGGTTGAGCATCGACACAACACAGGCTTTACCATGGTCGAGCTTATGATCACCCTGGCGATTTCCGGGATGGTCATGGGAGCGATTTATGGCGCCTATATTAGCCAGCAGCGGACATATGTGGCCCAGGATGATGTGGCAGAAATGCAGCAGAATGTGCGGGCAGCCATCTATGCCATGGTCAGTGATTTGCGTATGGCCGGGTATGATGACGGCTCAGGCGCGGGAGCGACCATTGAAGAGGCGCATCTCAACGATGTCAAGGTTTCCTGTGATCTTGATGGAGACGGGAAGACCGATCAGAGTGATGAGATCATCCAGTACAGCATGTATCAATCTGGTTCAGATGGTATCTGGAGGCTGGGTCGAAAGGAGGTCAATGGCGGCTCGACTATTCAGGCTGTGGCGGAAAATTTTAACGATGCCACCAGCCTTGAATTTCAGTATCTGGACGCTGAGGGCAACACCACCACAGTCCTTGATGACATCCGTGCCATCCGTATTTGTCTGTTGGCCAGGGCGAGCAAGGCAGCCCAGGATTATGAGAATACCGGGCTGACCTACACCTCGCCCTCTGGTACTGTCTGGGGACCTTTTAACGACAATGTCCGCCGACGGCTGTACGTGACAACTGTGAACCTTCGCAACATGGGGCTGTAATGCAGAAACAAATCTTTTTCTCCCAGCGCGGCTTTACCCTGATTGAGGTGATGATGGCCATTGTGCTCCTGGTGATAGGTATTATTGCCCTCTACAGCATGCAGGCCTATTCCGTGGAGGGCAATATGCGGGCAAATATGCTGAGCGAAGCCGGTAACTTGAACGCCGAGCAGATTGAGTTGCTCATCGGGCTGAAATACACTGCGATCACGGATCTCAATGGAGACGGTACCGATCAGGACAATAATCAGGATGGTATTGACGATGACGGCGGCAATTTTGGTCTGGACAATATGACGGCCGCTACGGCGGACGGCAGTGGTACGTCCACGGATGGCCGCTATCAGTTTTTCTGGAACGCGGCTCTGGACACCCCGGTCCCCAATGTGATGACCATTCATGTGCATGTGCAGGATCTCAGTCAGAATATGAGCGCGCCGGTTACCTTTGTTTATCTGAAAGACGATATTATTTAACCCCAGTTTCTTATGAAGAGGGTGTCTCAAGTAAGAAATGCCCCTTGAGAAAGGGCGCCAACTGGCGGTTCAGCCACCCAAGGAGATTGACGTGAACCTAAAAAAGGACAACAGAGGGGATGAGAACGGTTTTGTACTGGTGCTGGCTCTACTGATGCTGGTCATGCTCAGCCTGCTCGGGATTTTTGGCACCACCACCAGTGTTTTTGAACAACGGGTCGCTGCCAATGATAAAAACGCCAAGCACGCGTTTTACCGGGCAGACGGCGGTCTGCAGGTAGGGATTGAGATGGTGGAGCAGAACTTGAGTTGCCCCAAGGGGTTTCAAACCAGTACCACCACGATAGCAGGGGTGGACATCCTTGACCCCGATCTCGCGTACGTCGCCAATATCAAAGGAATCCTTGGGGCTGGGGACGATACAGTGGAAGATGATATTCCCTCGGATTCGATTCGTTCCCTTCGTATTCCTGAAAATCTCGCCTCCGGTCTTCGCAGTGACGACACCTTGTCGCATACCAATATCGCTGTATACGGTGTCACCAAGGTTCAGCCAGGCTCGGCCCTGCAGATGGTTGCCGGATACGAGGGCTTGGGGAAATCTGTAGCCCAGGGGGGCAGTATCATCGCGCTGGACATTCATTCGCAACAACTGGACAAGAGGAATTCCAAGTCACGACTCATGCTGACCTGGAGACATGTGGTAGGACAGGAGGGCACATGCAGGTATTAAAAGACATCTATCATCGAGTTGCAGTCTGTCTTTTCGCGGCAATCATGACCGCAGGTGTGCTGGTGGTGTCTCCTGGCGGGGACTGCCAGGCTGATGCCATCGGTAAGTGGGTGGACGGCATAGTGACCCGAAAGCCCTGGAAAGGGAAAAGGACGTATATCATGGTGGACGAAACCAGGTATACCATCATGGATGACGTTATTCTTCGCCGGGTGTATGAAGAGGATGCGGCCGTATACAAAGAGTACATCACCCTGAAGGATCTCCACCAGGGCAGCCGTGTTCTCATGATGGCCGAAGGCAATCGTGTGTATCAGATTGAACAATATTAAAACAACAGGGATACTGATATGAGAGCAGCAACAATAATTCGATCTCTGCTTGCGGGTACGATACTTTCGGTCCCCTTGACCATGTCCGTCGCCTTTGGCGCCACCAGCGCCGACTACAATGTTGTTCCGCCTTTTGTTTCTTCCGGAGCGCCACCTTTGGTTATGCTGGTTATGGGACGAAATCACAAACTGTATTATGAGGCATACAATGACGCCTCTGATCTGGACGATGACGGTGTCCTGGATGTTACCTACAAGCCGACGAGCATAGATTACTATGGCTATTTTGATAATTTCAAGTGCTATGCCTATAATGAAAACGCGTCTTCTCCTCTTTTTGAGGCCACGAGCACGACCCAGGATAAAAAGTGTGAGGGAGTCAATGAATGGAGTGGTGATTTTCTCAACTATCTGACCATGTCCCGCATGGACACCATCCGCAAGGTTTTGTACGGCGGATACCGAAGTACGGATACCCCCACAGAGACCGTCCTTGAAAGGGTGTACGTGCCCCATGATGCCCATACCTGGGGGAAGGAATATACCAGTGAGGCGGTGAATGGGTATGACATAAGAGAGTACAGCCCCTTGGAACTCCCGGTGGTTGAAGGGGTAGTACGTCACTTGTTCGCCTCCACAACAAAGACCGACGGCGGTCCGCCGCTGCTCCGTGTTCTGCCCAACAGCCAGAAACGGATTTGGGACTGGGTATCGTCCGAATCTCCTGTGGCCAAGGATAACATTGAGGTAGCCGCGGGAATCAAACATCCTGGCCACCCGAACGACCATGAGGAATTCGAGACCTTGGTGACCACCTATGCCAGGGCGGTCAATCAGTACGCCTCCGGGGGGTGGTTAGATTACAATATTCGTAATCACAGAGTGCAAAGATACTCTCATCCCTCCGAATACGACTTCGGGGCCATTGACGGGGCTGGTAATCCCTGGGGGAACGACTATGATCCGTACACGAATGATAGTGCCCAGCAGAACAACTACCTGGCAATCTTCACCGGCACTTTGCTGGTGCAACATGAAGGAGAGTATGAGATAGCAGTAGATGGGAATGGGGCTGTTGAGGTTATCATTGACGGTGGTACCGCCAATGAGGTCATTATCGGCTATTATGGCAGTCACAGTGCGAACGGGCATGAAACCTATTCCGGTACGGTGACCTTGGCAGAAGGAGAACACAGCCTTGAATTCCGCATGGAAGAATCCACTGGGTGGGATCAATACTACCTCTACTGGAAGGGGCCGGATTCCGGTAATGTATGGACTATTATTCCGGCAAGCGCCTTTCGTTCCCTGACCCTATCCACCTATCGGTTTGAGGCCATCAGTTCCACCATAACCGATTACCATACCCGGGTACGGGTATGCGATCCTGATATTGGCCTGGAATCAGACTGCAAACAATACCCGGATGGCAATTACAAACCCATTGGTCTGTTGCAGAGGCACGGGGAGACTGGACGGATGTATTTTGGACTGATGACTGGTTCCTGGACCAATAACACCCGAGGAGGTGTTCTACGCAAAGGTATTGGCACTATCACCGATGAAATTGATCCCCATACTGGTGTTCTAAGCTCAACGAGTGGCATTATCGATACCTTGAACAAACTACAGATCCAAGGGTACAGTTACACCCACAGCTCTTACCGGGACAACTGCGGCTGGATCACCAGGGGGCCCATGGGTAACGGCCAGTGCCGGGATTGGGGCAATCCCATAGCCGAGATGATGTATGAAACCCAGAGGTATTTTGCAGGTAAAAAACAACCCACCGACAAGTATACCTATGATGTCGCCGACGGCGACTTGGATGACAATAAGCTTGGGCTCCCCCTGGCCGCCTGGGATGACCCTTACGATGCCAGCAATGGCTATGATCGTTGCTCCCGCCCCTATATGCTGGTGCTCAGCGATATTAACCCGACCTTTGATGCGGATGACCTGCCAGGGGTGAATGACAATTTTGGTTCCGGTATCCAAACAGACATGAAGCTGGAGGACGGGGTCACTGATTTGGACGTGGAAGAATGGGCTGAAGCAGTTTCCACTGGAGAAAGCGTCTCCGGTGACCGCTATATTGGGCAGAACGGGAGTGATTTTGATGGGGCCTGCAGTGTCAAGAATATCGACGGCTTTGGGGCTATTCGAGGGCTCTGTCCCGAGGAGCCAACCAAGGGCGGCGGCTACTACTCAGCAGCAGTGGCCTACTACGGTCATGTTACTGATTTACAACCTTCTGTGGAGGACGACCAGAAAGTCAATACCTATACCGTGGGGCTGGCTTCCCCCCTGCCCAGGATCGAACTGGATATCGGCGGGATCCCGGTCACCCTGGTGCCCTTTGCCAAGACCGTGAGTTCAAGAGGAAATAACAACAAGGTCTGGAATTATTGGCCGACCAATACCATCGTCGACTTTTTTGTAGAAGAGATTACCCCCACCCACGGGGTTTTTCGGATCAACTACGAGGATGTGGAGCAGGGCGCTGACCACGACATGGATGATATTGTCAAGTATAGCTTCCAGCTTGTGGACAGTTCGGGAGTTCCGGTCAATGACCCTGCTGATGCGGTGGCTGTGGATATTACCCTGGCTGCCGAATCTGCTTCTGGGTCCTATATCCAGCATGCCGGCTATATTATCTCCGGGACCACCAAAGACGGCACCTATCTGGAAGTGACGGACTCCGATACCCCGGTCGAATATGATTTTCTTACCTGGCTGGATACCCCTCCGGGCGTAGATCCCATTGAGCCAGGAGATATTGCTGCCATCGAGGCCCGCGACAACCCTGGAGAACATCATGACGAGAGCCTGGGGGTGCTGCCGCTCTACACGACCAGACGTTTCGTTCCCGACAGTTCCGGGGGGGCCGCTGCGGCCAGCCTTATCCCCAATCCCCTCTGGTATGCAGCCAAATGGGGCAACTTCAAGGACAGTGACGGTGACAAAACACCAAACCTGGACACAGAATGGGATGAAGATAACGATGGGGTTCCTGATACCTATTATTATGTCACCAACCCTTTGCGGTTGCAGGAGCAGCTGAACAAATCCTTTGCCGCTATCTTGAATACGGCTTCCTCCGGTACGGCGGCTTCGGTTATCTCCAATACCCGAACCGGTGAGGGGGCCGTGTATCAGTCCATCTTTTTCCCTAAAGTAAGCGATACCACAGGCGCAGCAAATACTGTGGAGTGGATAGGTCAGTTGCACGGTTTCTTTGTGGATAGTTACGGTTATATCAGGGAAGATTCCAACGAGAATGACATCCTTGATATAGTCGGGCCGGATCTCAATGGTGACGGAAGAGTACTCCACGAGGACAACAATTTTAACGGCCTGCTGGATACAGAAGACACCAACGGCAATGGCCTTCTGGATCCCGGTGAAGATCTCAACGACAACGGCCAGCTGGATACTGAAGACGAAGATGGCGACGGGGTTCTGGACGTGGAGACCACGGCCGCTGTGTTTGATCCCTTGTTCCACGCCTTCCTGTCACAGATAGATGCCATTCTTCTTTATGGCGACAGCGATGCCACCAGGTACTATGACATAAACGGTAATGGCAACTTGGATGCCGATGAAATGCTGTGGAGTATTGGCGCCACAGGGCTTGATTTTGAGGACTTCCATTACCTGTGGAATACCACCGACTGGCTCAACAGTGCCTTGCTGGACCCTGTTACGCAGCGCAGTACCTACTTATCTGAAGAGAGGCAGCGATATATCTTTACCTGGGTGGATAGCGACAGCAACGGTGTCGTGGATGATGGAGAGGTCAAGGATTTTATCTGGGGCGGGGCAGCGGTAACGCGCACTGATCTTTCTGATCCTGCCCAGTTCTATGCCTATCTCACCCTCTATTGGACCTTTGACGATACTCCCAGCGCCATCAGCACCCTGATCCCGCCAGAATTCGATTCTTTCCTTTTGGAGCAGACCGAACGTCAGGTTAACTGGGTTCGTGGCCTGGATTATGTAGACGCCTCCGGTGAGCCTGAGCCGATACATCTCAATGGCTCGGATATTCCCGGTACAGAACTCCGGTCCCGGTACTACAATCATTCCACCTGGAGACTGGGCGATATCGTCTATTCCACGCCCACCCTGGTGGCAAGTCCGGCAGAAAATTTTCATCTGCTCTACAGGGACCCCACCTATGCGGCCTTTGCGGCCCAATATGAAGGGCGCAGACATGTCATTTATACAGGGGCTAATGATGGGATGCTGCATGCCTTTAATGGCGGTTTTTATGATGAGCGCAACCAGCAGTACTGCCGCGAAATGAATGCCGACTATAACCCCTGGGACTCGGATCTGACCAATGATGAGGCCTGTGCCAGCACCACCAGCTATCCCGAACTCGGTGCGGAATTGTGGGCTTATGTGCCCTTTCATCTGCTGCCCCATCTCTACTGGCTGACAGATACCGCCTATGGACACAGTTACTATGTGGATCTCAAACCAAGGATTTTTGATGCCAAAATATTCCCGGTGGATACAGATCACCCCTATGGCTGGGGGACGGTCATGGTCGTTGGCATGCGGCTGGGCGGGGCCACAGTGCAGGCTGATTTGGATAAAGATGGTGTTGTTGATCCCACTGATCCGGTTATGCGTTCGGCCTATGTGATTTTTGACATCACCAACCCCGAGGTGCCGCCACGGTTGTTAGGAGAAATTGCCATGCCCAAACAAGGCTTTACCACAAACTATCCCGGTGTGGTGGTGATGAAGGACGGTGATCATGACGGGGTGTATGACGACTATGACAATACTAATCCTAAAGAGGGCGAGAATCGATGGTTCCTGGCCTTTGGATCCGGCCCTGCCAATGCCAGCGGTGAGCCGGACCCCACCCTGCTGAATGCCATCTCCAGCAGTCAGAACGGGCAGTTTTACCTGCTCGACCTGGTGAAATTGGCTACCCATAATACCTTGTACACCCTAACCGATAACCTGGGCGCTGGTGGACACCAGACAGGTGTCCTGAAAGAAGGACTCCATCCCTATGTAAGTCTGGAACCAGGTACCTTTGTCAGCGATCCCATCACAGTGGATTGGAACCTGGATTTCAATGCCGACGTGCTGTATTACGGCACGGTAGCCGGCAACAGTCCGGGGACACCTGCCTGGAAAGGCACATTACGCCGGCTGGTCATTGATGATCCCAATGATGATGATGAGGATCAGGATCCCAGCAACTGGGTGGCTGACAATGTCATGCTGGATGCGCAGCAACCAATAACAGCAGCAGCTACCGCTGGTATTGATGAAACCGGTCAGCGCTGGGTGTACTTTGGCACCGGCCGATATCTGGATTCCAGTGATGTCATCAATCTGGACAGGCAGTCCTTTTACGGTCTCAAAGAACCATTCGATACGACGACAGATGAGTATACCTATGATACGATAAGGAAAGCAGAGCTGGTCGATACCACCAATTATCGGGTGAACCTGGATGGTACCGTGAATACGGATACGGCAACTGGCTGGCACTGGGAAGATCTCGTGGCTGAACAACAGGAAAAACAGGGATGGTACCTTGATTTCCTGACCGAAACCGGGGAAAAGGCAGGTGAACGTAATCTGGGGCAGGGTATTCTGCTTGGCGGCCTGATGTCCTTTACCACCTTTACCCCCTCGGCAGACGTTTGTATACCCAGTGGCTCCAGCTCCCTTTGGGCCTTGTATTACACAACCGGAACGGCCTATGAAACCGATGTGTTCGGTGGCGGTTCCACAGGCACCGGCGGTGGTGGAACAGGCGGCGGCCAGGGAGAATCCCCCAGAAAGGTCAGCCTGGGCGGTGGCTTGGCCGCTTCACCAAGTGCCCACAGTGGACGTCAGGATGGTTCAGCCATTATGGTTCAGACCAGCACAGGTGAAATTAAGCGTGTGGAGCAGGATAATCCTCTGCAGACAAAATCTGGGGTGCAAAGCTGGAAGGTTCGGTAACATTCCTCCTCAGATACTGTTGTATTCCGGGGCTGCTCTGACTCTGTCAGGGCAGCCCCTTGGTGGTTTGTTTGTTCAGATAGGCCGACATGGTCATGAGTATTTGCACTGCCAAAAACTGGTTCTCTGCTCCCACCTGGGCTGATGAGCAATCCGGGTTGGTTGGCATGGTCATCTGGTCTGTCTCCTTTCCACCAACAAATCAAATCAAATCAACTTATACCATCATTCAAAAATATAGTTTCTTTTTCCTTGACTTCTCACTCGTACCTCAGTACATAATTTACTTATTTAAGTACAACTAACATTGAACACTGTTTCGATTTTGTCTGTACAGGCTGGATAAATCGGCAAAACGATGCAGAAATTGTAGGGCTTACGATCTAATAAGAATCAAACAGAGAGGGATGAACTATGAGTAAATTAGTAGCGCCTCATGGCGGCAAAGGTTTGGTATCTGCTTTGCTTGAAGGATCAGAGCGGGACGCGGAGTTAGCGAAAGCTAAGGGCTTGAAACAGGTGGAAGTATCTGATCGTGCCAAAGGCGATTTAATCATGATGGGGATCGGTGGTTTCTCCCCTCTTGAAGGCTTCATGACGAAAGCTGACTGGAAAGGTGTATGTGAAAACTTCCAGCTTGCTGATGGTACCTTCTGGCCTGTACCAATCACCCTTGATGTTGCAGCGGCCGATGCTGCTGAGATAAACGAAGGTGACGAGATCGCCTTGGTGAATGAAGGTGAAGTCTATGCGACCATGAAGGTCACTGAAAAATACGAAATGACCGAAGCCGACAAGAAGTGGGAATGCGAAAAAGTATTCATGGGCGAAGGCGAAGAGTCTGTAGACGGTAAATTTTGGGAAATCGCTCCTGAAGATCATCCCGGCGTCATCATGGTTATGAACCAGAAAGAGTTCAACATTGCCGGTCCTGTAAAAGTGCTCTCCGAGGGTGGATATAAAGAAAAATATCCCGGCGTGTATCTGACCCCTGCCGAGACTCGCGCCATGTTTGACGAGCGCGGCTGGGCCAATGTTGCCGCCCTGCAGCTGCGTAACCCCATGCATCGCTCCCATGAGTTTTTGGCAAAGATCGCCATTGAGGTATGTGACGGCGTTTTGATTCACTCCCTGATTGGTAACCTGAAGCCTGGTGATATCCCTGCTGAAACCCGTGTGAAAGCCATTGAAATTTTGATCGACAAGTACTTTGTAGCAGAGAACGTCATTAACGCCGGTTATCCCCTGGATATGCGTTATGCCGGTCCCCGTGAAGGTCTGCTCCATGCCACCTTCCGCCAGAATTATGGGGTTAACAACATGCTGATTGGTCGTGACCATGCCGGTGTTGGCGACTTCTACGGCCTGTTCGAAGCACAACAGATTTTTGATCGTATACCCGTGACCGGTGATGCAGCAAAAGACCTGCAGTGCAAGCCCATGAAGATCGACTGGACCTTCTATTGCCACAAGTGCGATGGTATGGCCTCTCTACGGACCTGCCCCCACACCAAAGAAGATCGTGTTATCCTCTCTGGAACCAAACTGCGGAAAGCCCTCTCTGAAGGCGCTGAAGTTGTTGATCACTTTGGTCGTGATGAAGTCCTGGATCACCTCCGTGCATACTACGCAGGTCTTACGGAGAAGGTTGAGGTGAAAATGCAGGGTGCTGCTTCCGGCGACGCCATGTAATCCTCTTTTTTTGCAGACAGTCTGTAGAAGGGATGCCGTGTCAACGGCATCCCTTTTTTTTTATCCGATTGTAAGGTCATTTCTTTTTTAAAGAAAACTGGTAGGTTGAAACCGGTGAATGGGGTTGTTCGCACATGCGGTGCGTCTACCTCGACCGGCTTTCTGATGAATATTTTGCTCCATTGGGGCATAATCCTGACAAGGAGAAGGTTGTGGATGCCACATCTATTTCAGTAGGGTTGGGAGAGCGCAGCTATCCTATCCACATCGGTCCAGGAATACGAAAAACCATCGCGACTGATTTACAAAACCTTAAAATAGGGCGGAAATACGGTGTTATTACCGACACCAATGTCGGCAGGCTCTATGGCGGTCAGTTTATGCAGGCGCTTGGGGAGAAAAATATAGCTGGTCAGCTTTTTACTCTTCCCGCAGGAGAATCAGGTAAAACGCTTCAAACCATCGGTGACCTGGCAAGCAGGTTGGTCGAGAGTGGCTTTGATCGAAGTGATGCGCTTATCGCTTTTGGTGGTGGTGTGGTTGGTGACATTACCGGATTTCTCGCCTCCTGCTATATGCGAGGGGTCCCTTTTGTCCAGGTACCGACAACCTTGCTGGCTCAGGTGGATTCCTCAGTAGGCGGCAAGACGGGCGTGGATATACCTGAGGGAAAAAATCTTGTCGGAGCTTTTTATCAACCCAAGGGGGTATATATAGATATTGAGTACCTGCAAACCCTTCCCAAGGAAGAATATCAAGGTGGTCTGGCAGAGGTTATTAAGTATGCTGTCATCAGGGACAGTTCCTTGTATACCTTTCTGGAGCATAAACAAGCTGCCATAAAAAAGCTGCATGCCGCTGAGTTGACCGCCATGATTACGCGTTGCTGTGCCATCAAGGCAGAGGTCGTGGCCCGTGATGAAAAGGAAGGCGGATTGCGGCGTATACTTAACTATGGTCACACCATTGGCCACGCCGTTGAGGCTGCATCGGATTTTTCCATTATCCATGGGTATGCCGTTGCCATTGGAATGGTTGCGGCTGCTCAACTGGCACCAAAGAGCTTGGAAAACTGTGACGATATAACCCAGAATCTTGCTAACCTGCTGATAGCGTATGGTTTACCAACGAGCATACCGAAAGACCTTGACCCTGATGAGATGGCCCGTTATCTGCGTGCAGACAAGAAAACAGTTAACGGACGCCTATTTTTTGTGCTGCCCGAACAAATCGGTAAAGTGTGCATTACCGATCAGGTGAAGAGTGGGGATATAGACGCTATCTTGCATAGAACCTTACATCTGTGACCAGTCGTCAAGTAGCTTGTCCCGACACTCCCCGCCTGAACAAGCTACTTGACCGGCTCCGTGGGCAGACCAGCGCCGCGATTATGCCCCAAAAACAGTAAGGAGGTATTATAAACATTAATTTGCTCCCACAATTGATAAGAGATAATTAGGAAGTTCACGAGTGGAAGCATGCATGTGTGACCTCTCAAAGAGGTTTTCCCAATGAATAAGATGACATTGTTTCTGTATTGACAGTTTTTGGAAACCCCAACCCATACAATCGACTGTTTAAGAAATCGAGTATCTCTTGAAGTTGAATGGAACGACAAAAACCCCTGTCTACGAACGAGACCTCAATAACTTCAGTTTACTATTTGATCTATGGGTGATAACTGTCGATTTTATAATTACAAGGTGTGATAAATTACAAGATATTTTCAATAACCTTGAAAGAGGTTCGTTTTATGGGGCATCAACAACGCATATGAGCACATTACTACCAAGAATTGAAGGCGGTGGCAGGTCTGGTTGCCCAATTTTGGTAATCGGTATTTCAAAATAATTATACCTCGAAAGCTAATAGCCATGAGTTCATCAGATGACTTACTAAATGAAGTGGAAAAAATTCTCAACAGTCGTAGCTGATCCTCCGTGGCAATTTCAAAACCGCACAGAAAAAATGGCTCCTGAACACGAGAGATTATCCCGCTATCCAACTGTGACTATGCAGGAAATATATGATCTCCCTGTAGAGGCAAGAGTTGAAGATACTGCCCATTTATAGGTGTGGGTTCCTAATGCTTTACTCGCAGAGGAATTGGAGGTGATAAAGAACTGGGGGATTCACATATAAAACCAAATATCAACCTGGAAAAGACAGCTACAGGAAAAGGCTGAAATCATTTTGTTCTGATTCAAAGTCCAGGAGGCAACATAAAACAGAAGAAGAGCTTACAGCCCCACTCTATCAGGAAATTGGGCGGCTGAAGTTGGACATTAAGTGGCTTGAAAAAAACTATGAGCCTGTCGATCTTAGAACGTAAAGAGTGGGTTAAGCAGGATTCGCAATACTCCACCAGACGTCAATCCAGGTTGGCAGGCATTTCAAGATCGGTGATTTACAGCGAACCCGCATCAAAAACAGATGCAAATCTTACCCTGATGCGGCTGATCGATGAGCAGTGCATAATGGAAAAGGACGGAGGCAACTTCAAGAGTGCAGATGCTTTGGTGATGCGCTTAAAAAGAGGACACCCAACTTCCTTTGCATACAAAAGTTTACAGCGCGCTTGAGCGAATAATAAGAGCCCTGTGAATCGAGGTGCTGACCCCATCAAGTACCTTGTCCCGGCGCTCCGCTCCTGAACAAGGTACTTACCCGGACCCCACACACCGATCAATCAGGCTGCGTCTGCTTAATCGGCGCACGGCGCCGGTCAGTACCGCGATTACCAGCACGGTTTATGGAGGTGATAATGAGATTAGTGAAGAACGAACAAAATATGAATAAAGTATTATTGGCAGGAGCAACAGGATATTTAGGATCTTTTATAACTCAGGAATTAATTGCAAGAAATTATGAGACAAAAATAGTAGTGCGTAAGAAAGTAACTATAAAAGCTCCCAATTTAGAAATAATAGAAGCACAAGTGACAGATCCTGAATCGATTAAAGACATATGTAAAGACATCGATGTGGTTATAAGCACTGTTGGTATTACACGACAAAAAGATGGATTGACCTATATGGATGTTGACTATCAGGCAAATGTGAATTTG
>PDTD01000029.1 GCA_002748755.1 Desulfobulbus propionicus | reverse complement strand
GCAACAAATGGTCAGCTTGTAGGAGAAAATGAGCAATCAAAACTGATTTATCTTGGAAAATATGGTCAGCCTTGCACTTGATGAGAAATGCGGGCTAGCGATAGGTTACTGCTCCTTTTTGCAGTATAAACATGGCCGGTAGGGTGAAGAGAATGCCGAGCATGGTCAGCACCGGCGGTAAGGCATGGCCAAGGACCCAATCAATTGCCACAATGAGGGACGGATAGAGATACGAATAGGCCATAACCCTGGTTGGCCCCAGATGCAAAGTTGCCCACTGGTTGATGAAAAAGGTGATAATGGTGGTAAAGACCGAGAGGTAGACTATCCCCAGCCATACCCGGAGTGGGACGGTTGACCAGGAGTGGGTAAGGAGGTCGGAACCTGTTAACAGGAGGAGCCAAAGGCATCCGCTGACAAGTATCCAGAATGTCATGACCACCATGGGCTCACCTTTGTGAAATAGTTTTATCAGGGGCGTATAGAGAGCCATGAACAGGCAGCCTCCAAAAAAAATGAGATCACCGCGGTTCAAGTGCATGGCCAGCAGTTGGAGCGGTCGTCCTTCAAAGATGACCCAAATAGCCCCAAACATGGCTGAAACAAGCGCCAGAATCCGGGCTTTTCCAAGGCGCTCTTGAAGAATAAGAGCGCTGTATACTCCTGAGAGTGAGGGGACCAGAGTATAGATAACACCTGTATGCAGGGCAGTGGTATACCTCAGAGATAGAAACATCAGGTAAAAAAAACCGACCAAGGTTCCGCTAATGAGGATGTACCCGAGAAGTTGTCGGGCAGAAGGTTTTCTCAGGTTGTGTTGGCGGAGCACAATCGGCATGAAAAGAAAGGCTGCCAGCAGAAATCGTAATAGGGTGATGAGTGCAGGATCAAGATCACCGGTTATGGCTTTTCCTACTGGAAAGGAAGTTGAGACAAGAAGGGCGCAACAGAGCATAAGAATATGTACTAGCCATCTTGTTGGGTGTGCGCTGTCCATGGTAGTAGTTGCCGTCTTGAATCAATGAGTGTCTCGCCCAACTTTTCCATCAGCCCAAGCGGTGCCATGTTCGGTAGTGTACCTTTTTCTACTTGAAGATACCTGTTGCCAAAATACTGCCGAAGGTGGTTCCAGATGGCCTAATCTTTGGTGAACATGTTGGAGTTATTGGTCACAATAGTACTTCTTGTAACAATTTGTTGTTATATGTTTGCTGGATCAATGGTCTCCCATACCTGTAGGACCTGCTGATAGACCTGGGAACGCGGAATACCGAGGTCACGTGATATTGCCTGCACCGTGTCGCGCAGACTTGCCTGGTGCTTGTTTTTATACCAGCGTACCAGATCGTCCAGGTTCTCAGGTTTTGGGGCCCTAATTTCTTCCGCCCCTGAGAGGATGAGAACCAGCTCACCTTTGATGGGAGAACGTGTTTTTTTTATGAGCAGGGAAAGACTACCGGCAATGCATTCCTCATGAATTTTCGTAAGTTCCCTAAAGAGCTGTCCCCATCTGTCACCAAAAGCCGTTAACATATCTTCAAGACTTTGATGAATACGATGGGGAGACTCATAAAAAACAATGGGGTAGGGTAGGTTTTTTATGGTTTGCAGCCATTTTATTCTTGTACTTTTTTTTGCGGGAGGAAATCCGGCGAACAAAAACATGCCTTGTTGAATGCCTGCAATTGAGAGAGCTGCGGTCAAGGCAGAAGGTCCAGCAACTGCGCGGATGGGGATGCCGTTTCGCCTCGCTTTTTGTACCAGTATCGCTCCAGGATCAGACAAGCCGGGGGTACCAGCATCGGTGACCAAGGCCAGATGTTCTCCTTTGAGCAGCCGTTCAATAAGCAGCTCAGATCGCTCTTGTTCTTTTTCACGGTAGTAGCTGAAAAGAGGCGTTGAGATTCCAAAGGCGGCGCATAACTTTCTGGTGCGCCTTGTATCTTCACAGGCAATGCAATGTACCTGCGACAGGGTGGCGCATGCACGGCTGCTCAGGTCATCCAGGTTTCCTATGGGCGTTGCGACAACGTACAAGATACCGGGTTTGTTCTTAGAAGAGATGTGTGCCCGGGAAAAATTATTCATGAAATACAATTCGGATAACAGTTGAGAGTTTCGCAACCCTGCCAAGAGTAAATCTGTGGTGGTTGAGTCTGTATTTTTTCTTCTTTCAGTTGGTGGCAGATTTGATAGTTTTTGGTACTGCCTTTGGTTTGGTTTTTGGGTAAATAGAATACCGTCTCGGCTGCCCCTTTTGTCGATGGAGCCTGTTTTGTTGATAGAGCCTGCTTTAGGAGATTACAGCCATCAGTTTTA
>PDTD01000028.1 GCA_002748755.1 Desulfobulbus propionicus | reverse complement strand
TCTGTGAGGGGACGGTCGGGTAACTGGCCGTTCTACCTCGATGTGCGCCAGGCGAAGCCTGGTGCTTCTTACAGGGTGCCCTGCGATAGAGCAGGAAGTTCAGCCTCGTCAGAGGGCGGTGGCCCCCAAAAACTGGACAATGTGGTAAGCTATAAGTCAGACCAAAATTCAGGAGAACCTGACACTGGGAAAAAAAAGCAAAACATACAGTCCACAGTTCAAGGCAAAGGTTGTTTGAGCAGCCATTCAAAGCAACGAAACAATGTCTCAGATCGCCAGCAGATTCGGTGTTCATCCCATCATGGTTTCCAACTGGAAACGACAAATGCTCGAAGGTGCCGCCGACATCTTAATAATACCTACAATGGTCCCTGTATGCCCATCACTCAAACAACGATTTTACAGGTGTAACAGGCACGAATATGCCGTTTGAAGTGCACTCTGAGATTGTCGAGCCCTCTATCGTGCCCGCAGGTAATTAAAGTGGGCCGTCCCTCTATAAAAACTGTGTTCGTTGAAGGTTCTCCCTTGCTGCGGTTCGGGAAAATGGTTTGGGCAACGGGTGGGCCCAGAAGCACCATTTTACGGGCCAACTCTTGAAATATTTTGGGCTGACTTCTTTTGACATCACCGGCCGAAGACACTTATGAAATGGGGGAAAACAAAGAGCAAATCAAGGCGAAAAAGGGAGCAGCTAATTGGGGAATAAAAATGGTTTTAAAACCCTGTGAAGTTAGCCCCAAACCTTGCGTTAGGTTACAGAAAAACGGGTACAGGGCTGGTGTTGGGTGCAAAATAAAAAAAGGGGTCAGGTCAACGTAACCTAACCCCTTGGGATGACTGGCGCGCCAGGGAGGATTCGAACCCCCGACCTACGGATTCGTAGTCCGGCACTCTATCCAGCTGAGCTACTGGCGCAAAAAATTATTAAATAATTATATCAGATCTGGGCGTCATGGGCAAATACTTTTTTCGAGAGACCGCCTTTTTCCCTGCTACAGGTACCATCGCCAGCCTCTACTCGTTCTCTTCCCCACTGTGAACAACAGCATTGCTGAAATCGATTCGGTTTTCTCCGGGATGCATGTCTGAACAGGGAATAATTTCAATTTTTCCGCTATGCTTTTGCTCTAGCTCAACGAGTTCGGCTCTTTTTTTATTGAGCAGGTATTGGGAAATGTCAAGGGGCAATTGGCAGGTAACCTGGTTAATTTTCTTTTTACTGATACCTGTTTGGATGCGTCGTAGGTAAAAGAGCGCCTGCGTCTCAACAGATCGAATAATTCCGCGTCCCTGACAGTGGGGGCAGGGTCTGTAACTTGCCTTTTCAATGGGGGCGCCCATCTTCTGTCGTGATATCTGCATCAACCCGAACCGTGAAATTCTACTGGTATCCGCCTTCGCCTTATCCCGTTTCATACTCTGTCGCACCTGACGTTCAACCTCGCGGACGTGCTTTTTGTTTCGCATATCAATGAAGTCCACCACAATAAGCCCTCCGAGATCGCGTAGGCGGAGCTGGCGGGCTAACTCTGCGGCCGCTTCCATGTTTGCCAGGAAAATGGTTTCCTCAAAATCGGCGTTTTTTGAGGTCCGCCCCGAGTTGACATCAATGGCAACCAGCGCTTCTGTGGGGTTGATGACAATGGATCCGCCCGACGGTAAGGTGACCTGGGGTTTGAAAATGGACTCTATCTGCTCTTCAATATTGTATTGGTTAAAAATGGGTTTTGCGCCTCGGTGCATTTTGATTTTAACCTTGCGCTGCGATGCTGGGAGAAGTCGAATGTAGTTCTTGACACATTCGTTTGAATTAGGTGTGTCCACATGTATTTCGCTGATTTCCGGGGTGTAGTGATCGCGCAGGAAGCGGATTATGGTGTTTTCCTCTTCGTAGACGAGAGCAGGCGCTGGTTGTTCCTGGCCTTTTGTTTTAATTTCGTCCCAGAGCCGAAGCAGGTAGCGAAGGTCTTTTTGGAAGGCCGTCTTGGTGATATCGGCACTGGCAGTGCGAATGATATAGCCGATGCCCTCTGGAATTTTGAAAGAAGCCATCATCTGGCGGAGGTCTGAACGACGCTCTTCTTCCGTAATCTTACGTGAGATACCGGCGCTGTCACTTCCGGGCATGAGTACCAGGAATCTGCCGGGCAAAGAAAGGTAGGTGGTCATGTTCGCCCCTTTGTTGCCCGTCACTTCTTTGACGACCTGGACTAGAACCTCCTGACCTTTTTTGACCATATCTTCTATTTTCAGCTTTTTCCATTGGTGTTGAGCCACCAGCTGCCGGTTGCGCTCACTGATATCATGGCGATAATATTCTGGATGTATTTCGTTAAATGGCAGAAAACCATTTCTCCCTGTACCCATATCCACAAAAGCCGCCTGAAGATTAGGTTCTATGGAAACAATGGTCCCTTTGTAGATGTTGTTTTTTGTTCGCTCTCCGGAGACAGTGGTGACATGAAAGGATTCGAGTTTCCCATCTTCAACCAAGGCAATACGGCATTCTTCCGGTTCTTCGGCGTTGATGAGCAGTTTCTTCAGAACAGGTTTTTCTGTCTGCGCCTGGTCTTCCTTTTCGGATCCCTCCTGGTTTTGTTTGTCTTCGGTTTTTTTCCGGGCCTGTTTTTTGCCTTTTTGGGGTTTTTCTTCTGGTTGTTTATCATTGTCTGGCAGGGGAGCCATAGCTGCTGTATCGGTCAGCTTAGGAGCTGGACTGTTCTCATCTGTAGCCTCTTGGATCGGACGGGAATCGCCATCGGCGCTGTCTGGTTGAGGATCGTTTTGGGGCGTTACAGGGGAGTTGCGGGCTTGAGCCTCGCCTACGTTTTTGCCTGACACGCCTGCAGCGGCTTGCGGGAGTTCTTCTTGCTGCTGTTGCTCTGTACCCCTCAACTCATGGGGGGCATCGGCAGGCTTGAGGGCGACAGGTGGAAGAGTCTCCCTCGAAGGTTGGTCGCGGGAGTCATGTGGTATCGGTTTTGCGGGCTCTGTTGATGCAGCCTCTTTGAGTGTATCACTTTTTTGTTTGGCTTTTTTTATTTCCGGGACAATTGCTTTCCACCATGCCCCGGTGCTTGCCTTGGTGATTGTTTGTTTTTTTTCCGTTGTGTTCTTTTTTTTCTTTTCCGTCATTTGATAACCTTACGAGTATTGATACAAGCAGGACTTCGTGCCCCCCCCTTCTAACGTCCGTGAGAGTCAGGGGATATCCGTTTCAGGTGGTACAGGATGTACAGGTGACAAAGCAACATGGAGTATCAAGTGATTTTACTTGGAGACTGATTGTACGTATTGATAAAACCGGTTGCCTTGATAGTTGTAGGTGCGAATTGTACCCTCTTGTACCAATGGGGCTAGAAGTTGCTTAACTTTATCCGAACTCCCTATGTCGTAGGTTCGACTGATATCTGCAGCAGTACATGGTCTGCGTTGAATCGCGTGGAGTATGCCATCAATGCCGTCCGGCAGTGAGAGTACCTTTATGCTCTCCGGTTCTGGTTCTGCAGGTGCTTCCACCCGGCTGCTCGGTGCCGGGAGATCTACAGGGAGTGCCAACTGTTGTGTGAGGGTGCGTGCTATATGTTGTAAAGCATCACTGGACACCGGACGCGCGGAGGAGGAAGCTGGTGGTCTGAAAACTGTATTAAGCTGCACACGGTCTACACGCATTGCCCCGATTACCTGAGCCAATGCTTTCAGCTCTCCCGGACTATCGTTTATCCCCTTTACAAAAAGGAGTTCCAGCCACAGCTTGCCGGTGAACTGATGAGAAAAGGTGATCAAACCCTCAATTATTTGTTCCACTTTAACATTTTTATGCGCCCGGTCGACGTGCTGAAAGACGGCAGGGGTAACGGCATCCAGCGACGGGATAACGATATCTGCCGGGGTAAAACTTTCCCGGACAGCAGGGGAATGCATGGTGCTGCTGTTTGTCAGAACGATAACCGGTTTGGTCGATACATGCTTAAGATGGGACAGAATAGGTCCAAAGTCGCTGTGCAGGGTCGGTTCACCGCGGGCAGTGAGGGTGCAGACATCTATGTGCTCCTGCAGAGAACCATTCTCAAACGCTGATGATATTTCCTTGAGTATATCTTTGGTGGGAGAGTATTGTTTGCGTTGATGATAGAGAACCTGGGACGCTCCTACTTCACAGTACACACAGTTAAAATTACAGATTTTTGTTGGAAAAAGATCGATACCGAGCGATCGACCTAGTCGTCTGGAAGTGACCGGGCCAAAGATATATTTCATAAAATGGGGACATTGAGCTACAGAGTTGGCAGATTCATCTGACCAAATCCTTGGGACCTGGATGTCTGCCTTTCAACTGGCTGTTTATTAAACTAAATTGAGCGACAGTGCAAGGCAATTCTACGAGTTTTATCTTGACACAACCTTGCCATAAGCGTACATTCCGATAGGTTAGACATGTACGTTCCTTAGATGCTGCTCCATGGGCTGTTCTGATATGGTCGAGCCTGTATAGTGTCAATTTGATAACCAAGACAGAGAGTATCTGTCCAGAAACCCCTTTTGGGGGTTTAGGCTTACCTGCTCTGGATTCAGGACGTACTCAAAATGTTATTTTCAGGTCAGCTACCATAAGCCTATGGTACAAACTTACGAATGCTTCGACAATATTGCCTGCCTGTATGGAACCTGGTACGCGCGGATTTCGAATGTTTTTCAGGCAGACAGTGACAGAAACGCAACCACCTAACGTTATCTTGTTATCAAAAAGGAGCCGATCGAGGTGAAGCAATTTACAATCAGGTCTCCGATCCTCAACCTTCTTCTCGTCTTCGTCGTCGGCATATATTCAGCGGAGGCATATGCTGAAACAGCTGGCGCCTTGCAGTGGGAAATAACTGCGGACAAGCTCACCCGTTATGAAGACCCGCCAAGTATTATAGCTGAAGGCAATGTGGTTTTGGAAAAACGGGAACCGATTACCCGACAGGTAAAGGAAGAGAGCAGTGACTGGTCCGATCTTTTGGGAGCCCCTTCAGAAGGGGAGCCTGCAGAAGCCCAAGAGCAGGATAAAGAGACAACGGTGACCACCACCAAGATCCTGACAACCATCAAGGGCGATTGGATGGTGTACGACGTTGATCTGGGACGGGTGAAGGCCCGGGGCAACCTTCTCATAAATATTGGACCCGATCAGTTAGCTGCCGAGACAGGAGTGGTTGATCTCAATGAGGAAACAGGAACGTTTGAAGAGGCAATCATTATCCGCGAATACAAGGATATGCACATCCAGGGCAAGGTGATCGAAAAGACCGGAGACCTCACCTACCATATTGAAGATGGCTGGATCATAACCTGTAAGCTGAAAGGTAATGAGACACCTCCCTGGAGTTTTGCGGCTGCCGATGCAACGGTGACCGACGGTGGCTACGCTTTTTTAAAGCATGCGACCTTTCGGATCAAAGGTGTGCCTGTTCTGTACACGCCCTATATGATCCTGCCTGCGAAACGACAAAGACAGACAGGCTTCCTGTTCCCGTCTATGTCCTATGCTGACCGTGACGGTTTTGGGGTCGAGCTGCCGTTTTTTCTTAACCTGTCCCCAAGTAGTGACCTGACCCTGTATCCATATTTTATGGAGGAACGCGGTCTGATGTTTGGCGGACAATTCCGGTATATGGTTGGCAGGAACAATAAGGGGATGGTCATGGCCAACTACCTGTCCGATGAACTCAGTGATCCGTCACAGACAGAGTACTATGCGGAGACTGGATATCAGCACACCAATCAATCTCGGTATTGGGTCCGTACCAAGGCGGATCAGGATTTCGGGTTGTGGACATCCCGACTGGACATTGATCTGGTCTCAGATGCGGACTATCTTCGTGAATTTGGTACCGGACAGACAGGGTATGACAGCAGCACAGCATATTTCCAGGAGATGTTCGGGCGAGGATTTGAGAACGAAACCAGTGCATTTCGGACGAATTCGTTTAAAATCCTTCGATCTTTTGACAACGGCAGCTCCCTGGAAGGCGATATTGTCATTGTTGATGATAGTCAACAGTTGGCATCCGAACCATCCAAGCTCTGGAAATTGCCGAATCTGGATTACACGGGGCTGGTCCCTTTGTATGACGGAAGTTCTATTGATTTCTCCTGGGATGCTCAATATGTCAACTACTACCGTGAAGAAGGAGTTGGCGCGCACAGACTTGACTTCCATCCTCAAATTTCCACCTCTCTTCCTGTCAGCCAGTTTTTGGAAACAACGGTGACAGCAGGTATTCGAGATACGCTTTATGCCATTCAGGTGAACGGTGATACTGATGAGAGCGACAATGGTGCAGGGGAGCTGGTCACCTTTGAGGACGGAGACACGGCCAACCGCCTGCTTGCTGATTTTGAGTTAGAAGTTGGCACAACCATGATCGGAGAGTTTGATTCCTTCATGGGCAGCACCACGGCATGGACACATACCTTGAGACCATTTATTTCGTATGAGTTTGTATCAGATGCAGATCAGGATGAGCTGCCCTTCCTGGACAGCACGGACGCCATTAACGAAAAGAGCGTGATCTACTATGGGGTGGATAACTACTTCTCGGTTTTGGGTGGTCAGAGTGGTGCTTCCAGGGAACGTGATTTTGGTTTCTTCAAGGTATACCAGGGATACAGCCTGTTAGAGGAGGACTCCGATAAACCGTTTACGGCCGTATCAGCGGAATTAGGCTATTATCCGTTTCCTAATGTACGCCTGGAATACGATACCGCCATAGATATGTATGACGATGGCTTCTACAAACATACTGTTGAGGCCAGTATTCGAAGCAATAGAGGTGACTCTTTTGCAGCTACCTATAAAAAGGATGATACCTCTGATACGGATTCTATCAGCGCAGATGCCTTGATCGTTTTGCCCTATCATTTCCTTTTTGGGTATGAGTTGGACAGATCCATTGTAGATGAAAAAACGGTGGAGGAAAATATTCGCCTGGTGTATCAGCCGGCGTGCTGGTCTGTTGAGTTTCTGTCCCAACGTACCCCGGATGATCAAACCTATCTGGTAGTGTTCCGACTGGCAAATATCGGTACCCCTTTTGGGGTGCATCTGTTTGATTGACAGAAGGCTCAAGGAATACGAGATGGTTATAGATGTCTTTAACGGAGACGCAGACGGAATCTGTGCTCTGCATCAGTTGCGTTTGGTTCAGCCACGACCTGAGGCACGGCTGGTAACAGGAGTGAAGCGCGATATCCAGCTTCTTAAACTTCTAGCGGCAGAAAAGGTCTCCAACACCCTGATAACAGTACTGGACATTTCTCTGGACAGCAACCGTATTCCCCTTGAACAACTGCTGGACCTTGGCAACACGGTCTTTTATGCAGATCACCACTACAGCGGCGAAATTCCTGCCAATCAGAACCTTGAAACGCATCTCCATCCGGACCCAGAAATATGCACCTCCTTTATCATCAGCCGGTTGATCGGAGATGCGCACCTTCCCTGGGCCATTGCCGGAGCCTTTGGAGATAATCTTGATGAAGTCGCCTTGGTGCGGGCAAGGGAAGCTGGGTTGACAGAGGAGCAGACAGAACAGTTGCGGGAAATCGGTGTATTGCTGAACTACAACGGGTATGGTTTTAGCCTGGACGACCTGCACCTTTCCCCTGATATGGTGTACACAGATGTACACCAGTATACAGATGCCTGTACGTTTTATCGCCAGAGCGTTGTTTTCAAGAAGCTCAGGAACGGATACAAGGGAGATATGGACCTGGCAAACAAGCTGACCGCTGCGGTTGAAACAGACACCGCTCGGATATTTGAACTACCCAACGCGGCCTGGGCACGAAGGATAGTAGGCGTTTTTTCCAACCAGATGGCCAGGGAAAAGCAGGAAAAAGCACATGCTACCATGATACGCAATACCGATGGAAGTTATCGTATCAGTGTTCGGGCGCCACTTTCTAACCGTCAGGGTGCGGATGGTCTGTGCAGGCAGTTCCCAACAGGAGGGGGCAGGGCTGCGGCAGCGGGCGTGAATGCATTGCCTCCAGAGCAGAAAGATCTTTTTATCTCCACCTTGCTGTCTCACTTTTAGTTGCGCCTTGCGAGATTTGATCTTGCAGCTTAAGCTTTGTTGAGAGAGGTGTCATCCTCCTACCTCGCCTGCATTGGCAAGATTCGTCTGATGTCTGCCGGAATCTTTGTGCATCCCAGATAACCAGTATCATGATCAACAGACAGACTGTTTTGGATTACCAAACAGAAAAGTGATAACGAATGCGGATTGAACAGAGGGGAATCCACCGTACCTGCGTTGCGCTTTTTTGGGCAGGGGTGTTTCTTTGCTCGGCGGTGGCTCATGCTGGATCATGGCCGCTGCAAACAGTGCCGCCCGCAGATTGGCCCAAGTTTGCAGATGATCTTAACTATAAGCACTTGATTCATGGACTGAGCGTAAATCAGCGCTACCTGAAAAAGCTGCCTCTGGACAAAAAATTGTCTCTTGGTGATCGTCAGGTCACAGTTGCCGACTTATTGCTGGTGAATGCCCGATTAAAAGATCTCGTTGCCCGGCAACCCGCATCTGCAGATCTTGCTCAGCAGATGCACAACCTGTTTACAGTACACTGTGTCAAACCGACAGGCCGGAATTTGCATGAGAGGAATATCTTGGTGACTTCCTATTATCAACCGGTTTTTGGCGGACGACTCAGGCAGGATGCCACCTTTCGTTATCCCCTGTACCAGATCCCCAATACACTGGCGCAGAGGCAGGACGGCCAAATCGGTCGTCTGGAGCAAGGTACCTTTGTACCTTTCTGGACCCGTGGGGAAATTGAACAGGCCAACAGGTTGGCAGGGCAGGAGCTGGTGTGGCTTCGGGATCCCTTTGATGCCTTTTTGTTGCATATCCAAGGTTCCGGTCTCGTCCGTTTGGCTGATGGCAGCTTACGCAGCCTGCGATATGGACACCGTAACGGCCATCCCTACAGCAGCATAGGAAAATTTATGGTGGACAGCGGTAGGATACGGCTTGAGGAGGCAGGTCTGGATCAGATTCGGCAGTATCTTCATGATCATCCTGAAGAACGGCAACAGATCCTCTCGTACAATAGATCTTATATATTTTTTCGATGGTCAGAGACCATGGAGGCCATTGGTAGTATGGGAGAACCAGTTTCTAGTGGCAGGACTGTCGCGGCGGACAAATCAATTTATCCCCTTGGAACGGTGGGTTTTCTGGCTGCACGTATGCCAAAAATGCGGCATGGAAGGGTGGCAGGCTTTGGGGAAATGCAGCGCTTTGTTTTGGTACAGGATACCGGTTCGGCGATCAAGGGAGCTGCCAGGCTTGATTTTTTCTGGGGCCGGGGGGCGGAAGCGGCCAGCGCTGCTGGCAGGGTCAGGCAGCAGGGGGTGATGTATGTACTTTTGCCCAGGAGCTGAGACCTTTGCCTGTGATAGATACAGTTTCTCAAGGTGCCAGGTATGACTCGCTCCTCCATTGTAACCCTGATAACTGATTTTGGTCTGCAGGAGCCTTATGTGGGACAGCTCAAGGGCGCCTTACTTTCAGTATACAGGGATGCCCGTATTGTGGATCTCACCCATGCTGTTCCTTTGCATGATATTGCAGCCGCATCTGTGACCCTTGCGACAAGTTACAACCATTTCCCCCAGGGAACAGTCCATCTCATCGTTGTTGATCCTGGCGTGGGCAGTGATCGCTCTCTCCTTATGGCGCAGGGAGAGGGGCACCTGTTTGTTTGTCCTGATAACGGTATCCTGTCTCTTCTTCTGGACAGGGGGAACCTGGATAAGGTGTATCAAGTGCGCTATGATAAGCCTTTGGATTGCACCTTCCACGGACGTGATGTCATGGCACCACTGGCAGCACGTCTTGCCCAGGGGACGTCATGCCAGGAGTTGGGGCAGGAGGTGGAATGGACTGAATGTGTCCGCATTCCCACCCGTAAGGTTGTGTACGGGGACAATGGCCTTACAGGTGAGGTGATGCGCATAGATCATTTTGGCAACATCCGTACCTCTCTGCGCTTGGAGGACCTGGATAAGGCGGGTGGACGTCTCCTGGAACTCAGAGTGGGCGGCGTCTCTGTACGTGATATCTGCCGGACCTATAGGGATATCCCACCTGGAAAAACAGCTATGATAAGAGATAGCGACGGCTTTATAGAAATCGCCGCCAACCAGGCCAGCGCGGCGAATCTTCTCCGGATAACCATTGGCGACGAAGTCCTGTGTCGGTATACGGTCCTGTGAACTATTCTCGTGATGGGCAACGATCCAGGTGCCATTGCAGGCGAAAGGAAAATGCGTTCGCATTGCTCATGAACATCTGGCTTATTTGAACAAAGTGAGCTATGCGGACTCATCATTCATCGGACAAAGCCCAATGTAACAACAGGTATGCAGGGCAAAAGAGAACGTTACGACCCTAACGTAGTGAACACCTCCCAGAAATTGGGAAATGATTTCGCCACGCATGCTGCATCGGTGATCGTCACGCCGGGAATTTTCAAGCCGGCAATGGCAAAGCACATGGCCATGCGGTGATCCTCATAGGTGGATATGGTGGCACCGTGCAGATTGGAGCCGCAGGCCTGGCCGTGGATAACCATACGGTCCTCCTCTTCGTTCACTCTGGCTCCCATTTTCCGCAACTCGGTTACCACGCCGGACAGTCTGTCACACTCTTTGATACGTAGATGGGCTATGTTGTTGATAGTGGTTGTACCCTGGGCAAATGCGGCGACAACCGCCAAGGTTGGGACCACATCAGGCATGTCCCCCATGTCCACTTCAATGCCTTCCAGTTGGTCAGGACCATGGACAGTCACCCCTGCCCCTGTCTGGGTCACTTCGCAGCCCATCCTGGCCAGTAGCGGCACGAGGTTAGTGTCCCCCTGCAGCGAGGGAATGGGAACGTTTGCTACGGTGACCCTGCCTCCGGTTACGGCAGCGGCCCCCCAGAAATAGGAGGCACCAGAGGCGTCCCCTTCAACATGATATTGCCGCGCCTGATAGTGGCCTTGTGGAATACGGAAATGGTTTAAGCTGCGTGCGGCTTCAACCCGTATCCCAAAGTCGGCCATCACGGCCAGGGTCATATGGACATAAGGCTGCGAGAGAATTGCGCCCTGCACAAACAGTTCGGCTGGAGATCTGGTGTAGGGAGCAACCAGAAGAAGGGCAGAGAGATATTGGCTGGATTGTCCTGCAGGCAGGGTGGTGGTGTTCCCTGCCAGTCCCTTGGCCTGGATCGTCAAGGGGGGACACCCGTTGTCCGCATCGCTGACGATGTCTGCGCCCCAACCTTTTAAGGCTTCCATGAGCGGCAGGATGGGACGTTTTGCCATCCGTTCATTGCCTGTGATGTGGATAATCCCATATCCAAGGGCAACCAGGGCGGTGAGAAATCGGGTGGCTGTGCCGTTGTTACCCAGGTATATGGGATCTTCGGGGGTAGCGATGCGGCCTCCGAGACCATTAACGTGCCAGGCTTGAGGATTGGAGTCGTCCACGGTAATGCCCATCTGTTGCAAGGCCTGGATGGTATAGGCGGTATCGGCACTGGCAAGCGGACCGTGCAGGACGGAAACTCCTTCAGCGAGAGCAGCGGCAATCAGTGCCCTCTGGGTCAGGCTTTTAGAGCCGGGAACCGTAATGGTGTTGTCTACTGCGTCAACGGGTTGTATGGTGATCATTCTTTTTCCATAAGGTTGTCCGGCAGGTGGTGTCACTCGTCGCTTGACTCATCAAGAAGACCGACAAACTCCCTGCCGAATTGGCGACAGATCTCCTGTTGCTCGTTATCGGGGTTCCAGGTTAATCGCAGTCCATCGTTGACCTGGGCAAATCCGGCCTTTTCCAGCTCCTTGTTTATCAGCTTTACCGCCTCACCGCTCCAGCCATAACTACCAAAGGCGGCGGCCTTTTTGTCTTTGAATTTAAGACCGCGGATCTCTTCAAGGATACCTGCGACACTCACCAGATAGCCATTATTGATCGTAGAAGAGCCTACCAGGATTGCCCTGGATTTAAACACCTCAGTGATCACATCATTCTTATCGCTTTTCGAGAGGTTATAGAGTTTGACCTGTACAGAAGTATCGGTATCCTGGATACCCGCAGCAATTTCTTCGGCCATGATCCGGGTGCTTTGCCACATTGTATCGTAGATGATTGTGATCTGGTTCTCCTGATAGTTGTCCGCCCATTGCAGGTATTTTTCGACAATCTGAGTGGGA
>PDTD01000020.1 GCA_002748755.1 Desulfobulbus propionicus | reverse complement strand
AGATCGATAAACAGAAAGGTCATAATCCGATTATCGGTGATGACATTCCATTTTGATCTGTAGGACATAATACCTACCGGACATAGACCCTCATTTCAGGTTCCATAATTTTCTCCCTGAAGGGGTTACGAGGAGGAAAAGGCCCCCAAAAGTTCTGGATTTCACTATCCTGCACTGGATTGGATGGACAACAGAAAAAGGAAAAGGCCTGCAAAAACAGGCCTTTTAGGACAGTATCGGACGATACTGGAATGTCTCATGGTGGCGATGCAGGGACTTGAACCCCGGACACCACGGATATGAGCCGTGCGCTCTAACCAGCTGAGCTACATCGCCAATGTATAGAAAAACGGTTATCTTTGAACCGTGCTACTATTCAAAATTTCCGTCCTTTTGTCAACAAGAAAAAGAACTTTTCCACCTGTCATTAACCTGTAACAAGTTCCATAATAAACGCTCCATTTTCAACAAGATAGCTTGAAAATGGAGCGTATAAAACATAAGCGTAGAGGTTATGGGTTGTTCATTACATCATGCCGCCCATACCACCCATGCCACCCATGCCGCCTGGAGGCATTGCAGGCATACCGCCCTTATCATCTTCAGGCTCTTCTGCAATCATGCATTCGGTGGTCAGCAGAAGACCGGAAACGGAGGCCGCGTTCTGCAGCGCAGAACGGGTAACCTTTGCAGGATCAATGACGCCAGCGGCGATGAGGTCTTCGTACTCTTCGGTAGCCGCGTTGAAGCCATTTGGACCTTCCAGGTTTTTCACGTGCTCAACGATTACACTGCCCTCACGACCTGCGTTAGCTGCGATCTGCCGAACAGGCTCTTCCAGGGCACGCAGAATGATATTTTTACCCAGTTGCTGTTCGCCATCGAGTTCCAGGGACTCAAGCACTTTAAGGCAGCGCAGATATGCAACACCACCACCAGGGACCACACCTTCTTCAACCGCAGCACGGGTTGCATTCAGCGCATCTTCAACGCGTGCTTTTTTCTCTTTCATTTCAACCTCGGTAGCTGCACCGACGTTGATAACAGCCACGCCGCCGATCAATTTGGCAAGTCGCTCCTGCAATTTCTCGCGATCATAGTCAGAAGTGGTATCGTCAATCTGAGTGCGGATCTGCTTGACGCGGGCTTCGAGCTGCTCTTTGTCGCCTGCACCATCAATGATGGTGGTGTTGTCCTTATCGACAACAATACGTTTTGCCGTCCCCAAGTCATTGACCGTAATGTTCTCGAGCTTTATTCCCAAATCTTCGGTGATAACCTGGCCGCCGGTAAGAATTGCGATATCTTCCAGCATTGCCTTGCGACGGTCACCAAAACCAGGCGCCTTGACAGCCGCGACATTCAACGTGCCGCGCAGTTTGTTGACAACCAGAGTCGCCAATGCTTCACCGTCCACATCTTCAGCGATGATAAACAGCGGCTTGCCCATTTTGGCTACAGATTCCAGGATAGGAAGCAGGTCTTTCATGTTGGAAATCTTTTTCTCATTAATGAGAATCAGAGGATCTTCCATGTTGACTTCCATGCGATCCGGGTCGGTTACAAAGTAGGGGGACAGATAACCGCGATCAAACTGCATCCCTTCAACCACGTCCAAAGAGGTTTCCATGGATTTGGCTTCCTCTACGGTGATGACACCCTCTTTGCCAACCTTATCCATGGCCTCGGCAATGATATTGCCGATGGTGGTATCGTTGTTGGCGGAGATGGTACCAACCTGGGCAATCTCTTTCTGCTCTTTGGTGGGGCTGGCAATCGATTTCAGTTCGGCAACGACAGCGTCAACGCTTGCGTCGATACCACGCTTGATCTCCATGGGGTTGGAGCCGGCAGCCACCAGTTTTGCGCCTTCTCTAAATATTCCCTGGGCCAAAACAGTGGCTGTGGTCGTCCCGTCACCAGCAACATCCGAGGTCTTGGAAGCGACTTCCTTGACCATCTGGGCACCCATATTCTCGAATTTGTCTTTCAATTCAATCTCTTTGGCCACAGTTACACCGTCTTTCGTGATAACAGGCGCACCAAATGATTTCTCAATCAGCACGTTTCTTCCCTTGGGGCCCAGGGTTACTTTCACGGCATCAGCCAGTGCATTCACACCGGCGAGCATATTTTCGCGGGCTTTGCCACCATATTTTAACTCTTTCGCAGACATTTCATAATCTCCTTTATTACAAAGAACGGAAAGTTAAGTATCTCAATTATGCCTCAACAACACCAAGGATATCATCCTCACGCATAATCAGGTAATCCTCGCCATCCAGTTTTACGTCGGTTCCCCCGTATTTAGAAAAGAGGACACGATCTCCGACAGCCACATCCATGGCAACACGCTCACCGTTATCCCCCAGTTTACCTGGACCGACTGCAACGATCTCACCTTCCGCCGGTTTCTCTTTAGCTGAATCGGGAATAATGATTCCACCGGCGGTCTTTTCCTCTCCTTCCAATCGTTTCACCAGAATACGATCATTCAACGGACGAATGTTCATGAATAAATCCTCCTGTTAAATAATAAAAAATACGCTCTTATTTTATCTGTAGCCAAATAGACGTCTCAATTGCCGTAAAACGGCAGGCTCTATCTGAAAAAGCAAGGGATCACAAGGGAATTGCCTTTCGAACTGCGCAAAACAATAGTGACGGTTTTTGAAAAATCAAGGGGAAGGGACGGAAAAAAACACCCATCCAACATGCCGGAATAACAAGAAAAAAACCTGCCAACGAGAAACAGTTCTTTTTTCAGCACACGGAAACAACCCATTCATGAGTATCTTCCCGCGCTCCAAACTGAATACCCTGAATAGCATCATAGAAGCGCTGCGCCAACGGTCCAATTCTGCCGTCGCCGATGGTATAGGCCGCTGCACGATAGTTCAGCTCGCCTATGGGAGAAATAACAGCAGCAGTGCCTGTACCGAAACTTTCCTGCAGTGAGCCGTCTTCTGCAGCTTTGATCACTTCAACAATGCTCAGGCGCCGTTCCTCAACGGGGATATCCCACTCCCTGGCCAGCTCAATAACCGAATCTCTGGTCACCCCAGGAAGGATCGACCCCCCCAGAGGTGGCGTGATCAGCACGTCGTTGATCACAAAAAAGATATTGGACGTACCTACCTCTTCTATATACGTATGTTCAATTGCATCGAGCCAGAGAACCTGGGTAAACCCCTTCTCATGTGCTTCGACTTGAGCCTTCAGGCTGGCCGCATAGTTCCCCGATGTTTTGGCAAACCCGACACCACCAGGCACGGCACGAACAGAGGTCTCTTCCACATAGATTCTGGTCGGGCTAAAGCCTTCCGAATAATACGCACCAACCGGTGAGTTGATAATATAAAACAGATACTCCTCTGCAGCTCTCAGGCCCAAATGCGGTTCGGTGGCGATCATTGTCGGTCGAACATACAGCGTCGCACCAGGCTCGGACGGTACCCAATCCTGATCCAGATACACAAGCGCCTTAAGCGCCTGCAACACCTTCTCTTCAGGAAATCGAGGCATACACATACGCAGGGCAGATTGATTCATTCTCGCAAAATTATCCTGAGGCCGAAAAAGGAAAATATGCCCGTCTTGCGACCGGTATACTTTCATACCTTCGAAGATTGCCTGCCCATAATGAAAAACCATGGCCGCAGGATCAAGCGCGATATTGGCGTACGGCTGGATTTGCGCATCATGCCAGCCATGCTCCCTGTTCCAGCGCATGCTGAACATGTGGTCGGCATAATACTGACCAAAACCTAATTGATCCTGGGCCGGTTTCTCCTTGCGCTGTTCTTCCGGTACTTTATTGACAGCGATCTCAAATTCTTTGTGTAACATTGTTTCCTCTCTGGTACGTAAATCCAATTTCAATGTATACGAATACCGTATACCTATACACTCTCTTCAATCAAGCTTACCATACGCCCGCCCAGGCCAACCAAAACAGCAGAACAGCAACAAAGACCTAACCCAGTACAGGTAGAGACGGTGCAAAGGGCTCTTGCCGAGGACGGCCTCCCGCCTGATCTGCCTGCTGATCACCCCTCCTGTTTTTGTCCTGCTGGATGGAATCAATATGGTATATCCCCCATAAGAATGCAGGTCCCCTGATCCTTTGTGTGGGAACAATCTTCTTAGAGGCGTTTCACCCGAATTTCAGGCAAACAGTGGAAAGCATAAAAATATAATATAAAAACAAGAGGTTACAAAGTAAACCTTTTTCATCCTTTTCCTCAAAAATATATCCAAAATCAGCACAGGAAGCAGCGTCTTCGGCAGTGTTGTGACAGCAAAAAAGCATTCTACTGCACTGCCAAAACCGTTACATCTAGAACCGCCTGAACTGATGAGGGATGAGGAATTCAGGGTACGCCTCTTCAACCTCGGCATAAACCGTACTGTACTGCTCAAATTGCAGCAAGTCATCCAAAATAATTGCCATCTCCACCAGAGCAGACAAGGCACACTCGAATACGGGATAGACTTTGCTCCCTTGCAGACGTCGCCCCAAATTTCTCTTGAGCATTTCGTGAAAACGCAAAAAATAAAACACAAAAACAATGAGTTGGTAAATAATACCCGACCCATGTCACCAAAATATTCATGAGAAATTCGAATTCAGGGGTAATACAGGCCCGGTGATGAAAAAACACAGGCCTTCACCAGGTGCTGCCTGAAAAAGGCAACCACCTGGCCAGACTATTTTCTCATACAAAAGACAGAGACAAGATACGGTCCGGCAATAAGCAGGAAGATACCGCCAAAAAGAATGGAAACTCCCAGCCACTCGCCACGACTCAGTTGCTCGTGGAGGAGCAATACCCCCAGACAAGAGGCGGTCACCGGCTCGGCAAGACTCAGAGTCGCAGCCATACGTACGGGGACCTGTTTCAAACCGGCTGCAAAAAGCCAATAGGACACCGCCGTCGTGACCAGACCAAGGTGTAGTGCAACCAGGAATCCTGCCGGACTCAACAGCCAGTGCTGATCGAAAAACACGAAAAACGGCATAAGCAAAACTGCGCCAAGGGAAAATATCAAAGCGACAACAGCCTCAGCCGCATGGGTATCCAGCAATTTTTTGGTTCCCACAGCATAGGCTGCATAAGAGAACCCTGCTCCCAGGGCCAAGAGGATACCGGTTAAACCACCCTGAACCTCACCTCCGAAAACGGCAAGTACAAGGCAGCCGCAGATAGCCATGCCTGTTGCCGAGCCCCACAACAGACCCGGTCGCTCTCCTCTAAAGCAATAATCCAGGACACCGGCAAATATTGGTGAACTGCCAAGGGCTGTCATGGTACCCACAGCAACACCGGTTTGAGCGACCCCAAGAAAAAAGCATCCCTGGTAAGAGGCCACGAAAAATGCAGTCAGCAACACAAGCATTCTGGGCCAGCGGGTCTGGCCTGCAAAAGTGCCCCGCACGAGGGAAACCAGCAACAGGAAACCGCCACCGATCAGTAGCCGTACGGCCCCGACTGATAAGGGATGGGCGCTGAAGGGCGCAAGAGCCTGGGCAGTTCCTGTTGTTCCCCAAAGCAGGGCTGCGGCTAAAATCAACCACACGCCGCCTGGTGTAACACTTTCTCGAGTGGTCATCAACGCTCCTTATCTTGCCAAAAGACCAAGGGGTTCTGACCAGCTCCAAGAGGTACTGGCAATGAACATCTTTTCCCCCGGACCCCCTTGACATTCCAACAGCTGTATGTACAATACGTACCAATCCGGGTGTCCCCGGAAATCCAAATATACCTTCATGAAAACAGGACATATCGTTCGTTCTGCCATTGGAGCACCAGAAAGGGCGAGGCCCACACCATTCAGGTGCGCGATGGTAAGAAAACTCCAAGGGGCAGTTCTGATCGCTTACCATACGTTCCATGCAACAGACAACCCCTTTCATGAAGCCCAACACAGCTATGTTGAAAAACATTGGACAGACTCACCCAAGGAGAACCAGCTTATGATTCAAGTTGATCACCTGACCCGCACCTATGATGACTGCACGGCCGTTGACGATGTATCCTTCTCCATATCACAAGGAGAAATCGTCGGGCTGCTCGGTCACAACGGCGCAGGAAAAACGACGATCATGAAAATGCTCACTGGATACCTGGAACCAACAACCGGAAGCATCGTCATCAACGGAAAAGATATTGGCCCCAACCGTAAAAAAATCCAATCCATGATCGGGTACCTACCTGAAAACTGCCCTGTCTATCCAGAAATGCATGTTATTGATTATCTGGATTATTCAGCCGCTCTGCATGGCATTCCTTTCCACGACAGGCCAACCCTTATCAGCCGGGTGCTCAAACAGACGGGTTTGATGGAAAAAGCCATACAGCCGATCTCAACCTTGTCCCGTGGTTACCGGCAGCGAACAGGTGTTGCCCAGGCCATCCTCCACAAGCCAAAAATCATCATTCTTGATGAACCGACCAACGGTCTTGACCCAACCCAGATTCAGCACATGCGGGCATTGATCAGGGAACTGGCCAGCGAGGCGACCGTCATTATCTCCACCCATATTCTGCAGGAGGTCCAGGCGGTCTGCGACCGTGTCATTATTATGAAAGACGGCTGCAAAGTCCTGGACAAAGGACTGGACGAACTCCAATCCGGGAGGACCCTGCTCGTCGAGACATCCGCAGACGCACAAAAATTTACCGACTCAATCAGCGTGCTTTCCGGTGTTGAGTCTATCCAATCGAGCGTACCGGAGAAAGGAAAAGGATATGCCCATGCCGTCAATCTCGGGGACAAGACAGACCCACATGAGCTGGCCGCGCTGATTGCACAAAAGGTTTTAGAAAACGACTGGCAACTCTACCAGATGCACTTTGAGACCAGAACCCTGGAAACAGTTTTTGCAGAGCTGAGCGCACGGTAAGGAGGAACACAGCATGAAGACAATTTTTCGAGTTGCCAAAAAAGAATTCGCAACCTTTTTCAGCTCACCCATTGCCTATCTATTCATAGGGGCCTTTCTGGGCATCAACTTATTTATATTCTTCTGGGTAGAAACTTTTTTTTCTTCAAACATCGCAGAGATACGGCCTCTCTTTTCCTGGATGCCCATCCTGCTCATTTTTCTCACCTCAGCGGTGACCATGCGGATGTGGGCCGAAGAGCACCGGGCAGGTACCCTGGAATTCCTGCTGACCGCACCGGTCAACCCCCTGAGCCTGACGTTGGGTAAATTTTTCGCCTGCCTCGCTCTGGTCGTTCTTTCCCTGATGTTGACACTGCCTCTGCCCTTTACGGTTGGCTTTCTGGGCGATCTGGACTGGGGGCCAGTACTGGGCGGTTATGTGGCCACCCTGTTTCTGGCTGCCGCCTATATTGCCATCGGTTTGTTTGTCAGTATCAAGTCGGGCAACCAAATTGTCAGCTTGATTGTCACGGTCCTGGTATGCGGTTTTTTCTACCTGATCGGCTCAGATACCCTGCTGGCATTTTTTGGCAACCAGAGCACAGAATTCCTCCAGCTCCTTGGCTCAGGCTCCAGGTTTGATTCCATAACTCGAGGGGTTATTGATCTGCGCGATCTGTATTATTATCTCTCCATTACCGCTCTTTTCCTCTCTCTCAACCTGTACGGCCTGGAACAAATCCGCTGGAGCAATAACCAGCCAAATGTCCACCACAAGATGTGGCAGCTGGCGACCATCCTGGTCATGGCCAACTTTGTGGCTGCAAACTTCTGGCTTTTTTCCATGGGTAATCTGCGCGCGGACCTCACCCAGGGACGGATCTACTCTATTTCCGATGCCACCCGCAGCTATCTGGAGCAGCTCAAAGAACCACTGCTCATCCGCGGCTATTTCAGCGCCCAAACCCACCCGCTGCTGGCCCCCCTGGTCCCGCGTCTGCAGGATCTACTGGAAGAATACGGGGTTGTTGGCGGTAAAAAGGTCCGGGTAGAATTTGTCGATCCCCTGGAAAACCCGGAACTGGAACAGGAGGCGGGACAAAAATACGGCATCCGCCCCATCCCTTTCCAGACTGCGAGTAAATATCAGGCATCGGTCACCAACTCCTATTTCGATATCCTTATCCGGTATGGGGATCAGTTTGAGACCCTGAGCTTCCGTGACCTAATAGAAGTCAAGGTCCGCAGCGAACAGGATATGGATGTGGAGCTGCGAAACCCCGAATACGACATCACCAGGGCCATAAAGAAAGTCCTTTATACCTATCAGGGCGGCGGCGATATTTTTGCAGGCATTGATCATCCGGTCAACTTCACCGGCTACATCTCACCGGACAACCGCCTACCGGCAGAACTGGTTGCTCTCAAGGCAGACCTGCAACAGATACTCGCTGCAATGCAGCAGAAGGTGGGGGACCAGCTCCAGGTGGCCATGGTTGATCCAGAAACAGAAAACGGCAAAATCGCTGACCAGTTGACACAAGAGTATGGATTCCGCCCCATGGCAGCTAGCCTGTTTGGCACCAACACCTTCTGGTTCTACATGGTGGCCAAGAGCGGGGAACAGACCATCGAAATCCCCCTGCCCGAGGATCTCGAGAAGGAAAGTCTCAAACGAGCTGTCCAGGCAGGACTCAAGCGTTTTGCAGCAGGCTTCTCCAAGACCGTCGTCCTGAGCACACCCTTTGCCGCACCGGCCATGGCGCAGTTCGGCATGCCTGCCCGGGGACCGCAGTTCAATATGGTACGCGAACTCCTTTCTCAGGAGCATGTCATTTCCCAAGCTGACCTGAACACCGGCCAGGTGCCCGCTGACGCGGAGTTGCTCATGATTATCGCACCCGACCAACTCAATGACAAACAGCTCTTTGCCATGGACCAATTCCTTATGCAGGGGGGAACCGTGGTACTGGCCACCTCACCATACAGCATTGATCTGCAGGGCGGTCTGCTGCTCTCCGAGCACACCTCCGGTCTTGAAGAATGGCTGAAATTCCAGGGCATCACCATTGAAAAAGCCATGGTACTCGATCCTAAAAACAGCGCCTTTCCGATACCGGTGGAACGCAACGTGGGCGGTTTTACCATTCAAGAAACCCATATGGTCAACTATCCTTTTTTTGTTGATATTCGCCCCGAAACAGGCGGAAACCAGATCGATATTCTCAGCGGCATCCCCCAGGTAACACTCAACTGGGCATCACCCATACTTATCGATGCAGACCAGAACAAAGAGCGGACCGTAACACCTCTGCTGAGAAGTTCTGCCAAGAGTTGGCTGAGCAACGACACCAACCTGCAGCCTGATTTTGAGCGTTATGGCAAAGCAGGATTTCCCATGGGAGAGGAAAAAGACAGATACCTCCTTGCGGCAAGCATTGAGGGGCGCTTCTCTTCCTTTTTTATCGGCAAGCCTTCTCCGCTGCTGGAACAGGATTCTTCGGAAGAGCAACAGCCCCCTGCTTCAGAGCAGACCGAAGAAAAGGAAGCCAAACAGGTTATCAGTCGGCAGGTGGACAAATCCGTTGATTCTGCCCGCATCATCATCTTTGCCTCTAACAGTTTTCTCAGGGATATGGTGCTCAATATCGGCGCCAGCGTGATGCGCACCAACAACCTCGCCCCCGTACAGGTCCTGGCTAACACCATCGACTGGTCTTTGGAGGACCGGGCTCTGCTTGGCATTCGGGGTCGCAGCCACTTCTCACGACCTCTGGCACCCCTGAACAAGAATATGCGAATTTTCTGGGAATATCTTAACTACGGTCTGGCCTGTATCGGCCTGCTGCTGGTCTGGTTTTGCGCCCAAGTCCTGCAAAAACGGTCTCAAAGGCACTATGCCCAACTGATTGCACGTATCAATGGAGGTGAGCAGGCATGAACAAAATAATACTTCCTGCCATTGTGTTACTGATTGCCCAGATAGGGTTTACCATCAACCTGCGAATGAAAGCAGCCCAATACGCAGCCTTTACACCAGATGCTCCTTTTGTGTCCGTGGATACGTATGACCTTGATCAGTTCATCGTGGTCGGCAGAGAAGGCAATACGGTACGCCTAATCCGAGAGGGAGGGAAGTGGATTCTCCCTGATTATTTCAATGCAGACGCCAACGGAAATCAGGTTGCTAAGATACTCAAAAACATCACTGACGCCCGGCAGGGTCTGGCTGTCGCCACCAGCGAATCTGGTCTGCAACGTTTCCACGTGGCTGATGACGACTTTGAACGTCATGTAGCATTGCACAGTGAGGGACAGAAGGTGGCAGGCTTTTACCTAGGCTCTGCCGCCGGCTTACGAAAAAGCCATGCCAGAACGGAAAACAGCCGGGAAGTCATTACCGTGAATCTGAGCACCCTCGACTTTGGGAGTACCCCGGAAGACTGGCTGGACAAAACTCTTGTTCAAATAGACAAGAACACGGTGCATCGCATCGACTTTAAGGAGTTCTCCCTGCTCAAAAAAGAGAACGCCTGGCTGATTGAGCAAGAGGGCGCTCAAACCCCCGCCCTGCAGGAAGAGGTCAATGCCCTGCTCAACACCCTCAACACCATCAGCATCGAAGGTATCCTTGCCCCGGATGAGGCTCAAAAAGAAGGCTTGGCAACCCCGGCGCTGGAATTCTCTGTACAGTATGGCAAGGATTCTGAACAGGTCTACACTCTGTTCAAGCCTGAACAGGAGGGTGACTACACACTACAGGTGACAGGACACAAGAACCTGTTCAAGGTGCCGACCTGGCAGCTTGAACAACTGGCTGGCAAAACGCCTGAACACTATGCTCCCACCCCTGCTCCCCAACCGGAAGAGACTTCCATGGAGGCCATGGAACAGGCTCAGGGAGGAAAACAGGCCCTTGAGTCGGATAAGAACGGCGATATCCAATAATTCTGCCACCAAAAGGGTCGGGCTCTCTTTGACGGAACCAACAGATTGCGGAACAATGCAACAAAAGTCAAAGAAAGCTCTGACCCTCTATCTTATATTGCAGGTACTCATGGGGATAGCATCATGACGGTTTCTTACGCCCTTTGAATACCTGCGCACTGTGTTCCAGATTGTGGCAAGCGCAGTTTTCCGGGCCAGCTCACATTTCTCATGGCGGTGGGGAACATTTTCCCGGAGTTTGAGCCTGCTCACGGAGCAGCTCATCAATGTATTATTTTGTGTGTTTTTTTCTCAAACAAGACCCAATGCTCATGGGATATTCAAGTGAGCATAATCCGACAATACGCTGACCAGTCCACGGCTCCCCCCATGACTCTGGCTGCTGATGCCTACAAACCTGGCCACTGCCCAAGCAGATGGATATACCCTGAGCGAGCAAGGGTCTTCGGGTTCATCTCCTGCGGGAATCATACCTGCCGCCATTGGCGGCCCCACAAAAGAGCCGCATCTTATGGCCTATGTTGGTGCACCAGAATAAGCAAGGCAACAGGTCATGCAAGGTAAATGACGTCTTTACCCCTGTTGCGCTTCAGGAAAAGAGAACGACCGCATCAATGCCTCATCCCTCAATCAGGTACACGGTTACCAGACATGCCCCATCATGGCCGCTCTGATGGTCTTGCCCTCACCATTTTCAGATGTGTTCCTCCTGGAAGAAATTGACAAATACCCTGTATCCGGGTAAGCAAACAGAGTGCACATAGCATTTCTCCTGCCTTTCCTGCTTGATGAGGCAACCTGTTTGCATCCTCTTGGCATTCAGGGTTCCATGTTGTACGACCCAAAGAGTGACTGATGTTTATCCACAAGCAGAACAGTCCTCTTGAGGTCACAAGGCTTGTCCGCAGGCTCTTTCTTGCAGGACGCTTGCAGATACACGCCCTGCACCGTGATCCGTGCAAGCTTTTTTTAAGAAATCCGGTTTCAAACCAATACATAAACAGCTTTGTTTCCGCTTGCCCTGCTGAGTGGAAACAACAGGAAAGCCAACATGCATAAACGAGGATATATAGGGCGTAAGATGCGGCAGCCCAAATTACAGGAAAAGCCCGCCATAGTTATTGCTGCCTTTGGTAGTACCAAACGCAACAAAAGCGTGCTTGAGGTCTTTCAACAAGAGCTGGAAAAACGGTTTTCCTCTCATGCCACATACTGGGCCTACACCTCTGAGATTATTCGAAAGAAGTTGCAGTTACCCAGCCTGCAGCAGACCCTTGCCCAGGTTGAGTCTGATGGCTACCGCAAGGCCGTCATTCAGCCTCTGCTCCTTTTTCCAGGGACAGAGTATACCCAGTTGGCGGAGACCTGTGAATTCTTTCCGGGCATGAACCTGTTTTTCAGTGAAACCCTGCTCCATCGCTGGGATTTCATCAAAGAACTCATTGCGTTAATCGAACCAGAATTTCTTGGACCAGAGGAGGGCTTCAACCTGTTGGCATTGCACGGAACCCCCTTGGCCGCAGATCCGGTTAACACCATATACCTGGGAATCGACAGCCTGCTTACCACCATGTACCCCAACGTCCTTACCGCTACAGTAGAAGGCGTCCCGGACCATGAGGCCCTGCTGGCAAAAATTGAGCGGGAAAGGTGGCACACCATCTACTCTAAAGTGAAAATCATCCCTCTCATGTATTACGCCGGTCTCCACGCGGAAGAAGACCTCATGGGAGAGGAAGACAGCTGGAGTACAACTCTCCGCGCCTTGGGATTGCATGTAGAATGCCCGAAGATAACGGTGAACGGACAGTCTACGTTCAAGGGGCTGGCCCATTACCCCGAAGTCAACCAGGGTTTTCTGGATCGCTTGCAGCGAACCTTGGACCTCGCCAGGTACTACTGATTTCCGACCGCATCCGTAGGAGTTGACCAGGGTAATGGTGCATGCCTCTGCCAGTGCATCCAGCAACCAAAATCTGGGCTAAGCGGAAGCCGCCACCCTGTACGAACAATCCAACACCTTGAATGGATAAAAAAGAACTTACGGATTATATCAAAAATCAGGCTGTGCATCTTGGCTTTGCTGCCTGCGGCATAGCCCGAGCCGAGCCTCTGCAGGAAGACTCAAAACGTCTTAAAAAATGGTTGCAAGACGGTTTCCACGGCAACATGAGGTATATGGCCAATTATGCCGAATTACGGGAAAACCCGCAAACCATACTGGAAGGTGCCCGTTCTGTCATCTGTACCCTCACCAACTACTATCCTTCCAAACAGCTCAAAGCTGGTTACCGTATCGCCAAATATGCCTATGGAAAAGATTACCACCATGTGCTCAAAGACAAACTCCGACAACTGGAAAAGTGTATTCAAGATAAAAACAGCACCCTGGTTTCACGAAGTTTTGTCGATACAGCCCCGCTTTTCGAACGGGCGCTGGCGGTCAAAGCCGGTTTAGGATGGATTGGCAAAAATAATCTGCTGATCAACAAAGAACATGGTTCCTTCACCTTTATCGGCCTTATTGTCTGCAACCTCGATTTGGAATATGACACCCCGGTCCGTGATGCTTGCGGCAGGTGCAGCAAATGCCTTCAAGCCTGCCCCACCAATGCTTTGGTTGGACCTCGCCTGCTCGACAGCAATAAATGTATATCATACCATACCATTGAAAACAGGGGAACTCTTCCCGAAGAGCTCCGAGGCGCATTCCAGGGGTGGATATTCGGGTGCGACATCTGCCAGGATGTCTGCCCCTGGAACGCTCGCGCCAAGCCAAACAGTACCGAGGATTTTAAACCCCACCCAGAACTCACCCAGATGAGCAGGGAACAATGGCTGGACCTGGATGAAGACACCTACCGCGAACTCTTCAGACGATCAGCCGTCAAACGAGCCAAATTTCCCCTGTTGAAAAGAAACATCAACTTTCAACAAAAAACTCAAACAGGGAAGGAAGAGCAATTCGCCACCAACAGTCATCATCTCCATAAAACAGTATCATACGGAAAAGAACAGGAAGATATGGATTCTGTCATCCAGGTACAGCAGTTAGCCCACACCTATGGGAAACAGGTCATTTATGAGGATCTTAATTTCACGGTTTCGCCAGGGAAGGTGGTCGGCCTCCTGGGAAAAAACGGCGTGGGCAAGACCACATTAATCAAGATCCTTATGGGGTTCCTGCGTCCCTCATCTGGATACTGCAAAGTTTTTGGTGAAGATTCCCACAAAATTTCTCCCCAGACCAGAAGCCGGATCGGCCTGCTCTTTGAAGGGCATCTCACTTATGACAAATTCATGACTATCGAGCAGCTTGAGCACTTTTACGCACCCTTTTATCCCAACTGGAACAGGGAGTATTACTACCAACTTATCGAACTTCTGGGCCTCCCCTATACCCGAAAGGTCGGCTCCATGTCCTGTGGCCAGCGATCCCAGGTTGTCCTGGGGTTACTCATGGCCCAGCAAGCGGAGCTCCTAATACTGGATGATTATTCCATGGGCCTTGATGCCGGCTATCGCCGCCTGTTTCTGGACTATATGCAGGAATACCTGCGAAACGGAAACAAAACAGTTTTTTTGACCTCACACGTCATCCAGGATATGGAGCGATTTGTGGACGAGGTGATCTTTTTAGAGCGGGGCGGCAAACTTCTGTGCACCTCCTTACAAACATTCATAAAGACGTTCAAATGCTTTCACCTCCCAATCCAGAGCCACAAGAAGCTCAGGAAAGATGAACACCCCCTAGCTGCTGGCTGCATTAAAAACATTGAAACACATCCAGATCATTATCAGTGCTTTTCCTTTTCTTCCCTAAATCTTGTGGCTGCTGAGCTGGCAGCCCAGGGATTTGATTCGTCTGCACTTGAGCAGGTTCCCATGAACCTCGAAGATGCGTTTATCGGCTATACAGGGAGGTACTGAAGATGATCAAATCCATACTCTTAAAAGAGTACTGCAAGATTCGTACACCCTGGTTGACGCTCTTCGTGCTCCATTGTTGTATCACCGGCTATATTTTTATTGATATTAGGCATTTGTTTATAGTCTACAGGCCAGAAATGGTCTGGTACCAGGTCATGCACCTTGGTCAGATACATCATTATGAGGTGTTTAAGTATATTCCCACCGTGGTAGGGGTACTGCTTGCCTGTGCGCAATTCTTTCCAGAAATGCGAGACGAACGTCTCAGGCTTACCCTCCACCTGCCCGTTTCCCCCCACCGGCTGATTATGGCCCATATTCTTATTGGCCTCCTTGCCACCAGTGCTATTGTTCTTCCCAATCTCCTAGCCCTGGTGCTGATCACAACCCTTTATTTCCCGCCTGAAGTAGGCCTCATGACCCTGGGCACTGCTACCCCCTGGGTCTATGCCGGTTGTACTGCCTACCTAGGGGGCTCTGCTGCACTGCTTGAACCCGGGAACAAACTGCGATTATGCACTGTCGGTATAACCGCCGGTGTCACCGGATTGTTTCTCTTTCCTGCCGGACCAGGAGGGTACAACAACCTCCTCCTGATCCTGCTGATCCCGCTGTTGCTGATGTTTTTCTCAGTATTGCTTCCCGCCTATCATTTTCGCTTCAGGAAGGTATCCGAATGAAGCACTCCAGAGAGCACTTCTCCATCCACCTAGTTGCCACCGTCACAATGGTGGTTCTTGCCATTGGTGCTATGGCTGTATACCTGCCCATGCTGTATGAAAAGCTCTATATGCAGCAGACGGGAAAAACCCATCTCCTTTTCAGTCCCGTGACCAAGAGGTTTATCTATAGAGAAAAAATAGTCGGAACCATTCCCGCTGAGTCCTATGCAAAAGCGACTGACCACAGCCCAGAATATGCGTACAGGGATCAAAATGGCAGCTGGTACACACGGGTTGAGTTTGAAAAACGGCTGCCGTTTATCTATTACAAGAACATGGAGTTGTGGGGTTTGCTTCCAATAACAATTGATAACCAGACCTTTGATAAGGAGACCATAAAAAAGCATCGCCAGGTTTGGGAATTGAAACAAGCTGAGGTCAACGGGAGCAAGCTCACAGAACCTTTATACCCTCTGCTGGAGTCCAATCCCGGCCAGGTACGTCTGTCTTTCCCTGAAGACCGATTCAGAATGACCGCAGAGCGAATGGAATTTGTCAACGCCCGTACGAACAGGGTGGATGACACATTGAGTACGCTTTTCACCAACGCCCTGAAGGCAGAAGGTTTCCAGTTCCCTGCTCGTTCCGTTCATGGAAAATTCTCCATCCTCAAGCCCTTTGACGAAGGGGTCTTTATGGTTGATAAGAGCTATCACATTTTCCATCTCAAACGGATCAAGGGAATGCCTAAAGTTGTAAAAACCCCAATAGATCCGAGGCTAAAAACCAGACACATCAAAGTATCGGAGAAAAACAGCAAAGCATTCTATGGACTCCTTCTCAGTGGGACAGGCGTGCTCCATCTCATACGCTATGACAACTACGGGTTGATTCCGCTGCCTCTTCAGGGCTACGACGCTGCAACCATGGATATCAAGCTGGTCATGAATCCCTTGTATACAACCGCTGTCTACTCTGATGAACTGACTGTACATGGCGTGACCATGCAGCGTGATTGGACACCTGTTACCCAGTATCGGCATCAGATGTCCAGAGCAAAAAAAACACTTGCTGATTCCATACACGCAGCTCTTTTTCCCTTTTGTCTCAGACTAAACAATACGGATGGGCAGACCCATGTCAAGGTTACCTGCACATTGGGTGGGGCGCTCTCCCTCTGGGGGATTGGCGTCAGCCTTTTATGTCTCTTTTTCTGGCACCAGCTGCGATACAGGAAAAGCCCCCCCAAAATTGCATTCCTCCTTGTTGCCTTGACAGGGGTCTATGGCTTGATTGTGCTGCTTTGTCTCGACAAAAGAAGTTGAGTTCGATGTCCAAATGGATACGGCTGCCTTTATCCAGGCTCACGGACATCCTGCGCAAGCAGGATAAATTGCACAATCGGGTCAGATAAAACCTCTGCCGAAGGTCTGATTAAAAAACAAAAGAGGCTCAATGGCGACTACGCAGGGTGGATACAACCACCCTCCTATCCGGTTTATTTCGACTGCGGAGGCATGGACATTGGAAACGGTCTGGGCTGAGAGACCGGTTGCTGCTGGACCAGAAGTTCACTGGTCTCCACCAGCCGATAAAATTCCGCCCGATATCCTTCCCTGTCCTGCCCCCGGCCCGAACGGGCCATCTGTAAACATTTTTCCCAGGAAAAACTCCCCAGATGTTTGCTCTTGGTTAGCAGCATGCCATAGCCCGCTACTGCCGCGGCAAACTGAAAATCAGCACTGTTTGTATCCGACAGAATAGCGGATACTGCAAGGCTCATTTCCTGGGACACCTTCTGCCCAAGGGGCTTGTACCGTACTTTCACGGTCAGCAATTCAGCAGAGACCTCCCCGGCTCTTGGCTGAGTGCTCTGATATTTCAACGGATCAACAGATGGCACAGAGGCATGCCCGGCAGGAATCAGTTCATAGAGGGCGGTCACCCGGTGGCCAACACCTATCTCTCCGGCATCCTTGCTGTCATCACGAAAGTCTTCGTCTGCCAAAGCGCGGTTCTCATACCCCAAAAGTCGATACGCTCCCACCTGGGCAGGGTTAAACTCCACCTGAATTTTAACATCATTGGCCAGGGTAAACAGGGTGCCGCTCATTTCCTTGACCATAACTTTTTTGGCCTCCAGCAGGGTATCAATATAGGCATAGTTGCCATTGCCCTTATCAGCTAGGATCTCCATGGTATCGTCATGGTAATTCCCCATGCCAAACCCCAGCACAGTGAGATATACCCCGCTTGCACCTTCGGCCTCAATCATCTTCTGTAATTCACCTCTGCTGGTTACTCCAACGTTGAAATCGCCATCGGAAGCGAGGACCACCCGATTGTTGCCCGTGGGCATAAAACTCTGACGGGCCAGGGCATAGGCCGTGCGGATACCGCTGGATGCATGCGTGGACCCACCCGGCTGCAACATATCTATGGCCTGCATAATTTTTCCTTTTTCATTTGCCGCTGTAGGCTGCAACACAACCCTGTCACTGCCGGCATAGACAACAATGGCAATACGGTCGCGGGCTCCCATCTGCTGCACCAACAGCTTCATCGACTGTTTCAGCAGCGGCAGTTTGTTGGCCGCCTGCATGGATCCGGAAACATCAATCAAAAAGACCAGATTGGAAGGCGGCATCTGCCGGGGATCCAAATCCTTGGTATTCAAACCGATGCGCACCAGCCGATATCCATCATGATACGGGCTGGGACCGACCTCAGCATTAATGCGCATATCCTTGCCCTGCTCAGGCTGTGGGTAGTCATAGGAAAAATAGTTCACCATTTCCTCAATGCGTACGGCACCGACAGGGGGGAGCATACCATCGGTAATCATCCGTCGCACATTGGCATATCCTGCAGTATCCACATCTATGCTGAATGTGGAAAGAGGATCATTGGCTGTGGTAATAAAACCACTCTCCTCGTTGGCATTGTACGATTCTCTGTTCCATTGGGCCTGCGGCAAGGATACAGTAGAGTTAGATATGGGGAATGTCGCTCCAAAGGGAGCCAGCCGCCTCTGCGATATTGATCCCTTATCTTGGTCAACGCTTCTCAACGATTTCAGACCATCCTCCTTTGCTTGGACTTCCAAAGGAGGAACAAATGTGGCTTGAGCTGAGCCACTCTTTCTACCTTTTTCCTGCGCAACACCTGGTTTACCCTTGGCATTGTCAACCGCTTCCGATTCCTCCCGGCTTGCTGTCACGGATTGTGTTTTGTCTTGTTGATCACGCTCTGTCTGAGGTGAGCATCCCCAGCCCAGAAACAGAACCACCAGAATAATTACGGTCAATGATCTCACCATGTCCTCCTTAAAGACTGTATTTGTTGGCACCCTTCTTTTGAAACCTTATCTGCATGGACGGACCCGGAAAACCACTGTGTCGTCTAAAAAAATCTTTTTTTAAACCTGTATCGGGAGCGTCCTGCATACCGGAGATAAAGCATACGCAAACACCTTCATTCCCGGTATGACAATACTGTTTTTATGGATATCCAATCCTCCATATTGTATGGTATTTTTTCTTCTATCATGCCTCCTTGATTATGGTTCTATGATGGAAAGATACAGGTGTATCATCCATCCGGATTTCTCATCCGCATTTTATAGGAATACAATACTACAATACAAAAAGCTCTTGACTGGGGAAAAATCAAGAAAACTACGACAAAAAGAGGGAACATCACCTGGGGTAACCGGTGAAACTGTGCAAGCCTCGTGAACACCTGGAACCGGACAGTACTGGCAGAATGGGAAAGAATCAACCGTCTAGCCACAAAACGCTTTCGCTCTGAATCGCTTGCCGAAGAAGCGGCGCTCTTTGTCATAGATGGGCTGGCAGAAGAGAATTGGCGACGTGTACGGGCCTTCAACGGCAGCAGTTCGCCCGGCACCTATATCGCGGCCCTCACCCACCGATTACTGGAAGATTTTGCCCGCAAACGATTCGGTCGGATCAGGCCCCCTGCCTGGGTGCGTCGGCTCGGCGGTATCTGGATGGCTCTCTTTCAACTGCTCTGTCTGGAACGTCACTCTCCCGATGAAGCCGTGGCTATTATCAAAGATCGGCAGTCGGCTGCCGTTACAACTCTCCAGGATGCAGCCTATACCCTTCTCGGTGAAATACCCTCATGTGGAGAGCGTCGAGGCGAAACAACGGAATATACGGACAATACCACCTTGCAACCAGAGGAGGGCCTCGGTTCCTGGCAGCAGGAGCAGCTTGAGCAACAAGAACGGGAGCAACTGCTCGCCCTTCTTGGACGCCTATTCTTTGGCATGGATACAAGCGCTCCTACCGATACGACTCTTTTTATTAAACACATACAGGCCATCTCCTTTGATCTGACTCCAGAAGAAACCCTGCTGCTGCAGCTCTGTTACCGTGACGGAGTTCCCGTGGCAGAGGCTGGGCGTATGCTCGGTATGAACAGATACCAGGTGCATGGTAGAGTACGTAGGCTCTTGCAGCGAATTCGCGGGCAAATACGTGATGCAGGCCTGGAACAGGACTTTCGGCAGTTCTTGTAACCAGACTCAGGGCACAATGACGATGCAGGTCCGTCTCTTCGTTTGAGGCTCCAGAAAAGCGGATGCACTTCTCATGCCCTGTCTTCCTCCCCTTGGCGGGATCTGTATGTATGGCCCGGATTTCTCATGAACATTTGGTCTCATTCGAATGAAGTGAGAACAACAGATGGATGTGCTTGTCTTGTGTAATGTCACATTCCAACAAAATGTTTATCAAAGGTCAGTCCAGGCGGCACCGTCTTCGGTAGTATTTTGGCAACACATAGCCCCAAGTAGAATGGGCTGCCCAAGGCCGCCGAACCTGGCACCGCCTGAACTGATAGAAAAGGTGGGAGAGGAAAAAAACTTTCTTATTGGCCAAATACAGACTGTTTTTCTCAGACACGAGAATAGTTAATGACAAGCGGACCCAAAAAGCAGCAGAAACCAAGCATGTTCAAGACAACGCCGGACATACAACAAAAGCACGAAGCTGACCGCAAGCTCGCTCTGCTGGTCCTGGCCAACAAGCAATCAGCTGCTGCCGACAACTGCCTAAGTGAAGAGCAAATGGCCGCTCTTGTGGAAGGAAAAGCCTCTGCACAACAGACTGCCCGCCACTTGTCACACCTTGCTGGCTGCAATGATTGCTATTCATCATGGCAGTTCTTCCACAGGGTACGGCAGGAAGAGAGGGGGAACAGACCTCCAGTCCGCCTGCTTCGATTTTTCCTGCGGCCAAAATCTTTGGCCGCAGCCGGCTCCCTGCTGGCAGCGGCGGCCAGTATCATGGTTTTTCTCAATATCAGTGTGGACGAAAGCTCGCTCCTGCACCTACAAACATCGGAAACCGTATCCCTAGATTCCATACCTGCCATGGAAAATGAAATCCTGGACATACAAACAAAAACCTCCTCGCTGGAATCCTTAGCAGATGCCTCCCTGTCCGAATGTGTAGAAAAAGAGTCAGCACAGCTTCTCTCTGAGCCCTCCCCTCAGAGCTGGCACCCAGAAGACAACTCGTATGCACCAAATGATACCACTGACACCAAGACCAATCTTTCTGCGGCAGTGGCAAAGCGTAAAGCCCTCCCAAAGGCAAAAACAACACCCTGGAGTCTGTCCGATACCGAACCAGCTTTCGCAAGAGACAAAAGAGCTTTCAAAGCCATGCGTACGGAAGCTTATATGGGCAGCATGCTGCCGTCCCGACTCTGGCTGCTCAGGGTGGAGGAGAGCTGCAAACTGCAGCAACCGCCCCCTGAACAAATAGAGCAGATTATCCGCCAGGGAGAACAATTGCTTAAACGGCAAACCGCAGACGCCACTAGACAGAAGCAAGACAGCCAAGTGGAGCAGATTATCCATATATTCAAGCAAGACCAAATAAGTCTTCACGACAAGTGCTTGGCAATACGCAGCCTCTTGACGGGTCAATGAGAGGTCGGAACAAACGAACCCAACCGAGACAATCTGCTCCCTGCAAGGTCCTGCACCTCCATACAGCAAGGATTAGCATGCAAAGACGGCTTGAGGAAACGGCTGACTGCTCCTGGCACGCTCCCCTTGTCTGTTGGCAGCCAATGCCACAGGGCGGATGCAGTTATTCTCCCGCAGACTCAGTAAAAACACGCTTGCCCATTTCCATGTCCATAGCAAACATGCCCGCCGAAGTGTTGTCAACAAGCTTCATCCTGTCAACAATTTCGCCTACACTGGCCTCCTCTTCCACCTGCTCTTCAACATACCATTGCAAAAATATATTGGAGGCATGATCCCGGTCCTCCAGGGCACAGTCAACCAGCTTGTTTATCAAATCAGTTACATATGCTTCATGCTCAGCCACCTGTTCAATGACCTCAAGGGGTGATTCCCAATCAATTTGCGGCTTCTCAATGCGTTCCAAATTGACATTTCCGCCTCGCTCAAGCAGATAATCAAACATTTTCATAGCATGGAACTCTTCTTCCTTGGCCTGGACCCGCATCCAACTGGCAAATCCCGGCAGCCCTTTTGCGCTGAACCAGGCAGACATGGAAAGATAGAGGTATGCTGAAAACAGTTCGGCGTTGATCTGTCCATTAAAGGCATCATTCATTTTTGGCGATATCATTGTTATACGTCCTCCTGTACAAGTATAAAGGTCTCTTTAATCCGTATGGGGTTAGCCCGGATCAAAGCATTTTTTCATCTCTTTTCGCAGCCCAAGACATGTTACCGGGGTACAAGTGCCCGGAGATGCCTGATGCATCAATGTCCCGGCTGCATTCACATGCGGGGCCGCCATAAAGGGATCTGTCATGGCAGCCAAGGCAATATACACGCCTGATGCCAAAGAGTCGACAGTGGAATGACTTTTGGAAAGCCTGGCACAAGGTCCCGCTTACAGGATTCCAGATGCGCTGTCTCCGCCTACCTCGTTCGATATCAGACGAACTCCGCTCAATACTCCCTTCGCCGACCCCTCCAGAAAAGGAACAGCCCCGAACGCCCCATATCTCCCGCATCATCCTGCCTGGAGCTAGCTCGTGTACACAGCCCAAATACCAATAAAAAGGACACCAGGACGACGCCTCCCCCCCAGGCAATAAGCAGCAGGACATCAAAGAACGCCACGCCTTGGCCGACGAGCGTCTTGCGTACCAGTCCGGCCACAAAACTCATCCCTGAAAGCAGTACCACGACCTGGTACAAAATGGCAGAAAACAAAAACAGAATTGCTCCCGGTTCCATGGCTCCAGCCTTGGTCTCTGACTTGAAGTCGGCAAAATACATCCCAAACCCCAGGGCCAGCCCTAAAGTGGTCCAGGTGCTCACCAAGCCAATACAGACCGAAACCCAATGCATGGGGCCCTGGATCTGCAACAGATGGTTGGAGATTATGATCAGCCCAAGGCTAAGCAGGGTAAAAGGTGGACAGTAAAACTGGTATTTATACCAGAGATAGCGTCTCCAGGAAAGAGGCGAGACAGCGATTAGATAATAGGCACCCTGCTCTGCCGAGATGGACGGATAGACAAAACGGGCTGCCAGCGAAGCGGCCAGGAATCCAGACAGCCCGATATTGGCAAATGCTATCAGGTTGCTGACAAACTCCATGGGCATAGGGGCACGATCCAGCGGCAACACCTTGAAGTTATAGAGATACACCACAATCAGGGCAGCGATCATAAAAAATTGCGACCATTCACTGGAGTCACGCAAAAAATATTTCAATTCCTTACGGAATATCCAGACTTTGGTCGAGTGAAAACGGCGAACGGGGCGGAAAGCCTGATGGCCCCCAAACGATTCCTGGGATTTGGAATACCCGACGATAAATAACCGCTCCATCAGCCATTGTCCTAAGAAAAAAAGGACCATAGGGGTGGTAATAAGAAGTCCGGCGAGCAGCAGGTCGACCTGCCTATCCAGGAGATATGAGGAAATCATATTCGCCGCCCATCCCGCTGGCAGCCAGGGACCGACCGGGGCGGACACCGCAGAAAAATAATCAATAAACTGCCCGTATTTCTCAGGATTCACAAGTTCTTCGGGCCGGATCATGCGAAAAACCAGGTAGAGAAACACACCAAAACAAAGGGAAAGATAGAGGACAATATCTTTGGTTCGGCGGGCCGGGAAATACGAAACAACCACCACGGTCAGAACTGTGGCAACACCTGTGGCAATCAAGGTGACCGCCGGGACCGCCACCACCAGGAGAGGCCAGAACAAGGGACCAGCATCAAAAATCTTCCCATACGCTCCGAACACCGGTAGGGAGAAGACCAGGATCATCCAAGAGGTGTTGATCGTTGTTGTCAGAAAACGCATCAGGTAGATCTCTGAGGGATGCAGCGGAGAGCTGAGCAGGATTTCGTTATCCTCCGCCAGGTAAAAGGCCGAGACAGCGGCAATCATGGAGGAAAAAATGAGCATGGCGAAAATCATGACCCAGGCCATTTGAAAAATTTTCAGGCTGAGAATGATGCCAAGCTCATTCTGGCTGTGAAAGTATTGCAATACCTTGGCGGTCACCACATAAATGGCCGTACAGCCGCCGAGACCAGCCAGCAGAATGCCCCCTGCGTTACGACCAAACTGTTTTCCAGGGAAAAGCCGATTCAGGCTGCTGCGCAGCCAGGGCGCCAGGAGACGCATCCCTTCCATGTCAATCTCCTGCACCCGCTACGGGGGAAGTACGCAGGGCCTTGATGACCTCCTGCAGTTCAAAGGTGCCGGTCAGTTGCAGAAAGATATCTTCAAGGTGGGCATCACCGCGGCCTGCTTCCCGGCGTAGCTCGCCCATGCTTCCCACCGCCCGGATTTGGCCGTTGACAAGAATACCGATCCGATCGCAGAGTTCCTCAGCTATTTCCATGGAGTGGGTGGAAAGAAAAATGGTAGTGCCGCGTTGCGCCTTCTGCCGAAACAGCTCCTTGACCACCCTGGCGCTCTTGGGATCCAGGCCTACCATAGGTTCGTCGACAATGATCAGATCCTGGCCCAGCATCAAGATTGAACTCATGATCAGTTTCTGCCGCATGCCGTGGGAATACCCCTCTATCAGATGGTGTCGCCATGGCCCCAGGTCAAACAGATCAAGGTATCTGGCGGCATGTTCATAGGCTTTTCCCTTGACGGCATCAGGATAAAGACTGCAGATAAAACGCAGGTATTCATCACCGGTCAGCTTCTCATAGAGAAAAGGTCTATCCGGAATATAGCCGGTCATCTTTTTGCATTCCAGAGGATGAAGAGCCATGTCCATCCCCCCTATGACAATAGTTCCCGCTGTGGGCTTCAGCAGTCCCACCAACATCTTAATGGTGGTGGTTTTGCCAGCTCCATTGGGTCCGAGAAAACCAAAGATCTCTCCCCGATGGACGCAGAGATCCAGGCCCTGTACCGCCTCGAAACCGGCAAAGGACTTGGAAAGATTGCGGGTGATCAGCAGATTTTGGGTCATATGGGGCCTCAGTCTATACAGCGCTTTTCAGGGAGTGGTTCAATGCTGAGCCTGCCGAGAAGGGCGCCTACCTGCACCTGCTCATCAAACTCACCACGTAAAAACCTCAGGTGTGTCAGGTCGGCCGGGACCTGGTTAGTGGTGGTGTCCAGGGATAACAGCATATTATTTACACAGACCTCGTTCCAGGCGTGGTAATAAAAGGCATCCTTATGATGGACCACTCCAGCAGCGATATAGGTTGGGATACCAATACTCCGCGCCAGGGCCGCAAAAAGGGCGGCGTGCTCGTTGCAATCCCCGATCCTGGCGTCCAAAGTGCTCAGGGCATCGGGGTATCCGATGACAGGCCGTTTTTCAATATTTTCATGGACCCAGGTGCTGAGCTTTCGGACCTGCTGGACAGCGTCCTCCTCCCCTGCGATGATTTTCTCTGCCAACGCAACAATGCGAGGGGCATGGGCCTGGACATAGGCTGTAGCTTGACACGCCCCCCTCATATCCCCGCACCCGGCAGATGCATCTGTCTTCCGAACGGTCTCCATGGTCACTGTCAAAATGGGGTCTGCAAAACGCTGGCGGCCGCCGGAGAGTTCAAAGGTGCCTTCCGGCAATCCCAGCCTGTACTGCATCCGCTTGCACCCTGTAAGATCCGGCATATCGCCTGTGACCGAAACCGAAGAGAACAGTTCTTCACCGCCCTTGCCCATGGCCAGGGCTTTAAATTTTGGTTCCTTGACAAAGACAAACCCGGCGGGTGACTCCTCCTTGACCACATCCCCTGTATCATTGAGCCAAAAATTGATGCCAACACCGCTGAACATCTCGGTAAATTTATGCAACTGCAGAACCCTCCCATTGATCAGCACCTTGTCCCGACCCTTGTAGACAATCACTGTCTCCTTGGCAGTGAGACGCAAAGGATCAAACGAGGGAAGCCGTACCTTGTCTCCGGGTTGGATTTCCCCTCGCAGCAGATATCCTCTCCTGGCTGTAGGCAGTACCGGCGGTCTGTCCACGACCACCTGATTGCGGATGGTTGCACTGCCAGTTTGCAACTCGAAGGCAACGATCTTGCCGGTGACGGTCCCTCTCGCTTGCATCCTGTAAAAAGGGGAATCGAAAGAAAAAGTAAAATTTTTCAGACTGTTGTCTGCAAGTACATCTGCCTGCAGCCGCAAGACAATACGCTGCTCCATCTCTGCAACCTGCAAGCGCATAACCGCCTGCTGATTAATACGCAGAGTCGTATCCCCCCGGGCGTCGTACTGGTTGATGACATATCCTATCTTGGCATGTTTGAAATAGATGGCCTGGTATACCTCGTTTTCCGCCTGGCTGAGCAGAGCGCGCTCATCAGCGGTTATCGAGGTAATAAAGACGTCCCGTCGAAGCAGGCCGACCACAAGCCCCACCCAGACAACGACAATACTTATTTTGCAGATGAGACGGATTCTTCCTTGCATTGATTCTCCCATCATAAACCTGAATTCCTAACCTGAATTTCTCATGAACATTTTGTGTCATTTGAATAGAAATACATACAAACAGTTATATGTGATGTCCGTGATCGATTTAACATTACAACAAAATGTGCACTAAAGGTCAGTGAAGAGAGTATCATCTTCGACAATTTTTTGGCAACACATATACCCACCTATAATGAGGTACCCAAAACTACCGAACCTGACACCACCTGCGCTGAGGATACATCCAGGCGCATTGCTACAAGATAAATCCCATTCCATAGGTATATAGGTGCTATCCGCTCCCCAAACTAGATTTGCTCAGTTCATGGTCAACCAGAACCTTTCGTTGTGTTGAATTGTCGTCAGAGTTACTTTGGCCTTGCTTTTTGAACTGTGCGTTGTACGTTTCTTTTCTATTATCCGCGCCTCCTATTTTTTGAATCTGGCCTCTTGCCTGGATTTCTCATGAACATTTTGTCTTATTTGAAAAAAAAGACAAAGAAAGATGGGTGTGCTGTTCGTGAGCAGACTCAAATTTCGGTAAACTGTGCACCAAAAATCAGCCCAGGCGGTACCATCTTCGGCGGTGTTTTGGCAACACATATTCCCACCTATAATGAAGTACCAAAAACTACCGAACCTGACACCACCTGAACAAAGGAGGCATCCGGGCTAGCTAAACACGTTATCCACTTTCAGGGGGCCGCCGCCCCCTGAAAGAACATATAGTTTCCTTTTTTATCCAGGAGAATACACATGCCCAAATCAATACCGCAGGCCATTGGCCAAAACTTTTTGGGAAACGCTCCCACATGGTACAAACTTACCATCATCGCTTTTCTTGTCATCAACCCCATACTGCTGTATACGATCGGCCCTTTTGTTACCGGCTGGATACTGATCGGAGAATTCATCTTCACCCTGGCCATGGCCCTCAAATGCTACCCCCTCCCCTCAGGAGGTCTGCTTGCCATCGAGGCTGTAGCCCTGGGAATGACCCATCCAGAAACCGTCTACCATGAAGCGCTCAACAATTTTGAGGTCATTCTGCTACTGATCTTCATGGTGGCTGGCATTTTTTTCATGAAGGATTTCCTACAGTTTACCTTCACCCGTATCCTGGTTCGGGTCCAGTCTAAAATCATTATTTCTCTGCTCTTCTGCTTTGCAGGCGCCTTTCTCTCGGCTTTTCTTGATGCCCTGACCGTCACCGCTGTCATCATAGCCGTTGCCTACGGCTTCTATGACGTGTACCACCGATATGTCTCAGGGAAAGACCCGCATACCAGCCACGACCTGACCAGTGACCTGGCGGCTCAGGAAACAGAGCGGGAAGAACTTCGTCAATTTCGAATTTTTCTCCGTAACCTGATGATGCACGGTGCTGTGGGTACAGCCCTTGGTGGTGTGTGTACCCTGGTGGGTGAACCGCAGAACCTGCTCATCGGCCACATAATGGGTTGGACGTTCCCCTCTTTTTTTATCGAGGTAGCCCCTGTATCCCTGCCTGTGCTTGTCTTTGGTCTACTCACCTGCTTTTTTCTGGAAAAGAAAAAATGGTTCAGCTATGGGGCTGAAATGCCAGGAAACATTCGTTCCCACCTTCTGGAGACAGAAATTGCCATGGAGCAACAGCGCGGCCATGTAGGCCGGGCTAAACTGATTATTCAGGCACTGGTTGGCATCTGGCTGATTATCGCGCTTGCCTTTCATCTGGCAGCAGTAGGTCTCATAGGGCTTTCCGTTATCGTGCTACTGACCTCACTCACTGGCATCGTTGCCGAGCACCAGACCGGCAAAGCCTTTGAAGAGGCCCTGCCGTTTACTGCGCTGCTGGTCGTCTTTTTTGCCATTGTGGCCGTCATCCACGACCAGCACCTGTTTAAACCGGTCATAGATTATGTCCTCAGTCTGGAAGGGCACAGCCAGCTTGGGGCCTATTACATCGCAAACGGTCTCCTCTCCATGATTTCAGACAATGTCTTCGTGGCTACGGTCTATATCACCGAAACCAAAATTCACTTTGTGGAACAGTTGGCCGCGATTCCCGATATCGGCATAAGCGGGGCGGACTTGATGGCCAGGCTCACTGATTCCCATATCCCCAGAAGTGAAGTCCTCGCAGCCCTTCCCCAGGCGGCGGCAGAACAGGCCAAGGAAATTATGACCCATTTCGATAAACTGGCCGTAGCAATCAATACAGGCACCAATATTCCGAGTGTGGCCACGCCAAACGGTCAGGCTGCTTTCCTTTTCCTGCTGACTTCGGCGCTGGCTCCGGTCATCCGGCTTTCTTACGGCCGAATGGTGTACCTGGCGCTACCATACACCATCATTATGTCAGTGGTCGGTCTAGTGTCTACCTATTTCTTCCTCTAACCCAAAGTCTTCATGAACAGTTTGCAGGAATACAACAATACACTCCAAAAACAATCCGAGTGAAAAAAATGATTATGTAACCAATTTTGGTACAACGTGTACCAACGCTCAGCACAGGCGGCACCAGCTCTGACAATGTTTTGGCAGCAAAGAGAAGATACTCGCATGCACTGCTAAAAAACCATGCTTCTGGCGCCGCCTGTGCTCATGAAAAAACCGGGCTAAATAGGGTCTGAATCCCCGATAGGGAAGAGCCTGTTTGTTCATGACCCTTTGGTCTACAGGATCAAAAAGAAGGCGGTGTGAATATCTCAGGCTTACCCCACTGTCCGACGGCTCCCCACAAGGGTGCCTCTCTCATAGCGCAATCCAGCTTGCACGGTGCAGCATGCCTCAGCGAAACCTGTCATTAATCGCCGATAATACGTCATTTCCGGGGCAGAGGTCTTGTTCATCCATGGCATTCAGAGGTCTTTTGGATGTATGCAGTATCTCGTGAGTGTCGTTACCTTCAGGGTCTATATAGAGAATACCAGTGAGGATACGCCCCCTTTTCTTGTGATGTTCAAGGGCCTCCATGGCGAGACACCTGTCCGTCACCTGCTCGTGCTCCGCTTCTTTATACAGATAAATAACCGAGGCATCATGCAAAGTGACTTTCTCGGTCTGCCCCCCACCATATTCCGTAGTTATTTCCTGCCTGAAAGGAACGAAATCAAAGGTGGCCGTTGCTTCACGGTGTTCCCGCACCCAATGATAACTCTTGGTTGATCCCGGAGTATTGTTAAAGGTGACACAGGGAGAGATTACGTCCAGAAAAGACATGCCCTCATAGGACATGGCCGCCTTGAGCATGGGCACAAGCTGCTGTTTGTCTCCGGAAAAACTGCGCCCAACAAAACCGGCTCCCAGCTGAATGGCCAGCTCGCACAAATCTATGGACTCCAGCATGTTGGGATCACCTTTTTTGCCCACTGAGCCCTTGTCTGCTGTGGCGGAATACTGCCCCTTGGTCAATCCATAACATCCATTATTCATGACAATGTAGACCATATTGAGATTCCGGCGCACGGTATGAATAAACTGTCCTATCCCTATGGAAGCAGTATCGCCATCACCGGATACCCCCAGGTACAGCAGATCCCGATTGGCCATGTTTGCCCCTGTGGCAAGAGAGGGCATCCTGCCATGCACAGTATTAAATCCATGCGACTTGCCCAGAAAATAGGCGGGACTCTTTGAAGAGCAGCCGATACCCGACAATTTCACCACCTTATGCGGAGCGATGGAGAGTTCAAAACAGGCACGGATAATGGCGGCATTGACGGAATCATGGCCACATCCGGCACACAGAGTAGAAAGTCCTCCCTCATAATCCTTAAACGTATAACCAGCTGCATTGGGCTCCAGATCAGGATGCCTGAAACCTGGTTTAAGAAACGTCATCTAAAATCTCCTTGCTGCGGCACAGTTCTTGGTATTGCTTTTTCACTGCTGAACAGCATCCAGCAGTGCTTTGTATATCCTTCTTGATGCAAGGGGGAGCCCGTCATAGCAAACAATGGATACCAGTTTGTCCGGTGGAGCCCCACACGTATCAAGCAGCAGGGTGCGAAGCTGGCCGTCCCTGTTCTGTTCCAGGACAAAAATCCGCTCATGCCGGGTAATAAACTCGCTCACGTCCTGATGAAAGGGAAAGGCACGCACGCGCAGGCCATGTATACAGATCCCCTGTCTGCTGAGCCTATCCAGACATTCCTCTGCCGTATGCCTGCTGGTGCCGAAATAGATCAGTCCTGTTTTGCTTGTCTGCCGATCACCGAAAGGGACAGGCTCCGGCAGCAGGGAGACAGCGGCCTCCATCTTACGCACCAGGCGCTGCATGTTCTGTTCATATACCGTAGCATCTTCCGAGTATACGGCATATTCATCATGGGCTGAACCCCGGGTAAAATAAGCTCCGACCTGATCACTGGTCCCTGGATAGGTTCGATAGCAGATGCCATCATTGTCCATATCCAAATACCGCCCCCATCGTTTTTGCAGTTGCAGCAGTGCTTCCTCGTCCAGGACTTTTCCTCGATCGTAGACCCGGTTATCATCCCAGTGTAAAGGGGGACTCAGATGTTCATTCATACCAAGGTCCAGGTCAGAGAGGACAATGACCGGTGTTTGTAATCGATCGGCCAGATCAAAGGCATCGGCCGTCATCTGAAAACACTCGTACGGCGTACTTGGAAACAGCAGGACATGCTTGCTGTCGCCGTGGGAGGCGTAGGCACAGCACAACAAATCAGACTGCTGGGTTCTGGTCGGCAATCCTGTGGAAGGACCGGCTCGCTGCACATCAATCAAAACAGCTGGAATCTCTGCATAGTAGGCCAGACCGAGGAATTCACTCATCAGGGATATTCCCGGGCCGCTGGTGGCAGTAAAGGCGCGGGCGCCGTTCCAGGCTGCCCCGATTACAACCCCCAGGGCAGCCAACTCATCCTCTGCCTGCACTATGGCAGCCTTTATCCGGCCACTGTCCTCCTCGGTACGCAGCTCTTGGGCGTATTGAGCAAAGGATTCAATGACAGAAGTTGATGGCGTGATGGGATACCAGCCCACCACGGTTGCCCCGCCATAGATTGCTCCCAGGGCTGCTGCAGTATTGCCTCCCATCAAGACGGCATCTCCGACCCTGTCCCGACGTTCGACTCGAAGAAGGCAGACACCTGCATGGTGCTCGCCTGCATAGGTATAGCCCATCTGGAGAGCCTTGAGATTGGACTCCAACAATGCAGCCTTGCCTTGAAACTGTTTTTCCACAGATGCAACCAGCACCCCAAATTCCATATCCAGCAGGTAGGCCAGCGCTCCCACATAGACGATGTTTTTCAGCAGGGACTGCATGCGGGGATTGTCAAAGGCGTCACGACATAAGGTGGTCAGCGGCAGGCCTATGACAACCACATCCTCACGCTTGTAATCATCAGGAAGCCGACGGGAAGAGTCATAGACAAAATAACCGCCTGGAAGCAACCCCTCATAATCCTGGCGCATGGTCTGACCATTCATGGCCACCACCATATCCACATCTCCCCTGCGTCCGGTATACCCCTGGTCGTTTATCCGCACCTCATACCAGGTAGGCAGGCCCTGGATATTGGAAGGAAAAATATTTTTCGGACTGACCGATACCCCCATCCGGTATACCGCCCTGGCAAACAGATTGTTCGCGCTGGCAGATCCCGATCCGTTGATATTGGCAAATTGAACCACACAATCATTGATGCTTGCAATCGGTTTCATTTTTGTCCCGCCTGTGGCGAATGATATAAAAACTTCTGCATCTGCCATGCCGAAGTCGGGCACCGCTCTGCACAAAGACCGCAATGCAGACAGACATTCTCGTCCTTGACCATGACCCGGCCCGTGGGCAGCAGATTGGATATATATAGCCCTTGATCAAGCCTCAGGGCAGGCGCCAGCAGGCGTGAACGGATCTCTTCCTCGGTTCCATTGGAAACAAAATTGATGCACTTTTCAGGACAGACGTCCACGCAGGCATCGCATTCTATACACTCCTGAAAATAAAAAACGGTCTGTACATCACAATTGAGACAGCGCAGAGCCTCGGTATGTCCCACTTCTCTGTCATATCCCAACTCCACTTCAACGAGCCTATCCTTCAAAGTTTTTACCTTGTCCACAGTGGGAACCACCCGTCGCTCCTCCTCGCTGACCCAATTGTCATACAGCCAATCGTGAATCCCCATCTTCTGGCCAGCACATTGAACATGGGGTGCAGGCCTGTTCTCGAGCGGAAGGCCGCGCAGAAAAAGATCGATGGAGATGGCCGCCTGATGGCCGTGGGCGACGGCAGTAATGATGTTCTTGGGTCCAAAAGCCGCGTCACCGCCGAAGAAAACATGTTGGAGCGTAGACTGCAAAGTGGCCTCATTCAACACCGGCAATCCCCATTGATCAAACGCAATACCAAGATCCTTCTCTATCCAGGGAAAAGAGTTCACCTGGCCAACGGCCAAAAGCACCTCGTCGCATTCCATAAACACCGGAGGTTCCCCTGAGGGCACCAACTTCCGGCGCCCCCGGTCATCATATTGTGCAGTGACTTTGTCAAAAAGCATCCCGGTCAATTGCCCTTCCTTGACCACAAATTCTTTGGGAACGTGATTATCATACAGCGGAATATCTTCATGGAGGGCATCCTCAATTTCCCAAGGTGATGCCTTCATCTCGGCCTGTGGGCTGCGGACAACAATACGGACATCCTCTCCGCCCATGCGTCGTGCTGTACGGCAACAGTCCATGGCTGTGTTCCCGCCACCAATGACCAGCACCTTTTTGCCCACGCTCTGCACATGCCCAAAAACCACTCCGGCCAGCCAGTCTATACCGATATGGATGTCGGCATCAGCCTCTTTTCTGCCAGGCAAATGAGGGAGATCCCGCCCCCTGGGGGCACCGGTTCCCACAAAAACGGCATCATATTTTTTCTCCAGGAAAGCCTGCATGGAGGAAACATAGGTGTTGAAGACTGTATGCACACCCATATTGAGAATCTGTTCGATTTCCTGATCCAGTACCTTTTCGGGCAAACGAAAAGACGGTACCTGGCTCCGCATGAAGCCGCCCCCTTTTGCCTGATCATCGTAAAGATCAACAGTGTAGCCCAAGGGCAGCAAGTCACGGGCGACGGTCAACGATGCGGGACCTGCGCCGATCAAAGCTATTTTCCAGCCATTCTTTTTCTTTGGAATTTCCGGAAATCGTTTTGCGATATCCGGTGAGCAATAGTCTGCAGCCAGTCGTTTCAACCGACAGATGGCTACAGGTTCCTTTTCCACCCGCCCTCTTCTACAGGCGGGTTCACAGGGACGATCACAAACTCGCCCCAGGACACCGGGAAAAACATTGGATCTCCAGTTGACCATGTAGGCATCATCATAGCGTTTTTCACTCAGCAGACGAATGTACTCTGGCACAGGCGTATGTGCTGGACAGGCATACTGGCAATCTATAACCTTATGAAAATATTCAGGATTATCTATATTTGTCGGGTTCAAAAAACGTACTCCAGCTTGGATTTTGAGGAAAGGCAAACAATTGTACATCGTAACAATTATTCCGGGTACAAACTTTTTCAATTATAAAAAGCAACGGGAGGCGTTGTTCTTGTCTACCACCAGAATCTGCGGCAAATTGAAGTGCAAACCTCGACCAAAAGGAGGAACGTTAACCCTGCCAAACTAGCCCGGATTTCTCATCAGCTCAGGTTGAGCCAGGTTCGACGTTTTTTAATCACCTCTTCTGCTTGGATCATAGAGCTGCTTTTATCTTTTTTTGCTCAAAGAAAAAAACGGGCTAGCAGGGGTCTAGGGTACACTGCTAGCAACACCCATGGCATCCGCAGCCGGGCTGCTGGTAGTTAAAAAATACAGGGAGAAAAAAAACTTTACAGAATGAGCACGGTACGGTTTTATTCCGTGCTCCTGCACTCGGACACCCCTAACAAAACGGCCATGTACAACAACTCCAACCCTGGCACCATACCGGTACGATCTCTATGCACTCTCCTCAAACCCATCAGATACCCGGCAAGTCCCTCCGGAACTTATTGGTTCGGCTGAAGAAAGAGGAAATCAATGCCTTACCCCTGGCCAGATGGGAAGGCCCCATCCATATTGTCAGCAACCAAACCCAACTGCAGGCTGCGGTGAAAACCTTGCGTACAACCAACCTACTTGGCTTTGACACAGAAACCCGGCCCACATTCCGTAAGGGACAATCATACCCTCCTGCTCTTCTCCAGCTTGCTGACGGTCAAAGCGTCTTTCTTTTCAAGCTGTACCAGCTGGGCATCCCCAAAGCGCTTACGGATATCCTCAGCAACCAACAGACAATAAAAGTAGGTGTTGCAGTAGGCTTTGACACGGTCCAACTGCAACAGATACACCCCTTTCTGCCCCAAGGGTTCATAGACCTCGCCGATATCAGCAGGCACCTGGGCATGCAGCACCACGGTCTGCGGGGCCTGGCTGCTGTCACCTTGGGTATACGTATCTCAAAAAGTGTCCGAACCACCAACTGGGCAGCCCCAGACCTGAGCGCAAAGCAAATCAGGTATGCAGCCACCGATGCTTGGATCAGCAGAGCTGTATACAGCAGGCTCATGGAGATACATCATGGCGATATTGCCGATGACACTCCACCCTTCAGCCACGACTCATAACCTTCTTTCCTGCTCACCCTGGATGATCTGCATCTGGTCGTTCAGATCCCGTATTTCCTTGAGCCAGTACTCCCGGGTTGCAAAATCCGGGACAAGGGCGGCCGTGCCGTCGGCATGCATCTGATAAGCGCACCAGGCGGTATAATGAATAAAACGCATAGCCCGCAACGGTTCTATGAGCCGAAGACTGGTGTAGTCGAAATCCCGAAAAATCTCGTACCCGTCAAGCAGTGCATTGAGCTCTGACTGCGACTGCAAACGATCCCCGGGCAGGAGCATCCAGAAATCCTGTACCGGGGGGCCCATGGCCATATCATCCAGGTCGATCAGGCAATACCCTTCTCCCGGCCTGAAAATTAGGTTCCCTGAATGGCAGTCAGCATGGATACGAATTTGTTCGACTTGTTCAAAAATGGGGGCGGCAATCTCAATAAAGGTTGATACGACCTGCTCATATTCCCTTTCCAGGTCTACGGCAACAAGTCCACTCTCCAGAATGTAGCCTACATGAGAGCGGGTGGATCGCTCAGGGTGAAGGACAGGTCGATGGGAGCAGGGTCTGTCAGCTCCTATCATATGGGCTCGCCCCAGGAGTCGGCCCAGCATCCCCCATTGCTCGTGATCCAGCTCATCAACGTATCGTCCCCCTTTTTTAGGAAACAGGGCAAAAGAGATGTTCTCCAGTCTGCCCAAGGTCCTGCCGTCTCCACCACAAAAGGGCGGGATCACCGGCACCTCACCCCGAGCCAACTCCAGCAGAAAATCGTGTTCTTCCTGAATTGCTTCCCCGGCCCATCGTCCAGGCCGGTAGAATTTGATAATAAGCCCCTCTCCATCTTCGTCTTCCAATTCGTAGACGCGATTAATATAACTGTTCAACGGCCGGCAAAGGTTGGATAAATACCTACCCAGAAAGTCCTCGGCCGCATTAAGGATGTTCTCCGGGGTAAGGCTTTGAAACAAAGATTGCGTCTGCCTATCCCTCTGTTGATCTCCGGCATGATCGTCTGGGATCAACGGGTTGTTCTCTCTCATTCTTACCGCTCTTGATATCGAATTTTTATGCAGTTGCAGGCTGCGCGCCTGGCACCCTTCCTTCACCTGCAGTTGAGACAGAGCAGGGGGAGTTCAAACTCCAGGCACTGGTAGCGCCAGCGCTGCAGGCGTATCAGATTCCTGATGACAGGGTAACTCTTTCTTGGTTTTCTTTCCCCATTCGGGGTAGATACTAAGGCGAAACACTCCCAGTCTTCCAATCTCCCTGCATTCAGGGCAGCCTGAAGCAAGAAGAGCCCGAATTGCTCATGGACATATAGAGAAAATTAAAATACAATATAAAAACAATCATTTATCAAGAAAACGATTGTATAGCCAATATCTCCAAAACATGTACCAAAAACCAGCCCCAAGCGGCACCAGCTTCCTCATTGTTTTGACAGCAAAAAGAGGGGGCTCTCATACCCTGCCAAGAAGGTTGCATCTGGCACCACCTGAGCTGATGAGAGATTCACAAGAGACCTCCAACATATGCAGCCAGAGTGCAAAATGCCCAGTGAGCAGGTCCATGCCAACAGAATCACTCTTTGCTGGAACCTACATCCATGACGGATTTAAAGAGAAGAAGATACCATGAAATTAGATCTGCGCATAGATATTGAAAAATGCATCAGATGTGGAATGTGTGTCGAAGACTGCCCTTATACCATCCTGCAGATGATTAACGGACAACCGACTGCCCGAGTTGAAAAGGCCGGTCAATGCATAGGGTGTCAGCACTGTCTGGCGGTCTGTCCGACAGGTGCCCTCTCCATATTTGGACTGAATCCGGATAACTCCCTTGTCCTCAAAAATAACCTCCCCACTCCTCAACAGGTTGAAACCCTGCTGCGTGGCAGACGCTCCGTACGCAGATATTGCGCCACCCCACTGGAGGCGGCAACCATCCAAAAACTCCTGACCATTGCCGGTAATGCCCCCACCGGTGTCAACAATTGTCAATGTCTCTTCACCGTAATTGAAGACCCAAAGGTGATGAACTCTGTCCGGGAAAAAACCATTGCAGGTATCAGAGAACGGGCCCTACAAGGTCGGTTACCCCAAGGACTGGAATATTTTGAAAAGATTATCCATGCCTGGGACAAGGGAAAGGATGTCCTGTTTCGCAACGCTCCACACATGCTGCTTGTTTCCGCCCCTGCAAGCGGCCCTACTCCCCAGGCAGATTGCGATATTGCCCTGACCTATTTTGAACTGATGTCGACCTCCATGGGTATCGGCACCCTGTGGGACGGACTGGCCAAATGGGCCTTTACCCTTATCCTCCCGGAGACCCTCAGGCATCTGGGGATACCAGAGGATCATCTACTCGGGTACGTTATGCTCTTTGGCAGACCTGCGGTCAGATACCACCGAACCGTGCAGCGTGACACCGTATCCATGAACAAGGTTAGGGCATTTTGATCAACCCCGATTTTTCATCATTGTGCTGCTGCTTGACGCAACCTGGGCAACAGATGGCTTATGGTGGTATTTTTTAATCGGAAAGTCGTATAGACCGGAACGATCATGACGAGCTGTCCAAAGAGCAACTTTCGGCTGCAACGGTCGGCAAAAAAGACCCCACAGGTTCGGTGGCGAAAAACAGAAAGAAACAAAGGACGACCACTTTACAGTTCACTTGAGCGTTTACAGACAGGCTAACAAAAACCTATGTTGAGAATTACCAGGGACCCCTGTACTGGTTCACCGGCACGGACAACTTTTCTCTAACCAACTGAAACAATACAGCACCGCTTTAACTGAGAAGGAATGCTGGACATTACGGTCGTTCAGAGATCAGGCGCCCTGAACGGAGACCTCCCATATGCATGAACATTCCGGGTTGACGCTCCCCCCTGGCTGATTGAAAAAACAGTTGAGATTCTTCCAAGGTCGTATTATCATAACGTCTTATTTTACCGTCTCATAGCCCTCCTGATACTGTCGGGGAGTATTCCGTTTTTCAGTGGTTTCTTGTACGTGCTCATGGGAGAGAGAACAGAGTGATAGCGAAGAACTCCCTTCCTGTGACTGATCAATGTCTTCCAGGTTTGGACAGGCACTACTGTACCCTGCAGCAGGCTTGTGCGGGCAATGGTTCCCGCTACACGATGAACGCTGTAAGAAGGTCTGGTTCCTGAATTCATTTCTCCAGCACCCCATCGAGGTAGACTTATGCGTATGCTACCTGTCTTTTCCCTGTTCCTCTGCTTTGTCCTCAACCAGGCTTTTGCCCAAGACAAGCGGCCTCCCGCACTGGTGGTGACGACCCCTGTACGCCATCAAGAGGTGGCGAAAACCAAACCATTTACCGGGATATTGTACTTTGACCGCGTCAGCCGGGTGTCCAGCGAGGTTGTCGGATTGGCAACCTCTGTCCGAGGACGTATCGGTGAGCATGTACGCAAGGGGCAGCCTCTGGTCCATCTCAACACCGACCTGCTTGATGCCGATATCCGGCTTATACAGACCAAGATACAACAAAGCGAACTGGAGGCAGATCTGGCTGAAAAAAATTTCCAGCGGCAAAAAAGTCTGCTCACAACCCGGGGAGCGAGTCAAAAAAACTACGATGATGCTTCGTTCAATCTCAACAACGCCCGTATGGAAAAGCAGGCAGCCCGGCAAAGGTTGGCAAAGCTTGAGCTGCAAAAAACAAAAAGCACCATATCTGCACCCTTTGACGGGGTGATCCTGGAGAAAAATGTTGAAGTCGGTGACTGGGTGCAACAGGGCAACCCGGTTATGACCATCGGGGCCACCGAGGACCTCTTTGTCAAGGTTCCTGTGGGTGAAACCCTCCTGCAGTTCATCCATGAAGGCCTGGAGGTCGATATCACCATTACCGCATACAGTAGGCAGGTGACTGGAACCGTGGCGACAATTGATCCCCGCGCAGACCAACGGACCAAAAACGTTTTTATCAAAATCCGAGTGCCCGCTCAGGAGGGAATAGCCGAAAACATGACTGCCTCTGTGCGCCTACCCATAAGCAGCAAGCAGGAACTGGCTGTCCTTCCAAGAGCAGCCCTGATACAATTCCAGGGCAAAAATTTCGTCTACACCATCAAGGATGGTACGGCGGCCATGCTGCCCGTACATATCGTCACCCACCTGGGCGACCAGATTGCTGCGGATAACCCATATCTTGTTCCGGGAATGCCTGTGATCATAGAAGGAAATGAACGGTTACGCCCCGATCAACCAGTCACCACAGACAAAGAGTAACGACCATGGATATCATCCGTTATGCTCTCACCAAGCCGGTCAGCATCGCTGTTGGTGTTATTCTGGTACTTATTTTCGGTTGCATCGGCCTCAACAGTCTGCCTGTGCAGCTGACGCCTGACGTTGAGGCCCCCAAAATTACGGTGAGCACCCACTGGAGCGGAGCCACCCCTTATGAAATAGAGAAAGACATCATTGAGAAACAGGAAGAAACTCTCAAGGGGTTGCGAGGGCTGACAAAGATGGAAAGCTCCAGCTACAATGCCATGGGAGAAATCACCCTCACCTTTCAGATAGGGACCGACCTGGATGATGCCCTGCTTCGGGTTTCCAACAAACTCAACGAAGTTTCCAGGTACCCCGATACGGCTGATAAACCTATTATAAAGGCTGCAGGAGCCCAAAGTTCCCCCGTTATCTGGATGATGCTCCGGCCCAAACCTAACAACGCAACCCCCATCAACCAGTACCGGACCTATTTTGAGGACAATATCCGTCAACATCTCGAACGGGTGGAGGGCGTTGGTTCCGTTGCCGTTTTCGGTGGCACCGAAGACCAGTTGGAAATTATCATTGATCCCCAAAAAATGGCCAGGCTTAAAGTTTCCATCAATCAGATAATCAAGGCAATCCGGCAGGCTAACAGCAATATTTCCGCCGGTATCCTGGGCATAGACCGGAAAAATTACCGGATACGTACAATCAGTCAGTTCCAGCGGCCGGAAGATCTGCTCTCTGTGATTATCTTTGCTGATGGCATCAGGCGTATCTCCCTGAGTGACGTGGCAACGGTCAAACTCGGCCACGCCAAGGAAGCGGTCTCTGTCCTCCATAACGGCGAGCAGGTCATCGTTATCGGTATACGAAGGGAGCCAGGAGCCAATGTCTTGGAGATGACCGACAAACTGCAGCAAGAGGTCAACCGTCTTAATGTGGAGCGACTTTCTGACCAGGACCTGTTCATAGACTGGGTATATGACCAAAGACCTTATATCAATACAGCCATCTCCCTGGTCAAAAAGAATGTCTTAGTCGGTGGACTGCTTGCCATCGGCGTACTACTCCTCTTTCTGCGCAGCGCCCGTTCCACTGCTGCGGTTGCCGTAGCCATACCCATTTCCGCCATAGGTGCATTTATCATGCTCTGGCTTGCTGATCGTAATCTGAACGTGGTCAGCCTCGCAGGGATCTCCTTTGCTGTGGGCATGCTGGTGGATAACTCCATTGTTGTTCTCGAAAACATCGACCGCCACCGCTCCCAGGGAAAGACAGCCTTTACAGCTGCATATGAGGGTACAAAAGAAGTATGGGGCGCTGTCCTGGCATCCACGGCCACCACGGTGGCGGTTTTCCTTCCCGTGGTCTTTATCCAAGAGGAGGCCGGACAACTATTTCGCGATATTGCCATTGCCATTACCTCCGCCATTGTTCTCAGCCTGGTTGTTTCCATTACAGTGATCCCTACCTTAATCAACCTGCTGTACCGTACCTCCTCGAGCAAGAAAAAAACCGGACGCTGGCAGAAATCAATCATAGGGCCGGCGCTGTCTTCCCTGATCATGAAGTTTTCCGACCTGTGTATGAAAAACCTGTTCTTCAGGAGCCTCTCCATATGTGTCTTCACCGGTTTGGCCGTGATCCTCTTCTTTAGCCTCCTACCTAACGCCGAATACCTGCCCCGGGGCAACCGCAACCTGCTACTTAATATCATTATCCCACCTCCTGGCTATTCAGTGCAAAAAAACAAAGAAATGGGGCGATATATTTACAACCAGACCCTTCCGTACATACATGAGGACAACAAGGACGGCATACCCCAGGTGAAGCAAATATTTTACGTGGCCGCAGATCGTTTAACCCTCTTCGGAGGCATTAGTGTCCACGAAAACAGGGCCAGAGAGATGATGCCCCTGTTCCGCCGCATCATGCACTCCATTCCCGGCATTTTCGGGGTCAGCACCCAGGCGAGTATCTTCGAGTCAGGGATTGGAAAAGGCAGAACCGTTGAAATCAACATTTCCGGCGAAAACATCAACGCCATTGTTGACGCAGCCCGCGCCCTCTATGGCATAACTGCCCAGAAAATCGCTGGCAGCCAAATCAGGCCAGTCCCCACCCTGGAAACCAGTTATCCGGAAGTCAAAATAATCCCGGACAAAGAGAAACTCCTGGCCAACGGACTCACCGAAACAGACTTGGGCATGTACGTGGACATCCTCATGGACGGCCGAACGATAGACCACTATCGCCCGGAAGGCACCAAACAGATTAATCTGGTGCTCAAAGGTGATGAGACAGTTTTTGTCTCTCCAGAAGACATCCTCAATGCCACGCTTGTTTCCGGGCACAACGATCTCATCCGCATAGGTGATGTGGCCGAGTTGGTATACACCCAGGGCATGCCCCAAATCAACCACCTGGAAAGAAACCGAACCATCACTCTGCAAGTTAACCCGCCCCATACATTGGCGCTGCAAAACGCCATGGACATCATTGAGAACGAGGTGATTGCTCCTTTACAACAAGCCGGGAAACTTGCCAATCTACAAATAAAGGTCGGCGGTAACGCCGACAAACTGACCGAAACCAGACAAGCATTGCAGTGGAATATGCTACTGGCCGTTGTCATTACCTATCTGCTTATGGCAGCCCTGTTTGAAAATTTTCTCTATCCCCTGATCATTCTCTGTACAGTGCCTCTGGCTGCCGCTGGTGGACTTATGGGACTACAAGCTGTGGATACCTTCATAACCCAACAGCCCCTGGACATTCTCAGCATGCTGGGGTTCATCATCCTCATCGGCACAGTGGTGAACAACGCTATCTTGATTGTCCATCAGTCGTTAAACAATATCCGCTATAACAGCATGGCAGGGATTGAGGCGATATCAGATGCCGTACGAACCAGGATCCGGCCCATCTTCATGAGTACGACGACAAGTATCCTGGCCATGTCTCCACTTGTCATGGCAACAGGTTCCGGGAGTGAACTCTACCGAGGACTGGGGTCCATTCTTCTGGGAGGCCTAGCTCTTTCTACCCTGTTCACCCTCTTTGTTATCCCGGCCTTGCTCTCGTTTGTCATCTTTCTGGAAAAGCCAAGAACCAGAAACGAACCCTGAATAAGGACTCTTTGCAAACCGACCCTCAATCCGTGCTGGATTGAGGGTCGGTTTACCCATGGCAACTCCCCGTCTGACCAGGCTGTGGCCATGGTCGACAAATAAGCAGCCCTGCAACTCCCATAACAGGCAAAGAAGGCCCACCTTCTCCCGGAAATCATGTACCCGGGCCATGGCCGCAAGCGGCTCATGCATCACGTCTGATTTTGGCAGTATCTGGTAGCATTCTGGTGCTCACACCCAATATACACGGGCCTATCTCGTCAGATGGTAAATAAGCGCCAAACGACCTACACCTTGCAGGAGTCTTTCTCAAGGGTTACATTCCACGGTAGCAGCGCAGTAGAATCGGCCAAAGTATTTACTGTAGGCAGTTGGGTAAAAATATGTCGGAGATAGGCGTAGGGCTCGAGGTTGTTGGCCTTTGCCATTTCAATCAGGCTAAAGAGCAAAGCAGAGGCTTGCGCACCCTCAGGAATACCTGAGAAAACAACCAGTTCTTTCTTTTAATCACAAAAAGGCGGATACTGTTTTGGCGGCATTATTGTCAAGAGCAAGGCGACCATCCTCCAGATACCCGATCAGACGGGGCGACAGGTTCGAGGTGTAAGTAACGGCTTTACCCAAGGCCGTCTTTGGTGGCACCTGCTGTTTTTTCCTATCAAGCCAACTTTCCAAGTCGTCCAATATCAGTTTAGAGTCATCACGGCACATCTTTTCGATCTTGTAACGTTTACTGAAAAAGGCGACCCCCTTATGTGCACTCACAGGTTTGGCTTTCTTGCCCTGGGCCTTGACGATATGGGCAAACTAATGCCAGGCATGGACAAAGCACCCGATATGATGAATGTCTTTGCGGCGATCAAGGAAGTCATACCCTGCATACCCATCAGTCTGCAGGTATCCCTTGAAATCGCGCACCACATCGCCGTTTTGGGTTGGATGATACTGATACAAAAGTACTTGTCTGTGCGAATCAGCTCGACGGAACACCCACATATAGGATAAGTAGTGGGGTCACGACCCGGCTTCTTTCCAACCTGCATCGTGGTTTCACCGATATTGATGTAATCACTGTCCACCAATTCATCCTGCAGCAGGTTTAACAGCAGCTGACAGGCAGAGACTACCTGCATGGCCCAGCCACTCATCAGTGCACGGGCAAGCTCAAGGCCCAACCGTTTGAACTGCTGTTACAAGCTGCTCAAAGACTTCCTCTCCGATCCTGGTTTGCTCACAGCCACAGCTTATCGGCCTCTTCAATCTCATGCACCTTTTCTACCCGGGGCTTCCTGCCACCCTCTTTGCAGGTATGGGATGGTACTTCGACCTCTTCTTCAGGAGCAGCGGTCTCGGGCATGTCAAACTGGGGAAGCAGGGTCACAGTTCTTTCCAGGGACAATTGTTTGTTCTTTCGCCCAAACAACTGCGCATGAAGATGCCGGGATAGAGGTTTTCCGATCAAAACGAGCCTCAGCGTGTTTCCTTTGATTCTCGACAAGTATCTGTTTCACAAGCGTGCTGTCGTCAGGTAATGTGGTCGTATCGATTTCTCAAGAGCCAGGAGGGCCTTCGCCCACAGATTGCGAGCACCTCTGCCTGGTTTTCTGGCCACGGGAAGCGATCTTTTTCCAACCGTTTATGCCACAGTCAAAAACTCTGACTGCAAAAGGCCAACAGGTTCGCTGACAAAGGATCGCGTCCAGCAGATCCACTACCAGCAGGGAAAACCCATTCATTGATTTTTGCAGGTCGGTGCTACCGGTGGCAATAGAGACCTTGGTGGCATGAAGCGGGAATATCATGGATAAACGCCCAGGGCAGATAACAGGGCAGAGAGTGTGTTTGTGGAGAAGTCGGTACCAACTTCTGCGGTGATGTCATTTGCCAGACGCAGCCTGAGGTCAGAATCCTGCCTGTCTGTTATCTTGGGAGATACACTCAGGGCAATAGAACCGGGACTAACGCTGAGCGATTCTGGGTGGGCGGCAGGTTTTTTGTTGATTTTTTGATCCAGTATGACAGGGCATGATACGAGAGATTATGCCGCCGCCAATATCCGGCACAACTCAAACCGCTTTGACGCTGTGCTTCTATGTGAACGTTCCAAGGGTTGCTCATGATCGAATCATGAGCTTGTGGTGTCTCCGGCATGGGATACCTCCATAAGCTAGGGTGAGTTGATGAGAAAAATCATCACGACTCATGCCTGTGAGAAAACGGAGTAGTACTTTATGAGACCCTTACGATGGTAACAACTCAGTGGTGATGCCATCCTTGACAGCTATCCGTGCCTTCAGGATTACGGATAAACCTCAGCTCTCTGTTATCCATAGCCGCCAGCGCCTTGCGCACGCCCATACCTGCGGCAGCATAACGGGTGACGCCCTCGTCTGCCAGGATATTAAAGGCTTTTTCGGTCAACTTCCCCGTCATAACTGCCTCGCAGCGATATTCCAGGATTTTTCGGGCCATATCCTCATCTGAGCCTGGAGCAACAACGTGGGCAATGGCTGTACACTCCATGGTGTCGACATTGACAATGAGTAGCCAAGGTGCCCCGGCAAATTCATAAAAAACCGTACTGTCCAGCGTAGAACCATCTGTGGTCAAAGCAATATTCATCTACGTTCCCTGTCCTTCTTTATTGGTATGCATTCCACCAGGCCGTCGGCTGATGGACTTTTTTGTCTTATTTGAGAACACTGAGTTCAACACACATGACCGAGGAGTTGGTCACCCCCGGGCATGATAATAGGTATACCCCACACTATCATGCAGCAAAAAGATGGAGTGGGACTTCATGGTCGAATACCTTATGGTGGTGTCAAGCCTGAGAGCTAAACGGACCCGGATTTGCGGCACGTACCCCCGATTTTGCCATACAGCTCAAAGGCATGGGACGCAGGGTAAAAAGACCTGCACCTTTTTGGTGGATGGCCACCCGGAAATCCAGTCCCATCCCATTGGTACACCCATTTAGCACTTCGGAGTTTATCATGAAAAATCCAATCGTCAAGAGGTGTGCAGGGCTGGATATCCACAAAATGAGAGTGGCTGCCACTCTTCAATTACTGTCGGAGGATGGTAATGTTGCTGAGGAAACCAGAAGTTTTGCAACTTTTCGCAAACACCGTCGGCAACTATGTCGTTGGCTCAAAAAGATCGATATTGAGCTGGTTGTCATGGCAAGTAGCGCAATTTTTTTCAAGAGCATCTATGAATCTCTGGAGAATGCCACCCATAGACGTTCGTGGTCAATGCGCGGCACGTTAAACAAATTCCTGGCCGGGAAACAGATGTTAAAGATACACTCAATGCTGAGACGAACAGACTGCATAAGGCATCTGATGATTCTGGGATTCGTCTCGGGGGAGTAGTCAGCGACATCAAGGGAGTTCGACCCAGGCCATGATTCCCGGGCTGATAGAAGGGAAGTCACCGAAAGAACTTGTCTGGTTTGCCCGAGGGCCTCTCAAATCGAAGGTTCAAGAATTATTCGATTCTCTTAATGAGCCTCTGGGAGAACGTCATCGTTTATTGCTGTCTACGATTCACCATCACATGGGTTTCTTAAGTGAAGAACTGCGTCATATTGATGAGTACGTCTTTGAGGCAATGGCCCCTTATCAACCTCAATGGGATATGTACAAACAGGGCCCGGAATCGCGTGGAATGAGCGGCCGGATTCACTGGAATACACAGCGCAGCCCTGCTCCTGATGGAAATAGGGGCGGACATGGAGCGTTTTGGCAGTAAAGAGAATTTACTGCCTCTAGGGCAGGAATGTGTCCAGGGAACAACGAAAGCGCGGGAAAAAGAAAAACAGACAAATTCTTCTGTATCAGTATCATCCTACCCGAAGCGGTGATGTGGTGGGCGATTTTCTCGGCAATTTCAAGGGATACGTACAGACCAATGGATATGCCGGGTATGATTTCCTTGATTACCGCGAAGACATTCAGCATATCGGGTGCATTGTCCATGCCCAGAAAGAAATTCGCCGATATCATCAAGGCCCAGGGCAAGAAAGCCAAACCAGGGAGTGCGCATAAAGGGCTTGCCTTCTTCAGTAACCTTTACAAGATCGAAAAGAGGTGCCGCGATGAAGACCATACCCCTGAAGAAATTTATCAACGGCGCCAGGGATACTCTCAACCTATATTGGACCACTGGAAAAGCTGGCTTGAGAAGAAAAAACAGCTGGTACCATCAAAGACGGCCTTAGGAAAAGCCGTTACTTACACCGTAAAGCGATGGCACCGTTTGATCGGGTACCTGGCGGATGGTCGCCTTGCCCCTGACAAGAACGACCTGTCCCTTGTCACTGAGGCTGTCCAATCAATTGAATCCATCTCCAAATTAATTTGACAAACAAACAAATATACGTATGCTGAAAGTAAGTCACCTACTATTTGAGTTCTCCTACCTTCTTGTGCCAATATGAGCAAAAAGCCTCATCTGCACCATAGCCACAGGTACCAAACAGAAGCAATTAACCTCATACTTCAAAGAGGCCGTCATGCTACTCGCAAGAAAATTGGGGCCTTTGCCCAAGGTCATTGCGTATAGTTTTATATAAATGCTGTTCCTCTCTTCCGCTCTAAGGAAGGATAACCATCAACAAAAGAGGGTATCGCGATGAAAGAAATCAAAGCTGCAGTGGTTAACGGTGTCAATGAAGACTATCAAATTGAGAGGGTGTACCTGGATCAACCAAATTCAAACGAGATATTGGTTAAGATTGTAGCAAGCGGCATTTGTCATTCTGATGAAGCATTTCGTCTGGGAGATGCCGCCTATAATTTACCTGCAATCTTTGGCCATGAAGGGGCTGGAATTGTCGAGGAAGTTGGAGATGCTGTCAAAACAGTTCAAGCAGGCGATCATGTTGTCCTCTCCCATTCATTTTGCGGACATTGCTATAATTGCCTTCACGGAAAACCTGCCAGCTGCTCCGATTGGCCTGCATTAAATGTGGTTGGCAGACGCGGAGATGGAACAGCAGTATTTTATAAAGAGGATAAGACCACACCAATCAGCAACTTTCTAGGTCAGTCATCGTTTGCAACCTATACAGTTGTTGATGAAAGCAATATTATTAAGGTTGATAAATCTATTGATCTGCGCATTGTCGGTCCGCTTGGTTGCGGGTTCTTGACCGGGAGTGGTACAGTTCTCAATGGATTTAATCCTCCGGTGGGATCAACCATAACGGTATTTGGCACAGGTACGGTTGGATTGGGGGCAATGATGGCATCCTGCATTTCATCATTCCCAATTGTTATTGCGGTTGATATTCATGACCATCGTCTGGAAATTTCCAAAAAAATGGGGTCAACACACACCATTAATTCCTTAAAAGTCGATGTCGTTGAAGAGATAAAGAAGATAACAAACGGCTTGGGAACCGATTATGTAATAGATACCACAGGAGTGTCTGAAGTCATGAAAGCGGCATTAGAAGTAACTGCCCAGGGTGGCGTATATGCACCTGTTGCCGTAACCAACAAAGAGTTTTCCATCTCGCCATTTATTGATCTGGTTGTCGGAACAAAAACAATAAAGGGTGTTCTTATGGGAGATGCTGTTCCCCAGACCTTTATTCCCCAGCTTATTGGCTTTCATAATCGAAACAAGTTCCCCTTTGATCAGGTTATCAAGCAATTTGACTTTGAGCAGATAAACGAAGCGGCAAATGCTTCAAACAGTGGGGAGGTTATCAAACCAGTTATCATCATTGATAAGGATTATACACCATAAAAGACCAGAAAGAAAAAAAAGTAAAAAATCCCGACAGAACTCTTTTCCGTCGGGATTTTTTTATATAACAAAGGCGGTGGCCCCCATTAATTGGACAGCCTGATGGGTGGGATAAGCCACAAGCCCTGAGATGAGAAAATTAAAAACTGGCATCAGGCAGCCTCGGCGAACGGGCAAGGCAAACCAAAGTAAACCTCATCCGGGGTTTTGTCCTCAAAAGAAGAATGGCCTCTTGCCAAATTGTAGTACCGGGTCCACTTGGCAAGTCCGAAGCGGAGCGACCTGCCGTTTTCAAATGAGTGTAGATAAATGTACTGGTGCTTGAGGGGCCAGCGCCCATTTGGATTCGTCACCGTATTGGGCAAGAAAATCTGTCAAGCTCAAACCTTTTTGATACTGAATTGGATTTTTGGCCATATCGTACTCTCCCGTTCATTTTGGTCTTGATTGATTATGACACAGTGGGTTAATTATATAATGACTAATCCCTAAAATAAATGTGCTGAACTTCAGTGGTAATCACTTTTTTCTTTGGCAGAAAAAAAATTACTTATTATAGTGGTTTGTGGTTTTTTTTGCGTTTATATAACCATTTTTCTTTAAATATTATCGATCTTTTTCTACACCTTCTTAAGTAAAGAAAGTATGAATGACCAATTATTCCACAAACAGTAACAGGCAAAGATCATAGTACCGTTTTGAAGCGATACTATTACAGTTAATTAAATAGAACGTTTTATAACCGTCCTTGGAGGATTTATTATGGCTCAACCCGAAGAAATGTATCAATGTCAAACGACAAATTGTGGATATATCTATAACCCTGACAAAGGTGATAGAAAAAGCAAAATACCTAAAGGTACAAGTTTTGAAGATCTTCCTGATGATTGGAGATGTCCAATTTGCGGTGCCAGTAAAAAAGCATTTAAGCCACTGGCAGGTCCAGGATCTGTAGCAGAAGGTGCTTAAATTGTATTAGTCAAGATCTGATCTGACAAACAACCAATTTTGATGAGGCGTTTGTCAGGTCAAGATCAGTTCAAATACTTCTCCTTCCACACAGTCTTTCCATCTTCCACACTTTTTATGGATGCTCTTCCTCAACACATTTTTCCTTGATGAGACCTTTCTCGTAATTGTACGAAGATAATCCATTCATCCAGATCATGTCGCAGTCCCTTGATAATTGAGTATATCTTTTTACGAAATGTGACCTGGTAGTCTGCCGGGTTGTGCTAATCTAAAATTGACCACCCTGAGCGTCCTTTCTTCCTGTTATGGTGAAGCAAAAACCCTAGCCCACAGGAGGAAAGGGGTTGCTCTCAATGGATCAATACGAATGTATCAGGACAGCCCGTCGTGTTTACGGCTAAATTATAAGAGAGTTATTCAGGATGACAGGGTATTCGAGGAACACTATAAAGGAAGCGATCCGTGCTGAACCATGGGCCTTCCATAAGCGCAAGAGACATCCCTTTCCTGCCCTCGGGTCTTACCTGACGATCATTGACGGCTTGTTGACAAAGGACAATTTCCATCAACTCGTCTTAGCTTAAGGAGGTATTCCATGCCTGATACACCACAAACTCATGATTCGATCTTGAGCAACCCTTGGAAAGTCCACATAGAAGCACGACGTCAAAGCGGTTTGAGTCGTGCCGAATAGTGGCTGCGGCATAATCTCTCGTATTATATCCTGTCATACTGGTCAAAAAATCAACAAAAACCGTGCCATCCACCCAGAATCGCTCAGCGTTAGTCGCGGTTTTTATTGCCCTGGCTGAGTATTCCAGGCTATTCCGGTCACTGATTTCACGCGAATCCGGCCACCTCAACTTGGAAGATGGCGACGTATGGAAACAATTGGTAGAAAAGTCCTTTTTGAAAATCATTCAAGGAGGGATTCCATACCCCAAAAGAGGTGTAACCCATCACAGGGTTGCGTTTAAGTGGCTCGCCTGATCCATTCCAGATCAGGCTTTTGATTTTTTGAAATATCAGTTAATGGCATCGACAGGTCTCCCTGGGCGAGAGAATTCGCTCCAGCCAGCGGTTTCCTTTTTCACTCCTGGTTCCCTGGCTTCGTCTTCCCCAGAGCCAGTTCAGCTTGCCGCCGCTTTTCCAGGTGGCTTATATCCTGACTCCTGGCCTTGTCCCTGATCGCATGGTAATGAGGCGTGATCGCGGCAGAAGCCCGGTCAAGAACCTTTTGGATGTCACCGAGACTGACAGGAACCCCAAGCGCCGAGGAGCAGAATGTCTGGATGGTTTCCCTGCTGTTGCCGCCAATTTCAGCAACAAGTGCGGAAAATCCGGGGGCCAAAGCCGGTGCTGAAATAGCCCTTGCTTACCTTGCCGTATTGCTCGCATTCACCCCAAGAAAGGATAAAATGACTGACCGTCATGACGATCCAGGGAAGCGCAAGCTTGGTAAAGAGCCAAACTCGGAGACCGTACCGGTCAATTGCGAGGTATTGTAAGTTTATTGCTTGCGGTCAGCCTTTTTGGGATACCGGAATGGTTCTCTTTTTCTTGGAGGCAGAGTGATTTCGCCTTTTTCCTCTGGTTTCAAAAGCATGACCCGGCAGGCTCGGTCTTTCAGGTTACCGTTTGCCTGATACCAGTTCCACTGGGTACAAAGGACCCTGGATAGAGCTGTTTTTCCCATGACAAGCTGAAAAAGTCAGGAAAAATGGGCTTCGTTCTATGACTCTGTTGTCCGCGATGGTGAGGCTGGCAGTGGGCACATTTCAAAATGTGCCATTTATGGACAGGCTCTAGCTAGATCATGCTGCTTGTTTGTTACTTTTCAACACTCGTAAGGTGTTCATGAGAAATCCGGGTTAGACGACTTTCAGGAAGCTCCAGATTCCACATCCTCACAACGCCAGAAGACACGAAGCGATCCAGGCAAGGACTACTGCAATAAGCGAAGAGCGTACCATAAGTGTACAGGCCTCCTCAATATGCTGCACCCCTGGAGGAAGAAACTGTTTGCCGATAAACGGTTTTTCCACCAGGATACCGCCGTAATAATTCGGCCCATTCAATTGCACCCCCAATGCACCCGCAAAGGCGGCTTCCGGATAGCCGGCATTGGGACTGGCGTGTTGTCTACCTTCCTGCAGCCCTGTTCTCCAGGCTCGCCTGCCTGTTTCCCAGGGCGGCAGCATGGCTGCCAACGTTATAATGGCCACGGCTATCCGGGCTGGAATCCAGTTGGCCAGATCATCAATCCGTGCAGCTGCACAACCAAAAAAACGATAACGCTCATTCTTATAACCAACCATGGAGTCCAGGGTGTTGATCATCTTATAGGTCAGCATCAACGGGCCACCGCCCATGACCCCATAAAAAAGCGGAGAAACAACCCCGTCAACGAAATTCTCCGCCACGGTTTCCACCGTTGCCCTGGCAATATCTTCTGCCTGGTATGACTGCACATCACGTCCCACGATCATGGCAACCTGCGTCCTGGCTTCATCGGTTTTCTTCTGCACAAGCAGCCGGTAAATATCCATGGCTGCATTTTTCAAAGATTGCACGGACAAACAATAAAAAACCATGGCCACCTCCAGCCCAAATTCTCCAAGGGGTGACCAGGAGGCGACCACATCCAGGATAAGCACAGAAAGCAGCCAACAACAGCTTATCAGAAAAACCGCAAACAAGGTACCAGCGAACAGCTCACCGGGAACATACCGCCTGAACACCGGTTCGCACCGGAGAATGGCCCATCCCATCCAACGTATGGGATGAGGCAGCCGAAGGGGATCTCCCAGAAGACGATCCAGCACAAACCCCAGGGGTAGGAGTAGAGGTATAGCCCACTGCCACAGGTCCATGCTCAGCCCTCCTCTACCTTCCGGCTTACCACCTGCCGGAGGTGCCGGGCAGCCCGGACATTGATTTCCGGAGTTTTCAGGGCAATGCGCACATATTGTTCATCAAGGCCGTAAAAATTGGCACAGTTACGAAGCAGCAGCCGCTCTTGAAGCATAGCGTCACACACACTTGCTGCGGTCAGATCTACAGGGAGGCGAATAAGCAGATAGGGTGTGACTGTGGGGTAGAGATGCACGGGCAGCCCCCGGAGATCCTGCTGAAACTCGTCAACCTGTTGCCGGGCAAACAGTGCGGACTGGTCGATAAATCGTAAGGTCTGCTCTTTCTGCTGGCCAAGAAAAACAACGGCTTCCTGGGCCAGAGTATTGGCTGACCAGGGTTGCATGAAACGGCTAAAACGTTCCAGTATGGATACTTCTGCTTCCAGAAAACCGGCCCGTAGTCCGGGAATACCGAAAATTTTCGAAATCGACCAAAGCACCACCACATTGTCCAAATGTTCATCGCTCATACCTTTTGCCTGCTCACCCAAGGCAAAAGGCAGATAGGATTCATCAACAACAAAGGTGGTATCCGTCTGGCTACGACAGAGATCCAGCAGTTCGTCACGCGGAATAATCCGGCCTGTGGGATTGTTGGGGTTACAGATAAATACAAGATCATACTTTTTCGCCCGGCTGGCCAACAAGGCGTGGTCCAACTGGAAATCATCCTCCGGACGGGCTAAAAAAAAATCCATTGGCACCCCGTACATGGCACAGGATGAGGCGTAATCAGCATAGGTGGGCCCCACTATCAGGACCCGCTCCGGCCGCAGGGCTGGACAGACGGTATAGATAAACTGGGTGGTGCCTGTTCCCATAAGCATCCTGCCCGGATCAATTCCCAAAAGACAAGCCATGGACCTCACAGCCTGCCCTGCGTCTGCTTCGGGCAGAGACACGATCTCTTCCAAACGACAACGGAGATGTTCAAGCAATCCGGGCGGCATACCCAGCGGATTGATATTACTGCTCATATCTACAATATCTTCCGGTCGACATCCCAGCACGGCTGCTGCTTCTCCTCTGTTGCCGCCATGACCAGTGATCATGAAAACATCCCCTGCCCTCTTGGCGCCAAAAGCTGTACAATCGCCTCCACATCCAGGTGATCGGTCGCATGCTCCGCGAGTTGATCATAGGCCTTGTCCCTGGCCGCAGGACCATAGCGCTGATCAACCTTGACCTGGCCCAGCCCGATGCACTGCAGCCATTTTTCGGTAATAGCGGGTGTATCGAACAGGCCATGCATATAGGTCCCCATCACCCTGGAGTCGATGCTTATACAGCCGTCAGTGTCGTTGCAGGGCTCCTGGTTTCTCCTTTCCACCTGCACCAGAGGAGAACAACCTTGGTGCCTAGTTTGCCCCATGTGGATCTCATACCCCTTTCCTTTGATACCCTGCCAACGGAAGTCGGTTAGCGTTGTTATTTTTGGGGCCTTGAGCACGGTTTCCGCCGGTAAAAGATCAAGACCCGGAGTCACCCCTGGGGCGCCTTCGATGCCATCAGGATCGTGCACTTGGGACCCGAGCATCTGGTAGCCACCACAGACCCCGAGAACATGTCCGCCGCCCGCAGCATAGGTACAAATTTCCTGTTTCCAGCCAGTGCTTTCCAACCACTGCAAATCACTGCATGTACTCTTTGATCCTGGCAGGATCACGGCCTGAAACCCTTTGAGACCCTGGAGTTGGGAAAGATAGACGACCTCTAGTTCCTCACAATGCAGCAGGGGATCGAAATCGGTAAAATTTGAAATGTGGGGAAGCTTAATCACCGCAATGGCTGGTTTACCTGTTGCTCCAGGATGGTGGCCGTGAGGCTTTTCTATGACCACAGCATCCTCTGCCTCAATATGAAAATGCTTAAACCAGGGCAGAACACCGAACACCTGTTTACCGGTTTTCTGCTCAATCCATGCAACACCGCTCTGAAACAGGGATAGGTCGCCCCTGAACCGGTTGATAACAAACCCGCTGATCAACTGCTGCTGCTCGGGACTGATACAGGCCAGGGTGCCGACAATCTGAGCAAAGACACCGCCTCGATCAATATCTGCCACCAAAATTACCGGGGCTTCTGCATACTGGGCGGCGCGAAGGTTGACAATGTCATTGGCCATCAGGTTGACCTCGGCACAGGAGCCTGCACCTTCCATGACAACAACATCATAGTTCCGTCGCAGCCTGTCAAGGGCGGCACAACTCTGTACAAACAAATACTCTTTTCGCTTGTAATACCCGCGAGAAGAGGCTTCCAGCCAAGCTTTACCGTTAAGAACCACCTGGGACCCAACATCACTGGTAGGTTTGAGCAGAACCGGGTTCATATCCACATGCGGCGGGATGCGACAGGCCTCGGCCTGGACAATCTGGGCCCGCCCCATTTCCATGCCCTCCGGAGTTACGCCAGAGTTGTTGGACATATTCTGGGCCTTGAATGGAGCCACACGCAGCCCCCTGTTCACCAGTATTCGACAAATGGCCGTTGTCACGATGGATTTCCCCACATCCGATCCTGTACCGAGGACAGCCAAACAGACAGCTTGCGTACCCATGCACCCCCTTCCAGATTGAAAAATGTCCCCTTCTTCTCTTACCTAATTGATATAGAGCGAATCCTCCCGGCCAGCAACAAATATAACCTGCACCCTGCAATTATCCATTGCACGAGCAAGACATCCGCTCAATGACGGCAGCCTGTCATCCCCATACAAACAGGCTGCACCTCCCGGATTTCTCCTGTATATTTTTTCTTATTTGAGAAATAAGAAAAAACAGAGGTATATTATGTCCGCAGGCAGGCAACATTACTTTTAACGGGTGTTTATAGTTTGCAGAAGCGGTATATTGTCCATTTCATAAGCTTCGCCTGGATTGCTCATCAAATACTCTGCTGTGCCCTTTGGAGCGTTCATCAAGCGGGTCTTCTTCCTCACCCTATTGACTGCAGGATGGAAAGCATGACAGAGTTGTCCTACTATGTGTTTGCCTGATCTCACCTGACGAACCGCATCAAGGCCGTCCCAAGGTAAACACGCCCTTGCCCATGATGCCAACACCCAAAATGAGCAAGGCGAAAAAAAAGCCCTTTGTAAACCGCTCTTTTGGAAGCGAATCCCGAATGCGCTGTCCAAGCAGCATACCCGCTCCCGCCGGAACCACCGCCAGAATGGACAGAACTCCCAGTTCCATTGTAAGCAGCCTACTTTTTTGCAACGCAATGGCCAACCCCAAGGTAGACACGGAAAACAACATTCCCATCGCCTGTACAAGCATGTTACGTGGCAGCCCGATGGCCTGCAGAAACATCACCCCAGGGACCACAAAAGATCCTGTCATCCCTGTAAGTATACCGTTTACGATCCCCAGAATCAGCCCGATGGTCTGTTCATGATCTGATTGTACGTTACAGGGGCAGCCCATGAAATGCAGCAAGCAATACACCACTACTACGGCCCCGAGCGACATGGTGAGATAGGCGGTGTTAACCGAGGTAAGGAGAATGGCCCCCACCCAAATTGAACCGCCCGCTCCAAGTAAAAATAACCAGATTCTTTGTACCAGCGCTCGGGCATGGCCGCCATGGGTCGCTTGCCAAAGATTGGTAAGCAGAGAGGGGACAAGCAGAAGAGCCATGGCTGTCGGCACATCAAAGCATGTGGCGAGCACCCCCACACTTACAGTCGGCAACCCAAAGCCGATCATTCCTTTGACCCCACCGGCCACAAAAAACGTTGCCCCGATAAGGAACAGGGCTACGACATCTGGCATGGGATGATTCATCTTTATCCTCTCTCATCAACATGGTACACTGCATAGATGTATAACCTGTTGCCCCTAAAGCCTCAACACTTGCCCACACGCTCTTCCTATGAAAATAGCGCAAATTGTCAGCCCGGACGGACACATCAGCACACTCCATGAAAAAAACGTAGACAGAAACATGCTACAGGCATGCTTCTCCTTTGTCGATCTGCCAGACTACATTCTAGGGGCCATGGGAGAGTCAAAACCCTTTCTTTTTTCCGCCCGAAGCGGAAACACCCAACTGGGCATCAAGGCCGACCTGCTTTCTCCAGATACCTTACCACAGATCGATGGCCGGGATATCCACCTGGACGGCAAGGTGGAAAATCTCAACCCCATGCTCGGCAACGTGCTGAGTCTGTTCACAACAGGGGATGAAATCGGCAGGTTGGTGGTCATGGACCCTGAACTCCGCATTCATGATGTCCGCCATTACCTGCACAAGCGTCTCTTTGTCGGCCGATCCGATGGCAAAGGCCGCTATAACGGCTTTCAGATCAAACGGGAGACAGATCCCTTGACCGGCAGGGAAAGCGACTATGTCCTCGCTGATCTTGAACCCTATCAATATTGTTTCGAGTCCGGGGCCATCACCGAGTCAAGCGTCAACGAAGTCATTAAAAAAGGCCGTGTTGCCCTGACCAAAATCCGCTCTCGCGTCTCTCTGCGCCTGGAACAGGCCATGCTTCGCCCCGGCGAACTCTTTATCGGCGCCATCAAAATCTCACTTGGCGACATCTACGGTATTATCGACGCAGTGACTGAACCGGAATCCTTTGGTATAGAGCACCTTCCGGCCCGAGTTCTGGACCCCTTCAGAACCTTCCGTAATCGGCAGGTTGAATTTTTTCATTTCGGCAAGGAGGCCGTGCCACTGAACCGGGTACAGGTAAAAATTCGTTTTTTCCGGGCCGAAAACCCTCTTACCGTGCCACTCTCCAAACAGAAGGTCAAGGACGGATACCGGCTGTACGATCTTCTGACGACCTCGGATGTCAGCAGTCTTTTTACTTTCATCCAAGAGCAATCACTTGGCATGATCCTCAATAAAAATACCGTCACCCAAATACCAAAGGCTCACGACCCTCTGAGTCGGGCTCAGCTGGAAATCATCCGTAACTCGGTTCAGAAAAGCACCATTCGCAGGCCGAAAAATAGCCTCTCCACAGAAAAACACCTTGAATTCGCCCAGACACTGAAAAAACTCTCTGTGCTCGGCGGCATCAACGGCAGGGTCTTTATCGGTGATGCTTTCCCCTCCACCGAAATCATAGATACGCTCCGACGGAGCGGCGTCAGGACTTTTCTCATCAACACGGAAAATCCGGCATTTACCGATGACTACGTCAAAAAAATGATCAGATTAAGCCACACCGCCACATCCGACTGTGAATTCCTTCGTTACGATGCTGCCACAGACAAGCTCTACACCTTCTACCATGGTTGCTTCATGGAGCCTGACGACCGCGATCGCTTCGATCTGGTCAGGTACTGGTTCGCCTTTTACGGCTCCCACACCAATGAAGCTGATAACCGTCTGACCATTGAGCTGATCAACAGGCTCGCCCTGTCATTTGGCAATGAGATGGGAATCGTTCACGGCGGAGGCCCCGGCCTGATGAAGGAAGCCAACGACCTTGCACGGCAACACAATATCATGAGCATCGGTGTGACCATCAACCTGGAAGGAGAACAGCAGGCCTCACTGACCACCTGCGACGGCCTGATCAAGTACAGGGAAGGGCTCCGCCTTGCCCGCCAGGACCATCTGCAGAAATTGAGCAATCTCCCTATTATCAACACGGGTGGCTACGGCAGCGCCGAGGAACTGTCCATCACCATCACCTCAATGAAACTCCATGAAAACCCTCTCGCTCCCATAATCCTGCTGGATCGAGACGACCTCTGGTCGCATACCCAACGACAGGTTGCGGCCATAGCAGACAAAAGCTTTGGCCCTGCATTTATACCCCGTCTGATCAAAGCATGCCGGAATGCCGATACCGCCCACGCGGAGCTGGTTCGGTTCTGCCAGGATCCGAATATCTGGTACGAGGAAAACCAGATACCGACCCCCAGTGTGCAACGCGCACAGATCAAGTCAGCACGTATCAGAAAAAAGACCTTTCACCAGCGCTCCATAGAGGCTTTCAAAAGACCCAACCAAAATTCCGGGTAAAACGAGTATGCTTTGCAGCATACTCCCTAGAATGCAATTCCGCCAATAACAGGAGGAGCGTAAAACGCATATACAATTTATCTCATGAACAACGTAACAACCAGACAGACACTGCACTCGCGCACTGTCTCAAAAATTGCTACTTGTTTATGAGAAATTCGGGATGGAGGCTACTCTCCGAGTCTTCGCTGATCTATGCACTGCCAAAATCTTTGCATCAGGTATCACCGACGCTGATGAACAATGCGGACGGGATCGGATTTTTCATCTTTATGCTTGCTTTTCAAAAAGCAAAGGCTTATGTTATTATTTTTTACATTCAATTTTAGTATAGATACTTCTGGCTGGCGGCGGGACAACCTCCTGTCTGTCCAGCAATGAGGCTTTCTCAATCAGTGCTTATTTTCATTCAGTTCAGGTAGGCACAGATTCTGAAAGCCCAAGTGTGAGCAGACACTCAAGAGTGTTCTGCAATAGCAAATTATCGATATTTTTTGTAAGCAGGGAGACTATTCTATGGCACGCTTTACTGGGCCAAAAGGCAAATTGGTAAGACGTTTCGGTATGAACGTGTTCGAATCGCCCAAATATGACCGTCTTTTAGCACGACGTACCAACCCGCCGGGACAACACGGTGACAAACAAATGCGCAAGAAACAATCCGATTATGCCTTGCAGCTCCAGGAAAAACAAAAAGTACGTCATATTTACGGCCTGCTTGAAAAACAATTCAGGCGAACATTTGACCAAGCGGCCAAGCAAAAAGGTGTCACTGGCACCAATCTGCTCGTTCTACTCGAACGCCGACTGGACAACGTGGTGTTCCGCGCAGGTTTTGCCGCCACTCGGATGCAGGCTCGACAAATGGTCAGCCACGGACACCTGCTGGTCAACGGTCGTCGGGTTGATATCCCTTCCTATAAAATCAAAGCAGATGATGTTGTCAGTGCCGCGCAGAAAAAGAAATCCAAGCAGCTCATTGCCGGTATTATTGAAGATAATCCGGTAGTACGATCTCCTGAATGGCTTTCGGTGGAGAAAGATCAACAACGTCTTACTGTGACGCGCCTGCCCATGCGGGATGACGTTACCAAGGATATTAACGAGCAGTTGATCGTTGAACTCTATTCCAAGTAACCGGTCGGCAACCTTACACTGCTGACAGGAACGGGCAATGCGGGGTTCCTGAATCAGATTTATCAGACAGCTTCAGCAAGAGGATCACCCCATCTTGGCACACTAGCCGCTCAGGCATAGAAGTCTTCACTCTTGTTGTCATATCAACGATATCTTCCGATTGCACGAACCCCTTTTTTTTTAAACAGCACTGTATATTTTTTTCAGGCTGGTCATATATCCCTCACCAATCAACAAGTCACCAAGAGGCCTTCCCCGAGCATGCGCCTTATCCGCTTGGCCTCCATTCTCTTGGTGGTGATCCCCTTTTTCTTTTTTCAGATCTCGTCTACCCACTCATGCTCACAAAAAGGTTGCTTGGCATGGTCGGTGCTTCCTTACATGGACCTCTCTTTGACTTTCGACAACCCCGGGATTAAGGTCTGAGTACTTCGGACGCCCTTGAGGGTACGCATGGAACGATAGGTGAACTCTGAAATCAATTCAGCATCAGAGGCCAGCAGATCTCTCTGCAGGGTGACCTTGACGACCATGTCTATGGAGCCATGCACAGAATGGATCTCATCTATTTCGGGTTGGGCATAGAGTTTATCCATAATCTGATCCTCATACCTGCCCTCCACATTGACAAGTACAAAAAAGGTGATTTCCCGTTTCATGTCGGGATATTGTGCTTCGGTGCGATTGATCATCAGCTCTCGAAAATCCTCCATATTCTTGGGGATAAGTTTATCAATACCAATACCATAACTCCTTTCCGCATTCTTTTCCCACTGAAAGGAGGAGATATAAAGATACAAATCATCCACGGTCCTGCCGGAAAAAGAATGCACCAGGCCACTTTTTTCAATCATGGCCTTCAAGGGCCTGTATATTGTTCGTGACCAGTCTGCCGCCGCCTGCTTGAAATCGACATCCTGCGTACCGTTCTCCTTCAGAAATTGCTGATGGTCAAGGATCTGCTTTTCCAGATGAACAAATTGTCCTGGCTCTGTCAGTTCCACGCTCTCTGTCTGTCCTGCCTTGTCCCTGAAAGCAGTTTTTTCTAAATAGAGGCGATTTTCAAGGCTGTCAGTCCCTGGAAGCAGCTCAACAATACAGGCTCTGATATGGGTATGTCCCAGTTCACGAGCCGCCGCGATTCTATGGTGTCCGTCGTAGATAAAATACTCTTCCTTGATCTGATACAGGGAAATCGGGGGCATCACCCGACCCTGCACCATAGCCCGCCTGATGCCCTCAAGCCGCGTATTCTCTCCTTCCCGCACCGGACGAAACTGATTGTCAAAATCATGATAGCGTCCTACTGTCCCGACAATATCATCCAGTGGGATGTCGCGCACACCGCGGTCGATGGATTCATAAGCCTGTTCATTTTCCTGCACCCTATCAAATCGCTGCAGGGGATTCTTCGGGCCGTCCATGTGACGGATTCCAAACAGCCTCCTGACAAACTTCAAAGGTTCAAACATACAGGACATACGCTCCGAAGCAGTTGATTATTTGGGTATTTTTCAGCCAGCTCTTTCGTTCATCATCCTTTTTGAAATCCTTATGAATATGTCCATGCAGGAAGTAGAGAGGCTGATACCGCTCCACAAAGCGACGAAACCCCAAAAACCCCCTGTGACATGGGTCTTCAGCATCCCCCACACCCCATGGGGGTGCATGGGTAAGAACCACATCCACTCCCCTATGGAGAAAAAGCGAAAGCCATAGTCCACGCAAAAACATCTGCATCTGGGATTCCCTGTATTGATTGGGACCGCCATTATACCACCGGGAACCGCCAAGGCCCATAAAGCGCACATTACGAAACGTCTGAATACGGCGATGGAGATGCTGGCACCCCGGTATATTTAAATTATCATGGCGAATATCGTGATTGCCAAGCACATAAAAAAGCGGCGCATCTGTTTTTCTGGACAAGAAATCCAGGTATTCCGGTGGGAGGTCTCCGCAGGAAAGCACCAAATCAACGCCACTGATCAAGTCGGTGCATAAACCAGCCTCTGTCAACTCAGGCACAATAATATCAGAGACAACAAGAAGTTTCATACGCCTGCTGCACATCAAAAATGAATCGCCCGAAAAGGGGTAGCCTAGGAGGCATTATAAAAAACACTCTTTCCATAGTACACTGTATACTGTGCACGACCCATTGGTCAAAAGCAATCCCTATATGCCGATTTTCAGATCAAATTGTATGGTTGTTTGCTCAAAACTCTCGAAACAACCTGAACTGCATCTGTATAAGCGCCAAACCCGCCTACACCTTGCAGGAGTCTTTCTCAAGGGTTACGTTCCACGGCAGCAGGGACCCGGCGTTGTTGGCCTTTGCCGTTTCAATCAGGCTAAAGAGCAAAGCAGAGGCTTCAGCACCCTCAGGAGTACCAGAAAACAACCAGTTCTCTCTCCCAATCACAAAGGGGCGGATACTGTTTTCGGCGGCATAATTGTCAGGAGCAAGGCGACCATCCTCCAGATACACGACCAGTCGACACCATTGTAACTAACTGTTTTTAAACAAATAATTTGCATTATTTTCAACGCCCTTATTCAGTCGGAGATGAAGTTTTAATAAAAATGGGTAAAATCCTTCGAAACACTATTCGAGTAACGGATATGGCTGGCAGATGGGGAAGAGAGGAATTCTGTATCATCATGCCGAAAACCAACGCTATTAATGCAATGTCGCTACTTCAAAGAATTCAACGAAATAGTAGTGAATATGATTTTGGTATAGCAAAAGAGATAACTTGTAGCTTATCCCACCCATCAGGCTGTCCAATTATTGGGGTCCACCGCCGGATTTGTTGGTCTGCTGCCACTGCTGGCGCAGCTTTTCAAAGCTTTTAACCTGCCCAATGGTGTTCAGGTCAGCCTGCAGCTCCTTCAGGTCAGACTGTCCTTCATACTGCGCAGCAATTTTAACGACGTATTTTTGAGCGCTGCTCATGGCAAGTTGACGCCCCCCGATTTCGATGTTATCATAAAGATATGAAGATCAATTTCAGAAAAAAATTCAAACACCTTGTTGCCAAGTGTGCTGCCTTGCGCGTTAAAGACCTGGCCCGCATTCAGGTCGGCAGCATATTTGTGGTCTGCCTGCTCTGTGATATATTTCCCACCTTCAACACCTATTATATTGTCGGGTCATTTTTTCTCTGGGTGTTTGGTTACCCGATTTATTTCTTCTTGGGTGAACCGGGCTGGGAGTAAAACTTTGTGGCATGATCGATTGCCTCCAAGAAATAGGAAAAACCATACTCCCAGGCCCGATGATGCCCCATCATGATGAGGAAGCTGGCGGCTTTCCGGATTGCTGCAGCCTGACCCCCGTTTCGACGAGCCTTTCCATCATGGCTGCGCAGCGAGGGTTTACCTCAGCCACCTTGTCGTAGAGGTTTTCAAGCTCCGAGGGGGCAACGTTCAAGTCAAAGTGTTTACCGTCTGTCCCCATGGAAAGAAAAACCACGCAGGCCGGCAGCTTGCGATCCGCCATAAGCGCGTCCAATACGTGGCCCTGATAGTGGCCTTTCTCCAGGTCACTCATCACCCTTTCTATCTCCAGAGCGCTCAGCTCTTTCAGCGGAAAATCTTTCCCGTTAAATTCTACAACAGTTGTCAGTCGTTTCATAAATGCGTGCCCTCCATTACTCAGAGTAATACTGCAGCGGAACACCGTTGATAGTGCCAGGTGAATCCTGGCCGCTTAGGGTTTCAAAAACCAGATCAAACTGGATATCATCAAAGTCACTGTCCGGATCAGAGATCAAGGTGATGTCCGTGTTGGTGGAAAGCACCACTGAGTCAAACGCAGCGGTTATCTCTTCACCATTCTCCAGGTTGGCCCCGTCAATCATGATGGCCACGCGGATCTGCGTCTGGGTGCCGATGGTCACCTTGTAGCCCGACTCGGCAGCATAACTGTAGGCCACAGAATTTTCTCCGGCGGTCAAGTTAGCCTGCATTTCTCATAAGACTAAAGCAAAAAGGCCATAAATGTTGCAAATTATCGTGTTCACAATACGATAACTCTAACAACAAAAATGGCCTATGAAAACAGAGTGTACTCAAGTTGAAGGTGGATTTCAAGCACTGGGTAAGCGGGAAATCAAAGCAAATTTTGACGGGGGCTCTATCACTTCTGACGGGGGAGCCCTTTTGCTGCGTGAGCTGGAAAGTCGTACAGCCATTCTCAAA
>PDTD01000030.1 GCA_002748755.1 Desulfobulbus propionicus | reverse complement strand
CTCACTGATCTCGTCAAGCAGCATGGTGCCATTATCGGCCAGCTCAATCTTGCCCTTTTTGCCATGCTGCAGCCCGTCGGTAAAGGTCCCCTTTGCATAACCGAACAGTTCACTCTCCAGCAGATCCTTATTGATCGCGCCACAGTTGATACCGATAAAAGGCTGATCAAACCGGCTGCTATGGTGGTGGATAATACGGGCAACAATCTCCTTACCGACCCCGCTTTCACCATCGATCAGCACGGTGGTATTATGGCTTGCCGCTATTTTATCGACAAATTCCAGAATCTGGCAAAATTCCCTGCTTTCGGCAACGATATCAGGAACATGAGATTTTGCAGATGAAGAACTGCGCAAGAGCTCAACCTCTTTTTTCAACCGCAACGTCTCCAGCGCCTTGTCAATAATAATCTCCAGCATCTCGATCTCCAGCGGCTTGACCAGAAAATCGTGAGCGCCGGATTTCATTGACGTGATAACAGTATCAATATCTTCATATGCCGTCATCATCACCACCAGCAGATCCGGTTCTATCTTCTTCAACTGCCGCAACGTCTCCAGACCGTCCATTCCGGGCAGACGAATATCAAGCAGTACCAGATCAACATTCTCTTTTTCAAGAATCTCCACTGCCTGCTGCCCGGTTCCGGTAACAAGGGTGTCATAGTTATCGGAAAGGACATTACGCAGCGAATTCTGCAGCAGAACATCATCATCAACTATTAAGAGCTTGTAACGATACATTGCCTTTTTCATAATTTGCTATTGGAAATTTCAAAATAAAAGAGGTCCCCTTATCTTTTTCACTGAATACTTCAGCAGTAGCGTTATGCTGTTCAAGGATTTTATGAACGATGGGCAGCCCCAGCCCGGTCCCTTCCGTTTTAGTGGTAAAAAATGGATTAAAGATCCGACCGAGATTCTCTTCGGTGACTCCTTCTCCCTGATCCATGAAACGAAGAATAATCACATTCTCTGGAGCCTTTTCTTCCTGCACTTCTATGGTGATAATACCGCCATCATTCATCGCCTCCATACTGTTAAGCAACAGATTTACAAAAACCTGCTGGATCTGATGGGCATCAAGAATAATATCCGGCGGTTCCTCGCCAACGTGCAGCACAACAACGATCCCTTTCTTACGCAGCTGGGAACGCATCAGGGTGATGGTCTCTTTTAAAATACGCAGCAGCGACCCTTCTGCAAGGCGGGGAAGCGATGGTTTTGCATAATCAAGCATCCCCTTGATCAGAGTTCTTATCCGGTCAATCCCTTTGCAGGTGTCAGTTATTATATTTTGAATATTCGGCGATAACTCCAGTTTTTTTTCCAGCAGCTGAACATTAAAATAGATACTGGCCAGAGGATTGCGTATCTCATGGGCAATTCCTGCCGACAGCTGTCCCAGTGATGCAAGCCGGTCAACACGACGGATCATCGCCTCCTGCTCTTTCTCCCTGGTCAGATCCCGTACAATAAGCAGGGCCCCCAGCAGATAACCCTGATGGTTGCGCAGCAACGAAGAGGTCAGACCGAGGATTGTCCCCCCCCCATTACCGTCCCTGCGGACCACCTCATGGCGGATAACCACCTTATGCTGTTCAATCGCCTGGTTGATAACCCTGGAGATCTCGCCGCCAAAAACATCTTCTGCATCTGCTCCCAGTACATTTTCCCGGGTAATGCCGAAAATCTCTTCCACCCTGCGGTTCAGTGAAGAGATCTTCCTGTTACGATCAACGGAAAGAATACCATTGGGAGAGCTTTCAAGGATATTTTCGCGAAAGCTTTTTTCGGTCATCACCTGGCTGTATAATCGCGCATTTTTTATAGTACTTGCGGTATGGCTGGCAAAGATGGTGAGAACCTTCATATCATCTTCGGAAAAAGCACTCTCTTTCTCACTTCCCAGAGCGAGAACACCAAACACCTGCTGCTCACTGACAAGCGGGATGGCAAGCAGAGAGCGCTCTACCGACGACTCTGCCGGCAGGGTGCCCGGATGCTGGCAATACTGAATAATCAACGGTGTCTCCTGTTCGGCGACCCGGGAGATAATCGCCGTATCTATTGCCGGGATAATACCTTCCATATCATCTTTCTGCGGGCAGACAGCTTCTGCCGCAAGCTCCATTCCGCGCAGGTTTTCATCACGCAGATAAAGCACACAGAAATCGGCCCTGGTCGACAGTGTCAGCGCCCGGCGGGTGATTATCTGTGACAGTGTTTCAAGATCAAAGATGGAACTGGTCTCCTGCCCCACCTCCTGCAGAGTGAAGAGTTGACGAATCTTTTTCTGGTTCTGCTCCTGCAGCCTGGTATTCTCGATAATGATCGTTGCCTGATTGACAAACATCTCCAGGGTATGCAGATCCTCTCTGGTCATCTGCAGCGGCGTCTCACCCTGATCGGCACTGATCAGCCCGAGAATCTCCCTTTTAATCTTCA
>PDTD01000026.1 GCA_002748755.1 Desulfobulbus propionicus | reverse complement strand
CGGATAGTTGGAAACGGGATGAAAACTCGAGTTAACCCTGAACAGAAATATTCTTTATTTGAGTTGTAATGACCGGATAGTTGGAAACGGGATGAAAACTAAGACGGGATCGGGAACCGCTCGAAGTCCTACTATCCCGTTGTAATGACCGGATAGTTGGAAACGGGATGAAAACTGATTGTTATGGACATTGTCTTGAATTTTATTTTGGTTGTAATGACCGGATAGTTGGAAACGGGATGAAAACCTTTTTTATAGGTTTTTGGTTTTGTCATTTTTTAGGTTGTAATGACCGGATAGTTGGAAACGGGATGAAAACGCGGAAGTTCCTGAGGCGTATTTGCCAGTTCAATGTTGTAATGACCGGATAGTTGGAAACGGGATGAAAACACAGTTTGAAACTCTTCAGTAGAAGTTGCTTCTGTTTGTTGTAATGACCGGATAGTTGGAAACGGGATGAAAACTCAACCTGCTTTTGTTTTTTAAGAAGCATATTTTCCAGTTGTAATGACCGGATAGTTGGAAACGGGATGAAAACCCATGGTTGAACTCCATTTTGCTCCAGGCCGTTGGTTGTAATGACCGGATAGTTGGAAACGGGATGAAAACACCAGGGTGGGGCAAGAGCTATATCCCGGAACCAGGCGGCCGTTGTAATGACCGGATAGTTGGAAACGGGATACAGGGAGTGCTGCTATTAGAATTGTTTCAGTTATACTGGATGTTTACTGGTAAATCTGATGGAGAACTTTTCAATTCTCATTTATCAACCAAACTTCATTATTTAAATAACAGGGGCCTATGATGCTGGAAAAAATATTCTCCATGGCCTCCCTTCGTGAAGCATGGTTGGCGGTTGAAGCAAATAGAGGTTGTGCCGGTGCAGATTTGCAGGGGCTTGATGATTTTGCCCTTGATCTCTTTGATAATCTAGGCCGCCTACAGGAGGAAATTTTTTCTGCCACTTATCGCCCTCAACCTCTCCTTCGTCGCTGGCTGCCGAAAAAAGATGGTGATTATCGTCCGCTTGCTATCCCCTCCGTTCGGGACCGTATTGCTCAAAAAGCGGTGGCTCTTTATCTGGCACCAATCTTTGAGGCTGAGTTTGAGGAATGTAGCTATGGGTATCGGAAAGGGCGTGGTGTTGACAAGGCTGTTCGCCGGGTGATCCAACTCCGGGATGAAGGTTTTCGCTGGGTGGTTGATGTCGACATTTACTCCTTTTTCGATGAAATCGACCACGATCTTCTGCTTGAGGAGCTTGGGCGTCTTGTTCCAGATCCACCTCTTCTCCATTTGATTAGACTCTGGCTTACAACCGAGATAGAGGAGAATGGCAGTCGTATCCCGCAGACGAAAGGCGTTCCCCAGGGTTCACCTCTTTCTCCTCTGCTCTCCAATTTTTTTCTTGATTGCCTTGATGAAACGCTTTTGAACAATGATATGAAGTTGGTTCGGTTCGCCGATGAGTTCCTTGTACTTTGCTCATCTGAAAGCAGGGCAGAAGAGGCATTGGAGCTGACCAAGGAGGTGCTTGATGGCCTGAGGCTACGAATAAACAAACAAAAAACGAAAATTGTCGATTTCAATCAGGGGTTTCGTTATCTTGGTGTCCACTTTGTCCGTTCTTTGGTTCTGAAAGCAACGGAGGAGAAAAAGAAAAGCGGCACAATTCCTGCGTCTCCAGCCAAAATTAAAAGTGATGTTCCGGAGCCAAGTCCGGTAGAGGAAGAACCTGTGCCACCGGTGAAACCCTCTGAATCGGGAGATCCCCTCCTTCGCAGTCTTTATCTTCTGGAGCATGGAACGGTACTGGGCAAGCAGTCTGAACGCTTTATTTTGCGCCGGAAGGGGGAAATTATTCGGGTGATTCCTGCTATCAAGGTCGATCAGATTCTTGTTTTCGGTATGGTACAATTGACAACCCAGGTGATGCAGTTCTGCCTGCAAAAAGAGATTCCCATCTATCTGCTCTCCGGCCATGGGTATTATTATGGAGTGGTGGATTCTTTTTCGACAAAGCGGGTGCTACTGCATCGGGAACAGTTTACTACCGCCGCCGATGCCCGGTTTTGTCTTCATCTGGCAAGGGCGTTTATCCGAGGAAAAATTAATAACAGTCGGTTGCTGCTTCTTCGTTATGGGCGAAACAGGGATCTGCCGGTGCTGGATGATGTGGCCGACACGTTGAAGGGGATTGTCGGGAAACTGGAAGGTGCTGAGACTCTGGATCAACTTCGGGGGTTTGAGGGCTTTGCTGCCAGGGAGTATTTTTCCGCACTGGGTGTTTTACTTGGTGAGCGCTGGGGCTTCTCCGGCAGAAAACGCAAACCGCCTCCAGACCCAATAAATGCACTTCTCTCCTATGGTTACACCCTGTTACTGTATAATATTTACTCGCTTCTTCTGGCAAAGGGACTCAACCCCTTTGTTGGCTATCTTCATCCTCTCCGTGCAGGGCATCCGGCTCTTGCCTCCGATATTATTGAGGAGTTCAGAGCGCCAATTGTCGACAGTGTTGTCTGTAACTTGCTGCTGAACTCAAAAATACACCCCGAAGATTTTACCACCACCATTGATGGTCATCGACGCTGTAAAATTCATAACGCTGTACGTAAACGGTTTATTGTTCGCCTCGAAGCAAAATTAAACAGTTCGATTACCCATCCTGTCACTGGTATGCAACTTGATTATCGAAGATGTATTGCCCAACAGCTTCAGGAGCTGGCATCTGTTATCATGGGACGGCGAGGGCAATATAGAGCGATGGTGATGCGATGAGTTCGTTTTTAATGATCGCCTACGATGTGAAAGATGATGCTGTTCGGCGTAGGGTAGTTAAAATTCTCAAAAACTATGGAACTCGAGTACAGTATTCCGTATTTGAATGCTATCTTTCCCGGCCTGACAAGCATGATTTACAAAAGCAACTTACAGCATTATTGACTTCTGAAGATCGACTTAGGTTCTATCCACTTTGTCAATGGTGTCGGGAGAAAATTGAAATCCAAGGCAGAGGGAAGGTGGAAGAAAATGTCCCCTTTTATCTTTTTTGAGCAGATTTTATGCAATATGTTTTGACGTTCGCGATAGCAGGCGTGGGCAAAAAATAGCCAATGAACTGCTTAATTTTGGACACAGAGTACAATACAGTCTTTTTGAATGTTATTTAAGTGACAAAGAATTACGTGAATTACAGCAACGTATCAATTCGCTGGCGAATATGGAAGAAGATCATTTTCGTTACTATCCTCTCTGTGGAAAAGATGAAGAAAAGGTGGTCGCCTTGGGTGGTAGCAAGGTAGAAAACCCTGATTATATACTCAACTAACAGATATGTTTTTTGAGTTTGACACTGTGTATAATTTTGAATTTACGTTGAAGATTGTGTTTTCTTTAGGGCGAGGTGCTTGGGGGCATGCGCCGAAAAATGCGTTTATTCCGTTGTCGTTTGAGGGTGTTACAAGGAAAGATTGTTATGACCGTATAGTTGTCAACGGGACAGCCTGAATATTGTTTTAAAGGGTTAGAGCTTGAATTTTTCAAATATGATTTATTCTCTTGTGTAAATATGAAGTATATTATTTATCTGTTCGTATTTAATAGTATTGAATATAACTACACCTGAACTAATAATAAATATTAGCATCTTGTGATTTATCCCATCTTTTTTGTAGCTGCTTGGATACCGGCTTAGTAAAAAGAGATTCTGTCATTTTATAAAATATCCTTTACGGGTTCGCTTTGGGCAGCATGGCTTGCAGTTCAATCCAACAGTGGGCATAGGGTGTATACCTTTAGGGTGTTGATGATCTCGTCCCTGTTTGTTTGAAAATTTTGGTAGCTTGCAGGAAGAAATCTTTTCTGGCGTGTATAACTCTCAGCCTCTGCTTTGTCTCTGTTTGCCGAACAAAAAGGATTGTCGTCTGCTGAGCATTTTACAGTGTGTGTCCTAACCCGGATTTCTTATCAGCTCAGGTGGTGTCAGCTTCGGGAGTTTTTGGTAATTCATTCTACTTGGGTATCTGTGTTGTCAAAATACTACCGAAGATGGCACTGCCTTCGGCTGAGCTTTGGCGAACACCTTGCCGATATTTGAGCCGACTCAGGGATATCACATACACCTGTTTTTATATGTTTTTTCTCAAATGAGACAAAATGTTCGTGAGGACTGTGGGCTAATCTTTTCATATCAGAGAAAAGCTACAGGTTCTCGACTTTGAACTGAATTCATCGCCTACCCCTGTTCAAGCAACCTGTTTTTGATCAGGCCAAAGAAACAGTCATTTGGGCCGGTGTATAACCACCCCAGATGCACTCGACACTGCTTGCAGAGAGTTATCTGCCAGGTGTACTGGGTAAGCCAGCTGAATTGCTCTGTTGGAATTCCTCGGGCATACACTCCTGGAGCCTGCCTGAAGCAGACAATTTCATACATTATTCCGGCAGGATTGAAAAAGGCGTGTTCATGTGAATCGGCAATAAGGCAGCGAAATCCTCGGGAAGTGATGGGGTGGGAACAGTGTGCACAGAGAATGGGCCTGTCGTTGCCGGCCGCTTTCTCCCCTGAATTGGTCCTGGACCTCTTTGGGGTTTTCAGGGGAGAGATATCTATGCGAAATGCCCTTGCTAAGGGGGAGCGGTTACGACCGGGCGGTGTGGTAATAGTGTACAATGGCACGCACCATGTCTGCTATGGTGTAACGCTTGGGTTGAATGGTCACCTGCAGTCCAGCCTTACGGATGGTTTCAGCAGTGATCGGCCCGATGGCGGCGATGGTTATGCCCTGCATCAGTTGCCTGAGTTCTTCTTTGTCCTTGGGGGCGACCATGGTGATAAAGTTGGTCACTGTGGAAGAACTGGTAAAGGTGACCAGATCAATATTGCCCTGGGCAAGCTGCGCGCGTAGTTCTTCCTTTTGCCCCTGAGGGGGAACGTTTTGATACACTGGCACCACCTGTACTTCGGCCCCGGCATCAGAAAGCGTTTCCGGGAGTACTTCGCTGGCATGTAGCGCCCTTGGAAGAAGGATCTTGGAACCGCTGCCGACTTGCGATTCCAGCAGGGACGCAGCCAGACCTGCGCCTGTAAACGTTTCTGGGATCAGGTCTGCACGAATCCCGTACTTTCCCAGTTCTTCTGCCGTTGCTTTACCGACCACGGCAATGGCAGGGCCGGCCAGGCTTCTGGTGTCTCTGCCGGTAGCTTGCAGGTGCCTGAAGAAATAGGTGATGGCGTTAATACTGGTAAAGAGAATCCAGTCATATTGATCGAGTACTGCCAGTTCTTTATCCAGTGATCCGTGATCGGCGATCGGTTGGATATGGATGGTGGAGTATTCGAAACACTCTGCGCCGTGTTCTTCGAGTTGAGCAACGAGCTCACTCGCCTGTTCCCGTGTTCTAGTCACAACGATGCGTTTGTTGAACAGGGGGCGTTTTTCGAACCAGTCAATGGTTGTCCGCAGTTTAACCACATCACCGATGATGACCAGAGCGGGCGGTCGGATTCCCGCCTCCTGGACGACCTGGGTAATGGTGGCCAAGGTGCCCTCCACTGAATACTGTTTTGGCGTGGAGGCCCAGCGAACAACGGCCACCGGCGTGTCAGGGTCGCGGCCGTGCTCCATGAGTTTTTTGGTAACCAGGGGCAGGGTTTTAATGCCCATATAGATGACAATGGTTCCGGCGCCGGTGGCCAGCTTGTCCCAACGCAGATTGGAATATTTTTTACTCGGATCTTCGTGGCCTGTCACAAAGGCTACCGAGGCGGTATAATCCCTGTGGGTAATCGGGATACCAGCGTAGGTTGCGGCTGCGGTTGCGGAGGTCACCCCGGGAACAACTTCAAAGTCAATACCTTCAGCGACAAGCTCTTCGATTTCTTCACCGCCACGACCAAAGATGAAGGGGTCACCGCCCTTGAGCCTGACCACTGTTTTCCCTTCCAGGGCTTTTTCGACCAAAAGTCTATTGATGCCCTCCTGGGTAAATGCGTGCAGTCCTCCCCCTTTTTTCCCTGCATAAATGAAGTCGGCTGTTTTGGGGACATACCTAAGCAGCTTTGTGCTCGCCAAGTAATCGTAGATAACCACCTCTGCCCGTTCAAGCAGGTATTTGCCACGAAGTGTGATGAGATTGGGATCGCCTGGTCCCGCACCGACCAGATACACCTTGCCGGTATTTTTTATGGGGTTTGTTGTTTGTTCTGTCACGATGATGTATTAGGGTAGGAGAAATGAAATATCAGGAGGGTTTTCACCCCTGCAGTGAAGCCTGGTAGACCTTTTCAAGAATTTCTTTGCCGCCTTGCTGCAGCAGAGATTCTGCCAGTGTAGCCCCAAGCTCGGTGGCATGCTCCACCGGTGCGGCGTTTGTTTCCTTGAGTAGGGTTTTTCCGTCAACACTGGCAATCAGGCCGGTCAAAGTGACTACATTCTCTTGTACCTGGGCGTAGGCGCCTATGGGCACCTGACAGCCGCCTTCCAGGCGGAGGAGAAAGGCCCGCTCAGCAGTAACCGCTGTGGCCGTGGTCTGGTTATGCAGAGGTTGCAACTGTGTTAAAAGTTCGCTGTCACTTATGCGCAGTTCCACGCCCAATGCCCCCTGGCCAATGGCCGGCAGCATCTGCTCTGGAGTGAACAGCATGCGGATACGTTCCTGCATGCCCAGACGCCGTAAACCTGCAGCGGCCAGAAGAATGGCATCGTAGAGGCCGTCTTCCATCTTTTTTAGGCGGGTTTGTAGGTTGCCTCGTACATCCTTAATCTTCAGATCCGGGCGTAAGGCTGCCAGCTGGGCTTTTCTTCGCAGGCTGGAGGTTCCTACCGTGCTTCCCTGGGGCAGTTCATCCAGACTGGAAAAGTTGTTGGAGACAAAGGCATCCTTCGGCGTCTCCCTTGAGGGCACAATGGCCACATGTAGCCCTTCTGGCAGTTCGGTTGGAACGTCCTTCATTGAATGGACTGCCAGATCAATTTCTCCCGCGAGCATGGCGTCTTCTATCTCTTTAACAAACAGTCCTTTTCCCCCAACCTTGGCCAGTGGGACGTCAAGGATTTTGTCACCTTTGGTTTTGATTGTAACCAGCTCTATTGAGGTGTTGGGATAGACCTTGGTGATGAGGCCGGCAACCCATTCAGACTGGGTGACTGCCAATTCACTGGCTCGTGTGCCTATGCGGAGGATTGATTTCATAGATGTATGTTTGGGTCACCATTTTTTGGAAAAGCAAAGCACCCTTATACCTGTTGCTTCACACATTGTCAATTTGATCCAAAAGCGCGGCAAACATGAGCGGCAGCATCAGTTCGTGGTGTCCGGTGAAATGATATCCTTTCCCACCTTCCAGGTTCGGTCGCTGGACCACATTGGTCAATGGCCGGTAATGCTGGATAAAATCAAAATTGGCCGTGGTAAACTCTTGCACAGTATATCCCAGGTTGCGCACTACGGTCAGGGCCTTGAGAAAAACTTCGGGCAGGAGGACTGCTGAGCCCACGTTCAGGTAAACTCCTTGCTGCAAGTCACTGACAAGGGAGCAGAACAGACGGAAATCCTGGTGTCCGGCTTGACCTATGGCTGCTCCATCAGCACTTGGATGGATATGGATGATATCCGTGCCCATGGCAACATGCACGGTCAGTGGTACCTTGTAACGGTAAGCCATGGCCACAAGGCTTTGCTCATTATGGGGAAAGTTCTGTTCGTTGAGCCTTTTTCCCACGGCCTCACCAATTCCCAGGCCGTGCTCAGCACCATAGGCAATAGCCTGGTTGAGGAACTCGCCGGTTTCCTTGGCTGCCCCAAATGCCCCCTCACCTAACACATCAGCCACCTCTTCAGACGTACGCCCGGCCATGGCGATTTCGGCATCATGAATTATCCCCGCTCCATTCAGAGCGATACCACCTATAATCCCCCGTTGCATCAGGTCGATGAGGATGGGATTCAGGCCGACCTTGATGACGTGTGCTCCCATACCCAGTAGGATGAGTTTGTGATTCGTATAGGCGGCCGCTGCTCTCTGAATAAATTCGGGGAATTCCGTGCCCATCAGTTGCCCCGGCAGACTGCTGATCAGTTCGGTGATTTGCATGCCTGGCCGCAGGGCCTTGGCAAAGTCATGTACACTCACTTTGGAGTGGCGGTCGTAGACGGAGTAGGTGGTGAGTTGGTCGAAATGAAGAGGAGATTGAGCGTATTCGGACATAATATGCGGACAAAAAAGATTGAGGAAGGAGCATGAGCGTGTCAGGTGGATGAAAACATCTGCTGTTCGACGATTTCACACACAATATGCTCAAGCCACAGGTGGGTTTCCTGGATGTGGGGGGTAGAGTCAGAGGGCACAGTAAGGGTCATGTCGCATACTGTAGCCAGCCCCACTTGGGGCTCTTGGGTCCCTCCGGTCAGGGCCACTGTCCGCAACCCCATCTCCTTGGCGGTTTTCATCCCCTTGATTACATTGGCGGAGGTGCCGGATGTGGAGATCCCCAAGGCAAGATCTTCTGGTTTACCCAGTGCCTGTATCTGTTTGACAAAGATCAGGTCGTAGGAAAAATCATTGCTCACCGCCGTGAGAATGGAGGTGTCAGTTGTCAGCGCCAGAGCGGGGAGGGGGCGCCTGTCTATCAAAAAACGATTGACAAATTCCGCCGCCAGATGCTGGGCATCAGCCGCACTGCCTCCGTTACCAAAAATGAGCAGTTTGCCACCGTCTTCAAAGGTTTCTTGTATCCATGAACAAAGAAGGATGATGTCATCAATGGACTGATGAGCAAAGGATTCCTTAGCCATGATGGATTGGATCAGGCTGTTTGAAATACGCGTTTTCATAACCTATGAATGAAGAAATGTGCTCAAGGGGGTAACACAAAAACGTTTTCGCACGCCAGGGTGCGAAAACGTTTGCAAACCAAAAAACAAAAAAATCAGGGCAGATCCTTCATGATGGATTCAGAGACTTCCTTGATGGGCAGAGAACCATCCACGGAGATAACCGGGATGCCATCCAGGTTTTTAAAGTATTGTACAGCCGCCATGGTTCCTGTTGTCTCATCGTAGTAGATATCGTGACGTTTGTTGATGGCGTCTTCATCCTGATCATCGGCACGAGCAGAAAGCTCACCGCCGCAGACACGACAGACCATCTTGCCGTCCTTTTCTGCGGGCTTGATAGCTTCAAAGGCGATATGATTGGGGTGATTGTTGTCGTTGGCGCAAAGCCTGCGACCCATGATTCTGTCTTTGGCAATCTGACGGTCCAGCATAATCTCGACGACGCAGTCCAACTGTATGCCTGCTTCCTTGAGGGCCTTATCGAGGGCCTCCGCCTGGGGGAGAGAGCGGGGAAAACCGTCAAGAAGCCATCCTTTCTCTTTGGATTTGTTCAGGGTTTCCAGAACCATGGGGATGGTGATGTCATCTGGTACCAGGTCGCCGCGATCTATAAACTCCTTGGCCTTTTTACCAAGTTCTGTGCCGCCTTTGATATGCTCACGGAAAATAGCACCGGATTCAATATGGTCGATTCCGTATTTGTCTTTGATGATTGCTCCCTGGGTGCCTTTTCCACTGCCGTTGGGGCCGAAGGTCAGAATGTTCATGCCGTCTCCTTTGTATGCGGTTCAAACGGGAAAGCTGGGTAACAGCTTGTTTTGCATATGCAAGTCAAGATGGAAAAAATGATTTTTTTTATCTCTCCTTGAGTGGTCGAGTATACAGCAACTTTCCGGGTTTGGCTACGAAAATGATAGGAGCCATGGGGAATCCTGAAACAACAAGAGCCCTCTCTATTGAAGCCGCCTATCCCCTCACCGTGTTTTGGAAGAGGAACCGGCTGTCCACTGGCCATACTTTTTGACAACTGCTTGGAAAGTGAGTACAAAGACGCATATTGACTTGGTTTGGCAGTCGATGGGAAATGGCCGGCTGCCTGATTATGTGCAGATTTCGCTTTGAACTCCGTGAATCGTTGGTACGGGACTGTATACTGTGGCGAGCTTTTCCGTTGCCCTCAACCTGTCACGGATGCCGGAGCCTTTTTATATACAAGCATAACAGAGAGATAGAGGCGATTGTATAATAACCCCACGGATTATGGACATTATGAAACAGTTCAAGGTAGGTATCATTGGTTTTGGCACTGTAGGCAGAGGACTGGCTGAGGTGCTTTTGTCCCAGGAGAAGCGACTGGTCAAACGCACCGGAATGTCCATTACTCTCAGCAAGGTGGCTGATAAATCTTTGGCTGAGCTGCCAGAGATGTTGCAAGAGGTAGAGCTGGTACAGGATGCCGGTGCGATAATTCAGGATCCGGACATCGATATCGTGGTGGAACTCATTGGCGGACAGGAACCAGCCAAGACTTTTATCCTTGATGCCATTCAGGCCGGCAAGCATGTGGTGACGGCCAACAAGGCCCTTTTGTCCCAATCGGGCAGGGAGATCTTTGCCGCTGCTTCGGACCAGGGGGTCGAGGTCGGCTTTGAAGCCAGCGTCGGCGGCGGCATCCCCGTGCTGAAGGCGCTCCGCGAAGGTCTGGTTGCCAACAGAATTCTTTCTATCATGGGAATAATGAACGGGACTGCCAACTATATCCTGACCAAGATGACCGAGGAAAGCGTACCTTTTGCAGAGGTGCTTAAGGAGGCGCAGGAAAAAGGATTTGCCGAGGCCGATCCCACCTATGACATTGAGGGCATTGATACTGCTCATAAGCTCGCCATCCTCATGAGCATGGCTTATGGGATGAATATCACCCATAACGAGATTGTCACGGAGGGAATCTCGCAGATCGAACCCTTGGATATTGAGCTCGCCCGTGAGTTCGGTTGCCGTATTAAACTGTTGGCCATAAGCCGCAATCATGGGGATCATGTGGAGGCCCGGGTGCACCCTACCATGATCCCAGAATCGCACCTGCTGGCGTCCATCAACGGTGCCTATAATGCTATCCATTTCACCGGAGACACTGTGGGCAATGTCCTGCTGTACGGTTTGGGAGCCGGCATGGTCCCGACCGGGAGCGCGGTTGCCGCAGATGTGGTTGATATTGCACGGAATATAATGGCAGGAGCCATAGGTCGTGTGGCGCCGCTTTCTTATCTTCCTGAGCATATGGGGGAGAGGAAGGTGATGCCCATGGATGAATTATTCGGGCCATATTACTTTCGCTTTACGGTCAAGGATGAACCGGGGGTACTGGCTTCTATTGCCGGTATACTCGACCGATATACCATCAGCCTGGAGTCAGTGGTGCAAAAGGGCAGAAAGAAAACAGGCGCCGTCCCCCTGGTGATGCTGACACACGATGCCCAGGAGTCTGCAGTGGGTAAGGCTCTGGATGAAATAAGCAAACTGGAATCAGTGGTTGCCCCGGTGGTTACGATACGACTTCTTGGCGAGAATGAGCAGTAAAAGGAGCTGATTATGAAATACGTGCTGCTTATTGGAGACGGGATGGGCGATGTACCTGTCCCGCAGCTCAATGATCAAACTCCACTGGAGGCCGCCGAAACACCGACCATGGACAGGCTGGCAAAAGGCGCGGAAAAAATGCTGGTGCACACGGTGCCTGATGGCTACCCGCCGGGCAGTGATGTGGCCAACCTGTCTCTGCTTGGGTACGAGCCTGAGCAATGTTATACCGGTCGAGCCCCTCTGGAAGCAGCCAGCATGGGAGTGGCGCTGCGACCCGATGAGATCGCCTTTCGCTGTAACCTGGTCAATATAGAGCAGGACGGGGAGCAGCGTTTGTTTATGAAGGACTACAGTGCTGGCCATATTACCACGGAAGAGAGCCGGGCATTGCTGCATAGCCTTCAGGAGCAGTGTGGGAATGATGTGGTACGGCTCTATCCCGGAATCAGCTATCGACACTTGTTGGTGTATACTGGAAAACCAGCCAGCGGCGTGCATACCGTCCCCCCCCATGACTACACGGGTCAGGAGGTCACCGAGCACTACGCACGCTACCAAAAGGATGAGCAGCTTTTTGCCCTGATGGAGAAAGCACGCCCAGTTTTGACCGCCCACCCCGTGAATCAGCGTCGGCGGGCCGAAGGTAAGACGTCGGCCAATGCTGTCTGGCTCTGGGGAGAAGGAAAGCGGCCGAGCATGGAAACCATACCGCAGCGGTTTGGGTTTGAAGGCGGGATGATTTCGGCGGTGGATCTGCTCATGGGAATTGGTGAGCTGGCCGGGCTGGAGGTTATCCGGGTTCCAGGGGTTACCGGGTACCTGGACACGAATTATGCCGGTAAGGCCCAGGCGGCCATTGAGGTCCTGAAGGACAAAGATCTGGTGGTGGTGCATGTGGAGGCGCCAGATGAAACCGGACATCAGGGACTTGCTTTAGAAAAAGTTCAGGCCATCGAGGACTTTGACCAAAAGATTGTTCGGCCCGTGGTGGAATCTCTGGAAGGGCAGAATGAGGCGTTTCGGGTGGTTGTTACCATGGATCATTATACCCCCATACACCGGAAAACCCATGAAGATTGGCCGGTTCCATTGTTCCTGTATGATTCCAGGGGGGCGGGCGTTACTGACGGGAAGGTCTATAGTGAAAAGAATGTGGTCAGCGCTGTTGCATCCAGCGGCAGGGTGTTTACCTCCGGGGCTGCTTTTTTCCGTTATTTCCTGGAGCAGGGGTAGGGTATGAACGAAAAATTGTCGGTAGCCTTGGGAGAACCAGCTTTTGAAACACCGTACCGGGTTATCTATGCCGATACAGATGCCGCCAGGGTGGTCTACAATGCCAACTACCTGCGGTACTTTGAAATCGGCCGCACAGAAATGGTACGTGCCTGGGGTATCCCCTACAGCTACATTGAGACCCTCGGCTGTTTTCTGCCGGTTACGGAAACCTACCTGCGCTTCAAGGCACCAGCCCGCTACGATGATTTGCTCACCATTTCGACCTCGCTGGTGGAGCTGAAAAAAGTGTCCTGCCGCTTTCATTACGCCATCACCAGGCAAAATGAAAAGGGCAAGCAGACCTTGTTGGTCAGGGGGAGTACCACCCATGCCTGTGTCGGAGCATCTGGCACACTTGTCGCTTTCCCGCAAGAAGTATTGGATAAGATGGCTCTTTTTGTGGCCACCAAAAAGGCATAACACTTCCAGCGTCTTTCTTTGAATGGTGAGTTTTTTTAACGAGGCTCTATGAGGACCAAGTATGCCAACCTAAATCCGCGCAACCTGCAAGCAGGTAGGATCGCAAAGCAAGTGCAAGAGAGAGATCCCAAACCGCTGCTAGCGGTTACAATAGAAAAACAAGATTTGTTGTTGACATATTGTGTCAATGTGGTAAATACATGCCTCGCGACGCGGGGTGGAGCAGTTCGGTAGCTCGTCGGGCTCATAACCCGAAGGTCGGAGGTTCAAATCCTCCCCCCGCTACCATGTACTTTCAAGGACTTAGCTAGTTCTAGCTAAGTCCTTTTTTATTGCGTGTAACCATAATGTACCTTTTTCCCGGGAGAAATCCTGTTGTATTAGCCCAAGTTTGTAATAATGATTCTCAAAAAACTCTGTAATGAAGGTTTTTTGTAAAACACTAAAAAAATATTAACAGAATTACAGAACTATAGGATCGTTTAGTCCCAGCGAACCGGCACCAAGGTTCAGCAACGTACAGTATTGAATCTTGGTTCTGATTTTCCACTTCCCGCAGAACAATGGTCGATACTGTGCAAAAGTGCGGCCGGTCTATCATCAGATAGCCCAAAGAGTGTCTGGCCATTTATTTATCTGCGTGTTGGCCTACCATTTGGTGCATTTTATCCGGATGCGCTTGAAACAGGGCTGCGTACATGATTCCTGGACTACATTGCGCAATGTGCTGCTGCCACATAATCGGGCCACGGTTTCCATGCAGTGCAAAGATGGAAGTACGGTTCATGTCAGGAAGAGTATGGAGCCTGACCCGGAGCCGAAAAAAATATATTCAATTCTTGGTGTTAAATGCCATCCTGGCAAGTCCGTTGAACCGACAATTGCGGCAAAATAAAAGATGTAGTGCCAGAGTTGAAGGCGTTCTGCTGGTAACATATTGTAATTATAGAAAAAATAAAATCACACCCTCAAGCTTGGGTTAAGCGTTACTGGCGTTGGAAAAGTTATAACCCCCTCCTGGTGAAAAAAAGCAAGTGAGAGATGTCCACCGCCATCTGCGCTCCACGTCATGGAGTCGCTAAGCCCCCAGGGGTCGAACTGTCATCAAACGTGTATACCGCGGCATTTGCAAGGCCAGCCATTCCAACTAAAAATAATCCGGTTACCAGTACTGCGAAAATACTCTTTTTCATTACATCCTCCATTTTTAAGAAATCCAGGGGACACCTTGTCTGTTTTTCTTTCGATCCCGTGATTAGTTACGGAGCCACTGGCCTTGCCAGCTGTGCTTGGTAAGACTTTATACAAATGCTTATCTTCTGCTAATAAATAAGTAAGGTGTCCCCGGAATTTACCCCAAAGAAAGTGCGTCCCTGTTATCAGGAATTCAAGCCTTCCCAAAACAGGAAAATACATATTCAAACAGACAGGTTACGGGCCATAAAACTGTTTTTCATGCAGTCCTATTCATACCGAGAAAAATATTTGCCCTGTCGTCTTTATGCTGATATAAAAACAATTGTTATACTACGATAAAAAGAAACATTCGCCGCCCATGAAGATCATTCAGCCAGTTGCCTCTGTTTCAGAGCAGAGTCCTGACCAGATTCTTCTTCATTGTCCTGGTATTCCGGCCAACGGAGATTTTTTTCTGGAAACCTTTTCTTCAGGATTAAAACTGCTGGTTATGAACATGCGTTTCAGCCAGCCCGTTGCTCTGTATGATGAAAACAGCCCACATACCATTGGGATGAACTTTGCAGCCAAAGGAAAAGCAGAAGCCTTTTCCAGAGGCTATGTCCATAATAGTCCCATTGTTCCAGGTATGAGCGGATATTTTACCTATAGAGACTCTGTGGACATGGGTGAAAAGATTATGACCGAACATTATCAGCGGGTGTTGGTTAGTATGGCGCCGGAAACCTTGACCAGACTGGCAAATGAGGACGAAC
>PDTD01000019.1 GCA_002748755.1 Desulfobulbus propionicus | reverse complement strand
GCCAGCGTTCGTTCTGAGCCAGAATCAAACTCTCCAGTTTATATCCTGACCAATCTTTCAAGATCGGACTTCTTCTATCTAAATGAGTGCTATGCACTCTTTGGCCCGCTTGTGTTCTGTTCAGTTTTCAAAGATCAAAGCCTCGTTAGGCAACGACGAAGAGCAGTGTTTGCTTCTTGGTCGCGGATGCTTAACTTACTCTACTTGACTTTTCGTGTCAAGACCTATGTTGAGTTTTATCCTCGCTGCTCCGAGCAATAGCCTGTCGTCATGAGCAACGGAGGAGGAAATTACAGTACCAATGGCTTTCTGTCAAACTGTTTTTTTAAATATTTGAGATTCATACCAGGAATGTGGTACAACCTCTCAGCAGCGCCTCCAATCGACTATCTGTAACCAGGGACTATCATGCTTCCTGGGGATGCAGATTTAGTGGCTTTAGAATTCTATTTGCCCGGACAGATGCAGTTCGCGTACCATACACCATATGTCGATTGCGAACAGTATCTTCTCTAAAACGACTATTCTCTATGCAAGATCTGAACAGCAAACTACGTGCCATACCTAATGTTCACGAGTGTCTTCGAAGGTTGAACCAACAGACGGGTCTAGGGTACATACCAGCTATGCAAAAAAAAGCAGCCGTCCGCCTCTATTTGGGCCAGATACGAAAACGTGTTATTTCTGGACGCTCAAGCCCCGAGCTGGACATGGATGAGGCCACATTTTTTGCAGAACTCTCCAAATTCGTACAACGTTCAAACGCTTTTAGGTTTCAGAGGGTTATCAACGGCAGTGGTGTCATTATTCACACCAATATGGGGCGCTCACTGCTGCCCCAGGTAACGACACAGACGCTGGCAGCCGCCGCCCAGTGGTACAGTAACCTTGAGTTAGACCTCCAATCCGGGAAAAGGGGCAGCAGATATAGTCATATTGAGGACCAGCTTTGCCTTATAACCGGTGCCGAAGCTGCGCTGGTAGTGAATAACAACGCCGCCGCGGTCCTTATTGTTTTGGAGACTCTGGCCAAAAACCGCCAGGTTATCGTTTCCAGAGGGCAGTTGGTCGAGATCGGAGGTTCCTTTCGTATTCCTGAGGTTATGGAACGAAGCGGTGCAGTTCTGGTGGAAGTCGGTGCCACCAACAGGACCCACCTGCGTGACTATGAGGCGGCAATAACCGATACTACGGGCGCATTACTGAAAGTCCACTGTAGTAATTATCGTATTATTGGATTCACCAGTGCAGTATCCAATCAGGACCTGGTAGCCCTGGGCCGGCGTTACTCGCTGCCGGTTATTGAGGATCTTGGCTCCGGTAGTTTTGTTGACCTTGCCCGCTTCGGCCTGGAGCACGAACCGACTGTTCAGGAGGTGGTCCGATCAGGTGTGGATGTTGTTACTTTTAGTGGCGATAAACTGTTGGGAGGTCCTCAGGCCGGAATTATTGTGGGCCGGAAAAAATATATCGAACAGATCAAGCGCAACCCTCTTAATCGGGCCTTGCGGATTGATAAATTCACCTTGGCTGGGCTGGAATCCATTCTCCGGTTATACCGGGATGAAGAGACTGCCTGCTCTATGATTCCCACTCTGGCGATGATGGCTGCAACCATTCCCACACTGGAGGCAAAAGCATATCGATGTGTACAAGCACTGCAGGATGCTGGGCTGGTCAGCTGTGATGTCAAAGTAATTGATGTCCACTCCCGTGTGGGTGGAGGAGCCATGCCTGAGCAGAACCTCCCCAGCAAGGCAATTGCTCTGGTCCCTGAGCACATACCTCTTAGCACGTTTGAAAAAAGGCTGCGGGCATTGCCCGTTCCCTTGATCGGCAGAATTGAAAAAAAACAACTGATAGTAGACATGCGCACTATCCAGGAAGAGGATATTCCTCTTCTTGTAAAGGGTGTTGTTGATGTATGTTCAGGAGATACATGCAAGGGAGAGCCGATGTGAGCGAAAAGAGAGAGGACAGGCCTTGTTTTGACGCCTTGGATTTCGTCCTGCTGGAAACGGTTTTTGCCGAGCAGGTGCAAAGACTTTTTCCTGTACCTGTTTCCATAGAGTTTGTCTTTTCCCAAACCAGTGATCCTGCACAGCCCCCGGTGATTATCACTGATACAGAGGTTTGCTTTGCTCTTTCCGCTGGTGAAAATGACCGGATTCTTGTTCGTTGCTTTGGCTATGATCAGAAACTGCATTGGCAACTGGATCGGGACAGGATGCAGCAGCTTTATGAACAGCTCATCTTGCAGTGCCAACTGGTTCGACAGGCATATATCGATCCTGTCAGCGGTATGTATAACCGTCGTGCATTAGAAATCTTCTCTTCCAACACGCAGGAGTATCCAGCCACCTTTCTTCTTTGTCATGTGATGCCTGGCAGTCTGACCTTACGGAAAGCCACAACGCAATACCAGAGGATACTTGATGTTTTCCATAACTTGAGAACAGGTTGCTGTTTTTCACTGGGTACCCATCTTTTGGGCATCCTTTTTTTTGAAACAGAGCCTTCTGAGGCCTTACTGCCTGCAAAAGAGCTCGTGGAAGGCCTGAAAAAAGAGAAGGTGCGTAGTGTTCATGCCGCCCTCTGTCGGCTCGATTCAGGTGAAAAGCTGTTTGAAAAAGCATGGCAGGGGCTTTTGGAAGCTGAGCTCAGGGGACCGTATGTCGTTTTTGACACTTCGGTCCGGGTGGAATCGCCGTTTGCTTTGCCGGATAATGAATTTATAGGCAGACTGCAGAAAACGTGGCGCGGGCTGGATTCCTTTCAGGTTGTTGTGACAACGTTTCGGCAGGAGGCGGCTGGAGAGCATGTGCTGGTGGCACTTGGCAATCTGTTTGGGCAGACAGCGCTTTTTTACGAAGTGTATGCAGGCCGGCTGTATTGTGTGTTCCCCCTTCCAACTCAAGAAAGGGAGCTACCCGTCGAGCATTGTTTTGCAGTGCAATCTGATATTGCCAATATCGGCATAGTGAGTGTAGGCGTTGGTCGCTGGCCTGGTGTTCAAAAAAAGAAGAGTCAAACTGTTGTCAACGCACTGAAAGCACTCTTTCATGCCTCATTCCACGAGTCTGGAGCTGTGATAGTCTGTAACGCTCTGACTTTTAATATCAGCGGGGATTACTTTTTTGAACAGGAAGACTACAGGCATGCCGCCAAGGAGTATAGACTTGGCCTACAGTTGACGCCCTTGGATAAAAATTTGCTCAACAGCCTGGGCGTGACCCTTATCGAGTTGAATCGACTCAGGAGCGGGTTGCAGTGTTTTGAAAAGGTACTCAACGAAGAGCCTGATAATTTTATGGCCCTGGTCAATTCAGGCTTTGCAAGGATGACTCTGGGCCAGAGGGAAAAGGCTCTTGATCTGTTGTCACAGGCTTATGAGGCAGCAAACCGGGAGGAGGACATTGACGACGAGCTGCTCCGCTCGTTGAGTAAGCTCCTCATGGACAAGGAGGAGTATGGACAGGCTGTTGAAGTGCTTGATCGCTGGTCCAGGCAATCTGGTTGTACCTTTATGGTGTATCGCCTTTTGGGGGAGAGTTTCTGCAAGATGGGACGTTATAAGGATGCAACAGTGGCTTTTCAGCAAGCCCTTCACATGTATCCCCATGACAGTGTCAGCCTCAGCCTTCTTGGTGTCTGCTATGTGAAGCTGGGTGAAGGCGTGGATATCGGTATCCGTCTGTGCCGCCAGGCCCTGGAGCTGGATCTCGGAGATGTGGACAACAGTATCCGTCTGGCCCATTGCCTGATTGCCGACCGGCAATGGGATGAAGCCGAGCGGATTATCCGTAGTCAGTTCGGGGAAAAGATCAGGCGACCGGAGCCTCTTCTGCTCATGGCCCAGGTGTTTATCGGGCAGCAAAATACGCCAAGAGCAGTCCGGATTTTGAAAAGGCTGCAAAAAATGCGCAAGATTTCTTCTGGCCTCCGGGAACAAGTGATAGAATTACTAAAGGGTATCTGAAAACAAGAAGGGCTGGCTGTTAGCACTGCCCTTTGGCCTACAACCAGAACGGGTGACGGGTAGGGAAGTTTTTTGACTCAAACACCGCGATTGGAGATAAAAGCATTTGTTCCAGGCCTTGTAAGGAACGCCTCCTGAACCGTCCTTAAAGGAGTTTTTTTTGGGTAAACAATTTGTTCAAAAGGAAAAAAAGTACTGTCTAGATAATATCGAGCGTGGCGATTCCTGGAGAATGTTTCGTATTCTTTCGGAGTTTGTTGAAGGATTTGATACTTTGGCCAGTTTGGAGCGTCCTGCCATAACCATATATGGCTCAGCACGAACCGATGAAGCCAGCGAGGATTACCGTGTAGCTCGTGAGCTTGCAGGGAAACTGGCAGCGTATGGGTACTCCATCATAACCGGGGGTGGTCCCGGCATCATGGAAGCCGCGAACAGAGGAGCAGCGGATGCTGGGGGGCTGTCCATTGGTCTGGGCATTAATCTTCCCTATGAGGAGGGCCCCAACCCCTATGTCAACCTGCCGCTGGATTTCAGGTATTTTTTTGTCCGTAAGGTCATGTTCCTGAAATATTCAACGGCATGTATCTGTATGCCGGGTGGGTTTGGTTCCCTGGATGAGTTGTTCGAGTCTCTCACCCTGATACAGACGAAAAAAATTAAGTCTTTTCCCATAATTTTATTTGGCTCATCTTTCTGGAAAGGGCTGGTGGATTGGATGCGAGAACAGATGTTTTGCAGAGGAAACATTTCGGAAGAAGATCTTTTTCTTTTTGAAGTAATGGACGACGTAGACCAGGTTGTTGATTATATTCGCAAAACTTTGGAATTATAAGAGTTGATACAGGGAGGTTCCCTGGAGAAGGAGTAGCGCATGGCTCAGATTGACGCGTTTTTCAAATTGATGAACGATGAAGGTGCTTCCGATTTGCATATGATGGCCGGTCAGCAGCCGGTTTTGCGAATCCGTGGTGATATGGAGCGGATTAAGTTCAAGGCTCTGGGTGACGAAGCACTCAAACAGATGCTCTATGAGATATGTCCAGAGGATAAAATCAAGGTTTTTGAGGAGACCGGAGATATGGATTTTGGGTACGAAATTCCCGGTCTAGCCCGGTACCGCTGCAACTATTTCCAGCAAAAATACGGCATAGGGGCGGTATTCAGGGAGATCCCCAGCGAGATCCTTACCGTTGAGCAGCTAGGCCTGCCCAAAGTTATCAGTAAACTTGCCAGTCTGCCCAAAGGCCTGGTACTGGTAACCGGGCCCACGGGTTCGGGGAAGTCGACAACCTTGGCAGCCATTCTGGATGAGTGCAACAAGACCAGGAAGGATCACATCCTGACCATCGAAGATCCCATAGAATTCGTGCATAAATCTCAGCAGTGCGTGGTCAATCACCGGGAAGTCGGGACGCACACCAGGTCGTTCTCTGCCGCTTTGCGAGGGGCGTTGCGTGAAGATCCAGATATTATTCTGGTTGGTGAGCTTCGCGATCTTGAGACTATCTCCCTTGCCATGGAGGCCTCCATGACCGGGCATCTTGTTTTTGGTACCCTGCACACTATGAATGCCATGAAAACCGTTGACCGTGTGGTCGAGGTCTTCCCCGCAAATCAACAGGGACAGGTTCGCTCGACCTTGGCTGATGCCCTGAAGGCGGTGGTCTCCCAGACCCTTTTTAAAAGGACCGACCTCAAAGGCAGAGTGGCAGCCCTGGAAATTCTTGTCTGCACCCCGGCTGTGCGCAATTTGATTCGGGAATCGAAAACCTACCAGATTCCCTCAACCATGCAGACCGGAAAAAAATATGGGATGCAGACCTTGGACGATGCAATTATGGAACATCTAGAGAAAAAGAGAATCAGTGCAGAAGATGCCTATATGAACTGTATTGAGAAACCCAAATTCCTTAAGTTCTTGAAAAGAAACCCCGCAGATTTCACTGAGATATAAAGGTATCCTTTTGCACCGGGACCGTTTTTAAGCGCCTAGTCAGGATTTCTCATCGGCTCAGGCGGTGCCAGGTTTGGTAGTTTTTGGTGACTCATTTTACGTGGGTATATGTGCTCGCAAAAGCCTGCCAAAGATGGTACCGCTCAAGTTGAGCGCAGGTGAACGGTTTATCGAAATGCAAGCCGACTCACGGATACTACATCCATCTGTTTTTGTGTTTTTATCTCCAATAAGACAGACTATTCATGAGCAATCCATGGGAGTACTTGAGTTGTCACTGTCTGCTTTTTGGTTCATGAAAGAGGTTCAGTAGGCCTGTCCCTGCTGCCAGTTTTGAGATATTCAAAGGCCCATTCTTTGAAGTATGCCCATTGGGCACCACCATTTCGATGGGCACTTTTTCCAGTAGTGATCCATTGTTACGACACTACAGGTTTGTAATCAGGATCTGTTTGTTCTGTCGATAATCGTCGTAGCTGAAAGGAAAGCAAATTCCTCCTTTGCCGACATCGTCAACACGCAACCCCTAAATATTGCACGAATTCTTACTATATGGTCTGGGGAAAGGCGGTGGGTCCAAGTTCGAAACCTATTTCAAGGTGATAACAAAAAAAGGTCATGCGGGGGAAGTGGAAGGGTTTGAGAGAAAAGGGGCTTTCCCTGGAAATCCTGTATGTGCAAAGTAGTGTCGTGTATGGTGCAGCGAATGGTTCCGGCAAGCGCCGTTGTTGCAAATGGAATGGGCACCTGTTTCCAACGGGCCGTATGCTGAGGGGCCGGGAATGTATTTCGCCGGGAATAGCCAGATGATACCACAATGAAGCGCGGTGCAACTGCCTGGAGAAAAGCAGGCGTTGTGGAGGTGATGCTGCCATGATGAGGCGCGACAAGCACAGTCGCTCTGGGCAGGTTGTTACGGACAAGAAGTTGTTCTGCTGCCTTGGTTATATCACCGGGTAAAAGAACGGAGAAGTCGTCGTCGGTCCTCAGGAGTATGACCAGGCTCTGATCATTGGTGGAAAAAGCCTGCGCTTCTGGATACCCTGCCGTGCCGAGGCAGAGCAGGGTATCTTTTGGACTCTGGTGAACGAACTGGCCCTTTTGCAATGCCTGAATTCTGACATTTTTTGCGGCCGCATCCCGGAGGAGTTTCTGGTAGCGCCATTCCTTTGTTTGTTGTCCGTTAATATACAGCCGCTCTGGTGCATATTGCTGGAGCAAAAACGGGATACCATTGTAATGATCACTGTGCGGGTGGGAGATGATGACAGCATCAAGCTTCCAGATGCGTCGTTTTCTTAAAAAGGGCGCTACCACCGCTTCACCGACATTGAAGTCGGCCGACTGCCTGCCGCCAGCGTCAACCAGGCAGTTGTGTCCGTCACGCAGCTCCAGGAGGGTGGATGATCCGTGGCCCACATCAATAAAATGGATCATAGTTTCCGGGCGGGAAGGCCTGTGCCAAAGGGTGAAGGTAAAGGAAAAAAGCAGCATGGGAAAGCCGATGCACTGACAGACAAGCTTGGTACGACGGGTCAGGCAGGGCACAAAGGGTAGGCTAAGCAGTGCATAATAGGTGATGATTTCCAGCCATGAAGGAGTAATGGTCCAGAGTGATGCAACCGGTATCTGTGATCCGATGCTGAGGATGGTATCGCTGAACTGAAAGCCCAACGCGCCGAGGTGCAGTACTGCCGTTGCCGCTTCCGGTGCAAACAGCGAGAGGGGCAGGGCAATCAGCCCCAGAGGCAGTGCCCAGAAACAAAGGAGCGGTTCAATCAAGAGATTAACAACTGGACCGATGAGGGAGAACCGTCCGAAATGAACCAGCATGATTGGCAGGGTGGCCATGGTAGCTGCTGTAGAGACAAGAAGGCCCATGGGAACCAAAAGGAGATATCCTTTGAGGGGATTGCTTCTTTTGACAGCCAACCACCAGGGACCGATTTTTTGCGTCAGCAGGACAATGCCTGCAACAGCGGCAAAAGAGAGCTGGAAGGAGGCTGTATTCAAGGCAATGGGGTGCACTGTCAAGATGACAAAGGCGGCAGCCGCAAGGAGATGTTGCATGGATTTGAATCGGTGGATGAACAGGGCGTATGCAGCCAGCACGGCCATGACCAAGGCGCGAAAAACCGGTAGGTTCATCCCGGCGATCAGACTGTATGCAAAAAGAGTGGGGATTGTCAGGGCCACGGCCAGTGCAGGAACATAGGTATGCAAAAGGAGCCATTGCGAGCGTTTCAGGCAAAAAAGGACAAATGCCGCCATGCCGGAGGCGAGCAGGCTGAGATGCAGGCCGCTGATGGCCAAAAGATGGAGTACACCGCCGGTTTTGAATTTCTCCAAAGTCCTTTTTGGGATGTTCCCTCTGTATCCCAGCAGCAATGCCTGATAGAGAGCTGCACTCTCAGGCGCAAGACTCTGCACGAGAAAGGAGGAAAACTGCTGCCGCAGTTGTTCTGGAAAATATCTCACTGCCTCCCCCAGGGAAAACCCTTGGCGGTATATCGGTTCAATAAAATCCGACCGGGCAATCCAGCCGGTGACGTATATGTCCTTTGCTGCCAGGTAGTTCGCATAATCGAATGTCCCGGGAGTATGCCTGGGGCGCAGCGGGGAGATGGTGGCTACAATCATGAGCAGAGATCCGGGGCGGATTGTTGTATCCAGCTGATCACGGATGGAGAGAAGCACTTTGCCCGACGTTGGAGCACAGGTACCATGGGACTGCGGACCATGTGAGCACATCTCCTCCACCGCCAGGATCAGTCTGCTTTTTTTGCCTTGGGACTCAATCATGGAGTGCACGGTTCCGATTAAAGTCATTGTCGTCTTTTCGGTGATGCGCGTAGCTATATGGTTTGTCGTCCCTGGTTTGCCCCTCTCCTTGGCCATTAGCTGGTATCCTAGAGCAAAAAAGGCTATTGTCAGAAGCAGTAGGGTGGTTGTTTTTCGGGTCGTGCAGGAGGCGCCGAGGCCTGCAGTGAGGAGGAAAAAAGTCAGCAGGCTAAGCTGGGAATGAGTCCATGCAGAGGAGGTGTGCAGAGAGAGGGTGGCTCCGGCAGCATATCCAAAAGTAACCAGGATGAGGAGGTTGTGCCCGTACAGGGATCCCCCTTGTCGTCCATGTTTTCCCACAAGCGACAGTTCTCCTATGAGCCCGGATTAATCATCAGCTCAGGTTGTGCCAGGTTCGGGAGTTTTTGGGACCTCATTCTACTTGGATAGATGTGTCGCCAAAAGACTGCCGAAGATGGTACCGGCTGAGCTGACCTTTGGTAGGCATTTTGTCGAGATTTGAGTCTGTTCACGGATATCACATCCCTTTGTTTTGGTATATTACTTCTTAAATGAGACAACATGTTCATGGGAAAATCCGGGTTAGGGGAGGAAATCCTTGATTTTTTCCAGAAGCCGTTCTCCTGTGCCGCTTTCTACCAACATCCACTCTCGGGCATGCCTGCCCATGGTGACTCGTTTATTGGGAGCCTGGATGAGGTGGCGCAGGAAGGTGGTCAGCTCTATCGGTGTAGTGATTTGTCGTCCACCACCACACTGCACCAGGCCGGCGGCAATTTCGGAAAAATCGTCCATATAGGGACCGAAAATAATGGGTTTGCCATGGGCAGCAGCCTCCAGGGGATTGTGGCCGCCCCTGGGAACGAGACTGCCCCCTATGAATACCAGGTCAGCGACCTGGTACAGCCTTGCAAGCTCACCTATTGTATCCAGAATAAGGATGTCATAGACGGCCATGCTGGTAGGTTCGCTTCGTTTGGCGGTCCTGAATCCCATTTTCTTACCAAGAACGCAGATCTCTTCTGCCCGCTTTATATTTCTTGGCGCTATGATGAGGGTCAGCTGCGTTGTCATTACAAGCTGTTCATAGGCGGAAAGGATGTATTGCTCTTCATCGCCATGGGTGGACCCGCAAATCCAGATGAGTTTGTTTTCTGGCAGGTTGTACTGTTTCTTGAGCATGAGATTGGCCTGATGGTTGTCCAGATTCGAAACGGCCATGTCTGCTTTCAGGTTGCCTAAAACGCAGACTGTCTGGGGCGCCACGCCTAGGGCTTTCATGTTTTCGGCATCCTGCCGGGTCTGCATAAAGAGCAGGGAAAAGGCTGAAAACAGCGGGGTAAAGAACCAGGGGAAACGGCGGTACATGCGCACGGAGTCCTTTGAAACTCTGCCATTAACCAAGAGAGCGGGAATATTTTTTCTTTGGAGGGTGAAGAGCCAGTTGGGCCAGAAATCAGTTTCGACAAGGATGAACAGATGGGGCTGCAGGGTGCGGATAAAGTGCCGGATGGTGAACTGCAGATCAAGGGGAGAGGGGAACAGGATGTCCACATACGGGCCAATGCGTTTTCTGGCCAGCTGCTCGCCAGCCCTGGTGGTGACGGTGAAGACAAGCTGTCCGTCGGGGTACTGCTCCCTGAGCAGCCTGACCAGGGGCAAAGCGGAAGTCGTCTCTCCTACTGATAGCGCATGGATCCAGATGACCGGAGGGCCTTTCTGCCCCCCGGCGCTCTGTTGTCGCCAGAGAGCAGACAATCCAACTCCCAACCGCTTACCCAGGCGGATACGATATTTAGTTCGACCTAAAGAGAGAAGCAGCAGGGGTGCAAGTATGGGGAGAAGCAGAATTTGCAACAGATTGTAGAGTAGATACAAAGGAACCCTCTCTGGTCATGGTTGTGTCTGTTGTGTTGCCCATCAATACCTGAGCAGAGGTATTGGGACAAGTAAAAAGAGAGCCTGCCATTTTGTTTTGTCTGCGGAAAAATTTCATGACAGGGAGGAGATAGTCGTACCTTGCGTGTTTGCAGCTTTTCGTACACTTGAGGTGGTCCATTCAAGTGAGTCCACCGTCGTCTATGCCACAGTTTACACGGTCTTTTTCCACAGAGGTATTCCCCTGATCAGTGAGAACCTTGGTTGCAGGGGAAAGCTCGACAGTACTATCTGTCGATATGGGAAGATGTCGGTTTGTACCCATGGTGTAGATGGTTGTAGTCTGGATTTTTCCTCAGCTTAGAAGGTACCAGGTTCAGGCGTTTTTGGTACCTTTTTATACGGGGGTATATGAGTAACCACATTATTGCCGAAGATGGTACCCCCTGGGCTGACCTTTGGGGCACATTTTGGCCAAACGCGAACCTGCTTACGGACAGCATACCCATCTGTTTTTGTTTCTTTGTTCTCAGATAAGGAACACTGTTCATGAGACATCTGGGGTAGATCGTTTGGGAAGATCACCTGCCATTCCTGTGTTTCATAACAGCTCCAGTCAGGCGAAGTTTTTTTGGGGGGGGCAGCAAATCCAGGGGATTACGCAGCAAAAAAAGAAAGGAGGCGGGTCTTAAAAAAAAGGATCTTTTCTGTTTTTTGTTCTGTTTATAAGAATATATTGAGAACAATATTCTTATAATATAACTTTTTATAAAAAAAAATTCATATTTTTCTGGTTGTTTTGGATGTTATTTGCTACGGTGTGGTCGTCCTTTGACAGAGGGTGATTGTGCCGGAAAGCTTTTTATCGAGGAATTATGATTGATGACATCAGCTTAAAAATTCTGCGAATACTGCAGGAAAAAGCTCGTATCCCCAACGTTGAAGTGGCCCGACAGATGGATATGGCGCCTTCAGCCGTCTTGGAGCGTGTCCGTAAGCTTGAACGGCAGGGGATCATTGACGGATACGAGGTCCGATTAAACCCCGAACGGTTTGATCGCAGATTGATAGCCTTTGTCTCTGTTGTGGTTCGCGAGCAGGAAAAGGACCAGGAGTTAGGAACCTATTTCGCTGGTTTTGAGGAGGTCCAGGAGGTGCATTATGTCTCAGGAGAGAATAGTTATCTCTTGAAGCTACGTATGGCAGACAATGCAGAGCTGTATCGCTTTTTGCAAGATAAGGTCGTCCGTATGCCCGGTGTCATGGCTACCCGTACAACCCAGGTGCTGCACACATTCAAAGAAACCGCAAAGTTACCGCTGCAAAACAGGGTCAAAAAATAGAGGAAATCACTATGCCAATCTCAACCGATTACCGTTCCCGCTTATACCCCAGGCTGGCGGCCATCAGTCAACACTATGGGACGCCATTTCACATCTATGATGAACTGGGAATACGGGAGACCGGTCAACGTTTGCAACAGGTTTTTGCAGGTGTGCGCACATTCCGGGAATACTATGCCGTCAAGGCGCTTCCCAATCCTCGTATTATGCAAATAATGCAGGATATGGGTTTTGGATTTGACTGTAGTTCCGCAACTGAACTGATGCTCAGCCGGAAGATAGGCGCAGATGGTGACGACATCATGTTCACCTCCAATAACACCAGTGCAGAAGAATTTGCCCTGGCAATGGAAGACGGTGGCTGTATCCTGAACCTTGATGACATCAGCCTGATAGATAAAGTCCCCGAAATGCCGGAGCTGATCTGCTTTCGTTACAACCCTGGAGCCCGCAGGTCAGGCAATGCCATTATCGGTAATCCGGTAGAAGCGAAATATGGTGTCAGCCACGATCAGATCCTTGATGCTTATCGCCGGGCACAACAAAAGGGCGCAAAACGCTTTGGACTGCACACCATGCTCGCGTCCAATGAACTGTATCACGGCTATATGATACAGACCGCCCAACTTTTGCTGCAGCTCATTCAAACAATCAGCAGCGAGCTTGGAATTGTGTTTGACTTTATCAATATCGGTGGCGGTCTCGGTATACCATATACTCCGGAAGATACACCCCTTGATTTGGAAGCCATGGGCAAAGGAATTACGGAGCTGTTCCACATTTTTGAGCAGAAAAATGGCTATATGCCTGCCCTGTATATGGAAAGCGGTAGGTTCATGACCGGTCCCCACGGAGTCCTGGTGGTCCAGGTCATTAACCGTAAGGATATTTACCGGACCTACATTGGCGTAGATGCCAGCATGAGCGCCTTGATGCGGCCGGCACTGTATGGGGCCTACCATCATATTGAAGTGTTGGGTAAAGAGAATGGGGGGGGGCATGAAGTGGTTGACGTGGTTGGATCTTTATGCGAGAACAATGACAAGTTTGCCATTCAGCGAAGCCTGCCTGGTATAGAGATCAATGATACGCTTATCATTCATGATACCGGTGCCCACGGGCATGCCATGGGGTTTAATTATAACGGGCAGCTGCGTCCAAAGGAATTACTGTTCCGGCAGGATGGGCAGGTGGAATTGATCCGGAGACAGGAGCAGCCCCGGGATTATTTTGCCACCCTGTCGTTTGAACCGGATACCTTGGACTTGGAGCTGGATTATGGGGAATGAACTTACTTCTCTTTGAAAAAAAAGAGTGTGAGGCCGGTATGCTGACCGTCTCGGACAGACGGGCGGAGCATCTCATAGCTGTCCTAGGGGTCAAGCCAGGTGATCGGGTTCGTGTAGGGCAGGTGAATGGCCTGGTGGGGCATGGGACTGTAGTTGCCGTAACAAAACATACCGTTCGCCTGCAGGTGGAACTGATGCAGGCGCTAGGGCAGGGTATGAAGGTAGACCTGGTTCTTGCATTGCCCCGTCCCATCATGTTGCAGCGTGTTTTGAAGCAGGCCACAGTTATGGGGGTACGTCGGTTTTTCCTTATCCGTTCCAGTAAAGTGGAAAAATCCTTTTTCCACAGTCCGGTACTAAAAAAAGAGAAAATCAAAGCGTTGGTACGGGAAGGCATGGAACAGGCAGGGGACAGTAGGATGCCCACAGTGGAAATACATACCCAATTCAAGCCTTTTGTCCAGGATGTGCTGCCGACCCTGGAAGGCGTCCGCCTGCTCGCACATCCCCGCGCAGAACAGACCTTTGCCACCATGATCAATCCCTGGCTCGGGGACCGGCGGATGATTTTGGCCATCGGGCCTGAAGGCGGCTGGAATGACTTTGAGATCGACCTCTTAAGAGAGCAGGACTTTCAGGTTTTTACCATGGGTGAGCGCATTCTTCACGTGGACACCGCTGTGGTGGCCTTGCTGGCTCAGGTGCAGCTGCTCTATGACTTGGCGCGGTAGCCTACGCGCTGCATGATTTTTTGGGTCAGTAAGGTGAATTCAGGCAGCCCGAGGAACTGTAAGAAGAGAGCGTAAAAAATTGCAGCACCCCCTATCAGGCTGAAGACCCCTGCTGCCTGGAGAAACAGAGGCCCCTGGAGCCAGTCGCTGAGCAAGGCGCGTCCATACCAGGTACCAGCTCCCATGATCGCAGAAGCAATGCTGATTTTGACCATGCCGCGCACTAGATATTGAAAGGGAAGGCCATCCAGTTTTCGTGACAGACAGAGACCCAGGAAAAGAAAGTTGCAGGTCATGGCACAGGAAGTAGCCAGGGCTATACCTCTGAACTGGAGCTGTTCAATGACCAGAGTGATAATGATAAGGTTGGCTGCCACCCCGATAAAACTGCCGACAACCGGATATCGTGTCGTATTGATTGCATAAAAAACCGGCACCATAATTTTGACCGAAGAATAGGCAAATAGTCCTAGACCGTAGAGTTGCAGGGCTTGGGCGGTTTTTATCGTATCCATCTGGGTAAAGACCCCATGCTCGAAAATCAGGCGAATAATGGGTTCCGCCAGAATCAGCAAGCCAACTGTGGCCGGAATAGTCAAACTGAACACCAGCACCAGAGACGAGATAAAGGTGGCCTTGAGTTTGTCCAGCTGCTTGGCTGCGGCCTGTTTTGCAAGCACGGGCATGGCGGCAATGGAAAATGCCACCCCAAAAAGGCCTATGGGCAACTGAACAAAACGGAAGGCATAGTTGAGCCAGGAAACCGACCCCTGTTCGCAGCTTGTGGCAAAGTTGGTGTTGATAAAAATATTGATCTGGGTTGCTGAAAGCCCTATGGTAGCTGGGACCATCAGCCAGAGAATTTTTTTAAGCCCTGGGTGATTGAGTCGGAACCCGGGTATGCATCGAAATCCGACCTTAAAAAGAGTGGGTAGTTGTATGCCCAGCTGCAGGATACCGCCGATCAAGGTACCAAAAGCCATGCCCACGATGGCGGGCTGGCCGAATTTGGGTAAGAGCAGGGAGAGACCGACACCGCCGACAATGGAGCCCAGGTTAAAAAAGCTTGAGGCCATGGCGGGAATAAAAAAGCGGCCCTTGGTATTGAGCATGCCCATAACCACGGCAGATAGTGCAATGAAAACGAGAAAGGGAAACATGATGCGGGTCAGCTGCACGGTCAAAGCTGTTTTTCCTGCCATGGTTTGAAAATCGCTGGCAAGCAGATTGACAAGGGGTTCTGCCCAGTAGGTACCAACCAGTACCAGGATGCTGAGCAGGACGGCAAAAAAAAGTAACACTGTGGAGGCCAACTCCCAGGTTGCTTTGTCCCCTTTTTGGGTCACATATTCTGAAAAAACGGTGACAAAGGCAGCAGACAGAGCACCTTCTCCAAAAAGATCCCGCAGCAGATTGGGAATACGAAAGGCGACAACAAAGGCATCATAGGCAAAACCCGCCCCAAACAGTCCGGCAAATAGCTGTTCCCGGACTAATCCCAGAATTCTGCTGCACATGACAGCACAGCTGACTGCCCCAGCTGAGCATGCAATTTTTTCTGTTGAACTACTTGGTTTTGGAGGCTGCAGGTTGTCCATAGGTGCTTTCTGAATTAGGTATCCCTTGACTTTGCTCGTGTAATTTGAAAATATAGAAAACTCTGTTTGTCACAGAGACGCCCTTCGCAGCATTGATGGTTACCAGACCTGTTTGAAAAGAGAAAGTAAATTATATGCATTGCTAGAGATCGCCTCAATCCTGCCTCAACTCAGAACGGGAGAATAAATCAACGACTGAGAAGGCCCGATTCAGGTAACAAAGAGAGTTCCACACCCCCTTAATTCCAACATCCCTTTCACCGGAGGAACCCATGCAGGACGTTCAGCACATTAGGAATACGGTTATTCTTGGACATGGCAACAGCGGTAAATCAACATTAGCGGAGGCGTTACTGTTTACCGCCGGATCGGTGAATCGTCTGGGGAAGGTAGATGAAGGGACCGCCTCCATGGATTACGAGGCGGAAGAACAGAAACGCCACATTTCCATCAGCACCGGATTCGGACATCTGAGTTGGAAAAAAAAGGATGTCTTCCTCATGGACACCCCTGGCGATGATAATTTTATCAATGAAACCGTTTTTGCCGCAAATGTGGCTGACAGTGCCATTCTGGTGGTCGGCGCTGTACTTGGTGTTCGGCCGCAGACTGAGAAATTTGTGGATATGATCCTGGGAAAAAACCTGCCTCGGCTGATTTGTATATCCAAGATGGACCGCGAGCGGGCCAATTTTGACAAAACTGTGGAGCAAATTCGCAAAAGTTTTGCCATCAACCCGGTGATCACCCATCTGCCCATCGGGGCAGAAGAAAACTTCAAGGGGGTTGTCGATCTCCTGGCCCGAAAAGCCCTGATGTTCGATGGTACAGGCAAAACCAAAACCGAAGACATCCCGGCGGACATGGAGGATGAGGTAGAGTCTTTATACGAAAGCCTGGCAGAGTATATTGCTGAAACCGATGATGACCTGTTGGAAAAATTCCTGGAAGAGGGTGAACTGACAGCTGAAGAAATACAGACAGGGCTGCGCAAGGCGGTTGAACAGGGGCAGATTGCTCCGGTTATCCCCTGCGCCTCTGTGCACAACTTTGGGTCCAGTATTGTCCTGGATGCCATAGCAGACCTCTTCCCCTCACCTGATAAACGGCCTACGATTGTTGGCTCCAGTCCCAAGGATGGTGAGTTGGTTGAACTGGAGTCATCCGCTGAGGCGCCCTTTTCCGCCTTGGTTTTCAAAACCATGGCCGACCCCTTTGCCGGTCGTCTGACTCTTTTCCGGGTGTTTTCCGGCACCCTTTCTGGAGACAGCTTCTACAATGCTGGCAAGGATCTCGCTGAGAGATTTGGCCAACTCTATATCATGCAAGGCAAGGAGCAAAAACCCATTGATACCGCCCTTCCCGGTATGGTCGTGGCCGTCGCCAAACTGAAAGAAACCACCACCGGTGATACCCTGTGCACAGAAGCCCAGCCCATTGTACTTGACACACCGGACGCTCTGCCTTCGGTGCTTTCGTATGCGGTTTCCGCAAAGAAAGGGGATGAGGAAAAACTGTTTGCCTCCATCACTAAACTGCTGGATGAAGATTTGACCCTGAAACTCACCAGGGAACAGCAAACCAGGGAAGTGCTTCTTTCCGGTGTGGGTCAGGTACACCTGGAGGTTATCGGGGAGAAACTCAAGCGCAAATTCAGCGTTGAGATGGACCTGAGAACGCCCAAGGTTCCCTACCGGGAAACCATCAAAGGTTCGACCACTGTCCAGGGTAAGCATAAAAAACAATCAGGCGGACGCGGTCAATTCGGTGATTGCACCGTTGAGTTGAGCCCGCTCTCCCGGGGTGAGCAGTTTGAATTTGTTGACTCCATTGTTGGCGGTGTTATTCCCCAGCAGTATAGGCCTGCGGTTGAAAAGGGTATTCTAGAGGCCATGGAAAAAGGTGTTATTGCCGGCTATCCATTCGTTGATCTGAAAGTCAACTTGATTGATGGCTCTTTCCATAGCGTGGATTCCTCCGAAATGGCATTCAAGGTGGCAGGCTCATTGGCTTTCAAGAAAGGCGTTATGGACGCTCAGCCCATCCTGCTTGAGCCTATCATGGAGTTGGAAGTGCGCGTACCCAAGGATTATGTTGGTGATGTCATGGGCGATTTAAACAGTCGCAGGGGGAAGGTCCTTGGCATGGATTCTACAGACAAGGCCGAGGTCGTCAACGCCCATGTCCCCCAGGCTGAAATTCTGCTGTATGCCCTGGATTTGACCTCTATGACAGGCGGGCAGGGCACATTTACAGTTACCTTCTCCCATTACGAGGAAGTCCCCAGTCATATTGCCGATAAAATCATCGAGGAATACAAACAGGCCGCCGAGTAAGAACCAGTCCCAGGGGAAGAGCTGTGGGCTCTTCGTGTTCATGTGGCCCTGATTCTTGCCATTGGATGCTTGTGACGAGGATATATGAGTGATTCAGTTTGCAAAACAGCGATCTATACCTGTGGAGTCCTGACCCTGAGTGACAAGGGCTCCCGGGGAGAACGAATCGATACCAGCGGTGCCATGCTCCAGGAAATGCTCACCCGGGCCGGCTTTTCCATCGGGAACTACACTATCTTGCCGGATCAGCCCGACCAGATAGAACAGACCCTGCTGCACTGGGTCGATGATCTCGGCCTGGATTGCATCATCACGACCGGGGGGACCGGTGTCGCCCCTTCAGACCGGACCCCGGAAGCCACCCGGCGGGTCATTGAACTGGAACTCCCCGGTCTTAGTGAGGCTATGCGGATGGCCAGCCTGGAAAAGACCATTCAGGCTGTCTGGTCAAGGGGGATTGCCGGAATACGAAAACAGACCCTGATTATCAATCTACCGGGGAGTGAGAAAGCTGCCAGGGAAAATCTCCAGGCTGTGCTGCCTGCCTTGGAACATGGCTTGTACAAACTGAAAGGCGGGACAGCCGATTGTGGCCGAAGCTGATCAGCTCTGTCACGAACCTGGGCAGGGGAAAGGCATGCTGTCCAGCGACAGCATGCCTTTCTTGCTTGTCTTTTTAAGCAGGGCGAGTAGTCGGCACCGACTGTGATCTCTCAAGGGCTTCTGTGAGCGTTCTGTGAGCGCCATGGCAGGGTTTCTTGAGCCACGTTTTTTTAGACGAAAAACACCTTTGTCTCAGTATCCCCTTTTGTGGCGGTGATTTCTCCGATCAGGTAGGGTTTCTCGCCCAGAGCCGTCAACTGGTGCAGGATGTCTTCCACATATTCTTCGTCCACAATGGCAAGCATTCCTATACCCATATTGAAGGTGCGGTACATTTCTTTTTCGGGCACATTACTGTAATGTTGCAGGTATGAAAAGACAGGCAGAACAGGCCAGGTCCCCTGCATGATTTTGGCATCGCAACCAAGGGGAAGAATACGGGGAATGTTGTCAATAAAACCGCCACCGGTATTGTGTACCAGACCATTGATGGGATATCTGCGAACTATGTTCGTGATGGCATCCACATAGATGCGGGTCGGTCGGAGCAATTCTTCTCCCAGGGAGCATTGGAACTCTTCTATGTAGTGGTCGACCTTCCTGCCCAAATCCTTAAACAGCACTTGCCTGACCAGGGAGTAGCCGTTGGAATGCAGACCTGAGGATGCAAGCCCGATAATCTTGTTACCTACCTTGATATCGCTGCCATCTATAATGGCGTTACGGTCCGCTATCCCGACCACAAAGCCAGCCAAGTCATAGTCTCCGGGCTGATATAGTCCTGGCATCTCGGCTGTTTCCCCGCCGATAAGGGAACATTGCGCTAACTTGCATCCTTCAGCAATTCCTTTGACAACCTCGGTGGCGACTTCGAGTTCTAGCTTGCTGGAAGAGAAATAGTCAAGAAAAAACAATGGTTTTGCCCCGCACACAATGACGTCGTTGACACACATGGCAACCAGGTCTATGCCTATGGTATCGTGCCTGTGGCACATTTTGGCAATGGCCAGCTTGGTGCCGACCCCGTCTGTTGAGGCAATGAGCACGGGATCCGTACACTCGGAGTCGCCGATGGCAAAGAGACCGGAAAAACCGCCGATATCATTGAGCACCCCCCTGCGATGGGTTGCGGCAACTATATTTTTTATATGAGAAATAAAAAGGTTGCCCTTGTCTATGTCGACACCTGCCTCAGCGTATGTACGTGTTGAATTTGTCATATATGTTCGTTATTAAGGGAAACTTAGCCATGATGGCCGACAGTCACGGGAAGTATGCGTAAAGATGGAATAGCATACTTTTTTTATTTGAGTATTGTCAATATGTTTGTCGCTGATTGCTTCTCTTGGTCCTTTCTGGTAAAGGGTACAATATGAAGGTACTCATCACTTTAATTGGTTTGGTTTTTGTCTTGGAAGGATTGCCCTATGTGGCTGCGCCGGAAGCCATGAAGCGCTGGTTACGTCAACTCGTTGATATGCCGCCTGAACAGCTGCGTGCGGTTGGTATTATTTCTATGGTTATTGGTTTTCTCGTCTGCTGGATAGGCCAAAAAAGTGGTCTGTTCGGCTAAGCAGCTTCATATCCTGGCATGTCCTTTTTTCAGGCCGTCCATCTATGGACGACCGGTTTTTATGGTTTGACATTATAGCGCCCGATTCTGTACTATAGCCCCTTTTTGTACTCCCGCAGGCAGCGGAAGTATTTTTTTTAGTTTGTGAACACCCTGATAGTGCTTACAGATTTGGGATACTCCCTGCTTTTGCCTTTTGCAATACCGGAAAGGAAGTGTCCGCATGTAGGAAATACCTGTTCGCAACCTAACTGTCCTTGGGATTCTGGAGCTGTTATGGAAAAAACACCAAAAAGAGAAATGATAGGGATCGAGGGCAAGGTGTTACGAGACACGTTGCGTCGTTTGCACAGGCGCGGTGCTGTAGAGAATATTCGCAAGCTTATTCTCAAAACACATCCGGCAGACATGGCCTATGTATTTCGCTCACTTGGCTTTGCTGAGCAAAAGGATATTTTTGAAATCCTTGCCCAGACAGAAAAAATAGCTGATTTTTTCAGTGAGTTGGACAAGCCCATCATGCTTGAGTTGGTCGAAGGACTGTCCCATCAATTCATGGCCGATGTGGTAACCGAAATGGCTTCGGATGATGCTGCGGATGTGCTGGACGCCCTGCCGGATGAAGTGGCGATGGAAATTCGTACCCATATGGAACTTAAGGATCGATACGAGGTCGAGGAACTTCTGAAATACGATCCCGACACGGCTGGCGGTATCATGTCACCGGATTTTATGTACCTTGACGAGGAACTGACTGTGGAAGATGCCATCGCCAAGGTACAGAAGCGCAGCGAGGAAAAGGAGATGGTGTTTTATCTCTATATCACCCATGGTGAGGGACAACTGGCCGGCGTTCTGTCGCTGCGTGAACTTATTCTCCACCCCATGCACCGGAAACTCAAAAACATCATGAATGCCAATGTGATCACCGTCACCACCGACACTGATCAGGAAGAGGTCGCTCACATTGTTTCTCAATATAATTTGCTTGCCGTGCCTGTGGTGGATGCCACCTTCACCATGGTTGGTATCGTTACTGTGGATGACATTATTGATGTTCTGCGCGAAGAGGCCAACGAGGATTTCATGCAGATGGCTGGTGCTGGTCGTGACCAAGAGATTCTGCTCAAACCGCTGCACCAAAAAATTCTGATCCGAGCGCCCTGGCTGCTTGCTTCCTGGTTCGGGGGCGTTGGGGCCATGTATATCATCAACTCCTTTGAAGAGGCGCTCACCCAGGTCTTAGCACTGGCTGCATTTATTCCCATAATAGCCGGTATGGGCGGTAATATCGCCACCCAGTCAAGCACTATCATTGTCCGCGGGCTGGCGACGGGCCGGGTTAATACGCAACAGTTTCTGCAAGTTATAGCTAAGGAGACAGCTGTCGGTGTTGCCTTGGGAGTCGTTTTTGGTCTGCTGCTGGGCGTGATAGCCTTTTTCAGCTATTCTGATCCCATGGAGCTGGGGTTTGTGGTCGGGGCTTCGGTTTTTGCTGTCATGGTTATGGCTGCCACAGTGGGAAGCTTTGTGCCGTTGGTTTTGAAAAGGCTGAATATTGATGCCGCTGTAGCAACGGGCCCGTTTATCACCACGGCTGTGGACGTGCTTGGGGTTGGCCTCTATTTTATGGTGGCTAAGTCCTTGCTGCATCTGTAGTTTGTTTTTTTAAGTCTGAATAACCAGAAGACAAATAACAGTCTCTCACAGGGCCTCTGCTTTGCAGCAGTTCTATTCTCTTTATAGCCTAACCCGAGTAGCTCATGATATTTTCCAGATATTTTCAAATTTCCATTAAAAGCAGTTGGTCAGTAACAACATACTTGTGGTCAATTTCTCCAAGATGTTGGTGAAAAATTCGGGTTTGGAGTGCTACACAATCAAGGTATTGTATCCCCCGTACGTCTCTACTATAAAGGGAATTTATGAATAAACGAGGATTTTCCGGGAGCAGAATGCGTACCAGCTCCTCAAAGAAGGTTTTCCTCTGGATCGGTGGAGCTGCCGTGCTGCTCTGGCTGCTGTATCAGAGTTTTCAACCGGCTCTCTACGATCCCGATGCCGCACCCCGGACAGTGGTCGCTCGTGGCGAACTCGCTGCAGACGAACTGAATACCATAGAAATATTTCGTAGTTCAGCGCCTTCGGTGGTTTACATCACCAGTATCGGGGTGCGTAGAGGACTGTTCAACCTCAATATCTACGAGATTCCGCAGGGTACTGGATCGGGATTTATCTGGGATACATCTGGACGTATTGTCACCAACTATCATGTCATTTCCGATGCCAACCGTATTGAGGTGACCCTGGCTGACCATACAACCTGGAAGGGGGTCCTGGTGGGAGCTGCCCCTGACAGGGACCTGGCTGTTTTGCAGATATCCGCCCCTGCAAACAAACTGCAGCCCATTTCCATTGGTGAGTCTACCAGCCTGCTGGTGGGCCAGAAAGTCTTTGCCATCGGCAACCCCTTTGGACTGGATCAGACCCTGACCACCGGGGTGGTCAGCGCTTTAGGCCGTGAAATTACGGCGGTGACAGGACGAACCATCCATGATGTCATCCAGACCGATGCTGCCATCAATCCGGGAAACTCCGGCGGGCCGTTGCTGGACAGCGCCGGCCGACTAATTGGGGTGAACACTGCCATCTATAGTCCTTCGGGGGGAAGTTCGGGAATCGGTTTTGCCGTTCCAGTAGGCGAAGTAAACCGGGTTGTGCCGCACATCATACGACACGGTACAGTTATTCGTCCGGGGCTCGGGATCAGCATCGCCAACCAACGGCTGATCGATGAATTGGGCCTGGAGGGAGTCCTCATCCTCAAGGTCATCAAGGGTTCCACTGCTGATCAGGCAGGGTTGAAAGGGACTAGACAGGTTGCAGGGGGGCTTATCCTTGGGGATGTTATCCTGGCTGTCAACGGCAGACGGGTCAGTGGGTATGATTCCCTACGAGACGAGCTTGAACGATACCGTGTGGGGGAAAAAGTAGTTCTGCAAGTTCTGCGGGAAGGGCAGGAAGCAGAGGTCGAAGTTATCCTTGAGGCCATGCAGTAGCCTGTTTCTCACTACAGCAGGCTTGACCTTCTCTTCTTGTTACTTTTGGTAAAACGGCCAAGCAGCCAACCTGAGAGAAGAACCCCTGTGCCGACCAGGAACCATTTAATAGACTCATTCTTTTTCAATACCGTGTTTTCGATCTGCAGGTCGGTCAGTTGGTTGTGGAGCTGTGCGATCTCTACGCTGGCTTCGGCCAGAGATTTTTTGGTGCGCTGCACATCCACGGTGTCGTTTTGCAGCGACTCCAATTCGTCCCGGATATCTGTTCGGGCAGCAAGACAGGCTGAGAGTTCCTGTTCGGTCCGGCCATTTAAATCAGACAATTCTTGTAACTGCTTTTCCAGTAAAACATTCTTTTCAGTTAGTAAGACATTTTCCCGGCTCAGTATGTCTACCTGCTGATTGGGAGGTCGCTGAGTACTCAGGTAGCGCCTGAGAAGCCACCCATCCTTACCATTGTCAAGCAGCACCCGTGCCCAATCATCAGATTCTTCGAGGAGTTGTACAGAGCTGCCGTCCTTGACCACAGCGATAATCGCGTATTGAGAGCCCTGGCCACGCCGAAGGGGAATTTCCGCCGTGGGTTGGATGTACAAAGTCTGGGCAGACAGAAGAGCCGGGATACTGAGCGTTGCAAACAGTACGAAGCCAAGGAATAGGAAACTTCTTCTTCTGATGAAATGGGTGGATCTTTGGCATCTGTTGGGTGTTTTTCGGATAACGATAGATTGCATGTCGTCTGTTGGTGCTTGTTTATGGTGCGTAGCTGCCTGCAACCTGCGAACAGCCTCTTGGTGTCGATTATTCATGTTTTTTCCTGCTTGAGAACGCCACCTGTCAATATATAAGATGCGGTGTGTCCCCATAATACATTCTGTTTTTCGTCAACCCCCAGCACAGATTACTTCTCAGGTTAAGAGTGTATATATTTTGGCACCACATATATCCAAGTATAGGGAGTTACCCAAAACTACCAATCCTGGCAACACCTGAGCTGATGAGAGATCCGCGCTAGTCGGTATCCGGCTGGCTGTTTTTTTGTTTACGAAGCCTGGCCAGTTGCCGCATGTTTTTGTTCTTGTCGGATTCATCAACTATTTCCCTACCGATAATTTCTTCAATAATGTCTTCAAGACTGATCACCCCGGTCACGCTGCCGTACTCGTCGACCGCTACCATGAGATGCTGGTGGTTTTCGAAAAAATCAATGAATACCCGGTCCAGCGGTGCTGTCTCTGGCACAAAATGCACCGGTCTGGTCAACCGGGCAAGGGGAAGACTGTCCTGACCCAAGGCCACCGCTACCAAAACGTCTTGGCTCAGGACAAGTCCTACGACGTTGTCAGGATCGCCCTCATACACGGGGACCCTGCTGTGCATCTTCCAACCTTCTTTGTCTTGGGCCGTTGCCTCACGAATGGTTAGTGATTTATCCACGGAAAAGGTCACTGTTCTCGGTGTCATGACCTTGCGTACAGTTTTTTTATCCAACTGCAGGATGTTGCCGATAACAAGTTCCTGGTCTTTCTCAATCTGGCCTGATTTTCGGCTGAGGCTGACAATGGTCTTGAGTTCTTCGGCCGAGACGAGTTCGGAACGGTTTCCGTGAGGTACCAGTCTGGTTAGAGCCCGGCAGAGCCAGATTATTGGTCGCAGGGTAAAGATCATAGCCTTTAAGGGACTGACTATCATCGGTGCCAAACTCCTGTTGTAGACCACCCCTACTGTTTTGGGCAGAATCTCTGAAAACATGAGAATGGCCAGGGTAAACAGCAGGGAAAACCAGACCAGACTTCCAGCTCCGAAAACAGCCACTGCTGCAGCACCCGCCACTGCTGCTCCAATGGTGTTGGCAATGGTGTTCAGGGTGAGGATGGCAGTAATGGGCTGTTCGATGTTTTCCTTCATCTCCAGCAGTCCCTTGGCTTGATGGGGATGATGCTTTGCAAGTAGCTCCACCTGGGGCGTGGATATGGAGTAGAGCACAGCTTCAAAAACACTGCAGGTGGCAGAAATGACCACCGCAAAGCAGACGGAAATGACGAGTACGGCGACCACGTGTACCTCCTGGGGTGTTTACCTGTCTTGATAATGAATTGAGTGATGCCGGCTGGTTTTTGTTATCTTAGCGGAAAATTTACCTTTTGCCAATCACTGACCATAAACTTGGCAATCTGCAGGCAGTGGCGCAGGCACAGCGGATGAAATCAGAGTGGTGCCCCGGATTTCCTATGCCCATTTTGTCGCATTTTTGGGAAACAGGAGACAAAAATAGAGATGTGTGTTATCCTTGAACACACTGAAATCTTGTTAAAATGCGCCCTAAAAGTCAGCGCCGGCGGTACCATCTTCGGCAGTATTTTTGCAACCCCTATACCCTCGTGTAGTACCCCATATACCCCTGTATTATAAGGTGCCAAGAATACCAAATCTAGCACCATCTGAGCAGATGAGATATCCGGGTTGGCTGTCCTGTGAACAGGTACGCGCGGAACTTGTTTTGAGATGAGATACAAGGTATCATGAGCGCACCATAGGCTGTTTTTCAGAAAAAATGAGAAAATCTTTCGTCGGGTCAAGGAATATTTCCCCAACAGTTTCGCTGTAGGTCGCTCAGGGGGGACCTTTCGTCCATGGAGTGGATTTTAACAAAGAGGGTACATGGCAAAAGATAAAAGCATGATAAAACTAACAAGCAAGGGTCCAAAGGACTTCCGTGGAGATCTTCAGGTCTTTTTCCTGGAGAGTGAAGAAGCGAAAATATCTGTGGATGCAGACGAATCAATCAACCGGGCCTTGGACAGAGTCAGAAAAAGAGGTGATTTTTCAGGTGAAAAAAATGAGACCTTTCTTTTTTATCCAGGCCTGGCAGACGAGAAGGATACGGAGCTGCCTAAAGCTGTTCTTTTTGTAGGCCTGGGAAAGCCGGATCAGGATCCCGATATCCGCCGTGAACAGCTACGCCAGGCCGGTGGCCTGGCCGCAAAAAAGGGTGCGGAGATGAAAGCCGTCCAGTTGTTGGCCGTGTTGCCAAATAGGTATATGCTGGCCCCCAATGAGATAGCCGAATGCCTAACAGAAGGTCTGTTGCTTGGCAACTATAGATTCACAGTCTACAAGACCAGCGAGGAGGCTCCAGAGCGCCAAAATATTGTAGGGCGCTTTACCCTGAACGATGGCGGACTGTCAGCAACTGCTGTGCGAAAAGGGATGAACAGGGGAAAGGTTTTGGCAGAGGCCGTGTACGCTTGCCGAGATATGGCCAACCACCCGGGGAACAACTGGACACCTGTCGAATGTACAGAATTTGCAAAAAAAATTGCCAGGAAACACGGCCTCAAATGCAAGATCCTCGAAAAGGCGGCAATGGTTAAGCTGGGCATGGGCGGCATATTGGGGGTTAACCAGGGATCTGCGCAGCCTCCCAAGTTGGTTATTCTGGAGTACCGTACCAAAAAAGAGCACCCCACAATTATGCTGGTGGGCAAGGGACTGACCTTTGATTCTGGAGGCATCAGTATTAAACCGGCTGCCGGCATGGAAGACATGAAATATGACATGTGCGGTGGGGCAGCGGTGCTCACAACAATGATGGCCATAGCACAGGATACGCCCTCAGGCGTCAATGTGGTGGGTCTGGTCCCTGCCACAGAGAATCTCTCTGGCAGTGCAGCGCTCAAGCCTGGAGATGTGATTGTACATTATGGAGGGAAGACCTCTGAAATCATCAATACCGATGCCGAAGGGCGACTTATCTTAGCCGATGCCTTGGCCTACGGCATTGAAATGTTCAGTCCCGAGGCAGTGGTTGACTTGGCTACACTCACCGGAGCGGTCATTGTCGGCTTGGGTCACCATCGGACCGGTTTGCTGGCAAACAACGATGAACTGGCCCAGCGGCTGCTCGATGCAGGCAGGAAAGTCGGCGAACCCCTGTGGCGGCTTCCCTTAGGGCCGGAATACCGCAAGCAGATGGATTCCAAAATAGCAGATATCAAAAATGCTGACAACAAGGGAGCCGGAACCATTACCGCCGCCTGCTACCTGCAGGAGTTTGTGGGCGATATACCCTGGGCGCACCTGGATATTGCCGGTACTGCCTGGAATTATACGGACAAATCCTATGTCCCCAAGGGACCTTCAGGAATTGGCACCCGGACGCTGGTGGAGCTGGTTCACGAGTGGAAACCCTTGGCCAAAGTGGAGCAGGATAAACAAGGTCCAACCTAACTAGTATAACCCAAAAAGGCACAACGCTCATGAAACGTAAAGCAATAACGGTGTCCCGCCAGATAATGGATGACCAACTGCTACATGCCGATGCTACTGGGGCATTGACCGGTGTGTTGAACGACATGGTTGTAGCAGCAAAAATTATCAGCGCAGAGGTGAACATGGCCGGACTCGCCGATGTTCTTGGTCAATCCGGTACAACAAATATTCAGGGAGAGAGTGTTCAAAAGCTGGATGTTTTTGCCAACCAGACTATCAAACGACGGATGGAGCAGTGCGGCCATATCTGCATTATGGCTTCAGAGGAAGATGAGGAAATCATACCGGTTCTTGATGGGTATGAAGGTACCTATACCATAGCCTTTGACCCTTTAGACGGCTCATCCAATATTGATGTTAATGTGAGTATTGGCAGCATTTTCTCCATTCATCGGCGTGTTACGGAATCTGGGCAGGGAACCGAAGCCGATCTGTTGCAAAAAGGTGCGAAGCAAGTGGCTGCCGGCTACATCATCTATGGCTCGTCCACGGTTATGGTCTATACCACTGGATCAGGGGTGCATGGTTTTACCCTGGATCCGAGCGTTGGGGAATTTTTCTTGTCTCACCCCCATATCAAAATCCCGGAAAAATGTCCGTATTACAGTGTTAACGAGGCATATAGCCCGTTCTGGAACGATAGCACCCATGCCTTTGTTAACCACCTCAAAAGTAGTGCCGAGGGCCCAGAGGGTTACAGTGCCCGTTACATAGGTTCACTGGTGGCGGATTTTCACCGTAACCTGGTTAAGGGTGGAATTTTTCTCTACCCCCGTGACAAAAAAAGCCCTGAAAAAACTGAAGGTAAGCTTCGATTGTTGTATGAGGCTGCTCCCTTGGCCATGGTGGTTGAACAGGCTGGAGGGCGTGCCATCACCGATGATGGCCGTAGGATTTTAGATATTGAGCCGACCAGTCTGCATCAACGGGTACCATTGATCATTGGTTCCAAGCAGGAGGTTGACCTGGCGGAACGCTTTTTAGCCTTAGATCACCCATAAACCGAATTTTTTCCCAAGAGAAATATGTTCCGATCATGCGTGGCTAGGACGGGCATCGTAACAAGCTGCCACAAGCATCTGATAGCCTGGACTGCATTTCCTGCTTGACTTTCGCTGTCCAAGGTATATAATAGCCCAATCTTTGATTTCGAATCGGTGTGATGGCCTACGAGACGCTACGGTTGATCTGTAGTCTCTGGCTGAAATCCATTTTTAAGAAAACAAAATAATGCAACGAACTCTCGCTCTACTCCTCGCTCTACCGGGAACCACAGACGTGGTGCATGGGGGAGTGTTGCCTTAGCGAGACAGTACATACATACCCTTTTTGAGCCACGGTTTGTCAACCGTGGCTTTTTTTTTGACTGCCAAACGGAGAATTCCCATGGATGCAGAAGTGATCAAGAAATACCAACCCTATCAGCCTGTGGACTTGCCAGATCGCACCTGGCCCTCACGCAGCATAGACAAGGCCCCTGTTTGGTGCAGCGTTGATCTGCGAGACGGCAACCAGGCCCTCATTCAGCCCATGAATCTGGTAGAGAAGCTGGAACTGTTTCAGCTTCTTGTTGATATCGGATTCAAGGAGATTGAGGTCGGTTTTCCTTCTGCTTCAAAAATAGAGTATGATTTCATGCGCTTACTCATTGAGGACAACCGCATCCCTCAAGGTGTTATCATCCAGGCATTGACCCAGTCCAGAGAGAGACTGATCAAGAAGACCTTTGCTTCTTTGGAGGGGTGCCGCCAGGCCATTGTCCATCTCTACAATTCGACCTCCACCCTGCAGCGGGATGTGGTGTTCAAAAAAGGGCGAAAAGATATTATCGAACTTGGCGTGGCAGGAGCGAAGCTCATTAAACAGGAAGCAGAAAAAACCGAAACTCTAATCCGTTACGAATATTCGCCGGAAAGCTTTACCGGTACCGAGCTGGAGTATGCCCTGGAAATCTGCGAGGCGATCATGGATGTGTGGGAACCGACCAGAGATAACCCAATGATTATCAATCTGCCGGCCACTGTTGAGATGTCGACTCCGAATATTTATGCAGACCAGATCGAGTGGTTTTGTCGGCGTCTGAAAAACCGGGACGCGGCTATAATCAGCCTACACGCGCACAACGACCGGGGCACTGCCGTAGCCGCTACTGAGCTTGCTCTTATGGCCGGTGCTGACAGGGTGGAAGGAACCCTGTTTGCCAATGGCGAGCGAACAGGCAATGTGGACCTGGTAACACTGGCCTTAAATATGCTCACCCAGGGAGTGGATCCTGAACTAAATTTTTCTGATATTAACAAGGTGGTCACTGTGACTGAGCGGTGCACCAAGATGAAACTGCACCCCAGGCACCCCTATGCGGGAGAACTGGTCTACACGGCCTTCTCAGGCTCACACCAGGATGCCATTAACAAGGGTATGATGGCCATCGAAAATAGCGGCTCTAAAAACTGGGCTGTTCCGTATCTGCCCATTGACCCCAGGGATGTGGGGAGGACATACGAGTCCATTATTCGGATTAACAGTCAGTCGGGTAAAGGCGGTGTGGCCTATATCATGGATCGTGAATACGGCTACAAGCTACCCAAAGACATGCATCCGGGTTTCGGAAGGGTAGTGCAAGAGGTGGCAGACGGGTATGGCGATGAGTTGACCCCGGAAATGATTTTCCATACCTTTGAAAAAGAATATCTGTTCAATAGCAACGGCTTTGCTTTGAAAGCATTTAATGTAATTAAGCGGCATATTGACGCAGAAGAAGAGTTTTCATCCGCTGAGGTGGAGGCGGTTCTTGTCGTTCACGGAGAAGAGAAAACAATCCGTGCCGTGGGTAATGGTCCTCTGGATGCCTTCTGTACTGCACTGCGCGACATGGCAGGGCTTGTCTTTACCCTACATGCCTATCACGAACACGCCCTGGGCAAGGGCAGTTCGTCCAAGGCTGCGACCTATATTGAGATACACGATAAGGATGAAGAAGGGTGGTGGGGCGCAGGCGTTGACACAGACATTATTATCTCTTCCATCAAGGCCCTGTTGAGTGCACTTAATCGTTCAGACAACAAGCCGAAAACGGAGCCCCCGGTTACCTGATGTCTACAATACACTCGATCAACATGTTGGTTCATGCAATTCTCGAATGGTTACTGGTTGCCGCTGGCCTAGGACTGATATTCCTGGCCCTGCGAGCCATCGATGTGAGCGTGGTACGCTATGCGGTGACTGGCATAGGGGTTTTGCTTTCGGCAGGGGGGGTGGTCTTTCGGTTCCGCAGGTTGCGGCGTTATACATAGCCCAATTGCTCTTGAATAATGAGACCACATGTAAGCTCAGTCTCTACCAGTTCATTCACTTGTTCACAGCGACTATCCCGCCCATGCATCGCGGTGCAAACTGCATTCACTTTCTCGGCGCATTGAGATGGTTAGCCCGAACTTCTCATCAGCTCTGGCGATGTCAGGTTCGGTAGTTTTTGCTACCTCAGTATAGTTGGGTGTAGGTATTGTCAAAATGCTACCGAAGATGCTATTGGATGGACTGACCTTGGGTACAATTTTGTCGGAGCGTGAGACAGCTCACGGACACCACATACATTTGTTGGTTTGTATATTTTCTTAAAATGAGCCAACATGTTCATGAGAAATACAGGTTAGCACTGCAATTTTTTTATATTTTATATCGATTTTACGCAGAAATACAAAAATTTACGCTAATTGTTCAACATCCTTGTAATGTGTATAATAATAATTACACCAACAATGTGCATAATAATAATCACACCAACCCGTTAGCGTACTTAAGCGCTGCTATATAGCAGGCGCTGATTTTTTCAGAGCTTAAACCAAGGCGCTCAAGAATAGGCTCAAACCTTTGTACCCGATGCTGTTCGTAGCTCCTTACCAGCTCGAGGTAATCAGCATACCTCCCCGACCCGTGCATGATAGCATCTTTGACTTCCTGAGCGAGGGGGAGAGTAGAAAACAGCTGTTCCATGGGTTGATCAAGCATGACATCAAGCAGGGAAAAAAGTCCGACCAGAAACAATTCGGTTGCGTCAACCCTTTTATCATCCTGAGGGGCGATCATTTCACAGAACTTAGCCCTGACCAGGCCAAGCCGAATAAGTTCATCGGGTTTATCCGTGGCCATTTCTGAAATAATGACCAGCATGAGAAAGTTGCGCAGCTCTTTTTGTCCCAGGTAGGCAATGGCGTGCTTCAGATTTTTGATCTCCTGTAATCTGTAAAAGTAGGATGAGTTCAGGAACTTAAACAGTTTATAGGTAAGTGAAACGTCCGTACTAATAATCTGGTTCAGGCGATCAATAGAGGTGTTTTTGCGGACTATTTCTGAAAGTAGGTTAAGGTAAACCAGCTTGTTTGCCGGGAGTTCTTTAATCTTGATATGTTCGGGTTTGCTAAAAAAATAGCCCTGGAACAAGGTGAACCCCAATTTATTCGCCGTGTTGAACTCCTTCTGGGTTTCTATTTTTTCGGCCAGCAACGTGAGACTGTATCTGGCAAGTCGGTGCAAGGTGCGGTGGATGGCGTCCAGGGGGGTCAAACGGAAATCAATTTTGACCACATCGGCAAGCTCCAGTAAGGGAGTTAATCGTTGATCGTAAATAAAATCATCCAGGGCTATGGTGTAGCCGGATTCCTTGAGCAGCTTGCAGCAGTTGATGACCTTGGGGGTCGGCTGCACAGACTCAAGCACTTCCACCACCACTGCGCTACGGGGAAAGGAGAGAGGCAGCCTTCTTTCCAACAGTTCCTGGGTGAAATTGATATAACAGGGTTTGAAGCTGGAAATATCCTTGATATCCTTGGTAAGAAATGCACTCGAAAGCAGGCTGGTTGTTGCTTTTTCCCCGCTCACCTGACGCAGGAAATTCCCTCGTGTACCACGGTATAAAAGCTCATAGGCATGGACTTTCAGGTAGGAGGTAAAGATGGGTTGACGGGCAATATATTGATCCATGAAGATACGGGTGTATGAGCGGTCTCGCCCACAACGGTTATGGGACAATCCTCTGTTTTTGTTCAGGATAGCGGCATGAGGCTCGTGTTTTATTGATTACCATCAAGGCGGTTAAAAATGAACAATCTTAACTTGTTAACAGCATCCTGTTCGATGACTTTAAAATGAACAGCTATGTCATGGCCGCGTACCCTGATTGCAAAGCCGTTGGCTTCAATGGGTGCGGTCTCTTGATGCAGCGGAAATATCAAAAGAAGTTTTTCGCCCACTGTCACTTGATGTCCAGTATCACGTAGAAGACAACCGGTGGTGGATAAGTTAATGAGCTGAGCTGTCCGATCATCATATGCTGTTTTGTATTGGATAACAAAATTGCGACAGGAAAAACGAAAAGCTTTTCGCCGCGAGTACTGACGCCTTTCGATAGATTCTGTCATTGTCTATAAACCAAGGGAGTAGGCTGTGCTTTTTTTATTCGTTAGGTGTTAAGGGGCCCCTATTCTCAAACTAGAATACCAACTGCTTTTTTGGTAAAAATTAATACAAGCGTCCTTCGGTTTAAAGAGTGTTTTTCTGGTCCAGCAACGCGCTTAGGGAAGATGCGTCCATCTACGCGCTCTGTACGGTGCTCTTGTAAAAATTATTGTCAAAAGTCAAGTTTATAGCCACCTAAAAAAGGAGGCATTTTTTACTAAAACATTCTGACTTCTGGTCAGGGGTACCTGTGTGTTACGAACCAAATAGGTTGCGCATACTATACCCTAGCGCCTTTGTTTGCTAGTTTATGAAAACAGTCTTTTGTCAAAAATGAAAAAAACAAAGTTCGACTGGGCCAAGCTTTCTCTTAAACTCAGCCGGTAACAGGTTCGGTTCTTTTTGGCAGCTCAGCTTACATGGATAGATGTGCAGTCAAAATACTACCGAATTGGTTCCTTAGCAGAATCTATGGGAGGCCACAATGGGAATCACTATTGTCCGGTTAAAAAAAGAGATAAAACGCCTGATGAGCTTCTTTCTTGTACAATTTTGTTGCTTATAACACATCAACATACAATGAATTTTTCATCTTGCTTTCTTTTAACACGGTATTCGCACAATTGCTACAACTTATCGTTGAATGAAGCCGCTCGCGCGGCGAAAAATTATGGTAAAAGATTTAACTGGCGAGGTTTTGAGGGGTTGTTGTCTAACTATTCAATTCCTCTTCCCCGGATAACAGGGTACTGGAGCTAAAGATGCTTTTGTACGAAGCGAATAATACTGAGGAGTCCTGTGCGAGAAAACCGCACGCAGGGATCTGTGAGCGGACGGTCAGGTAACTGGCCGTTCTACCTCGATTGCGATACTCGAAAAATCGAACACAATTGATAGAGGATAAAGCGATGATCAAAAAGCAAAGCGTAAGCAATACCTTATATATCCCATTGGCAGGGAACATATATACCTCGAAACATTTTCAGGAACTACTATTCGATGAAAAGGCTCTCGAACTAGAAGAAAGAATACCTCAAGGTAATACAAACAAAAGAGATAACGAGTATTATTATTTGGCATCGGCTTCAAGATACTACAATATGGACTTAGAAATAAAATACTTTATTTTAAAGCATCAAAAATGCAATATAATCAATATAGGATCAGGATTAGATACTTCATATTACAGAATCAATAGTCAAACAGCAACCTTTTACGAAATTGATTTATCCCCTGTTATCGCAGAAAGAAAAAGACTTATCCCGGAACAAAAAAACGATATATACATTGAAGGTTCTTTTTTAGATGTAGATAAATGGACAAAAAGTATAAAAGATAAAACTATACCAACTTTGATTGTTATTTCAGGTGTTTTGTATTATTTTAAAAAAAATAAAATTGACAATTTTTTTGTTCAGATAAAAAATAAATTCAGTTTGTTAGAGGCTGTTTTCGATTGTAATAATAAAATAGCCTTGATAATATCAAATAGATATGTGAGGAAGACAGGAAACAAGAACGCACCCATGTTTTTTTATATAAACAGCATTAATACATATTTAAAATATCTCAACCATGACATAAAGTTAATCAAAGAATATATGATGTATCATCATACTAAAAAAATATTAAAAAAAACATCCTTTAGTACTAGATTTAAAATGGCTGTTTCAGATCTATTTAAAATGGTCAAGATTGAACACATAAGAATAAATTAACCCCATAATCGGGATAGGACTTCCCATCGCTGAGGAGTCCTCCCACACCACCCGACATACGGATCATGCGTATTCCCTTTTATTCCGGCCACTGATTCCAGACGAACCCGGCCACCTGGCCAAGGCGGAAGCAGGGGTGTTACTCGTAGAGCGATGGATCCTGGCCAGGCTCAGGAGACACACTTTTTTCAGCCTTGCTGAATTGAACCGCAGCTCCTTGAGCAACTCAACAATTTGTAGACCAGACTCAGGGAAGCCAAGCTGCGTCAGGATGTTGCTGTGGAAGATATTGTTTTTAGACACCCGGGCAAGCTGGACAAATCTCTGGTCGTCAGACTGGCGCATTGCCATTGGAGAGATGATCACACCAATCTGATTATCTCTGGTCCCACCGGAGTGGGCAAGTTTTGCCTGTGCCATTGCTCAGAAGGCCTGCAGGGAAGGCTACAGTGCCCTCTACTTCCCTATGAGCAAGCTCTTTGAAGACCTGGCTCTGGTCAAAGGTGATGGCCGTTACCACAAGCTGTTGACTGCTTACCCAAAAACAGATCTCTTGATTCTTGATGACTCTGGCCTGGCAACCCCTGTTACCAGCCAGTTACCTATAAAGCATTGGCATGAACAGATCGGCGATCCGACCCTGGCCGACGCCATCCTCGACCTCCTGATCCACGCCGCCCATAAAAGAGAACTTGATGGAGAATCCATGAGAAAAAAGAAAGCACACTTGAGGTAAACAACACCCTCAGAGTAAGAAGGAAAGAATGGCGTCGCTACGCTCCGACGGCCTGGCCGGATTCACGTGGAATACTCAGTGTAAGTATTGCAACGAAAAAAAACACCAAATCAGGGCAGCCCAAAGATCTCTCCCCGTTTTCTATTTCTGCGGAGACAGACACTCATATTTGAATAAATGCCAGAGTTTTTCAATCATTTCCCTATGCAGCCAGAGGCCTCTGCCGTCCATTGAAAAACCTATTCCTGCTTTTTTAAGGTTGCTCACCCATTCTTTCTCTTATTCTACTCGTTGACAAGAATCTGTCAGCTCTTCCCAACAGGCGCTCAGTTTTTTTTCTGATACAGTCATTTTGGTTCCCAGTTCAGGCGCAAAAACAGAGATACGAAACTCCTCCAGCATCTGCCTATAGAGGAGAATATGTTCTGCACAGGCGGATGACGGGACCACAAATTCCTTCAGATGAGACAAGCGGTTTTGCGCCTTGACCAGCCTGATTGCTTTTTTTCGATCTTTAGCTGGTGAAAAGTCAGCCCGCTCCATCCTGATAATGAGGCCCTGAAGGTATCGGGGCACTTCTGACAGAGGAAGGGGGGCTTTCTGCTCCAAAAAAGACACCGGAAGAATCTGTTCAAGAAGCTGCTGATATTCGTCAAACCGGTCCTGTTCAAAAGATTTGCTTTTTTTTGCTCTATTGCTCCATGCATGCAGAGAAGTCACCGCAGCCCTTCTTTTTTTCAATGCCATAGTAATATCAGAAAAACAGGATCTTGTCAGTTGTACCATGCCTTTTGAGCGTACTATCTCCAGGGCGGTTTGAAACTGTTTGGCTGTGGGGATTTTAGATAGTTCAAGCGGGACTATTTGCCTGAGCACATAGTGGTAAACCTGCTGTTGCAGGTGAGCAGCAGAGCATTTTGTTCCCATTGACAGCCAGCTTGCCGAATGGGTGGCTACCAGGTGTTTGCTTTCCTTTTTGAGTTGTTTTGTTTCCTTGCCCAGCTCTCGTTCAAGGAGGGCATAAAGGACCTCAGCGGTCTGGCCTTGGCTTTTTTCCTTATCAGAGATATAGCGTAAACAGAAGGTCTGTTGCTTGGAGTCGAGTTGCAGGGTCGCAAAGAATATCTTTTCCAATCCGGTGTCAGGATGTTTCTGTACCAGCACTTGATCGACTGGGCTGATATCTTCTAGGGTTACATTTTGTCTGTGTGGTAGTTGTTCTTCTTTGACCGACAGCGGTTGGGAAACAGAGTATGTCCGTGTTTTGCGCAGGGCCTCTGCAAAAGATCTCCCGGCACAGATGATCTGTTCTTGCTCGTCAACAACAACCAGTCGCATTTTTAAATACAGCGGCAGGGCATCTGGTTGCCACTCGGTACGCTTGATTAAGACCTGATAATATTGTAGCAGGAGTTTTTCCACAGCACGGTAGAATGACCCCTTGTAAAGTTCCAGGCCATCAAGAAGCCGATCAACGGTTTCAGGCAGGGGGACAAGTTTCTTGCGCTGTTGCTTGGGTAGTCGTTTTAAAAGCAATAAGAGTTTTTCAGGAATCAGCCCTGGGACCAGCCATTCAAAAATCTGTGGATCAATCTGGGCAACACTCTGTGCGGGCAGGAACGCGGTAACACCATCCCGATGGTCTCCAGGGGAAAAATGATACTGCAGGGAAAGAGTCAAGGGGCCTGCCTGAAGAGTCTCTGGAAACCTGTACAGCTCATCATCGTCTGGGGCATTTAGGCAAATATCCTCCGGTTGCAGGCGCAGCAATGCCTCATTTTTTCTGCGGCGCAAAAACCTGTTTAAAGTGAAACGATCATAGACAAGGCCAAGCCGTTTTGCATAAAACGCGGCGAGAAGCTGATCGTCGACCATGACATCATGTCGACGGACCCGTTCTTCCATTGCCCGAAATGTCTCCAGCAGGTTTCGGTTATGTTCCATAAATCCATAGTTACCCCCAAGGTTGTCGGTAACCAGGGCTTCCTGAATGAAGATCTCTTTTGCTTCCCGAGCTTTGTCTTTATTGATACGGCCAAAGTTAACTCTTCTCCCGGCAACGATGGGAAGCCCGAACAGGCTTACCCGCTCCATGGCAATAACCTGCCCTTTTTTCTTTTCCCAGTGCGGTCCACTCCAGGATTTTTTGCATAACTCACCGCCGAGGTGTTCCAGCCAGGCGGGATCAATCCGAGCCACTGTCCGGGCAAACAGTTGCGTGGTTTCCACAAAGGAGGAAGCAACAACCCATTGGCTGCCTGTATTATAGAGGCTTGAACCTGGGAAAAGAACCACCTTTTTTTGTCCTGCTGAGAGATAATGGTTTTTTTCTTGTTTACAACAGATATTGCGTAGAAACCCGCTGGTTAGGGCCATGTGTATGGCCTCATAGTCTGCGGGGGTTGTGTTAAAGGAAAAGGTACCCCTGTGGTTGAGAATTCTCTTGAGCTGATCATGTACATCGCCCCATTCCCTCATCCGTTGCCATGAGAGATAATGCTGCTTGCAGAATTTAGAGAGTTGGGCAGAGCTTACTCTGCTTTTTCCCTGATACAGCATATTCCAGATATTGAGTAACCCCAAAAAATCAGATCGTTTGTCGACAAACCTTTGATGCGCCTCATCTGCCTTTGATTCCTGGCTGGAAGGGCGAACCCTGGGGTCCTGGATCGAAAGAGCGGCCGCGATGATGATAACCTCACTGAGAGCTTTTTGTTCAGCGCTTTCCAGTATTATGCGGCTTATACATGGATCCAGGGGAAGGGTGGCCATGAGCGAACCATTTCGGGTCAGCCGGCCGGTTGGTGTGATGGCGCCAAGTTCTTTCAAGGTTCTGTAGCCTTCATGGATACTACGAGGGGCTGGCGGGTCAATAAAAGGAAAGTGATCCGGCTTGCCGAGTTGTAGACTGATCATCTGCAAAATAACTTCCGCCAGATTTGATCGTTGAATTTCCGGGAGGGTGAAATCGTCCCTGAGAAGATAATTGTCTTCCGAATACAATCGGATACATGTTCCCGGACCGGTACGACCACAACGCCCTTTACGCTGATCACAGCTGGCCTTGGAAATTCTTGTAATCTGCAAACTTGTCGTACCACTGCCTGGATTATAACGTGCTATCCTTGCCAATCCAGTATCCACCACGACACTGATTCCTGGAACGGTTATGGAGGTTTCAGCAACGTTGGTGGCGATAATGACCTTTTTTTTGCTTGCCGGTCGAAAAACTTTTCGTTGCTCCGATGTTTGCAGTCGTCCAAAGAGTGGGAGAAAGAGGCAATGCGCCAGATTGGTTCTGGCGTTGAGTTGCTCTATGGTGTCTAGAATATCTCGCTCAGTAGGCATAAAGACCAGAATATCGCCATGTTCTGGCTGCATGCAGAGCTGTTCTACAATTTGGACAGCAGCATCGACATAATTGGGTTCATCTTTTTCGGTAAAACCGAATTCCTCTTGATAGATGGTTTCAATGGGGTATAACGTCCCGGATACATTAATGACTGGAGCATTAGTAAAGTGAACACTGAATTTTTCAGTGTCCATGGTGGCTGAGGAGATGACAAGTTTCAATTCTGGACGCTGTTGGAGAAGCCGTTTTAAATAACCAAGGAGAAAGTCGATATTCAGGCTGCGCTCATGGGCTTCGTCAATAATCAGGACTTGATAGGCGCTAAGAAGTGGATCGCTTTTTGTCTCTGCCAACAAAATTCCGTCGGTCATGAACTTGATGGCAGCATCTTTAGGAAGCTGATCTTGAAAACGAATTGTATACCCGACTCTATCCGGTGCCCCTATTTCTTCGGCAACCCTTTCTGCCACGGAAATTGCAGCAATCCTTCTTGGCTGGGTGCACCCTACCCGACACACCGCATCTCCTAAGGCCTCCAGGCACATTTTGGGCAGTTGAGTTGTCTTGCCTGAACCGGTGTCCCCGGCAACGACCACAACCTGATGATTCTGCAGAATGTGTATTATCGCCTCTTTGTGGGCACAGATGGGTAAATCACTGGGATAAGAAAAACGCATATGGTAAGCGATTAGGAGTAAAATGAACGATAAGCTGTAGTCGTGAGTGAAAAAAGCGTGTCAGTGTTTTATACTCTCATGTTGGTTTAGACAGCTGGCAAAAATGTTGGTCAGATACGCTTTTGCCCGGCAGGGAACAACGAGCTTCTCAGCCATGGTACCCATGTGCAGAGCGTGCAGCGTATACTCTCTAATCCATTTACCCTGAAAACAATGAGGCATACATGCAAAAAATAAAAAAAGCGGTTATTCCTGTTGCGGGGCTTGGGACCCGTTTCCTTCCAGCATCCAAGGCAATTCCCAAAGAGATGCTCACCATCGTGGATCGTCCGACCATTCAATACATAGTCGAGGAAGTTGTTGCCTCAGGAATAGAAGAGATTGTTCTTATCACTAGTGAGGGAAAATCTGCAATAGAAAATCATTTTGATTATGATTTTCAGCTGGATACTGTGCTCAAGGAAAAAAATAAAGTCACACTCCGAGAAGAGTTGACCAATATCAGTAATCTGATTGATATCGTATCGGTTCGGCAAAAGGAACCCCTTGGCCTGGGGCATGCTATATGGATGGCCCGCAATGTGGTGGGCAATGAGCCCTTTCTGGTTCTTCTCGGTGACGACCTGGTTAAGAGCGATGTCCCCTGCTGTAAACAGATGATCGAGTTGTACAACCAGGTTCGCGCCTCCATTGTCGCCGTGCAGCGGGTACCGCTGGACCAGACATACCAATACGGCATCGTTGAAGGGCAAGATACTGAAATTGAGAGAACGCATAAGGTGTCCCGAATGGTTGAAAAACCTACTCCAGGGGCATCCCGTTCCGATATGGCCATCATTGGTCGTTACCTCCTGATGCCGGAAATTTTTAGTGTGCTGGAGAATGCTACCCCCGGCCATGGCGGTGAGATACAGCTGACCGATGCCCTGCAGGCCCTGGCTAACCAAAGGGAAATGTATGCCTATGAATTCGAAGGCGTTCGTTATGATGCTGGTGATAAACTCGGTTACTTGAAAGCTGTGGTTGATTTTGCTTTGGAGCACAGAACGCTGGGTAAACCTTTCCGGGAACACCTGCGCACGATTTATTGACCCTGAAGATGTGGACACTGGCAAACAGTGCAGGTATCAGGCGGGAGCGTACTTGATGACACTGCCTATCTATATCTGGAGGCCATGAGAGTGTATGAAATTGCCGTAACCGCTCCGGTACCCGGCACCTTACGTTATTCCCATCCTGATTCCAGCCCTGCTTTTGTGATTGGACATGCTGTTTTGGTTCCGCTGGGACGTCGCAAAGTGACAGGATACATTCTCGACGTCTTTGCAGATGAAGAAAAAGGGGCTGAAGAATATGTCATCAAACCGGTTGAACGGTTGCTTGCTTGGGAACCCTTCTTTCCCAAAGAGATGGTCCAGCTGTATAGATGGCTGGCTGAGTACTACCATCACCCAATAGGTGCTGTGCTCCGTACCGCCTTACCTGCGGCATCAACTGCCGCAAGTGGTTTTTTTGCCAGACTTACTGCTGAAGGGGGGGAGCGAATACCTTCCTTTCTGGACTCTGCCAAGCCATTTCAGGCGGAGCTTGTTCGGTTACAGGAACGCAGACACCTCACCCCTACTGCCGTAGCTCGACTGCGACGTTCTCCTGCCGGTACAAAGCTGCTGGAACAGTTGGAAAGCGAACAGATTATTGAGTTACAGGCAGGAGTTTTTCGTTCCGGGACAAACGGAAAATTTCAGGTTGTTTATGAACCAACCCAAGCTCTGGCAGAGCTCCTGCATCGAGAAGATGCCCCTGATGCAACCGCCCTGGGAGCCTGGGCGCAAGAGCAGACAGGTCAATCACTGCAACCGGCTGCATTAAAAACACTGGGTATCGTCAGTGAGCTGTATCGATCCTCTGAGCAGAAGCAGATACCCAAAAAAGCTGTCCAAACACGTTACAAAAATAGTGGTCGCTACCTGAAGATACTGGTTGCGCAGAACCTGCTTGTTCAAACTAAAAAGAGGATGTACCGTACTCCGTTCGGAGAGCAGGTTGTACCAGTCAAAACAACCCCCAAAACGCTGACAACAGAACAGAGGCAGGTGTTAGGGGAAATCCATATCGCCATAGAAAAAAATGCATTTCATCCCCTGCTTCTCCATGGAGTGACTGGCTGCGGAAAAACGGAAGTCTACCTGCAAGCTGTACAAAAAGTTCTGGCTGCCGGTAAAAACGCGCTTGTGCTAGTTCCGGAAATCGCCCTGGCAACTCAAATGGAAGAGCAGTTCCACGCACTTTTTGGTCATCTTCTCGCTCTTCTCCACAGCGGGCTTACCCAAGGTCAACGGCTTGATCAATGGCATGCCGTAAGACAGGGGAAGATCCGTGTGGTTTTAGGGGCCCGCTCCGCTGTTTTTGCACCTCTTGACAATCTGGGAATCATCGTGGTTGATGAGGAGCATGAGTCGGCGTATAAACAAGATGACGGCTTACGATACCATGGCAGAGACGTCGCGGTTATGCGGGCAAAAATGGCAGAGTGCCCGGTTATCCTCGGCTCAGCAACTCCCTCCATTACCAGCTATGCCAACACCCAAAACGGCAAGTATACATTATTGTCCATGGGCAGCCGGGTGAGCAACCGTCCGTTGCCGAAAGTGCGCATTGTTGATCTAAGCCGAGGCAAACGTAGCAGGCCGGATCTTTTCTTTTCCGATCAGTTGATCAGGGCCATGCACGAAACCCTGGATCGGCGTGAACAAATACTGTTGTTCGTCAACAAGAGAGGGTACTCCTCTTCCATGATATGTCAGGATTGTGGTAGTATCGTCCAGTGCCGTCATTGCCAGGTCTCCATGACCAGGCATGAAACAAAGCAGGTGCTCCTCTGCCACTACTGCGGGTTTACCCTGCCGCTCAAGGTGCAATGTCGGCATTGTCATTCGGATGGTGTCATCGGTATTGGGTTGGGATCAGAGCGCATAGAAAAGGAAGCTGAGCAACTGTTCCCCCATGCCTCTATCGCACGGCTTGACAGCGATACAGCCTCCAACAGAAAGCAATACCTGGCCACGCTGGCTCGTGTCAGGCAGCAGAAGGTCGATATACTGGTAGGGACGCAGATGATTGCCAAAGGCCTGCACTTTCCTGGTATCACCCTGGTCGGTGTTATCCTGGCGGATTCGGGGCTGGCTCTGCCCGATTATAAAGCCTCAGAGCGCGTTTTCTCCCTCCTCTCCCAGGTGACAGGCAGGGCAGGACGTGGTGAAAGACCAGGTTCTGTGATTATTCAGACCTATCAACCGCATCATCATGCCATAACATGCGCTCAGGCGCATGATTACAGAGGACTGGTCGATAAGGAGTTGCCGGTACGCTCCCAGCTGAACTTTCCTCCATTTGGTCGTTTGGTCAACATCATGTTGAGAGGGCGCAACGAGAAAACAGTGGAGAAGGCTGCCCTGGCAGTCAGTGATTTTTTGCAGCAGCACTTTGCAACGCAGTTGCGCCAGCGCCAGGTAGAACAGCTCGGTCCTGCACCAGCACCCCTGAGCAGAGTAAAAAATCAATATCGCTGGCAACTTCTCTTGAAAAGCTGCAATTACAAGCTGTTGCACCCCATGGTTACTGCATTGCAGAAAGAACGGTGCTTTCAATCAGGAGGGATCAGGTGTTCAATAGATATTGATCCGGAAAACATGCTCTAACCCGGATTTGTCATCAGTTCATGCGCTTCCAGGTTCGGTAGTTTTTGGTACCTCATTCTATTTGGGTTTAGGTGTTGCCAAAATACAGCCGAAGGTGGTACCGTCTGGGTAGAGTGTTGGTGCACAGTTTGTCGAGACTTGATCCTGATCAAAGATGTCTCACCCATCTGGTTTTGTTAATTTTTTTCTTAAAAAAAGACAAACTGTTCATGAGAAATCCGGGTAAGTTTTGTTTGTGCCTACCAGTTAGAGGCGCCAAGAGAAACATCCTCCCCCGGCGGTAAAAAAGGAGGGAAAACCCACCAGGGAAGGACAAAGCTGGGTGCTCTTATTCAGTACCACATTCGGGCACTGATCTTTTATGCATGCTTCGGTGCCACATGTTACCATCTGAACCATGTTCGAAAAGAGGGTACGATAGACCTTTTTCCCATGCTTGTACACGTACTTGTTCTTGTACCTCAAACAGCTCGCCAGCCACTTTTCCAGCCAGCGCAGGGTCAGGGTTTTGCGCCTCCATGATCGCTCTCATCTCAGCACGTTTTTCAGCCAGGAGCTTACGAAGGCTTTTGGTTTCCTTCATAAATGCTGTAAGTTTTTCCAGCTTCTCCGGGTTCCTTTCTTGACCCTGACACCACGTTGGTTCCCTGGCATGGTGATGATGCTGAGCGACTGCTGCTTCTGTGATGGCAAACGACAGTCCTGTGGTTACAATCATTGCCAGCAGCATTCTTTTGGATACCGCTTTATTATCCATATGCATGTCTCCTGTTCATGTGTTGAAGTATTGCCTGTTGCACCCTTAAAAAAGCATATAGTGTGCCAATTGCGAAATATTTTTAATATATTGATTTTGGGCAATTTTCAGGCCCCACCTTTGCCTGCTTATCCACATGGCAGACCAAGGTGGTTCTTTTCTTCACAGGGCAGGAGTATGTACTGTATAAAAGCTATACACCTGCGAGGGATGATCCAGTTCTTTTCGTTACAAAAGCGAGTGCAGGAGAAAAAGAGCAGGGCAGGGTGAGCTGGTTCCAAGAGGTCTTCCTGGTCGGTTATCTTCCTGACTCAGTTCGGGCACTTATGGTCTATTCTTTGCAAAAAAGGACGTATGAGAAATACAATCAGTGGCATTATCCGGTCTCGTTTCCTCTTTGCTTCCCCTTGGTTGCTGGCTGCTGCAGCCGGGTTGCTGGTTATCATTGTGGTGATCTTTGCCTTCCATAACCTTCGGCTTGAAAAACGATTGATGACCAATGCCTTGCTGCAGAAAACACTGACGTTGATGCGGGCGGTTCATTCGGCATCGCGCGTATCACTTATTGCTGACATGGGGAAGGGCTACTGGCAAAGTGATCCCTGGTATGAACATGTTCAAAAGGTGATACAACACCTTGCCGACGACCACGATGTTGTAGAAATGGTTATCGTCGATGGGCAAGGCAGAATTGTAGCCCACAGTGAGAGGGAGAAAATCAACACGGTGTTATCCCATCTGCACTTGCTTGAGAAAGCAGAGCAGAGTGCCAAAAGAAACAAGCTCTTCTATTCCATAGACACCACCTCCGAGGGAAAACGAATAATCCGGGCCATACGCCCATTTCAGACAATTTTTCCAGTACGGTATGCGGAAATAGGCCGATCCCGGATGCCACGGCGGCATCATTTCTTTACCACCAGGGATGATCTCCATCCTCCTTTAGTGTCTCCTCAGCACAGGGATACACGCCATTTCATCATTATAGGCCTGGACATGAGCGCCTTTGACAAGGCTGTAGGTAGACTGCAGGTGCAGTTAATAATGCTATCGGCAGTCATGCTTCTTATCGGCCTTGCTGGCTGGCTCTCTCTCTCCATGATCCAGGGATACCGTGTTTCGCAACAAACCCTCAACAAGATACAGGCCTTTACCTCGCTGCTGATAGCAAAGTTACCCGTAGGAATTATTGCGACTGACCCAAAAGGCAGAGTAGCCACTTGGAATCAGGTGGTGGCTGAAATGACCGGGATACCTCAGGCAGATGCCATCGACCGTCCTCCAGCTGCACTGCTGCCGCCGGACATGGCAGCCTTTTTAACCAGAAGGACGGGACTGGAAGGGGGGGGATATAAAGAGCAAGAACTTGAGGCCCAGTTTCAAGAAACTACCTTTGTTCTCATGTGTCGCACCATCTGTATCCTTGACAGTGAACAACGATATATGGGGACAGTGTTGCTCCTCTCGGATGTCTCTGAAGTGAAGATGTTGGAACAGAAAATACGTGAAAACGAACGATTAGCGGCTATCGGCAAAATGGCAGGAGGGGTGGCGCACGAAATCCGCAACCCCTTGAGTTCAATAAAAGGGTTGGCATTGCTGTTGAAAAATCAGTTTACCATCGGCAGTAAAGAACAGAATGCCGCTGATCTGTTGATTCAGGAAACCGAACGAATGAATCGAACCATCACAGAGATGCTCAGCCTGACTCGGCCGATGTCCCTGCACATTACCCCGCTGCATATAGGACAGCTCTTGACCAAGTGCCTGGAGTTCCTGAATACGGAATGTGCAAATCGAGGCGTGGCCGTGGAACTATGGGTTGAGGACAATCTGCCTCTTGTTAGGGGGGATACTGATCGGTTGAATCAGGTCTGCATGAATATTTTTTTAAACAGCCTGCAGGCAATGGAGTCAGGCGGTACGCTGATGGTGTCAGCTCGCCAGAGCAACGCTGATCCCTCACAGGTCTGCATCACAATCCGTGATACCGGTGAGGGTATGGATAGAGAGACCTTGCGCCAGGTATTTTACCCCTATTTTACCACCAAAGCACAGGGAACAGGGATAGGTCTGGCAATCACACAGAAAATAATGGCAGATCATCATGGCAAGATAACCATTGAAAGTCGTCCCAAAGAGGGAACAACCGTGCGTCTTATGTTTCCCATAGAACAGTGAGTGGTCTTGTCCAGCGCCTTGATCCGTTGAACAATAAGGTATGCTTAGCCCAGGTTTCCCCATGAACATTTTGGCGGACTATGAGCGTGCTTACGGACATCATATCCATCTGTTTTTGTCTCTTTTATCAAATACGATAAGATGTTCATGAGCAATCCTGGTTAGGCGTTCTCGCCGCCCGAAGGGGGAGGGTCAGTGAAATTTTTATCCAGAAAAAGGCAATCCGCAGGAGAGAGGTCAAATTGTAGCTCTGCCTTTTGCAAAAGTGCAGATCGGGTCATTTCCGGGTGTGTCTCCAGCATTTCGCTTACCCAGCTCAACACCTTTTTCATCTTATCACTGGTCGGATGCAGCGATCCGGAAGTATTCATTTTTTTACCTCCTGGATGTTTTGCAGTGCTTTCAGATATTCTCTCTTGCACTGGCTGTATGATATGAGTGCACCTGCTGCCACTGTTGATGTGGGACGGTATTTCCGCTGGCGTCCGCTTCCTCTTGACTCATCCGTTTCATGGATGCTACAGTGCACTAACGAACGAACTTAACCGGAGTCGGTATTATGGACAGTTTAACAGGAAATTTCCTTATTTCAACCCCACAGATGCCCGACCCGCGCTTTAAGGAACAGGTTATATTCATATGTGCCCATAATGAAGAGGGTGCCATGGGGATGGTTGTGAACAATCCCAATTATGAGATCACCCTGCTTGAGATATTTCATGGTATCAATCTGCCCATTCCGGGCACCCCTTTGCCTCCTGTTTATATAGGTGGTCCAGTGGAACTGGATGCCGGTTTTATCCTCTATCGAGCAGCGGTACATAAACGGCATGCCCTGCAGGTGAGTTCCTCCGTATCCTTATCCCGTGATACCCGGCTGCTGGAAGATATCAGCATGGGGGAGGGGCCTGAACAATATCTTTTCTTGCTCGGATATGCAGGATGGGGACCGGGTCAGTTAGAGGCAGAATTAATTGACAATAGCTGGTTGACACTTCCGGCTGATTATGATGTATTGTTCCACACCCCAGACGATCAAAAATGGAAAAAGGCAGCCCAAAATTTCGGGATCGACATCTCCTCCTTTGGTGATGTGATAGGCTACGCCTAGCAACAAGAATCTCACTGTTTTCAGCACGCGTTGATTCAGTGCGAATCAACGCTTTTTTTATGCAAAAAAGCCATGGAACACATAGAAGTCCTCAGCCAGAAAATTTTTCAATGCACACGATGTGGTTATTGCTGCCATGGTGCAACCACGGTTTCTCTGAGTCCGTATGATCAAGAGCGTATGGCGGCTGCTTTGGGCATAACCGAAGAAGAAGCCCGGGAAAGATACTGGCGGATAACTGGTACAGTGGTTCAGATGCAGGTGGTGGATGGGCACTGTATATTCTATGATGAACAGCTCAGGGGATGCCGGGTGCACCAGGGGCGTCCAGAACGCTGCCGGGAATGGCCCCTCCATCCAAGCATGATCCACGACCATACCAATTACCTGACCATAACCGAGTCCTGCCCCGGATTGAACACGGCGCTTAGTTACCAGGAATTCTGCGTCCATCTTGAAAAAATCGTTCAGGCTCGCTCCGGTGCCGGGAGATGAAAATTGTCATCCCGTTTTTGGGGAAAACAAAGGCAAATTTTCTGCATACTGGCATCGAAGAATATCTGCAAAGACTGCGCCATTATACCGAGGTTGAGGTGCCTGTTGTCCGTACTGTCCAAGATCGCAAACGCAGTGAGGAGGCTATCAGGGAGGCCGAGGCACAACTTCTTATGAGTAAAGTGATCTCCAGCGGGAACACTGTGCTTGTCGCCCTTGACCCTCTGGGGGCGTCCATGGATTCTCCCGGCCTAGCAGCCTTGATTGCACAGTGGCGCGATCAAGGCGTCGGAACCGTCAACATGCTTATCGGCGGTCACCTGGGCCTGCACCATGCTCTCGTGCAGCAAAGCGGGAAAGTTGTTTCACTTTCAGCCCTTACCTTTACCCATGAGATGACCAGGCTGATCCTTCTGGAACAACTCTATCGGGCCTATACCATATTGGCTGGACAGAAGTACCACAAGTGATTGTTTGTGGTGGCGTGTTGTCCGCCTCTTGGGGCGAAGGCTTTTTTACAAAGAATTATCGGTACGCACCGGGGAGTCTGTTATATTGCTTTCGTGCACCTTCCTCCAGCTTTCTGTATACAGTGTTTCAGACGATAACAGTCACTATTATGCACTCTTGTTGGCCTCTACCGACCTTTGCGCTCCTTCTCAGGTGGCCAACGTGAGGCGGCGTACAGAATTTTTCCTATGAACGCAGAAAATACTTCCCAACAACATCAATTGACGACGGCCCCGCTTCTTGAGCATCAACTTTGCCGATTTGGCGCAAAGCTGACGGCCTATGCAGAACCCGGTGATGTTTTGCTGTTGCACGGAGGTCTAGGCAGCGGCAAGACCACGCTGGTTCAGTGCATGGCGCAGGCTTTTGGTATCAGTGAGGACCAGTATGTGTCCAGCCCCTCCTACGGGTTGATGCACGAATATATCGGATCCAGCATGTCCATTTATCATATGGATCTGTATCGCCTCAATAATGCCGATGAGGTTGAGGCAGCCGGATTACTCGATTATTTGACGGACAGGGATGTCTGTCTGATTGAATGGCCCGATCGCCTGGATGAGGCAACCCCTGACAACTACCTGAAAGTGACCCTGGCCGCCACTGCACCAACACTGAGAACACTCTCCCTGCAACCATACGGCCCAGCCTGGTTCAGGAGAGAATCGCAGCTCATTAAGCTTTGCGCACAGTTTCAAGTTTCTCTTGATTAGGGCAAGGCCTCTGTCCGCAGATCTGTGTGCCAACAGCAGAATGCCTTGGATTCCACCACGCAACCTGCTTATAAGAAAAACGCTCCTCACATAAACAAGAAACAGGGCAACGCTTATCCATGCAAAAAAAAATTATACAACTGCAGTCGTGTCCTAAAAACTACACCCATGACCAGGACAAAGCCTGCACACCGGCAGAGACCGTTCAAAAATTGCAACAACGGCTTAGGGAAACCGGACTTGATATCCTGAAAGAGGTCCGACGCATTGATACCGGACGCCTGGGTATACCTGTTTATTTCAGTGTGTGCGGTGCAGATGCGCAGGCAGTCATTGGCAGTAAAAATCAGATGGGAAAAGGCTCAACACCTGAACAGGCTAAGGCCAGTGCGTGCATGGAGTTGGCCGAGCGGTACAGTTTTTTCAGTTTTATGCAAAACAGTGCTAACTTTGCGGTAGGGGACTATCCGTCCATGGTACGGCAAGGGTTTCCTGTTCTTGAACAACAGATCCTGCTGGATTCGGTACATGATGGTACTCTTGCCCCGGAAATTTTTGATCTTCTGCTCAAAGACCTGCCCATGCAATGGACCTGGGCCACAAGGCTTTCTGACAACAGCCCAATTCTTGTCCCCTTTAGTTGGTTTTATGCCATCAACGAATTCAACGGTCCATCAGCAGGCAATACGCTTGAAGAAGCCCTCCTGCAAGGCGTTTCCGAACTCATAGAACGCCATGTCTGTGCGCTGGTTAGTCAGAACCGACTCATCACTCCTGCCATAGACATCTCCAGTATACGCCATCCTGTGGCCTGTCAACTCCTGGCTCAGTTTGCGGCACAGGGGATAGAACTCTATCTGAACGATTTTTCCCTGGATACAGGTATTCCTACCATTGCAGCCCTGGCGTGGGATCCCACCACATTCCCTGAAAAGAGTGAGATCGTCTATACCGCCGGCACGACTCCTGATCCGGTCAAATCACTCATTCGTGCCCTGACGGAGGTGGCCCAGCTTGCCGGTGATTTTGAGACAGGCTCACATTATATGGCCAGCGGACTCCCTAAACCGTCAACGCTTGATGCAGTTGCCCATGTCATCCATTCTGACAAAACTATTGCCCTGGATGATATGATCTCGCTTGCCAATGAGGACATGCTGGTGGAGATTCAAGGATACCTGCAAGCGGTCCAGCGCATGGGATCTGATATTTATCTGATTGATACCACCCATTCTGCGCTACGCATTCCAGCCCTGTATGCCATTCTACCCGGTGCCCACTTCAGGGAGCGGGCCATGGGCGGCAACGGCGCCATGTTCGCTGCAAAACTGGCCAGTCGGTTGCTCTTTGGACAAGAGCTGGTTGAGAAACTTGCTGACATGCAAAAGTATGTGGACAACGGATATTTTTTGGCTTTTTATCAAGGCAAGTTCGCCTATGAGCAGGGAGCCTGTCAGGAGGCCGAACATTACTTCATGGAGGCGCTGAGCCTGTCACCGAACGCTGAGGATATCCCATATATCTATTCCTATTTAGGCTGCTGCCAGCGTGATCTTGGTAGGTTTGACCTGGCCATCGAGGCGTTGCTCAAAGGGCTTGAGGTTGACGAGGAACGGGCGGATATGCACAACACAATAGGGGTATGTTATTACAAGAAAGGGCAGTATGAAAAGGCAGCAGATCACTTTCTCAGGGCAGTTCAACTCAATCCCGGTTCCGCCATTGATCACGCGAATCTTGCCCTTAACCTTGAATTAACGGGGAGAAGAGAGAAGGCTAGAGAAGAATACCAGATTGCGTTGAGCCTGGATCCAGCCATCGCATTTGCCCTAGAGCGCCTGGACAACCTTTTGCAACAAGATAAGACCGTGGGAGGAGCATGAAGTCGTTTCCCCGTCATCCAGAACGTATTCTGATCCGGTCAACCAACTGGATAGGGGACGCAGTGATGACCACTCCTGCTGTCCGCACCATACGCGAAAATTTTCCTGCAAGCACCATCAGCATCCTGCTCCTGCCTTGGGTCGCGGATATCTTTCGCCACAGTCCCCGAGTGGATCGACTAATCCTCTATGACCGCCAGGGAAGGCACCAAGGGGTTCTCGGCAAGTGGAAACTTGCGCGTGAGCTGGCCCGGGAACGGTTTGATTGCGCCATACTCCTGCAGAATGCCTTTGAAGCAGCCTTGATAAGCTGCGTTGCCGGAATACCTGCCCGAGGCGGGTATACAACGGATGGGCGCCGCCTCCTGTTGACCCATGGCGTTATAAAAGCAGCGGATATTGGTTTGAAGCATCAGGTCTATTATTATCAGGAAATGCTCCAGGGGTTGGGGCTGACCCCTTCAGAGGATAGACTGGAATTGTTTGTTCCCCAGCAGGTTCGGGGCAAAGCCAAGCAGCGACTAGCTGCCATGTCAAAAGGCACAAAGAGACGCCCGCTGATCGGATTGAATCCCGGGGCCGCGTATGGACCGGCGAAACGATGGCCAGCAGAACAGTTTGCCGAGCTTGCCTTACGAATATGTACGGAGTTGGCAGCCGATGTTGCGGTATTCGGGACCAAGGCCGATCAAGAGACGGCCAAACACATACGGCAGGCTGTTCCCCAACGAGACCATGTTCTGGATTTTACCGGGGCAACAGACTTGATCGAGGCCATAGCGCTCATTGAGCAATGTGCGGCATTCGTGACCAATGATTCCGGCTTGATGCATGTGGCTGCTGCGCTGGGCACCCCATTGGTGGCGATTTTTGGCTCCACTGATCACATCGCCACTGGTCCTTTTTCTCCATGCTCGGTTATTATCCGCAAAGAGTTACCCTGCAGCCCCTGTAAAAAATCAGTATGTCCCCAAAAACATCTGAACTGTCTGTATGCCATCTCTCCAGGTGAGGTGCTGGCAGGCATCAGGCAGCTCCTTACCCCTGATCACGACCCAGAATATGGCGCACCCGGATAAAAAAGCAGCGGTTTTTCTTGACCGCGATGGCACCATCAATGAGCAGATGGGCTACATTAACCATATCAGCAGATTCATTATGTTACCCGGTGCCGCAGAAGCCATTGCCCGGTTAAACCGGCAGAAGGTGCCGGTTGTGGTGGTGACCAATCAATCCGGTCTGGCAAGAGGGTATTTCCCGCCTGAACTCCTAGACGAGGTCCATACCATGCTGGATCGGGAGCTGGAACGACACCAGGGCCATATTGATGGGATGTACGTCTGTCCCCATCATCCAGAGGCAAAGGTGGATGAATTCAGGAAAGCCTGCACCTGCAGAAAACCCAAGCCCGGCCTCCTGGAACAGGCGGCAGAGGAGCTGAACCTGGATCTTGAACGTTCCTTTGTTGTGGGAGACCGTTGGTCAGACATCCGGTGCGGGGCTACGGTCGGGGCGACAACGGTCCTCGTGCTGACCGGATACGGGCGAGGAGATGCCCGCTATATCGGACCGACCGAGAACGTGCAGCCTGCCTATGTTGCCCCAGACCTGTCGGGAGCCGTCGACTGGATACTGCAGCAGATAGAAGGAAATGGCGGCTCACCAGCGCTGATAAGAAATCCGGGTTAGAGAAAGCGCACCTCCTTAGCAAGAAACAGCAATTGACCAGTTGCCGAATTCATGTCCGCCTCCATACCTATGGGCAGAGCCATGTTGGCCTGCTGGTGTCCCAGAGGGAAGCGAGCCCAGACAGGATACGTATAGGGTGCAGTCAGTTCCAGGACCCGGTTCCAGACCTGCTCTTGAAGGCGGATTTGCGGCAGTTCGTTCCCTTCCTGTCCGGTGTCGAAACTGCCCAGGATCAGACCGGACAGTTGTGCCAGCTTGCCGCTGCAGGCAAGCTGGGTCAGCATTCGGTCTATCCTGTACAGCGGTTCTCCGGTATCTTCCAGGAGAAGAATGCTGCCTTTCCAAGGACATTCCCAAGGGGTGCCGATAAGGTGCACCAGGGTGGTGAGGTTACCCCCGATCAAGGGGCCCCGGCTCCAACCGGGGCGCAGTATTTCCAGATTCGGGCTGGTAACCGGTCTGTTCATGGTACCGCAGATCAGTGAGAAAAAATGACGGGCCGATTGTTCGTCCAGGTCTCCCAGCGTCGTTACCACCGGACCATGGATACCTACCACGCCTGCCTGCACATACAAAGCCTGGAGCAGAGCCGTGAGATCACTGAAACCAATGAGCAGTTTCGGGTTGTTTCGTACTCTCTGCACGTCAAGATACGGCATGAGACGCATACAGCCAAAACCGCCGCGAACAGCCATCAGCGCCTGAACATCGTTGTCATACCATAGGGAGAGCAGGGTGTCGGCTCGTGATTGATCGCTGCCTGCAAGATAGGGATGGTCGCTCCGTATGTCGCCTGCTATCTTCACTCCAAAGCCCATGGATTGCAGTACCCGGATTCCCCGCTCCATTGGCTTGGTTGCGTGAATTGGTCCGGCAGGACAGAACAGGCCGATGGTGTCCCCCCTGCGTATTCTTTTAGGAAAAACTGTCTGCGGCACGGTTTAGTCCTTGTTTAGTTGAAACAACAGCTTAAGCCCTTTGAGGGTAAGGTGTTCGTCTGTGACTTCAATGCTGTGCGCGTATGGTTGAATAAGCCTTCCCATTCCACCTGTGGCTATGACATGGAGATGTTTCCCCTCTGGCTCCATCTCCCTTCCCAGTACTTCCACCATGCGATCAATCAGGCCTCCAAAGCCGTATAACATACCTGAATGTATGGCTTGTACCGTAGAGGTACCAATGGGATTTTCCGGGGTAACATCAATATCCAGCCTGGGAAGCTTAGCGGTCCGTGAGGCTAAGGCATCCAAAGAAATACCGATACCAGGGTGAATGGTTCCGCCAAGATACTCCATCTGAGAGCTGACACAATCAAAAGTGATTGCCGTTCCAAAATCCACCACAATCAGGGAGGCATGGTATCGCTGCCAGGCTGCTACCGCATTGACAAGACGATCAGCCCCCGCCTCTGCTGGATTTGCGAGCTTTATTGTTAGACCATTTAGGTTCAGGCTGTGGTTCACAGCCAGGGGACTGAAGGAGGTCATCAGGTAGGATTGAGCAAAATCAATCCAGCTTGTCTCCAGGGTGGGAACAACTGAGGAGACAATAAAACCCTGGATATCCTTCAGTTCGATTCCGGCCATTTGGAAAAGCGCATTATAGCGGATTGCAAGCTCATCTGCGGTTCTATCCTGATTGGATTGCAGCCGCCAGTTGGCAATCAGTTGGTCCTTCAAATAAACACCACTGACCGTGTGCGAGTTGCCGACATCAACAACAAAAAGCATGGTTCCTCCTCAGACGACCTGAAGTCGTCGGGATTACGGGCTATTCTCCACCCGCTTTCTGTCTCCTCCGTAGCCAGGTATGCCCAAGAACAGGCGATAGCCTGGATAGTACCCCTTGCCGCTCTGCCGGGTTATGTTTAGCCGGTCTTCGCTGGAAAAACACAACGGCATATACACGGCCTGAAGAGAAATGCGGGGGAGATCATTTGTATTTTTTTTTCCAGGCTGGTAAGATATTCCACTTTGCGAAATTATTCCAGCACCAGCCCCGTCTGTTTGTAGCTGTACCATCACTTTTTCAGGGAGAAAACCCGTGAACGGCTTATATATTCAGGTGCAAACCACTGTTTCTTCTGAGAAAGATGCCCGCAAGATAGCCAATGCATCTCTTGAGGCCAAGTTGGCAGCCTGTGTGCAAATACTGCCCTGCCGCTCCCAATACCATTGGCTGGGTAAGGTTGAAGAAGAGCAGGAGTTCCTGTGTGTTCTCAAAACCCGGCGAGATTTATTTGATCGGCTTCAGGCCTTGCTCTGCACACTGCATCCCTATGAGGTCCCTGAAATACTGGCTCTGGAAATTGTGGATGGCCATGCACCCTACCTGCAGTGGCTGGATCAGGAACTTGATCGTACGGATATCCAACCATGACCGATGTCTCTACCAAGAAAAGACGAGGCCGCAGGAGAGATTTTCACTGTCACTGCTGCAAAAAACAACAACCTTTTTGCTGGAACTGTTCCTGTGGGTTTCAGATTTGCCCGGCATGTTTTCAGGACAACACCTGGGGGATAAGTAACGGGCCGACCTGGGTCTGCCCTGATTGTGGACGGGTGCACATGATGGAATAAACCGTAATATGTGAGCGTACAATCCACCTTTCCCTACTAGCCCTCTTTTCCCCCTTCAATGCGTTGTTATGCTTCTTAATTCTAAACTGATTATTGAACTTGAATAACAAAAAAGAATAGCTATATAGAAATGATTAAATTAGAAAAAATGACTAATGATCATTTTAAAATTTTTCAAGAAAAATCAATCAATAATTATGCTAATGCATTATCAAAATCAAAAATAATTAGCCAAGAAGATACGCTAATAATTTCAAAAAATGACTTTTATTGTTTGTTTAATCAAATATTTCACTCTAACAAATTAACAATAAAGAAACTTATATTGGGTACTAAAGTTATAGGTTTTATATGGTATGAAGTTGATAATATAAAAGCACACATTTACGATATCTTTATTTACAAAAATTACCGTAATAAAGGATACGGAAAAGAAACTCTTTTAAAACTTCAAAGAGAATTTAAAAAGAAACATATCAAATACATCGAGCTAAATGTTTTTTCTCATAATCAAAGGGCTATTGATTTTTACAAAAAACTAAATTTTAATACTGAATGCTATACAATGATAAAAAAAATAACCTAACAAGTCCTTAGAAAAAACGGCGGAAGGCTGGTGGTATTTCTAACATTCTTGCACATACAAAATGCACAGGCAACTTGTAGCTCATTGCTGTAAAATCCCTCCGCGCCTGGACTCAGCGTTCACAGCGGCGCGCAGTGCCGGTGGGCACCGCCATTGGTCTGCCAGGCGAAGCCTGGTGCTTTTGGTGCTTTGTGCAGGGTTTCCTGCTATAGAGCAGGAAGGCCCTGTCGGGCAAAGCCTAGCCAGCAGCCCGTACCGAGCGTTGCCTGACTTGCAGAGCCCTGAGAGTGGCATGCAATGAGAGAAGTATTAGTAACCTGGAAGCCCTTTTATCCTAACTGATCACAAGCACTTCATCTTTGCACGATCACTCTTTCCTGCATACTCTTGGAGAGAGGCAAAGAGTGCTTGCATAAATTTGAAGCACCCGTAAAAGGTTACACCTCAGAAGTAGAGAATAATTAAGAAGTACAGACCCCGTGATTGGTTACGAGCACAGGTATCCAGCGAGGAAAGTTTGGTTAGGTATTAGATGCAGACATGATGGTTTGAAAAGGTAGGTAAACCAAGATGTAGAGAACGAGTACCTGATTCGGTTTGCCGATGATTATGTGTGCTGTTTTCAGTACCAGGGTGGTTTGAAGCAGGTGGAGCGCGTTCTTTCCAAGCGTCTTGGCAAATTCAACCATGAACTTGCCCCTGACAAAACAAAGGCTATAAGATTCAGCAGGTTTGAAACGAAAAATAGTAAGAGCTTTTTTTCTAGGTTTTGATGACCGCCTGGTCACCAGTAGAAAAAAGAAGCCTTTGGTCAAAATGACAACAGCACGGAAGAAGTTTCAGCAAGCTTTGTTCAAGATGAAGGCAGGGGTGAGAAGCAATCGTTGCGCTTCAAATCTCACTAAAATTATGGGGAATTTTGCGGCAAAGCTACAAGGACACTACCATTATTATGGTGTATGTGGCAACATTGATACACTTGGCTTTTTCTATCACTTGAGCCGCAAGATAGTTTTAAGTGTCTAAACAGGAGGAGTCAGTGCAAAAGTCTTAATTGGTGCGGTTTTGAGGGGTTGTTGGCTCTCTTTTCAATTCCTCTTCTTTAGATCACAGGGTACTGGAGCTCAAAATGCTTTTGTACGAAGCCAAGAATACCAAGGAGCCCTGTGCGGGAAAACCGCACGCAGGGATCTGTGAGGGTACGGCCGAATAACTGGCCGTTCTACCTCGATCAATAACCAATTTCTATACCCTCGCCTTTATGCCAGAATACGACGAATCGACCATAAAAACCCTCAGTTCTCTAGAGCATATACGAAAGCGGCCTGGGATGTATATCGGCAGATTGGGCAACGGTTCCAATCCCGATGACGGTATCTATATCCTGCTCAAGGAAGTGATAGACAATGCCGTAGACGAATTCATCATGGGACACGGCAAAAAAATCGATATTGAGGTGGATGATACCGGACAGTGTAGTGTCCGCGACTATGGCAGGGGAATTCCCCTGGGCAAAGTGGTCGAATGCGTTTCCACCATAAATACCGGAGCTAAATACAATACCGATGTTTTTCAGTTCTCAGTAGGTCTCAACGGTGTCGGCACCAAAGCGGTTAACGCTTTGTCCAGGACATTCATCGTGGTTGCCTACAGGGATGGACAGTATAAAAAAGCTGTCTTTACTCAAGGGGCGCTGATTGCAGAAGAAGAAGGGGCGTGTCAGGAAAAAAACGGTACTTTGGTCCAGTTTCATCCTGATCCCAAGCTGTTTCCAGCCTACTCCTTTGACCGGGAATTTATAGAGCAGAGGTTGTGGCGGTATGCCTACCTCAATGCCGGGCTTACCCTGCACTATAACGGGAGCGCCATTCTTTCAAAAAAAGGTTTACAGGATCTTCTGGACAAGGAAGTCAAGAACGAACGTCTCTATCCTGCGGTGCATTTTGCGGACAAAACCGTTGAGTTTGCCTTTACTCATACCAACGACTATGGGGAATCGTATTTTTCTTTTGTTAACGGAACCTACACCAGTGAGGGGGGCACACACCTGTCCGCATTTCGGGAAGGCATCCTGAAGGGGGTCAATGAATTCAGTGATAAAAAATGTAATGGTCAAGACATCCGTGACGGTATAGTAGGGGTATTGGCTGTCAAGGTGCAGGAGCCAGTCTTTGAATCCCAGACCAAAAATAAACTAGGTAACACCGATATCCGTTCTCCCATAGTGCATACGGTGAAGGATGCCGTGGCCAATCACCTGTACATGCAGACCGGCACAGCGGAACGGTTGCTGGAAAAAGTCCTGCATAATGAAAAAGTTCGGCGCGAATTGCAGTCGGTGCGCAAGGAAGCCAAGGTAAAAGCAAAAAAGGTCGCCTTCAAAATTCCCCAGCTCAAGGATTGTAAATACCATCCAGCCAAGGGCAAACCCTCCAAACCAGGCAGGGAGAATATGCTTTTCATCACAGAGGGACAGTCTGCCGCCGGCTCTATTGTCAGTTCTCGAGATCCCATGACCCAGGCTGTTTTTTCCATCAAAGGCAAGCCAATGAATGTGCTCGGTCAGCGCCTTGACCTGCTGTACAAGAATGACGAAATGTATGCGCTGATGCGAGCCTTGAACATTGAACAATCCATTTCTGATCTCCGTTTTGATCGCATCATCCTCGCAACCGACGCAGATGTGGACGGTTTGCACATCCGCAACCTGCTGCTCACCTTTTTCCTGCACTATTTTGAGATGCTAATCAAGCAGGGGCATGTGTCTATCCTGGAAACCCCCATATTCCGAGTACGTAACAAGCAGCAGACGCTGTACTGCTACACAGAGGAGGAGATGCATCAGGCATGCACCACACTCAAGGCAACAGGAAAATCAGATCGCAGCGTGGAGATTACGCGCTTCAAAGGGCTGGGAGAGATCTCTCCTGCTGAATTCAAACAGTTTATAGGAAAAGAAATGCGTCTTAAATCGGTACACATTGATTCCCTGAGTGAAGTCGGCAGAGTGCTGAAATTCTATATGGGAAAAAATACTCCACAGCGGCGCCAGTATATTATGCAACACCTGACCCTGAGGCCAGAATGAGCGAGACAGCAGCTGAGGGACGTCCCGGTAAACTGCATCAGCTTTTTGATGGCAATTTTCTTGAATATACCTCCTATGTTATTCGTGAACGGGCGATCCCAGATGTAGACGATGGCTTGAAACCGGTACAGCGAAGAATCCTGCAGACCTTGCACAACATGGATGACGGCCGCTACCATAAGGTCGCCAACGTGGTCGGGGAAACCATGAAACTGCATCCCCATGGAGACCAATCCATTTTCGCTGCACTGGTCAATTTGGCGAATAAAGGGTACTTGATTGACCGGCAGGGTAACTTTGGGAACATCTATACCGGTGACCAGGCATCTGCGGCCAGGTATATAGAGTGCCGTCTTTCTCCCCTTGCCAGGGCAACCCTTTTTAACAAAGAGTTGACAGACTTTATTGATTCCTATGATGGCCGGATGCAGGAACCGGTCACCCTGCCGGTGAAGATTCCCCTGCTGCTGTTGTTGGGAGCTGAAGGTATTGCCGTGGGTATGGCGACCAAGATCATGCCGCATAATTTCAATGAATTGCTGCAGGCTCAGGTGGATTATCTGCATGGCAAGGATTTTACCCTGTATCCGGATTTCCCCAAAGGCGGTCTTCTGGATGTCAGTGATTATGACCATGGCAACGGTCGGATTCGTTGCCGCGCAAGGTTGGAGAATCCTGATGCCAAGACCATCCTGATTACCGAACTACCGTACAACCTCACAACCCAGTCCTTGATTGATTCGGTGGATCGGGCAGCCAAGGCAGGCAAACTGAAAATAGCGTCGATCAATGATTATACGGCTGAACAGGTCGAGGTGGAGATCAAGCTGCCCCGAGGGGTGCATGCTGAGGAAACCATAGATGCCCTGTATGCCTTTACGGATTGTGAGCTCAGTGTTTCACCTGCATTGATCACCATTGTCGACAACATGCCACAAGAGTTGCAGGTTGAGGAGGTACTAAAACGCAACACAGACAAACTGCTGGAAACCCTGCGCAGGGAGCTTGAACTAGAGTTGGGCAAGCTCCAGGATACATGGCATGCCAGAAAACTGGAACAGATATTCATTGAAGAGCGTATATACAAAGAGATCGAAGAACAGAACAGTTATTCCCATGTTGTCAAGGCTGTTGACGAGGGGCTCAAACCCTATACCGGGGAACTCAAGCGAAGGATAAGCAAGGAAGATATCGAGCGGCTTCTGGCTATCAAGATTCGGCGTATTTCCCGTTATGACATCAACAGACAGCAAAAAGAACTCAACCAGATTGAAAGAAACATAGGCTCCGTCAGGGCGAAACTCAAGGACATGGTGGGGTACACCGTTTCCTATATAACGGAGTTGAAAAACACCTACGGTCCTGACTATCCCCGGACAAGTGAACTTAACACCTTGGACGAAATAGATGCCCGTTCTGCTGCCCCGGCCAATCTGAACCTGGTATATCAAAAGGAGACTGGATTTATTGGTCACAAGCTCAAAGCCGAGCATCTGCAAAGCGACATGCAGCTCTGTTGCTCGGAGTACGATCGCATTCTTCTTGTTTTTACATCAGGTCTGTACAAAGTGATTCCTGTCCCGGAAAAGGTTTTTATCGGCAACAATTTACTCTACATGGGTATTGTGGAATCCGGAAAAGTATTTAATGTTATCTATAGAAACGGTTTAGAGAATCTTTGTTATGTGAAGCGTTTCCAAACCCCAAAGTTTATTGTGAACAGAGAGTATCATCTTTTTGAAGAACATAAACGCTCCGCCATTTTGTTTTTCAGAATCGGAACCGAGGGCATACGGGCCAGGGTCAACCTTGTCCCCTCCTCCCGAGCCCGGTACAACAGTCTGGATATTGATTTTAGCGAATTCATGGTCAAGGGTGCTTCTGCAAAGGGCAAACGGGTTTCGACCAGAGTGGTTCGCAGGGTCACCGATGCCACAGGTAAGCCGGTTAAACAGGCTCCCGCGCTCCCGGAATTGCCTGGTTTCCATGCTTCCGCACCTGAAAAGGAGGATCAATAGGCTGCAGAGCCTGTCTTGTTGACCTGGTTCAGGTAGAGCCTTAACTCGTATCTACATGGAGGTGTACTCATGATAAGACAATCCGTTTGGCTTGTTATGGTCGGTATGATCATTGCCCTTGTGTGCAGTACAATGGTATCTATCGGAATTTCGAGAGAAAATAATATGAAAAGCAGCGAAAAAAGCAAACTCAGTAAAGCCATGTTTGCCGGCGGCTGTTTCTGGTGCATGGAACCGCCTTTTGAAAAACTAGAAGGCGTAGCTGAGGTTCTCTCTGGATATGCAGGAGGGAGCAGTCCAGACCCGACCTATCAGACCTACCATGATGGCGGTCATCTGGAGGTGGTGCAGGTGCTGTATGATCCCGGACGTATCAACTATGAGCAACTGTTGGAGGTGTATTGGAGGCAGGTGGACCCTACAGATAAAGGCGGTCAGTTTGTAGACCGAGGCCACGGCTATACGACGGCCATTTTTTATTATACACCAGAACAGAAAAAAATAGCTGAACAATCACGGCAAAAACTTGAATCATCAGGTGTTTTTAGCAAACCCATTGTCACACCCGTTTTGCCGGCCGCTCCCTTTTACCCTGCCGAAGAGTACCACCAGAATTTCTATTGTCAAAACCCTGCCCGGTACAAGTGGTATCGCTCCGGTTCGGGTAGAGATTCGTTCTTGCAGGAACACTGGCAAGATCGTGCAAAGAAAAAAGGAGAGGACAAAAAGGGCCTGCGAGAGCGATTAACCCCTTTACAGTGGAAGGTAACGCAAAACAATGGTACTGAACCGCCCTTTAACAACCAGTATTGGAACAATAAAAAGGCCGGGATTTATGTCGATCTGGTTTCAGGTGTCCCACTCTTCAGTTCACTGGACAAATATGATTCAGGCACAGGCTGGCCGAGTTTTACCAAGCCCCTGCGACTGGACAGCATTGTTGAGAAAAAAGACACCAGCCTGCACAGGACTCGAACCGAGGTGCGCAGCAGTCAGGGGGATGCACACCTTGGTCATGTGTTCGCAGACGGCCCGGAACCAACAGGACTCAGATACTGCATCAACTCGGCTGCGCTTCGTTTCATCCCTGTCGAGGATCTAGAAAAGGAAGGATACGGTGAATATAAGGCCTTGTTCGAGGAAGAAAACAAGTAGTTCAGCATCGTGCATCGTATCTGGCACCGCTGCCGCTGACCTTTGATGAACACTTTGTCGAAATGCGAGACCTTTCACGGACATCACTCCCAACTGTTTCGCTTTCTTTTTTCTCAAAAGAGAAAAATATTCATGGGAAATCCGGGTTAGCTCGGATTTCTCATCTGCTCAGTCGGTGCCAGGCTCGGGAGCTTTTGGGACCTCATTAAACTTGTGCTCTTATTCCGTTGAGTTTTCTAGAACCTCCCTGCTGCGCTTTACTGCGCACAAATCACCGCACATCGTGCAGACACTCTTATCTATGGGCAGGGAAGAATTTCTGTACCGCCTCGCCTTTTCCGGGTCAATGGCCAACTCAAACATCTTTTCCCAGTCCAACTCTTTACGGGCATGGCTCATGCGATTGTCCCAATCCAGGGCATGCGGTATGCCTTTTGCCACATCAGCAGCATGAGCAGCGATGCGGGTAGCAACAATCCCTTCTTTCATGTCGTCCATGTCAGGCAGCCTCAAGTGCTCGGCCGGAGTAACATAACAAAGGAAATCGGCCCCGCTGCTTGCAGCCAGTGCCCCCCCAATGGCCGAGGTGATATGATCATATCCCGGAGCAACATCCGTGACCACTGGACCCAAGACATAAAACGGCGCCCCGTGACATATTTTCTTCTCAAGCTGCATATTGGCGACCACTTCATTCAAAGGCACATGGCCCGGCCCTTCGATCATCACCTGAACATCTGCAGACCAAGCGCGTTTGGTCAGTTCACCGAGAATAATGAGTTCCTGGATCTGAGACGCATCTGTGGCATCGTTCAGACAGCCAGGACGCAGGCCGTCGCCAAGGCTCAGGGTTACATCATATTTCTGGCAGATTGCAAGTAGTCGGTCAAAGTTCTCATAAAAAGGGTTTTCCCTTTGGTTTTTTTCCATCCAATAAAGCAGCAGTGAGCCCCCGCGACTGACCACATGGGTAAGGCGCTCGTTTATTTTGAGACGTTCCATGGCCGTTTGATTCAAGCCGGCGTGAATGGTCATAAAATCCACACCGTCCTCAGCATGCATGGTGACCACGTCGAAAAAGTCGTCCACAGTGATTGCAGCGACATCCTTACCATACCTGGCCACAGCGTCATAGACCGGCACTGTCCCAATCATCAGCGGACAAATAGCAACGGCCCGCTTGCGAAAAGTTTGGGTATCCCCAAAGGTGCTCAGATCCATGATAGCGTCTGCCTTGAGTTCCACACTCCGTCGTACCTTGTTCAGCTCACTTTCCACATGGCAGCAATCTTCCGAAACCCCAAGGTTGACATTGATTTTTGTTCGCAGCCCTTCTCCCACACCGGCGGCTTTCAGGCTGTGATGGTTTTTGTTTGCCGGAATGGCAATGGCGCCCTCGGCCACTCTCTGTATAAGCACCTCGGGCTGAATATATTCCGTATCCAGCACATGTTGCATCTGCGGGGTGATAACCCCTTTCCTGGCAGCTGCCATCTGGGTTGTATAGGACATAGCTACTCCTCTGGTGTTTAGGTTTTCTTAAACAGCCCAATGCTGAATTCGTGATGCTCAGCCATTACCTGGTATTGCCTGGGTAAGACGTTTGACCATGGCGCCAATATCTGGTGACCCGACTATTTCGGTGACCAGACAAAGAGTGGTCGCTCCGTGCCGGACAACATCACTGATATTGTGCTCCTTGATGCCGCCAATGGCGACCAGGGGCAGGGCACTGTGGGCAACGGCATAATCAAGGTATTCCAAGCCAACCGCTGCACAGACATCTTCTTTGGTTTGCGTTGCATATATCGGACCAACGCCGATATAGTCGGCCCCCAGTCGGCTGGCTGCATCGCACTGTTCAGGAGAGTGGGTAGATAGGCCGATTATTTTATCCGGTCCAAGGAGCTCCCGGACAGCAGGAACGGGAAGATCTTCCTGGCCCACATGCACACCATCTGCGTCAACGAGCAGGGCGATGTCAATATAATCGTTCACGATAAAGGTCACCCCATGTTTTTTGGTAATTTGGCGGATTGCCCTGCATTCTGCATATATATCGCTATACTTCTTTTTATGCCGTTTTTCACGGTACTGAATAATACAAATACCTGCTGAGATCATGTCCTGAACAACATCAATGTTGGAGCGGCCAAGGGAGAACTGTTCCCCTGTCATACCGTAAATACCTGTAGGCAGTTTGTACCTATTCATGGCGTTTCCTCCACATGTTCAATGAGATGGTGGGTCATGATGGCTGCAATGGTGAGCACCTTATGCGCATAGAGCTTCTCTGAGGCGCAATCGGTACTGAAATCGCCCACAATAATACAGTTATCCATCTTCCGGGTAGTGATGCCAGATATGGATGCCCCGGCAATGCCGTTGGCTGCGACAATCAGCTCCTTATGCGGGGTGAGGGTCTCCACGAGCATTTTTTTGTCTTGCTGCCGATCAAGGCCTTCAACAACGATGGGACAGTCAGCAAAGACATCAATGATATTATTCCTGGTGATTCTGCATGTCAGCGGATCAATGTGGGCGGCCGGGTTAATGCGTGCCAGGTTTTCGGCAAGCATAGTGATCTTTGGTTTGCCAACCTGGTCTCTAAAGTAAAACTGGCGATTGAGGTTGCCGACTTCCACTGTATCATAATCCAAGATTTTCAGTGAGCAGATGCCCGAGCGGACGAGGTTGACGGCCACGTTGGAACCTATGCCTCCTGCTCCGGCCAGTCCGATCTTCATATTGCCTGATCCCAGTCTTTATAGACAGGCTGGTATCCATGGGCACTGATGGCCTGCACCATCTCCTCAACGCTGCGATCGTCAGTAATTTCAAATTGAGGCGTGGAACTCTTGTCCGGGTGTGCATAACCGCCGACGCTGGTACTCACTCCTGCGGAAAAACGTGTTGCCCCGAGGTGCATCAGGTGATCTCGCATAAGGGCGTTTTCCCTTGTGGAAATGGTGATCCCGGTCCGGGGCATAAAGAGGCGAAAAGCCAGCAGGAACTGGACAAAAGTTTTATCGTCAACAGGGTAATCAGGTTGAAAATCACATTCAGCGGGATTGAATCTGGGCAGGGAAACAGCCACTTCCGTGTCCAGATAGGTATCGTCAAGATATTTGGCATGGAGGCCGGTGAAAAAAAATTCCCTGCGTTTTTCTCCAAGACCGAGCAAAGCCCCAATGTTGACGGTGCGAAATCCTGCGCGGGCGCCTCGTTCGGGGGCGTCGAGCCGGTACCGGTAATCTTTTTTCTTGCCCGCCAGGTGAACCCGATCATAGGTGACCTGGTCATAGGTTTCCTGAAACAGGGTTAACCCATCCACACCCGCCTGCTGCAGTTGACTGTACTCCTCAAAATCCATGGGGAAAATTTCTATGGAAACCGAGGCGAAATAACGTTTTAGGCAGGCGACCGCCTCCAGCAGGTAGGTCATGGGAGTCGCCTGACGGGATTCGCCAGTCAACACCAGGATATGCTGTATGCCGGTGGCGGATATGGACTTGGCTTCCCGTTCAATCTCCTGGATGGTCAACCTGCGTCGGTCAATGGTGTTTGCGGAGTTGAACCCGCAGTAAATACATTTGTTGGTGCAATGGTTGGAGATGTACAGAGGTGCAAACAGCTGTATGGTCCGGCCAAAAAATTGGATTGTCTTTTTCTGGGCCATTTGAGCCATTTCTTCCAGATGATTGGCTGCCCGTGGACTGAGCAGAATGAGGTAGTCACGTGCTGTCAGATGCTCTTTGTGGATGCATTGTACTACCTGCTTATCAGTAACAGCGTTGAAAAATGCAACAAAATCAAAATCTCTGTGGAGATCGAGTGTTTGATAAAAAGTCATGCTATCCCCCCTGTTTATATGACCGATCAATCAAGAAAACCCGTCAATGGTGATGAGGCTTGTGCCGTCATGGAGGTATCGGCTACTTCGGCAAGATAAGCCATTCTTCCCGCCTGCACTGCAAGCTTAAAGGCGGTCCCCATGGCAACGGGATCCTGTGCCGTGGCTATGGCCGTATTGACCAGGACCGCGTCAGCACCCATTTCCATGGCAGCCGCAGCATGGGAGGGCAGGCCGATGCCGGCATCGACAATCACCGGTACCGTACAATTCTCTATCAGCATTTGTATCAGTGGTTTGGTTTCCAGTCCACGGTTGGTACCAATAGGGGCACCCAACGGCATAACGGCCGCAGCTCCCGCATCTTCCAGTCGTTTTGCCAGGGGCAGATCTGGCAGAATATATGGGAGGACCACAAAACCTTCCTTTACGAGAACTTCTGTAGCGCGGAGGGTTTCGTAATTGTCAGGCATCAGGTACTTGGCATCCGTGATGACCTCAATTTTAATAAACTTGCCACATCCGGCCGCACGTGCAATACGGGCTACACGAATGGCCTGTTCAGCTGTGCGGGCACCGGAGGTGTTGGGCAACAGGGTGACGTTATCAGGAATGTACTGCAAGATATTGTCTGTCTGTGACTGCATATCTATCCGCCGCAAGGCCACGGTGATCATCTGTGAGCCGCTGGCTTTGAGCATCTCAGGTATAGACTCGTTGGAAGCGAATTTTCCCGTACCGGTAAAGAGTCGATTGGTAAAGGTAACATCCCCAAGACGCACATCTTGTTTCTTCATAGTTCATCCTCCACCGACAAAATTGAGCAGTTCAATCCGGTCTTGTGTGCTCAGCTTTATCTCTGTCCAACGTTCCTGTCGGATTATCTGCTCATTCCACTCAACCACAAGGGCCTCTGTAGAGAGTCCCAGTTCCTGGATAAGCTCACCCAGGGTGATGCTATCTGTAGTGTGGCTCTCACCGTTGACACGTAGTTCCATGGTATGTTGATAGTCTTCAGTGTTAAAAAAAAACCGCTTGTCCCGTTAGGGCAAGCGGTTTAAGAGATGTTATCAGGGCTTTTGCCCGGTATCTTTGTTTGTTCCCGCTTCCCTTCGCCGGTATTATCCAGATCAGGTTCTAAGGGTTGGACTGAATCCTCTCAGCAAGAGATTGCACCCCTAGCGTATAGCTATCTCTATACTAGACTCCGACTTTTTTGTCAACTTTTCTCTCACCTGGATATCTCATGATCATTGTATCGAAATATGAGCTGGCTCACCGACACTACAGACATCCAGACATCTGTTTCTGTCTTATTCTTTCTCAAATCAGAAAATTGCTCATCAGATATCTCGGCTAAGCGGTAGACAGAAGTACCTTTTAATCGCGGTGTCCGGTCAAGTTCCTTGTTCTGGTGAGAAGCGACGGGACAAGGTACTTGACGCAGTCAGCACCGCGATTCACAGCGGCGAAGCCGCCGTGAACGCTGAGTCCACCGGCGAGTGTAATGAGTCCGGTGAAATGACTTGTTGAACGAAACCGCTCCGCGGAGACAACAGACCTCATCTCTCTTCGCCCCCTTTATTGTAACCTCCTGTTTTATGGTACTCTATTGCAAAGAACGATGCAAACGCATCCATCCTACCACTTTTCGTAAGAAGGAAACAATGAACATCACCACACCACAGGACTAAAAATTCAACACATACAACCGCAGGCATATTCAGTGCCTGAAACACGCCGGCATGCAGCCCAAGACTGCCCGAGGCCTACTCTCGGGACATCAGACGGATCGGAAAGTATTTTGACTGCCAGATCTATAACCTGACCACCGATCAGCTCCTTGACTACTTCAACGATCTGCTTGAAAATCTTTCCTGGAGCGCGTTCAAACTCGATCTTAACGGTCTGAAGTTCTTTTACACCAATGTACTGAACAAGACATGGACCGATATCCCTCTCATTAAACCACCGAAGATCACCAGGATTTCGGATACCCTCTCCGTTGAACATCATCTATCTTGGAAGATATCTTTACCAGGGCGTCATTCAGGAAAAAGATATCCTTCGCTGCGAAAAAGGCATGGTGACCTTCCGCTACCTGCCCGCAAAATCGAAAACGTACAAAACCCGAACCGTAGCCGGTGAAACCTTTCTATACCTGCTTAGCCGCCATGTCCTGCCCAAAAGTTTTCGCAGAGTCCGGTGTTATGGTTTTCTTCACCCCTGCAGCAGGAAACTCATTGTCTTTCTACAGCTCATACTGCGAGTCAAACCATTGCGTCTGCCTGTCGGCTGAAAGAAGCAAAGGCCCTCGATCAGCTGCCCCAGGTGCGGCGCACGAATGAAAATCATCAAAACACAGATTATCCTGCCACTCTTGGCCTGATGTGCCCAAACCAGTCGAAAGGAGGCGGTGTCGAATCCAAAACCCACACATCATCAGGCGGAAAAAAAACCGGTTCTCCCGGTAACGCACTCCTGCGCCCAAAAAAGACACTTTATCGTTGCAAACGGCCTCGACAAAGCTGACGAGCCCTTTTCAAAGCTCAATTCCTCCCAAAAAGAAACCGGACTCGCCAATATCTCTCTGAGTAAAACCCCTTTTTCAAAAAGCTTTTTTCTATATAATAACCGGGTTTGTTCAACAAAAGGTTAGATTGTGGCTCGCTGCGCTCACACAATCTAACCTTATTCGTTATGCTTTGTTTGTTCTCTCTTTCCTAATAAGACTTTTCAATAGCGTCCACCAACGACCTTAAAATTCTGAGAAAAATCGTCTAACCTTGCTTTTTCGTTTTTACTCAAAAAAATATTCTGAGTAGCCCAATT
>PDTD01000018.1 GCA_002748755.1 Desulfobulbus propionicus | reverse complement strand
TTCCCATATAGATACGTGATACTGTTGTCTTTTCGCATAAAGCCAACGTTTTGGTTGATCAGGGAAATACCTTCCGGGAAAAAGGGGAGTTGCAGCTGCAAAATAATGGTACTCCAGCGAAAAAAAATGGGTAAATCTGTGTTTACGGTAGCATATCGGAATCTTTGCCCTTGGTACATCCTATTTTATTTATGCGGGTGACTTTTTCGATGTTTGTACAGAAAGTTAAGAAATTACACCGGCAAGCAGAGGATGGCTTAAATTGTCGAGGTCAGGAGGTCTGTACTTGGGTATATGTGTTGCAAAAATACTGCTGAAGATGGATTTGCCTGAGCTGGGTGTTTGGTGCACATTTTGGCAAAATGTGAGGCTGCTCACGGAGATCACTACCATGAGTTTGGAGGTATTTTTTCAAATAAGATAAAATGTTCATGAGAGATCCGGGCCAGGCCTATATTTTTTTAACAGGATGAAAAGGCTTGTAGAGGGGATCTCCGATGAGCACCATCTGCCAGGACAGAAAGGGCAGGCTTATCAGGTAGGTCTCTCCCAGGGTGAGATACCCCTCGTGCAAGATGGTGAAGAAAAGATCAGGGAGAGGGAAGGCCTGGACATATGGTTCATAGACAGGTCCGATTGTTGCGGCGATGCCTTCTTCCAGCATTCTTTTACACCAACCCTGAAAATGTGGACGTTTGAGGGTGGAGCATTCTCCACTGGCGATATGGTAGCCCACGGAACCTTGCTGCCATTCAAAGGCATTCACATACTTTTTGAAACTGTACCAGCCACTGTACAGTGCTACTGAATCGCAGGAGTCTGGAGGAAACAGGCTGCTCTGGGCATCAAGGATTACAGACATCCCCTCTTGTTGCAAGGCATGGGCAGCCTTGTGCAGAGAGGCGTCATACAGGGCGTACCCCTTATGTTTTTTGGTGGTTTCCGGTTCCTGCCAGCGGGCATCAAAATATGCTGTGCCCTGTAAGCCGGTTTTTTCAACCAGGAGGGCATCATCAATAAGACGGCGAACAACTCCGGGCGTGGGACCGTCCAGGCGGCTCACGATCAGGATGTCATCCCGGTCCAGCAGTGTCTTCTGCTTTTGAAATCCGAGGAAATAGGGGTTTGGCAGCCAGCCATCACGGGGATAATCGGGTACACGAACCAGCGCCAGTTCTGAGTCGACCGCTGCTCTAGTGCTGAAGCGTTGCAGTTTTTTGAGTTGTTGCAGAATATGCTCCCCCTCTTTTTTCAGGGAGTTTTTATGGCTGTCTTGGGCTGTTTGCAAGTCTTTTTGAATGATCTTTTGTTTCTTTTTTAGTAGATCAACTTTTTCAGCATCCTTGATGCTGAGAGGGGTTGCTAGAATTTTTAACGGTATGCCGTAGATGGTCACGAGACAGCGGATGCGTTTTTTTGCTTGAATTGTTTTCAGAGCCTTGGCTACAGGGGCTGCAATTTCTTCTTCATAGGTAGCTCGTGAGCTGATCTCTTCCTGTGTTGTCCGGACGGTGATGAGGTTTTCTTTGGGGATACCGCGTTGCTGCATGTAATATCTTGCTAGGACGACACTGTCATTGGCGCGTTGGTTGGCAATGACGACCGTCTGATCAGGTGTGAGGGCCATTGCCCAGGAGGGCTTGAAAGCACACCCTATCAGGATGATACCAAGGGTCGCGAAGAAAAGAGGATAACGCATGTTTTTTCCCTCTGCGTGGAGTAGTCTGTCTTGTGCTGCAGCGGTACTGTTTTTTGGGAGGACCTTTCTTAAGCGCCCAGTCATAAGGGGACCACAGTTATCTGTTCGCACCAATGTGCCTGTCCAAATCTGGAATACCGCGCGTTGGTCCTCTGAGAGCGTGCTGGGTTAACACTTTGATATATCCCTCGCGTGCATTACGCTTGCAGCAAGATACTATGTACCTGGAAATGAGGAGTCCTGGATGCACTGTACCTGGAATACTGAGGAAATACAAATCGCTCAGCAAAGACTTTTACATTGGTTTTCCCATGCACAGCGCGATCTGCCCTGGCGCAGAGAATATCGCCCGTACCATGTCTGGATTTCAGAGATCATGGGACAGCAAACCCAGATGGAGCGGGTTGTGGAGTATTTTAACCGCTGGATGGCAGAGTTCCCTGATGTGCAGGCAGTGGCGGCAGCCGAGGAGCAGCAGATACTCAAGGCATGGGAAGGGCTGGGGTATTATTCGAGAGCCCGTCATGTGCACAAAGCCGCCAAGATAGTCTGTGAAGAACATGGCGGGCAGATACCGAACACACAGCATGAGCTGCTTCAATTGCCTGGTATTGGCCCATATACCAGCGCGGCTGTTCTATCCATCGGCTACAATAAACCCGTATCTCTTGTAGATGCCAATGTAGAAAGAGTGTTTGCCCGGCTAGGGGATATGGATCAACCCGTCAAAAAGAGCACAACCAGAAAAAAGATTCAGGCAATGGCAGACCAGTGGCTCTGGAGCCGGGAACCACGCCTGTGGAACCAGGCCTTGATGGAATTTGGCGCACTACAGTGCCTACCGAAAAATCCTCTTTGCACCGATTGCTGCCTGCGTTCATTGTGCAGGGCTGCACACAACCAGACCGTCTCCCTGCGACCGGTGCCAATGCCTGCAAAAAAAAGAATTCATATTGCAATGGCCTGTGCCATACTTTGCCGGGAAAATCGTTTTTTTCTCCAGCAGCGCCTGCCCGATGATATCTGGGGAGGTTTGTGGGAGTTTCCCGGCGGCAGACTGGAGTCGGGAGAATCGCCTGAGCAGGCTGCTGTGCGGGAAGTTTTTGAAGAGCTGGAGTGGCGGGTTAGAGAACCGGTTTTTTTTACCCGGGTAACTCACAATTATACACGATATAATGTTTCTCTGTCTGCTTTTTATTGCACACTTTCCAAGCCCTACTGCCCACCTGTTCTCCATGCTGCTAAGCAATATGCCTGGGTTCCCATGGAACAATTGACTTTATACCCTTTTCCCAGTGGCCACAGGCAAATCGTTGCCCAGATGTTGGCAACATCCTGATAGGGAGAACGTCGGCACGCTGCTTGTCGTTTCAATTGTCTTGTTTGAGAAAAAAATACATAAAAACAGATGTATGCGGTGTTCGTAAGTGGGCTTGGATCCTGACAGACTGTTTTCCCAATGTCAGCCCAGGCGGTACCATCTTCGGCACTATTTTGGCAACACATATACCCAAGTAGAATGCGTTAGCAAAACTCCTAAAACCTGCCATCACCTGAGCTGATGAGAAATCCAGGCAAGGCTTATGGGGACCCCAAGGTTTTTTTGCCGGCGCCGACAGGGTATGTGGGTGAATGGCTGGGGGGCTTGTTTTTTGTACGCTCGTTTTCGTTTCCAGGCCTTTTCCTGTTATTTTGGGTTGGCAGGCTCAACAGATACAGTGTATATGAAAAGAACCTGTGGCGGGAAAATTATTATAGTACAAGATTTGATGTGCAGTGTTCGCCGGCAGCTTGAGCTTTCACATCTGTTGCAGACGTCTGTCTGAACCATCGCAACAATGGGGATACCGGCGTACAGCGATTGAATGGCTTGAACTATTGATGTACATACAGATGCCGGAGAGAGCACGACAATCCGGTTACTTTTAGGCATTATTGGCTGCTATGACTGTTCAAATATACAATACGCTGACAAGAAAAAAAGAACCACTCCGTCCTTTGGAACCCGATCACGTCAAGCTCTATGTCTGCGGGATTACTTCCTATGACTATTGTCACATCGGGCATGCCAGGTCATCTCTGGTTTTTGACATGGTGGTTCGCTATCTGCGTTATCGCGGCTATAGGGTGACCTTTGTCCGTAACTTTACAGACATAGACGATAAAATTATTACCCGGGCAAAGGAGCGTGGCCTAGACCCGGCAGCCCTTGCCCTGCATTTTATCGATGAGTTTTATAAAGATATGGATGCGTTAGGGACCTTAAGGCCGGATATCGAACCAAAAGCCACTGAGCACATCCAGGAAATGATAGCCCTTATCCAGCAGTTGGTGGACAAGGGATTTGCCTATCCGGTAGCCGGTGACGTATATTTCCGAGTGCATGGCTACCACGACTATGGGCGGCTTTCCGGGCGAAGCCTTGACAATATGCTGGCCGGAGCACGGATCGAAGTCAATGCGTCCAAGGAAAATCCTCTGGATTTCGTTCTCTGGAAAGGGGCCAAACCCGGTGAACCAAAATGGTCCAGTCCCTGGGGCGAGGGAAGACCTGGCTGGCATATTGAATGCTCGGCCATGAGTAAAAAATACCTTGGTGACACCTTTGATATCCATGGCGGTGGCAAGGATCTTATTTTCCCGCATCATGAAAATGAGATAGCTCAAAGCTGTTGTGCCAGTGGGCAGGCATTTGCCAACCTGTGGATGCATCATGGGTTTGTTACCATCAAAGATGAGAAGATGTCTAAATCACTGGGTAACTTTTTCACCATTCGTGACGTGCTGCCCACTTGTGATGCAGAAGCCTTGCGCTTGTTTATTTTTTCTACCCAGTACAGAAACCCTCTGGATTTTTCTGAGGATGCCCTGCGTGATGCCGGAGCAGGCCTGGACAAAATGTATACCGCCCTTGCCCAAACGGCGACGCTTGAACCTGGTACGGCTGCTCTAAGTAAGATCAGTGCAAAAGACAGGACCCGGTTGGAATCTGTTGAAAAGCGATTTCAACAGGCTATGGACAATGACTTCAATACAGCTCTGGCCATTGGGGTCCTGTTTGAGAGTGTGAAAACCCTGGCCAAGATTGTTCGCTTGCATGGTGCTGCTCTCTCAGCAGATGACTGTACGCTGCTTAACAATACGGCCAGTACCATACAGAAGGTCGCAGGGGTACTGGGCGTGCTGCGCAAAGATCCGGTCACTGTGCTGGCTGAAAAACAAAAGCGATTGCTGGAGCAACTCACGATCAGTGAAAACGAAATTCACCAGTTGATCGCCAGGCGTGCGGCTGCCAGGGCTGAAAAAGATTGGGCTACCAGTGACCAGGTGCGTGATACTCTGCTGGAACACAATATTGTGTTGCAGGATAGCCCGGGAGGAACGAGCTGGAGTGTGGTTGAGGGATAAGAGAGCAGGGTGTGTGTCGGATTGTTTTTCCACTCAGGCAGCAACAGATTCGGTTCTTCTTGAAAAGGCCTTCGTTCCTTGAGAGGGGCCGGAAAGGAGGTGGGGATGCATCGTAAGACCGTTGCTGCCGGACGCTTTTATCCTGGAACAGGCACAGAACTGCAGGCAGCTTTGACCCGGCTCGGAAAAAATACCTGGGGCGGAGAGCTGCAAGAAGCCACGGCTGTGGTGGTGCCCCATGCTGGATACATCTATTCAGGCCCCACCGCCTTCAAGGTGCTTTCTCGTGTACGGATACCGTCCACAGTTATTCTCATAGGTCCCAATCATCATGGTTTGGGAGCCAGAGTAGCTGTAGGGACTATGGACTGGCAGATGCCCTGGGGGACAATACCGCTGTATGCAAAACTCTGCCATGCCCTGGTCCGGCCAGCGAAACTGTTTCAAGCTGATGATCTTGCCCACGCCCATGAGCACGCCCTGGAGGTCCAGCTCCCTTTGCTTAATCACTTCAGGCCCGATGTGCGCATTGTCCCCATCGCCACCGCCCCCTTGACATACGCTGAATGCGAGCGCGCAGCTCTGGAATTGGCAGAGGTTCTGCACGAGGAGCAGGAGTCTGCCCTGTTGCTGGCGTCAACGGATATGAGTCATTACAAATCCCGTTGCCAAGCCAGCCGCTTGGATAGACAGGCCATTGAACAGATGGTGCGCTTTAACCCCAGGGGGTTGTATCAGGTTGTCCGGGAAAAGAATATTTCCATGTGCGGGATGGCGGCCACCGTGATCACCCTCTTGACCTCCCGGCATCTTGGAGCAAAGAGTGTGGAGCTGGTTGAATATACGGATTCAGGCGAGGCCACCGGAGATCTTTCCCAGGTTGTTGGGTATGCCGGCTTGGTGGTGTCCTGAACCCAGTGCCAGGGGGCATCCTTCCCTGTTCCTGGGCAGGAACGGGCTGCCTAGCCAGGGACGCGATACCCTTCTGTCGGCCTCTGGCGGGATAGTGCAATGCACAAGCAGAACAGCATATTTTTGATCTTGACAGGTAAGCAGGTTTCAAGTAAATGTAACGCTCATCATTGCTGGGGGATGGTCTAATGGCAAGACAGCGGACTCTGACTCCGCCTATCGGGGTTCGAATCCCTGTCCCCCAGCCACGAGATACCATATTCTTTTTAGACAGTTCGGGTAGTGTTTGGTGCTGGTCGAGAGAATGTCGGGGTCAATCATTGAGAGTAGACAAGCGGGGCTGTTCGTCCCGCTTTTTTTGTTGTGACTGCAGAGCTCAGGAAAAGCTCGGCAGCAATTTTTTCCCGGTCCAGACTCTGCATCTGTATCCATCTCCTCTTACTTATTTCGTTTTTGCCTGCTCATATTTTCTTTTTTATCATGTGTTCAACGATAATTATAATGTCTGGTGATCACTATACATTGTGGTAGATTTCCTCACCACTCAGCATGTGCTTATTTTTTTCTTGAAGCTTGCTGGGTGCTCGCCATAAAATAAGCCATTTTACCCTCAGATTTGCCAGAAGAGCCGGAATTCTTTTTAAGAATGCTTTCTCGCCTGGTTGCCCTGTGTTGCAGACCCGTCCTCCAGATTACCGCAGCGCTTTGCTGCCAAGTTTTTTAGCCCCCTGTTCTCAGGGTATGCATATATTCCTCCCATTCGACGGGCAGGGAGGACCTTTTTTTTGTATTGCAGGATTTGCAGCAAGGGACCAGGTTGTCCTTAGTACTGTGGCCGCCCCGACTGAGAGGGATAACGTGATCCATGGTGAGGTTGCTATATCCCACTTGGGCGTCGCAATAATAACATCGTCCACTGGAAGTCTTTTGCTGCCACCAGCGACTTTTGCGCAATTCTCGGGCTTTTTTTCGTTCCGCCTTTATCAGGGCTTCCTCTATGCCGTCTAGGTGATAATAGTCAATCATTATGCACCCTCTCTGATAGAGAAACAGTCTTGCACCAGGGTGCGTATCTTCCCTACAAGGTAGAGAGAACCTGCCACGCAGATGAGATCTCCTGGCTGCTGGATGGTCAGGGCATGCTGCAGGGCTTCAGCTGGGTCGCTGTGACAGTGCACCTGATGCCGTAAAGAGAGAGGCGTTTGTTCTTTCAGGGAGATTGGATCAGCCGAACGTTCCGTCTCTGCCCGGGTATAGAGAATTGTTGATGCCTCCTGCAAAAGGTTGTCCCAACTTGTACCTATTTTTTTATCACGCATGCTGCCCCAGATTAAAATCAGCTTGTTAAACTGCCGTGACTGGAGTTCTTCTTTCAGAGCTGTGACTCCAGCCTGGTTATGGGCACCGTCCAGCAGTAAGGATATTCGGGTGTTGTTTGTGTCTTCAAGCTGAAAAAATTCTAACCGGCCAGGCCAGCGGACTCTGGACAGGGCCTGGCAAAGAGTTCTTTCAAGCAAAGGAAAACCATAATCTTGCAGCAATTCCAAAACAGCCAAAGCCACCGCAGTGTTGATCCATTGATGTTTTCCGGCCAGGGCCGGATAGAAGTCCAGTTGAAAGTTTTCGGAAAAACCATGATAACGGATACAACGGTCTTTGGTTGACGAGGCGGTAAAGTCTTGCCCGTAGCTCAGCAGACGGCACTGTTTTTCCCTACATACGGCATGAATGATATGCTCTGCTTCAGCAGGAAGTTCGCCGCAAATGACAGGGACGAAGGGTTTAATAATGCCAGCTTTTTCGGACGCGATTGCCGCTGTGGTATTGCCAAGGTGCTCTTGGTGATCCAGGCTGACATTGGTAAGAACAGAAATCAGGGGCTGGAGAACGTTTGTAGCATCCAAACGGCCACCGAGCCCGGTCTCGATCACGGCTATGTCAACTTTTTCCTGTGCAAACCAGAGAAAAGCCAAGGTGGTTGTACATTCAAAATAGGTTATGGACTGTTTACCTAAGGTGTCGGAAATATGTTGTATAAGATTGGAAAATGCCTGTTTGGATATCCACTCATCATTGATCCTGAATCGTTCACGGATGTCCTGCAAGTGTGGTGACGAATACAACCCGACCTTGTATCCATGGGCTGCGAGAACGGTCATCAGGGTGGCGCCGACAGAGCCTTTGCCATTGGTTCCGGCAATGTGGATGGCGGGAAACTGGCGGTGTGGTTCGGACATTTCTGCCAGCAGCCTGGTTTCATTGTCCAAACCGAGCTTGATGGTAAACATCTGCAGGCGATCAAGATAAGTCAAAGCGTCCTGGTATTGCATACTGAGAAAAAGCAGGAAAGTGTTGAGGGCGCTCCTGATGTCAGGAGGAGGTTCAGTTTAATGGCTCAAGATTGGCATAATCAAGATGCAGGATCTTGTTGCCATGGCGGTCAAAAGCTACTTCAAGTTTTCTGGGGCCGGGAATAGTCAACACTGTTCCTGTGCCAAAGTAGGCGTGATGAACGCGCAGCCCGGGTTCAAAGGTTTGCCGTGCTGAAGCGGCTTTTTTTGCAGGCAGGCCTGAGGATGGTTGTGGAATCCCTGGGGTACAGAGGGGTGTGGAGTGGACCTGAGGTGCAATTTTTTCGTACAAACCTACCGGGAGCTCATTGAGAAAGGGTGACATGCCGCAACTATAGCGTTTTCTGTCTGCCCCGTATAATTCTCTGGGGTATGTCATGTATAATTCTTTTTTCGCCCTGGTGACGGCTACATACAGTAACCTTCGTTCTTCTTCCCACTGGGGACCAGGTGTTGCATTTTGATGGGGAAAACGTCCAGAAGCCAGCCCCAGAATAAAGACAACATCCCATTCAAGCCCTTTGGCAGAGTGAATGGTGGAAAGTATAACTTTTTTTTGTTCAACGTCCTGGGCAGGAGCTGTCTCGTTTTCAGGTGGGTCCAGGGATGTATCGTCCACAAAAGACTGGAGGTCACCGTAGCCGCTGATGACAATCTTGAGTTGTTCCAGATCTTTTATCCGTTTGGGGTAATCGTCGTAATATATTTTTTCAAATATAGGCAGATAATACTCATATACCTTATCAAAAAGAGCTGAAGGGGGAAGAGGCGAATGGTCGATTGCCTGCAGTGTCTCTATGAGAGCATCAAAAGCATCCTTCCAGGATTTGCCCGGAATGTAGGAGGATAGGGCGTTTATAGGGTCATCGGCTGTAAGAATGGTATTGATTATTTTCTGGGAGGTTTTGGGGCCTACTTTATCAAGATGCAACAATACCCTGTTCCAGGAGAGAGCGTCCCAGGGATTAACTAGGATCCTGAAAAAAGAGAGGATATCTTTTATGTGTGCCGATTCGGTCAGTTTCATACCGCCGCGTTTTTCAAAGGAGAGGTTTTTCCCGGCCAGTTCGATTTCAAGCTTGTAGGAATGAAAGCCGGAACGAAAAAGGACGGCAATAGTATCGGGCGTATTCCCCTGTGCTACCAACTGCTCAATGGTCTCTACCACATATCTTGCTTCAGTGGATTCATTGGGGGCGACGTACAGCCTGGGGCGACTGCCACCCTGGATACTGGTAAAAAGGTTTTTAGCGAATTTTTCCTCAGCATTACGAAGGATACTGTTGGCAAGCTCTAGAATAGGCTGGGTGGAGCGATAGTTTTCTTCGAGCGTCACGATTTTTGTTCCGGAAAACTGGTCGCTAAAGCGCATAATGTTGGAAAAATCAGCGCCTCTGAAGCTGTAAATAGACTGGGCATCGTCACCAACCACCATGATGTTGGTGTCTTTCGGGCTGAGCAGTTTGATAATGCTTGCCTGGAGCAGGTTGGTATCCTGGTATTCGTCCACAAGAATATGTTCAAAGCGATGGCGGATTTCCCTGCGTGCTTCGGCTGATTCTCGCAGTAATCGTTCCCAGTTGACCAGCAGATCGTCATAATCCATGAGGGCATGGTCGGCTTTGAACTGCTGGTAATGGGCGCGGATGGCATACAGGTCTTCAATAAATTCTGAGAGATGGATATGCCCTTCATAGACCAAGTCGTCTATGGAGCGTGATTTGTTGATGGACCCGGATAGGATATTCATAATAACCCGTTTGGAAGGAAAGCGTTTTCCGGCGCCGGATAGACCAAGGGAAGACTTCATCAAATTGATTATGCCTTCTGCATCAGCCCTGTCGATGATCGTGAACCGTGACCTGATGCCGATATGATATCCATATTGGCGCAGGAGCATATTGGCTGTACCATGAAAGGTACCGCCCACAATCCTGTGACAGGATTGAGCGGAAATGGTAGCCGCCCGGTGGAGCATCTCCTGGGCAGCTCGTCGGGTAAATGTGAGCAGCAGGATTGCGTCGGGACGTACCCCTTGCTGCAGTAGGTAGGCCAGGCGGTAGACCAGGGTTCGGGTTTTGCCGCTGCCGGCACCGGCAATAACGAGTACCGGACCGTTGCCATGGGTAACTGCAGTGTACTGTGCAGGGTTGAGAACTTGGGGGCTTATTTGGTTGTGTACGGGCTTGTGGTCGGATGTGCTCATCAGGGTAACTGGAATTGGCTAAGGGAGGTATGCATACCTCCCTTTCTACCATAGTTACCCTGGGAAGGCAATCTATGTCAGGGCAGGCATGTTACGTGTTGACACCACGCATTGAGCATATTAATAATGGTTTTTTAAGTGGATTGAGGCGATCATCTGAACCACAGAGCGGATGATCGCCGGTTTTGCACCTTGTTTTTCACTTGAAAACAAAGTGTTGAAACAATCAATTGCACATCTATTAGGTACTCAGGAACCAGCCATAAGCATCTGGTTGCTAGAAATTATCACATGGGGAACGCACCTATGGCAAGTCTGAGAGACGTCTTTACCGACGATATGCTCACACAACTTTTTCCACCTGAGCGCAGTAACGATTTTTTTGAGGCGTTGTTTGGTGATCCAGAAGAGGGAGCATATGACATCGCCCTGACTTTTGTTCGCTTTGATGCAGTTGATTCAACCCTGCATTTTTTGCTGGAGTTAAGAGAGCGTCCAGGGTACTGCTTGGCCTGTAATCTGACCTATGGTCTGCCTGAAGTATTTTCACGTCACCCAGTGATAAACCTTGCCGGGCTTGTTAAGGATATCGGCGCCGTGCTTGGTGAGGGATGGGCGTGCGAGGAATGGAAACTGGGCGCTACCATCCAGGCGGACCGTTCTGTTCACACGATACCGCTTGTTATTTCAGTGCGGCAATCTTCCTGATAACCTTCTCAAGGTTTTCTGGAGAGGCTTCGCCTGTCCGGTGGAATTTTGGCCTGAAACCGTGCTGGTGCAGCATCGTTGCCCAGGCAAGACTTTGCTGACATGATGTGTCCGACATGAAGAGTAAGGGTAGGGCGTACTTCTTAGTGATACAACACTTGCGACTTGCCTGCGGCTTTGGCCTGGTAGAGCCGGTTATCGGCAACCTCAAGCCACTGTTCCATACTTTTGTTCATATCCCATTGGCTCAGGCCTATACTGATTCCCAGTACTTTGTTACCGGCGTGAATGTTTAAATGTCTGACGGCATCGCACACTCGCTGAGCCAGGCAACCAGCTTCTTCAACGGTTGTTTCTGGCAGAACCAGGATAAACTCGTCTCCCCCAATCCTGACAAGCAGATCAGTTTGCCGGATTTGCTCATGTATTGAGCGGGCGACGCTTTGCAGCACTTTGTCTCCCATAAGGTGCCCCATGGCGTCATTAATGGATTTAAAATGATCGAGATCAAGTGCTGCCAGGGTCAAAGGGTGGCCGTGTCTTTTCGCCTGTTCCATGATAATGGGTGTCCGTTCTTCAAAGACTACTCTGTTCGCTAAACCTGTCAGAGGATCTTTGCGTACCTGCGTTGCAATATACTCGAATTCCAGGGCACGTCTGAGAGATTCCCCCAGAATGGGCAGAGTTTCCTCGATAAAGGCGATCTCCGTTTGCGAGAAAGGACTGTCAAGGCGGATAACAGTCAGGTTTTCGCATAACTGGTCGCGTTGGATTGACCACCTGTAGATGTAGAACTCATCTCTTTTTTTCACCTTTGGATACTGATCCAGATGTGTAAGAAGTGATTCTGCCAAGGTAATGGCTTGGCGCCTTCGTTGTCCATGATGGGAGCAGAACATGTGCCTGCGCTGCATTTTGGGGTTATTATATCCTAAGAGATCATGATGGACGTATTCTTGAAGCCAGATGGAATAGGCTTCGAGCATTGCAGCCAAATCGAGAATGGAAGCCATTCGCTGGTGGAGCGTGTTTATTTTGCTCAGAGTTTCTGATTCTCGCCTGTATTTATCGATTTCAGATTGCAGAATCGTCACCACTTGTGCCAGATCAGAATTGCGTGGCGATCTTTCTAAGACGGTATGCATCAGCTTCTCTACTCCAATGGTTTCATGAATCAGATAAAAAGGGATAATGGTTGTACTCACTGGCAGCCAGCGAAAAATATGCCTGAAAAAAAAATAATTTTTAAAACGTTATTTCAATATATTAGTCTTTTTATAAAGTTGAAGTAATTGGCTGAGAGGATGGACATGTCATGATTTTGACAGATTACGATGCATAGCCTCCATCTTTGAATGCTTCGAGTCTCCCCATAGGCCAGTGAGCGGGACTTTCTCATCAGCTCAGGCTATGCCGGGTTCAGTTTTTTTGGGTAATGAATTATACTGGGGGAACATGTGCTGTCTGCATATTGTCCAAGGGGGAGGGTGAACAGGTTTTTGGAGCGCATAGTGTCGAAATGTGAGACGACGCATTGGTATCATAACCAACTGTTTTGTATACATAAGGAAAAATGGCCATCAACAATGGGGCTGTAACAATCTTTTTTGGTATTGGAGGTTTTTCATGGGACACCCTGGGCATGAAGACAGGGGATGGGGACAGATGTTTATGGTTGGCTTCCGTGGACAAACTCTTCGAGCAAATGACTGGGTAGTCAAAGATATAGAGGAGTTTGACTTGGGTGGCATTCTTCTCTTTGACCGCAATATTGACGGTTCAGTGCAGAATTTTGATGCACCGGAGAAGCTGAAGAATCTCACATCTGCCCTACAGTCGTGCTGTGACTCCACGCTGCTTGTAGCTGTTGATCAGGAAGGTGGTGCAGTGTGCCGTCTCAAACCCGAAGACGGGTTTCCTGCCGTATGCAGTGCGGCACGTATGGCTGCTGGTGGGAAGGCAGTAGTCAGGAGAAATGCTGCACTGATTGCTGAGACCCTGTGTGCCTGCGGGGTGAATTTCAATTTTGCTCCTGTGGTGGATTTGGATTTGAATCCTGACAATCCAATTATTGGACGATACGGTAGGAGTTTTGGCTCGGATGTGGATGTCGTGGTTGCAATGGCCGAGATCTTTATTGAGGAACATCAGCGTTGCGGAGTCGGCTGTTGCCTGAAACATTTTCCTGGTCATGGCAGTGCCGGTTGGGATTCTCATAAAGGTTTTGTAGATGTTACCCAATGCTGGCAATCAGATGAATTACTGCCATTTCAGCGCCTGATTGGAGATGGGTTCCGGGGCGGCGTTATGACAGGGCATCTCGTTCATACCCTTCTTGAACCTAACGGTAGGCCGGCCACCTTGTCCCACGCCCTTCTCAGTGATCTTTTGCTTGGTAAGCTGGCGTTTTCCGGGGTTGTTTTTAGTGACGATTTGCAGATGCGGGCCATAACGCATGGCTGGAGCTACAAAAAGGCGGTTCAGTTGGCCGTGCTGGCAGGTGTGGATGTCCTGGTGATAGGTAATAATATCTCCTTACAGGAAGATGCCGTTAAAGAAGGCATCGCAGCAATTGAGGAACTTCTGGATCAGGGGCTTATCAATGGGGATCGTATCGAACAGTCTTTACAGAAAATACAAGAATTAAAAGCAACAATAACGGGAATATTGCCATGGAGCAGCGATCAACCCATAATGTAGTGATTGGATATATTCTTTGGTGCTTCGGCTTTTTAGGGTTACATCGCTTTTATTACGGTAAACCAATTTCCGGGACCGTATATTTTTTTACGGCTGGTCTCTTGCTCATTGGTTGGATAGTCGATCTTTTCCTCATACCCAGGATGGAGTGGGAGGCGGATATCCGTTTCCAATATGGCCCGGTTGATTATTCAGTGTCCTGGTTGCTCCTTACCTTTTTGGGATTGTTTGGCATACATCGCATGTATATGGGAAAGTGGGTAAGCGGTATCCTCTACCTGTTCACCTTTGGATTATTTGGGGTTGGCTATTTGTACGATCTATGGACCTTGAACGATCAGATCACTGTGATAAACGGATCTTGAGCATAAGTGGTTAGAGTCAGGGTTGAATCGGGAATGTTCTTCCTTGTCGCTCTGTGTTCCAGGTCTACCTTTCGCATCAAATGTCAGGGTTGTTGGCGGGTAAAAACATACCGACTTTCGGTTGAGAGGGACTGGTTAAAGGCATACCCATGGCCAGTGAATGCCTGGAGCTGTTGCGGTTCAGTAATCTTGTTGCGAATGATAAAATCCGCCATTTTTCCCCGGGCTCGTTTGGCAAATATTGCTATAATCCGCAGGTTACCCGCTTTTTCGTCTTTGAATTGGATGTCCAGCACGGGCACCTGCAAGGCTTTGTTTTTAATCACCTTATAATATTCGCTCGAGGCCAGATTGAAGAGGACCGATGAGCCGGATTTTTGTGCTGCTTCGGTAATGGCTTTGGCAACCCGGTTACCCCAGAAACGATAGAGATTCTTTCCTCTGTGGGTTTCCAGAGCTGTTTTCATTTCCAGTCGGTACGGCTGGATGAGATCAAGAGGGCGTAAGCAACCATAGAGTCCAGACAGGATACGCAGATGTTGCTGGGAAAAATGCAAATCCTCTGCAGTGTATTGCTCTACTGCAATATCCGTATATACGTCACCAGTAAAGGCATACAGTGCCTGCTTGGCATTTTGGGGAGTAAAAGGAGCTTGGAAGGATAGATATCGCTCCCTGTTGAGAATCGCCAGTTTTTCACTGATGTGCATCTTTTCCCTTAGCTGCTCGACGTTGAGGCCTCGGAGGTTTCGGATGAGCTTTTCAGACTGATCGAGAAAGATTGGTTGTGTGTATGTTGCAGTGCTGGCGGGCTGGTCGAAATTCTGCCCCTTGGAAGGTGAGAGAACAAGCATCTTTTTGTGTATTTTGAGTTGCAGTGGCTGGACCGTATTGCTCATCAGTTCAGGCAGTGCCGGGCTTGGTCTTTTTTAGTACCTCATAAACTGGGGTATAGGTGGTACCAGATACCTACAGATAATGCCGCCTGTGCTGAGCTTTGGTGCACATTTTGGAGAAAATGGCTGTAAAGTGTTTCTTTTTTAACTAATTGTTTTTATATTATTTTTTCTCCGTACTGTTTGTTCAAAATTCGGACGAGCCCTTCAGGGACAGCAAAGAACGGTGTCGCCTCCAGCCGCTTTGGCCTGAAGAAGGCAGCGTCGAACAATCAGCATCAGGCTGTCGTTGGTGCAGTTGCGATACATATCTTCAGGAGCAAACCCTGAGACTCCGAAACTGGCGCGGGCGCTGATCATTGTCTTGTCAGCTTCTATTGTAAGTTGACGAAAGGTCATTCGCAGTCGCTCTGCCACCTTTCCTGCTCCCCGTATATCTGTTTCAGGTAAAATAATGAGAAATTCATCTTCCCCCCATCGACAAACCATATCCACATCGTCGCGGATCTGTTCTTGTGCAATTTGAGCAAAAGTCCGCAACACCCTATCACCAGTGTCGTTGCCATACGAGTCGTTGATAAGCTTGAGAGCATCAATGTCTGCCAGAAGCACCGAGAGATACTGCCCGTTTCGGCTGGCCCGCGCCAGATTTTTTCGCAGCAGCTCACTTCCGTAATTCCGATTGGAGCATCCTGTAAGCCAATCTTGTCTGTTCAGTTTCAGAATTTCATTACGTACATGTTCAAGTTCGGATTTGTGGTCGTAGAGCCTACAACCATCCTGTATGACGCTTTTGAATTCTTCCAGGGTAACAGTATCGGTTATAACCCTGTAGAGGGAGTAGGTGTTGATGAAGGTCAGTGCTTCCTGAAGCGTCTCAGATGAGGTATACAAGACCACAACTGTGTTTGAGCTGGGTATTTGATGCAGTTTGTCGGGGTGTTGGTCCTTTATCTGTTCGTATGGTATGAAGAGCATGGAACAGTAGGGGGAGGTATTGGCCATTTTAGTCTGGGCCTCTTCAAAGGAGGAGACTGTCAAAAGTGTTACATCTTTGGGAAGGTTTGTTGTTATTTCAAGGATATGTTGACTTGGATCAACAAAAAGTAGTGTGTGTGCCATAGCTATTTAACGTGTACAATAATACTAGAATCCGTGAAGGATAAGAGCCTGTTTTGTATACCACATTGTTTCGTCGTGCAAAGCTGGCGATGTCAACACATCAGGCGTATCCATCCAACCAGCAGGACGGCGTTCATGCATTCAGGAAAGAACTCTCCTTGATCCCTGTGCTGTTGATCAGATTGAATGAGCCTACGCCAGTTAACACCTGTCCATGAGCCAGATAATCAATTGTTCATGATGCTCTGATCTCATGAGCCCGGATTTTCCGTGAGCATTTTGCCTCATTTTAAAAAAAAGAGACAAAAACAGATGTATGAGATGTCCGTTGGCAGACGCCAATTTTTACAAACTGTTTACCAAAGCTCAGCCCAGGCGGCACCATCTTCGGCAGTATTGTGGCAACACATATACCCAGGTAGATTGAGGTACCAAAAACAACCGAACCTGGCTCCGCCTGAGCTGGTGAGAAATCCAGGCTAGATGTACTATAGCACCGCCTACGGGTATTCCCCAAGGCAAAAACTATATTGTTATCCCTCTCAGACCGGGGTATGGAACATACCATGAAAAAAACAATGTCCAATGCTCCTGGGGTCGGCAAGCCTGCAATAGAGTATCCGGTTGCCTGGCAATACAAGATTATCGGAGACAGTCGTGAGGCTATTGCCGAAGCGGTGTCTGCCTCTGTCAAGGAAATTCCCTTTCTGTTGACTGTTTCCAAAACCAGTTCAGGTGGTAAGTATATCAGTATGAACCTCGAGCTGGTTGTCGAAACAGAACAACAGAGACTCGGCCTCTATGACCAGTTGGCTAGGCATCCGAAGATAAAGGTTGTTTTATGAAACAGTGCCCCCCCCCAGATGGAGAGAGCAGGATGGAGAGCAAGCTCGTCCCGGTCATGCGGGAAGCCATTCTCACTGTACAGATGGTTGCTTATAAGATGTTGGCAGAGAATCTTTCCAGACGCAGGAGGAAACTGTCTGAACGTGAACAACGTCTGCTCGCTGGTGCCGTTATCAACAACCTGTTTGCCACAGAATCAGCACACAAAGAAGTGGGTGCGTTCTACTCTGCGAATCGTGCAATGGTTGAAGAGGAATTGCACACGCTGGCCGAAAATCTTCAGGAACTCAGTCCTTATCTGACAGATGCCTTGCGCATGAAAACCATCTGTGACAATCAGGAAGGCGTGCATTCCATTGGCTCTCTGCTTATGGCCAAAGCCCTGCATATCTTACAGGAAGAACGTCCCCTTCCCATGCCGTCGACCTTTATGCTATCTGTGCGCTCATTGGCCGTCCAGCATGGCCTGGTTGAACGTAACTGATCACAGGCACTTCATCTTTGCACGATCACTCTTTCTTACCTACTCTTGTAGAGCGGAAAAGAGTACTTGCACAAATCTGAAGCACCCGTGACCAGTTACACCTCAGAAGTAGAGAATAAGGCAGAAGTACAGACCCCGTGATTGGTTACGGTTGAACCCGTGCAGGATGCGTAACCTTCTTGGCTCGAATTTCTCATCAGCTCAGGTGCTACCAGGTTCGGAAGTTTTTGCTACCCCATTATACTTGGGTATATGTGGCCCCAAAATACTGGCAAAGATGATACCGCATGGCCGAGCTTTGGTGAATAGTTTGTCGAAATTTGAGCCTGCTTACGGACCGCACATCTATCTGTTTTTATATGTTTTTCTCAAACAGAGAAACTGTTCATGAGCAATCCGGGTCAGGGGCCTGCAGGGTAACCAAGGTCGCGCCCCATGAACCACTGGTTTCATCTCCAAGCCTGTAGTGCAGGACTCCCGGGTGCCTCTCAAGGATGGCATGTACGCTGCGGCGTAGAGTGCCTGTCCCTTTGCCGTGAATGATGCGCACATGATGAATGTCTTTTTTTCTGCATTCCTCAAGGTAGTCGGGGATCAGAAAGGCGAGATCCCTGGGATGGAAGGTATGCAGGTCAAGGGTGCCGTCAATGGGAAGGTGTATGGCTTCTTCCTCTGGGGGGTTGTGTTTTTCATCCATCTCTTATCAGTTCCCAAGCTATATCTGCCGTTCTTTCTGAAGCACCTGTACTACCGAGTTTTTCCCGTATCAGGGTACACTGATCCACTATATATTGATAAGAGGCATGGTCCTGGAGTATGGGTAGCAGGCTGCTTGCTATTGCATCGGCTGTAACCTGATTTTGCAGGAGTTCAGGAAAAACTTCCTGCTCGGCAATAAGGTTGACCAGAGAAAAGAAGCGCAGGTGGTATATAAGGAGTTTGCCCACTATATAGGTAATGGGGGAAAGACGATAACAGACAACAGTAGGGGTTTTGGATATGGCCAGTTCAAGGGTTACTGTACCAGAGGCGGCCATGGCGGCATCACAAGCGGTCATTACCGTGTATCTGTCTGTGGCTGTGATCCGTATATCCAGCTGATCTGATATATTGGGTAAGCCGTTTTTATCAAGTACCTCCCTGGAGATTGTTGGCGCCAGTACCAGCAGAAAGGTGAGAGGCACCTTGATCTGTTGCTGAAGCACCGAGGCTGCTTCCAGAAACGGCGGGAGCAGGGCAGCGACCTCTTTGGTTCTGCTCCCGGGAAACAGGCCTATGAGCAGGTTTTCTTGAGGAATATCCATGGCAGCCACAAACTGTTCCCGCGATGCTCCGGGAACAACGGTGTCAAGTAGTGGGTGCCCAACATAATCTACCTGATAGCCATATTGGCGATAAAATTTTTGTTCAAAAGGTAAAATGGTGGCCACCCTGTTTGTCAGGCGGGCTATTTTGTGGACCCGTTTGGCCCGCCATGCCCATATCTGGGGGCTGATGTAATACAAGACAGGGATACCAAGAGCTTGGGCCTGCTTTGCCAGGAGCATATTGAAATCAGGAAAATCTATAAGGATGAGCAGCGCTGGTTTTTTCTGGACCATTTCTTTATGCAGGATTTGGCGGGCCTTGCCAATATCCATCAGGTGGCTGAGTACCTCAATAACCCCAACAACGGCGATCTTGGCTGCGTTAAAGAGGATATCCACCCCAGCATCTGCAAGTAGAGGGCCGCCCATCCCGCTGACCGTTATTTCAGGTGCTTTTCGGTGCAAAGCACGGATCAGGTTGGCTCCATGCAGGTCCCCAGACGCTTCACCGGCAACGATCATAATGTGTTTTTTGAGCAAACGGCTTTCGTCGTCAAATGGCGTCATAAGAATCTGTACTGCGCGATTACCCGGCAGGGTTGTTTTGGGAAGCAATGTATAAAGAACAACACCTTGTTCAATTTCGTCGGGTATTCTTTACATCAAACGGATGAATAGAAGATCGTCAAACAAGCATGCCATGCACCTTTTCCCTGTTGTTTGCAATCTGATGCATGACCTCAAGAGCTATTTTCAAAGCTCGTCGTCCCTCTTTGCCTGACACAAGGGGCGTGGTACGGGTTCGGACATGCCTGATAAAATCAGCCAATTCAAGCGCAAGAATGTCTTGATCCTCGGAACCATATTTTGTCATCTTAGGAACAGGAAAGGTCGCCCCTGTCTGCTCTTCCAATTCAACAGACATGACTTCTTTCTTATTATAATCAACGGTAAGATACCGTCCAGGTTGGAAAATGCGCATGCGCCGCATATTGTCTAGAGAAATACGGCTGGCAGTGACATTGGCCGTGCATCCATTTTTAAATATGATCCGGGCATTGGCAATATCCGTTTTTTGTGTGATGACCGGTGTCCCAACTGTATGGATGGTTTCAATGGGAGCATTGACCATGGACAGAATGATGTCAATATCGTGGATCATTAAATCCAGGACCACATCGACGTCCGTTCCCCTGTTCTTGAAGGTAGATAGGCGATGAGCCTCTATAAAAAGAGGATTTTTGAGCATTGGCTGCATGGCCAGGACAGCTGGGTTAAACCTTTCAAGGTGCCCCACTTGGAGAATACAGGTGTTCTTGTGAGCCAGGTTGATCAACTCATCGGCTTCGTCCAGGCTGACGGTGAAAGGCTTTTCCACCAGGATATCGATTCCGGCCAGAAGACATTTTTTTGCCGTCTCATAATGATAACTGGTTGGTACCGCAATCGATACAGCGTCCACCTGGGGCAGAAGGGCATTGATATCATCCATGGCCTGACACTGACATTCCTCAGCAACCTTTTGTGCTGTCTCCATGTCAGTATCCACAACGGCTACCAATGCGACATCATCCATGGCCTGGTATTTCTGGGCATGAAAACGTCCCAGGTACCCGACTCCTATAACTCCTGTTTTGAGAATGCTCATGTTTTATCGACCTTTTGCTGATAACCTCAATTGTACCATTATATACCGACCTGCGCGATGCAACACCAAGGATACCGCAATGGTCTCCTACCCTAAAAAACGGTCATCTGAAAGCTGAAACAGGTACAACCCTGCTGCAGAATTCCGGATTGTTTCTCTCTTCTCTTTTTCCTTGCCCAAAATGTTCATGAGAAATTTGGCTCAGCTCTATTTTGGGAGCGTTGCCAATATACATCACTGGAGATAGGTATAATACATAGCAGGCGGTCCGAATAATGAAAAACAGAGCAGGAACGATGTGGGTTGCAGAAAAAAATGTGTGGGGCAGCAGGTGGGCTGACTGCTGCTCCGTTTGCAATCAGATTCCGAGGTACGCTTTTTGTACTTCTTTGTTGGCGAGAAGGGCATCGGCACGATCATGCAGGGTAATTGTTCCGTTTTCCAGTACATATCCCCTGTCGGCAATCTTGAGTGCTAAATTTGCGTTTTGTTCAACCAGAAAGATAGTGGTGTTCTGTTCCTGGTTAATTTTTTTTATGATTGCAAATATTTGTCGAGTAACCAACGGTGCAAGCCCCATGGAGGGTTCGTCAAGCAAGAGGAGCTTGGGGTGCGCCATAAGCGCACGCGAAATGGCCAGCATCTGTTGTTCACCGCCTGAGAGATTGCCGCCCGCCTGGTTGCGACGTTTGCGTAAAATGGGAAACAGGTCATACAAGTACTCTAAATCTTCCGCGATTTTCTTTCTATCCCTGCGCAAAAAGGCGCCCATGTCAAGGTTTTCAGCCACGGTAAGGTCAGGAAAAATGTGTCGACCTTCTGGAACCTGACAGATTCCTAGACGGACAATAGCGTCTGGCGCAAGCCCATGGATGGGCTTGCCTTTGAAAAGTATTTCTCCGTTTTTTGGTGGGACTATACCGCTGATAGACATAAGGGTTGTGGATTTACCCGCACCGTTGGCGCCAATAAGGGTGATAATTTCCCCTTCTTCCACATAGAGTTGTATCCCGTGCAGTGCCTGAATATTTCCGTAATAAGAATCGATTTTTCGTAGTTCAAGCATTATCCATATCCTCACCAAGGTATGCTTTGATGACCTTTGGATTCTTTGCAATTTCTTCAGGGGATCCTTCGGCGATCTTTTTACCGTAATCAACCACAAAAATATAGTCGGAAATGGACATGACAAGTTTCATGTCGTGTTCAATCAGCAGGATTGCCAGCCCCTCATCCCGAATGCGAGTGATCAGATCGTCGAGTTCAAGGGTTTCCTGAGGGTTCATTCCAGCCGCAGGCTCATCAAGCAGCAGCATAAAGGGATCAGTGGCCAGCGCCCTGGCTATTTCAAGTCTGCGTTGGGCGCCATAGGGCAAGTTTTTGGCGTATTCGTTGGCAAATTGTTGCAAGCCGATTTTTTTAAGAATGGAGTAACTGTGATCTACTATGTGTTGCTCTTCTTTTTTGGTACCTGGATTCCGGAATATTGCCCCGAATATTTTGGCTTTGGTTCTGCAATGCATGCCGATCATGACATTTTCAAGCACTGTCATATTGGGAAACAGACGAATGTTCTGAAATGTACGGGCGAGTCCCTGTTCCGTGACTTTGTTGGGCTTCAGCCCGTTGAGGCGTTTGGGCTTTCTGTGGGGTGGGTGCAGGACTATATCCCCTTTGGTAGGAGTATACATCCCGGTTATACAGTTAAAAAAAGTTGTTTTTCCAGCGCCATTGGGACCTATGAGGGCAACTATCTGGCCAGCATCCACCTGTATATCCAGGCGGTCAATGGCTCGGATACCTCCGAAATCCATTGTTAAATTATTGACTCGCAATATCGGTTCCATATTGAACTATCCGTTTTCCTCGTTAATGGAGTATGTCCTGCGTATTGATGAGATAAGCCCCTGTGGTCTGAAAACCATCATGGCTACCAGGACAGCGCCAAAGACCAGCATTCGGTAGTCTGAGAAAGCCCGCAGGTACTCAGGAAGAAGGATAAGTATCAGAGCGCTGATGATGACACCTACAATAGACCCCATCCCCCCCAGCACAACGATACAGAGAATAATTGCGGATTCAAGAAAGGTAAAACTGGCAGGGTTGATAAAGGTTGTTTTAGCGGCAAAAAAGACCCCGGCCATTCCAGCCCAGGTCGCACCAAGGGCAAAGGCGGTCAGCTTTGTTTTCATCTTATCTATGCCCATGGCCTGACAGGCAATTTCGTCTTCACGCAAAGCAAACCAGGCCCGGCCTATGCGTGAATCCTGGAGTCTGTTGACCACAAATATGGTGAACACGACCATTAGTATTATCAGGTAGTAGATATATGTAATCGAGCCTTCAAGGGAGAGTTCGACACCTGGCAGAAAAGGGCGGTCAATATTTGAAATGCCACTTGGACCCTGGGAAAAATCATTCCAGTTTTCCAGGACCAGACGGATAATTTCACCAAAACCGAGGGTGACGATGGCAAGATAATCACCTCGTAAACGAAGCACCGGAATACCAAGGAGTATGCCAAAAAAAGCGCCGAGAATGCCGCCAAGGGGAAGTATGGTCCAGAACCCGAGATCAAAATGCATGTTCAGCAAAGCATAGGTGTAGGCGCCTACGGCATAAAAAGCCACGTAGCCCAGATCCAAAAGTCCTGCCACTCCCACAACGATGTTTAAACCAAGCCCTAGAACAACATACATCAGGGCGGTACTCATAATATTGACCTGGTAGGTCGAAAAAAAGAAAGGGAAACACAAAAAAAAGAGCAGACATATTGCCAGCAGGGGAACAAATATTTTTCGACGATACAAATAGCGGCTCCAACGCACAGACCTGTGTCCGGTCCTGTTCGTGGTTTGTTGCCACCTGCTCAAAGAATTAACCCGTATGGTAAGGTAACAGAGCAGGCAGCCGACAGCGCCATAGATTCCATGTACCGCTTGCCAGAAAATGTTGGGTTCTGCAAGGGCTGTAGTCGGTATGCCGGGAATGAGCGGGCCGCTGAAATGCCGGGTAAGAATTGCGCTCACATAATGCAGGATAAGCAACAGTATAGGCAGGCTGAAAAAAACTGTCCAGGAGAGAACAAGCAGACGTATTCGTTCAGGTCTGGCGAATATCCTAAGGGCAACAATAACCAGAAAGACCCCTGCCGTGAGATACAGGGTATTTAGATTCCCCCAGGCTAGATGCTGTCCCTCTGGGAGAAGCCCCCTCCTGATGAAAGGCAGGGCGATAAAAACGGACCAACCTACAACCAGCAAAGCATAGAGTTTGTTTTTTTTTGCCAGACAAACATACAGGTAGGTGAGAAAGCTCCCTAGCGAGACATAGAGTATGTTTATCCATCTCCAGACGACAATGTTTTCAATAGGATTGATTTTTATAACCAGCAGGGGGAAGGTGAGAAAAACAAACCAGCAGGCAATGACCAACCCGTTACGAATATCTCTTAGGGAAAGCATGGATGTCTGTGCACGTGAGTTAGAGTTACATTCCATCCCTCGCAAGGGAGGGCGTTACAGGGGATACGGTCCATTGGTGCGGTACGCGATCCAGAAATTTTGTCAGGAGTGGTTCGGATCAGATACATCATACTTTCTCAATGGTAGCTTTCCCGAGCAAACCAGCAGGTTTCAATATCAGGATCAGAACCAGGAGGCTGAATGCAAAAACATCTTCATAATCGCTGGATACATACCCGGTGGCAAAAGCCTCTGTCAGACCCAAAATAAAACTCCCGAGAACAGCGCCGGGGATGGATCCGATTCCACCGAGAACAGCGGCTGTGAACGCCTTGATGCCAGCAATAAAGCCAATATAGAAATTAATCTGCCCGATATGAGTGGCAATGAGTAAGCCGCCGATGGCTGCCAGGGCCGAGCCGGTAATAAAGGTGATGGAAATGACATTGTCCACATTGATACCGACAAGCATTGCCATCTTTCTATCCTGGGAGGTTGCACGCATGGCCTTGCCGGTTCTGGTGAATTTGATCATCAGAGTGAGCAGTATCATTGCAGTGGCAGAGACCACCAGGATGACAAGATCGGTTGTCCCGACGATATGCGCCACCGGCTCCATGAAAGGGAAATCATTGATGAGGGCTGGAAACGGCTGAAAGTCCGAAGTCTGTGCCAGCAGGACGTAGTTTTGCAGGAAAATAGACATCCCAATGGCAGAAATAAGCGGCGAAAGCCTGGGGGCGTTACGCAGGGGACGATAGGCCAGCCGCTCTATGGTATATCCGTAAGCCGATGCCCAGACCACGGCGCCAATTGCGGCCAGTATAAAAATAGCAAGCAGAGGAAATCCATAGATGGAGAGAACCGTTGAAATGACCAAGGCGGTAAAGGCGCCGATCATGTAGACTTCTCCATGGGCAAAGTTGATAAGGCCGATTATACCGTAAACCATGGTATAGCCTAAGGCAATCAGGGCATATATGGACCCTCGGGTCAGGCCGCTGAAGAGCAATTCGATAAAATAATCAAGTTCAAGAAAATCCATGGTGCAGGGTGTTGTCTGAAGCAGCTGTTGTTGGGTTGAGTTTCTGGACATGCACGGTGTGCGCACCTACCTGAACGCCAAGGGGGCCAGATCGGGACATATTGCTTATCTTCTCGGCATAATGGGGTACAAGCAACAAAGCCTGGAACCACATGAGCGGTTCCAGGCATTCTTTGTCCTGACCCGTGAACCTTATTGAACTTGAACGAATTTTCCATCCTTGACTTGGTACATGATAAACCCAATCCCTATTGGTTCCCCGTTGGCTGCAAATTTAATGGAGCCAAAGGGGGTTTCTGCGGCTTCATTGTGCAGAGCTTTGGCAATGGCCTCGCTGTCGGTGGACCCGGCCCTTTCAATGGCTGTGGTCAACGCCAGGGCAGCGGTGACGGCGTTGTCAAAAAATGCGCCGGGATCTGTTCCTTCCTGGGCAATAAATTTATCTCGGAATTTTTTGGTAATCGGGTTGCTGGACACATCGGCTGGTCCGGTTGCATAAACGCCTTCAGCGACTTGACCAGCAACATTTATAAAGGTATCATCCTTGACGCCATCAGGACCAAGAAAAGCGGTTTTCAAGCGTTTCTTTCTCATCTGACCGACTATTTTAGAGGCTTCAGGGTGGTAGCCGCCATAGATGACAGCATCGGCCTTGCTGCGCTTAATTTTTTGCACAACAGCGGAGTAGTCAACCGCGCCAGGGGTGACCCCTTCAAAGAGGACAACCTTCGCTTTTCCTGCTTTTTCAACAAACCCCTTGGCAAACTCAGCCAACCCTTTTCCATAGTCACCTTTGTCATGAATAATGGCGATTTTTCCAGCATGCAGTGTATTGGTGGCAAAGTCGACAAGGGTTTTCGCCTGGAGATCATCTGAGGCAATTGTCCGGTAAAAATTGGGGTAGTCACCGCTCTGCGTCAGGTCAGGAGTTGTCGCGGAAGGGGACATAACAATGATATTGGCGTCTTTGTATATTGGTAGGGCGGCTTTGGTCGCACCGGAGCAGACATGTCCCAAAATAACATGGACCCCTTCGGAAACCAGTTTTGTCGCGGTGTTGGTCGCAATTTCTGGTTTGCAGACATCATCTTCGGCCAGCACTTTGACCTGCATGCCGTTGAGACCACCATGTTCATTGATATCATTGACAACCAGCTCGGCTGCCTTTACTGTCGGTAATCCGTAGGATGCCAGATCGCCGCTGTGTGCACCGGGCACCCCTATGAGAATAGTATCTGTGGCTGAGGCAACGGTTGCAACTCCCGTTGCCAGGCCGACGGCAAAGAGTACAGGATATAATATTTTAGGCTTCATCACGTGATGTTTCTCCTTTTGTTGCTTTGGTTGATGAATGGGTGACAATGATTTAAGCATAGAATCTTCTTTACCCCATTCAATGAAACTTTGGTACTAAAATCGCTGTAGAGAAGAGAGAAAGAACTCTGGTTAACGGTGTTGGGCCACCTTTTCACCATATGGTTCACGAAATTTTCGTTTTATTTTAAAAAAATACATAAAAACCAAATCGATGTGATGTCAGTGGGCGGCCTTGGGTTGGGAAAAAACAGCCGCCAAAGGATACCCTGGACCACACCATCTCTGGAGAGTCATTCGAACAGAGATACCATGGGGTCATGAGACACCAAAAACAACCGAATAGGGTACTGTCTGAGCAGAGAATAAATCCAGGCTGTTTTTAAGGGCAATGTGTATGGATGCAAATACTTTTTATTTCACTCTGGGGAGACCCTTTGCTCCTCTCTACAGTAGCATGATGAGAGTGCGGGAAATCTGTTATCGCAGAGGTGTTTTCTCCATGTACCGCTGTCCCGTTCCGGTTGTCAGTATCGGCAATCTGACCATGGGAGGTACAGGAAAAACACCTTTGGTGGAGCATGTAGCGAGGCTGCTGCAAACCAGCGGGTGGCAACCGGCAGTGGTCAGTAGGGGGTATGGGGGCCAATCGAAGGCAAGGGTGAACCTGGTTTCCAACGGCCAAGAGATTCTGTTGCCAGCTGAAATGGCAGGGGACGAGCCTAGACTACTCGCAGATAAATTACCAGGCGTACCCGTCTTGACCGGGCCGGTTCGAAAACTTCCCATGCAAAAAGCGGTGGAGATGGGAGCAGACGCAGTGATCCTTGACGATGGATTCCAGCACCTAAGTGTGGCACGGGACATCAATATGGTTCTGTTCAATACCAATTTTCTTGCAGGCAATTCCAGGGTGTTTCCCGGTGGGCACCTCCGGGAGCCTGTTGCTGCCCTCCATAGGGCGACGGCCTTTGTCATGACCAATGTCCAGGCAAACAATCAGGAGCGTGCAAAAGGGTTCAAGGCCCTTTTAGAGGAGAGGTTTCCGGGTAAAGATGTCTTTTTCTCAGGATATACCCTGGTGGGGCTGGTTCATGCGAAAACTGGCGAAATCGTACAACCAGAAACTCTTCAGGGAAAACGATTTCTTGGGCTGTGCGGGATTGCCCGGCCAGAGGCCTTTGCGTCCTCTTTGACCGCAGCCGGGATCAAGGTCGCCCATACACTCAATTTTCGCGACCATGTGACTTACACCACTAGGATCATGAACAAGATAGAGCAGGCCTTGGCTCACTACCAACCAGAGGCACTTATCACCACTGAAAAAGACATGGTTAAGCTGCGAAATCTGCAGGTGTCTCCTCCTCTCTATGCGCTGCGCATGAGAGCAACCCCCGATACCACATTGGATTCGATGATAGTACAACATTTGGCGCAGGAAAGAGGGCTCTTGGAGCAATGACGGTAGAATACTCTTTTTTCTGCATTAAACTGTGTCGAATTTTCAACATTCATCAAGGTGCTCCTGGAATGTGTTTTTTTTGACACACCCCTCCCAGTAACTGAATCGCTTTGCGCAAAAGTTAGGCATTTCTTATTTTCTTGAATTGTCGTATAAAAAGTTGTACTTCGGAAGAAAATATACTCTTTTTTTTAATCTGGACAAAAAATTGCAAGGCATATAGCACTCTTGCATACATTTTAGATGGAAAAATACCACAGGGAAAAGAATATGGCCTTTCAGATAGAGCCTCATCAGTATACCTTAAAAAAAGCCGTAAGCTGTTGCGGCGTCGGTTTGCATACCGGACGTACTGTGAATTTAAGCATTAAGCCGGCAGCAGCCAACAGCGGTATCCGCTTTGTTCGTTCAGACCTTGTCGGCAAGCCTGTTATCCCTGCCCTTGCTGAACATGTTGTTGATACCAATCTGGCAACGACCTTGGGCAATGGGGAAATCAAAATTTCTACAACAGAGCACCTTATGGCAGCTTTGCGTGCCGTTGGGATTGATAATGCCGAGATCGATCTGGATTCCCATGAAGTCCCCATTATGGACGGTAGTGCGCAGCCTTTTTTGAAACTTCTAAAAAGAGGGGGGACAATAAAACAGCGTGCCTTGCGAAGAGTGTTACGTATTACCAAACCCCTGAGCTATGAAAAAGACGGCAAATCCATTCGAATTGAACCCTATGACGGCTTCAAGATCACGGGACGTATTCATTTTGAAAATGCGTTGATCAATGAGCAGACCTACACTATAGAGGTCACCCATGATCGCTTTGCCCGTGAAATCGCTGCAGCAAGGACCTTTGGGTTTGTCGAGCAGGTTGAATACCTGTGGCAGAACGATATGGCTTTGGGTGGAAATCTGGCCAACACCATCGCCATCCACTGGGACAGACATTCGGTCCTTAACGAAGACGGGCTGCGTTTTGATGACGAATTTGTTCGCCACAAAGTACTGGATGTTATAGGCGATATGGCTCTATTAGGTGGCCCTGTACTTGGTCATATCTTGGCGGATCGATCAGGCCATGGATTACACCTGGGCCTCATGGAAACTATTGCCCAAAATCCAGACAGTTGGGAATACGTTACATTTCAGAAAAGAGGCAACGGTGTATTCCGGCAAGTCGTCAATGGTACCAGAACGGCCGGATCATGCCTGCAGCCCTTTCTGGTTCCCAAGCCAGCGACTGTTGGCAGCAGACAACCTGCCTGCGTCGTCTGAAGCGCGTTGAAGTGGTCGTGACCAGTGCTGAGGCGCCGTACAAGAAGTGAGCACCTCCTTGTAGCTTTTCCTGGTGATCGATCATAGCTGTGGACAGTGCTGAAAGGAAGTGACAATCATATCGCTATGGTATATATCCTTGAATCTATCCCATATGGGCCTCCCGTTATTCAGGAAATCTAACGCGCCATAGACAATGTATTGATGAGTGAGTATATTGAAGCCGCCGGAATCTCCGGCGGTTTTTTTGTATCTTGAATATGTGAACGTGCCAAGAGGACACGTTGATGGAAACCACGAAACGTAGGTGCACTGTGATCAATAAAAAGAGTACCGTGGGATTAATAGGTGGCGGTCAGATGGCGGAAGCCCTTATCAAGGGCGTGCTGCAGGCAGATCTTTTCAGCAGTGAGCAGCTTACTGTGCTTGATCCAAGTGTTGAAAGAAAAGAGCATCTTGGCGCAACATACAACATAGGTACTGCCGATACCAGTGAAGAGTTAGCTGCCAAGTGTCGAGTTTTACTCCTGGCGGTCAAACCCCAAATATACCATCAAGTTCTCAGCAGGTATGCAGCCTGTTTCACGCCCCGCCATCTCCTCATCTCTATTATGGCCGGGATTCCCCTTTCGTCTCTGGAAAAGTGCCTGCCTGAGGAGAGCAGGATTATACGAGTGATGCCCAACACACCTTGCCTGGTGATGGCCGGAGCCAGCGCCTTCAGTTCCAATATGCATGTGCAAGATGATGATAAAGAACTATGCCGGCGTATCTTTTCAGCAGTTGGCTACTGCCTGGAGGTTTCTGAATCACAACTTGATGCCGTAACTGGATTAAGCGGCAGTGGACCAGGCTATGTTTTTTCTCTCATGGATGGCTTTATTGATGGGGGGGTTCTTGCCGGGCTGTCAAGACCTGTTGCCCAGCAGCTTGTTCTCCACACCTTTTACGGAGCTGCCAAACTGGCCCTGGAGAGTGGTGCCACCCCTGCAGACCTCAAAGCGCAGGTGACCTCTCCGGGTGGGACCACGATTCGTGGCATTCAGGTGCTGGAACAGCACGGTGTACGCGCGGCCTGTATGGAAAGTGTTCTGGCCGCAGCTGATCGATCAAAGGAGCTGGGAGCGTGAATATACGTTTGGCAGGCATTATCACCCGGCCTGGAAGTCCAGATGTCGAGCAGGTAGGACGACAACTCGTCCGCTGGTTTGCAGAGCGTGGCATTGAAGCCGGATTGAATACCATAACCCAGTTTATGGATATCCTGGTCGTGCTTGGTGGCGACGGTACCCTTTTACATGTTGCCAGGCAGGCCAGCTACAATGATATTCCTGTACTGGGAGTTAATCTCGGTAACCTCGGTTTCCTGACAGAAATTGCTGCAGAGGAAATGTATTATGCCCTGGAAACCGTTTTGGCGGGTGATTTCAGGATTGAAAAACGCATCATGCTTGCCGCAGCCGTTGTCCACGGGAATGATGGTCAAAAAAGCGCTCCTGTCTATGCTCTAAATGAAGTGGTCATTGTCAAAGACAGCACAGACCAGATAATTCGTTTACGCTGCTGGGCAGACCGCGAATATATTGCCACATATCGGGCCGACGGACTTATTATGGCTACGCCCACTGGTTCTACTGCCTATAACCTCTCTGCTGGTGGACCAATTGTTCATGGAGAGCTTGACACCATTGTCGTGACCCCTATTTGCCCTTTCATGCTTGAGTCGCGGCCTGTGTTGCTTGGTCCTGACAGCAGAATCACCACCCAACTGTTGGCCCCGGCAGGAGAGGTCAAGGTATTGGTTGATGGTGAGCAACAGTGGAAGATATCTGAACATGATTATCTTCTGGTTCAAAAGGCTGGCAAGCCACTCTGCCTTATTGCCTCGCCTCTAAAAAGTTATTTCACTATATTGCGGAAGAAACTGAATTGGGGAGGTATTGGTGCTGATGTCCCCCTTCCCGAACTGGTCTGCAGACACTGTTGATCCGGGCCAGATTGGCCTCTCTTGCTCATGAATATTGTGTGGAAATTGAACAGGTTCCGATTAGGGCGTATGTCCGGTAGGGGTTATTAGCTTATGTTCTACTGTAGTTGAAAAGCTTCAGGATAACGAGTTTCCCTTTAACCAGTTACTTCCGTTTCAACCAGTGACAGAGATAAAAATTGCCTAAATTCTTAAAAAGCTGGTCACCGTTAGCATTTTGCAGGGAGATGGTTTCATTTTTTGGGTAATCATCGCTTGGCAGCCCGATGATCGGACACTTTATCAAAATCCTCACGTGATTTTGCGTAGAGGTGGTGACGCATTTTGATGCGAAGATAGGTTTTGTTGGCGTTACGTTGTCTATTGCGCGAGGCCATGGTTTTCTTCTGTAACTGTTTGTTCTTACAAGAAAATTGTGCCATAAGGACACGCTTTTCCTGTTGAGAGGTTACTTTTTGAAGCCTATCTGCTACCGGTCAAGCAAACGCCGGGCAGTGGTAACCCAAACGTAAACGCAATCGGTTCCCACCACCTACAAGCCTCGCAGCCAGATAGATAAGCCCCTGAATCACAGTTTTCAAACGCCTTCTTTTTGCCTGATGACGGACCGCAGATGTATCACCGAGTAACCCAAGTTGCCCTATGTAACGTAAATTTGATAAGAGAAGAGGTCTTGGCAGCCTTCCTTAACGGGATTCGGGTTGCAATGGCATCATGAGCTGAATCCAGACGAACCAGCAATTTTTTCATTGTGAGAATTCTCGCTTTCTTCAGGACTCTCTCCATAAACGGAATGAAACCTTTCTGGCGATGCTGGTTACCTGGTCGCAGTTCTCCTTCGGGCCTGCTGAAGTGTGGGCTGTTGGCGAAAAAGCTCATCAGTTTGAGCTTCTTCCTCTTTTCTGGATTTGTCACTCTTGTCAAAGATATCGGCGGCACCTTTCGAGCATTTGCCGTTTCCAGTTGGAAATCATGGTAGGATGGACACCGAATCTGCTCGCGATCTGAGATATTGTTTCGTCGTTTTGAATGGCGGCTCAAGCAACCTTTGCCTTGAACTGTGGACGGTGTGTTTTGCGTTTTTTACCCATTGTCAGATCAAATCGTAACTAATTCAGGTAAACCTCATTGAGGATCATCAATGTGAAATCAATAAACAGAAAGGTCACAACCCGGCTCTCGGTGATGATATTCCATTTTGATCTGTAGGGCATAATATCTACCGGACATAGAACCTCATTTTTTCTTTCTCTGGATTTTGTATTTTTTCATTTTATATTGCAGTAGGCTTTTGGTAATCCCTAGTTGTTCCGCTGCCCGTGCCTGAATGTTGTGGGTTTCTTCAAGGGCTTGCCTGACCATTTTTTCCTCAATACCGTTTAGGATCTCTGCCAGGCTGAGATTTTCTGGGATAAATTGTTTCAGGTCCAGACCGCTGCTCCACTCCTGGCCAGAATGAAAAACGCCTGAATCGGGCTGGACATCCCCTGGTTCGATGCGATTTTTATTGCAGAGGATCGCTGCCCGTTCAATGGTGTTTTCAAGCTCCCTGACATTCCCTTCCCATGGCAGGGTCACTAAAAGCCGTAAAGCTTCAGGTGCAATATCGAGTTCCTTACCCAGGTTCCGACCGTTTTTTCTTATAAAATGGGTAACCAGGGCAGGGATGTCATCAACCCGCTCGCGTAGGGGTACAAGTGGAATATGAATGACATTGAGGCGATAATAGAGGTCTTCTCGAAAGGCCCCTTTATCCACTTCGTCTTTGAGATCTTTGTTGGTCGCTGCCAGTATACGGACATCTATCTTTTGGGTCACAGTGCCTCCAACCCGTTCAAATGCCCGTTCCTGCAATACCCGCAAGAGTTTAGCCTGAAGAGAGACCGGCATCTCACCAATTTCATCAAGAAACAGGGTCCCGGTATCCGCAAGCTCAAAACGGCCTTTTCGCATGGCCACTGCATCTGTGAAAGCCCCCTTCTCGTGGCCAAACAATTCGCTTTCCAGGAGGTGCTCGGAAAGAGCGGCACAATTCACCGAAATAAAGGGAGCATTTTTTCGAGGACTAAGATTGTGGATAGCTTTTGCAACCAGCTCTTTGCCTGTTCCAGACTCACCAGTGACCAGCACCGATGAGGCCGTCGGTGCTACCTTTTCAATAAGCTGGTATACTGCCTGCATTGCAGGGTTTTTACCGATCATGCCTCCAAATCCAGACCTGGGGGTGACGGCATCCCGCAGCCGCCGTATTTCCCGAAAAAGTCCATAATGCTCGATGGCTTTACTGACACTGGCCAACAGCTGTTCATTGGAGAACGGTTTTGCCAGATAGGTAAAAGCCCCGAGTTTCATGGCTTCCACCGCCTTTTCAACCTCGGCAAAGGCCGTGATGAGAATAACGGGTAAATCCCGATTAAAGTCTTTGATCTTTGCCAGCAGCTCTATGCCGTCCATGCCGGGCATTTTCATGTCTGAAATAACCACGTCTATGTCTGTATCACGCACAATAGGCAGGCCAGCAACACCACTGTCGGCCGTAAAAACCTCATATCCTTCATCGCGGAGTATTTCCGAGAGGACAATCTGGTAGTTAGGTTCGTCATCGACAACAAGTATGGTATACATGGGATCCTTTTTGGGATTGTACAATTTTCTCTTCAATAGAGCTGTATAATGCATAAGCAGGACAGAAAGTATGATTTTGTCCTGCCATCATTCGATATGGACGCGTATCTCCATGATAATCACTGCCACCGGTTATGACGAGGTCTAATTCGCGGCAGAGTCGCAGAAGCTTTTTTTTAAGCTTTTTCGAGTGCGAAGGGTAATACACTTCCAGACCGTCCAAACCACGAAGCTTGAGTTGCCTGATCAAGCCTGGTAAGGTCGTTCCCTGGGCATCCAGTTGTCCAGGATGGGCAAGAACGGCTATGCCGCCCATCTTGTGTATCATGGCAATGGTCTCTATGGCAGAGTACGAAAATCGTTTATGCCAGGCAACTTTCCCCTTGCCCAGATAATGGTGGAATGCAGATTCCACAGAAGAAACAACCCCCTTATGTACCAGTACCTGTGCAATATGCGGTCTACCGGCCATGCCTTGGGCAGAGAAGGCGTCCACTTCCTCCATGGTGATATCGATACCAATGTTTTGCAGGGAATGGAGTATTTTTGTATTTCGTTTTTCTCGACCGGCCTGTATTCTTACAAGCCAATCTTGCAAGTCCGTGCTTCGATAATTGAACCCATACCCTAAAATATGAATACTTTTTTGTTCATGACAGGCGGTGACTTCAAGGCCTGCTATGATATGCACTCCCACCTCGGCGCCATGCAGCATAATTTCGGCCTGTCCTTCTACTGTATCGTGATCCGTTAAAGAAAGAACCCGTATCCCCCTGCGTATAGCCAAGTGAACAAGTTCCTTGGGGGTCAGACTGCCATCGGAATATTTGGAATGGGTGTGTAGGTCTATGCACATGTTTTCAGCGTATTTTAGGAAGCATGCCATGCAGAAATCAGTCTCAAAGGTACTCATGCCCACCCTTTTGTGCAACAATCAAATGATCTGTGACAAACATGGCTTGTCATTTAAGATTAATTCTTTAAAGTATTTGTAAAAACACCACTGGAGTAATCGGTCCATGCCTGAAAATACATATCGAATAGACGAGCATCTGATAGTGGATGAACCATATTATCTGCCACTTTCCAATGAGGTGGAAATCGCTGAAGCTGCCTATGCTAACGGCCTGCCCTTATTGCTGAAAGGTCCCACAGGTTGTGGGAAAACACGATTTATGCAGTTTCTAGCATGGAAAGTACAGCGTCCTCTTATAACCGTTTCCTGCCATGACGATCTCTCAACCAGTGACCTGGTCGGACGTTACCTGATCCAATCGGGAGAAGCGGTCTGGAACGATGGCCCTTTGACACTGGCTGTCCGCAAAGGTGCTCTGTGTTATTTGGATGAAATTGTTGAGGCAAGAAAGGATACAACTGTCGTTATTCATCCCTTGGCCGACGACCGAAGAGAATTGCCGGTGGAGAAAAAGGGTGAACTGCTGACGGCACCGGATGATTTCATGTTGGCGGTCTCTTACAACCCAGGCTATCAGAGTATCCTTAAGGATCTCAAGCCTTCAACAAGACAGCGGTTTGTCGCTCTTTCCTTTGATTACCCCGACGCGGAGCAGGAAACCCGTATTGTTCAAACGGAGGGCGCCCTTGATAAACAGCTGGCCGCATCTCTGGTTAAACTGGCCCGCATGACACGCGGCCTGAAGGATTCGGGATTGCCGGAAGGGGCAAGTACAAGGCTCTTGATTCAGGCAGGTAAGCTTATGCACAGCGGTATAGCGGTTCAGGATGCGTGCAGAGTGGCCATCTCGGAACCGTTGACAGATGATCCCGAATTACGGGCTGCATTGGAGGAAATGGTGAGCTCCTTATTCTGAGCCAATGCAGATGGAAACGCTGACAGAAAGGTTTTATCAACTCGTTGCTCCCAGTATGCCCAATGAATGGGATGTTGAGGATGCCCTGGCGTCGCTTGCCCATGTTAAGCAGGCAGATAGGGAGATCATTTTCGGGCAGGTCCCGGTGGTCTGGTCGGTTTCTCACGCCCTGTGCTTCACCTACCTGAGTTATTCCCATGATATTGTAACCCATGTTTCACCGGACAATATGTCTGTCTGGATCAGCTCCCTGCTTGATCGTTATGAGGGCGGGGGATTGGTTTCGGCCCGTAGTTTTATTGATGAAGTCAAAACGTTCACCCCATTACTGGAAGGATATGGAGGCTTGACTCTCGAAGAAGCAGCTAAAACCTTGCAACCCTATGTAACCGGGCTGCATGGCCGTGAGCTGCCACTTGTTTCCAGTCGAAAAGTCTATACAGATACTGCCTCCATCTTTCTGCCAAGGGAAGTGCAGCTGCGCTCCTCCAGAGACGAAGCATTTCTGCTGTACAAATTCATAGTCTCCTATCAATGGGCATCCATAGCTTTGGGTTCCCTGGCAGTACGTGGTGCCATCAAAGAATATGATGATCATCCGTTGGCGGTGTTCTTCCAAAAATTTGACCACCCAGAGCGTATCAAGGCCTTGTACCTTTTTTTTGAGAGTGTGCGCATTGAGCATTTTTTACATAAGGAGCTGCCGGGGCTGATGTCACGGGTTACTCCTTTGCTACCTGCTTTTTATGAGGGTGACGAACAGGGTACAACTCTGCTTGGACAGATCCAAAGAGATCTGTTTTTGAACAAGGGAACAGTACCCAAATTTTTGATGCAACAGAGCATAGACGGTTTGAGTGACATGATTCGTAAGTGCAGGTCCAGGGAAGGCTGTCAGGAGATGAGCCTTCGGCTGAGCGCAAAGGCATATGAACAGATACCTCCTGCAATGGCACAACAATACCTGTTCAGGCCGCCTGTTTTTCAAGGTGAGTTGGACTTGCCGAAAGTCGTGAAGGTGCTCGCGCATAGAAAAGCGGTGCGCAGACAGCGTTTCATTGAAGCTCTTACCAAGATATTCCTTGATGAGGACACCATGCCTGTCAAGGAGAAAAATACGTCTGCTGAAAAGAAGGGCAGAGATGCGGGCGCAAATGAGGCAGATCAGGCTATGGTTATCTTTCAGCAGGATGGCAACCAGGAGGATGATGAACAGAACAGACCTGTCACCCATATTGTCATTGATAACGAGCAGATGGCTTTATCGGAAGAGTTATCAGCCTTGACTCGTGAAATTCTAGACGACATCGGATACCTCCCAGCGGAATATGTTTCCAGCGCCGTGGGGGAGGCAGGGGGGATGAGCAAAGCACCTTCAATCGGACCGGAGGACAGCCACAAGCAAAGACAGGACCGCATAGTGTATGACGAATGGGATTATCGCCGGAAAGGGTATCGGAAAAACTGGTGTGTCCTAACAGAAAAAGAGATTCCACCTGTCGCCTCAACTTTTATCAGGGATACTTTGGAAAAATATCAGGGCCACATTCACAGGTTACGCTCCCAATTTGAACAACTGCAGACCGTGGAACGCTTTGTCCGAAGACAACGAGCAGGAGATGATATTGATTTTGATGCCTTGGTGGAAGCCATAGCCGACAGGCGTGCAGGATACCCGCCCTCGGACAAAGTTTTTATTCGCCTGCTGCGTGATGAGCGTGATATTGCAGCCTGTTTTTTGGTAGACATGTCCAACTCTACCGAAGGTTGGGTCGGGAGGGCAATAAAGGAAGCTCTGGTCCTTATCTGTGAGGCCATGGAAATGCTGGATGACCGGTATGCCATTTATGGCTTTTCAGGCATGCGTCGACTCCGGTGCGAAATGTATCAGGTCAAGAGTATCAATGAAGCCTATACAGAGCAGGTGAGGCAGCGTATAGCTGCAATTGATCCCAGGGAATATACGCGGATGGCTCCTGCCATACGCCATAGTACGGTCATGCTGTCCCGAATTGAAGCCAGACTCAAGCTTATGGTTATGTTGACAGATGGGAAACCGGAAGACTATGATGATTATAAGGGGGAATATGCCATAGAGGATACGCGGCATGCCTTGTTGGAAGCAAAGGCTGTCGGCATACATCCCTTCTGTATTACCATAGACCGACACGCCCATGAGTATATGGAGCATATGTGCGGAGCAAACAATTATATTTTTGTAAACGATATAAAACGTCTGCCAGCATTGATGCCGGAAATGTATCGCTGTCTCACCTCCTGATTTTTTGGAGTTGCGAGTGGGGGAGGCGCCCTGATAGAGGTAGCACGCCCCGGCTTTTCTCATGATATTTAGGTGTGTTCATCTTTACAGATGCAGGAGTAGGTTGTGCCTATGCGAATAATACAGCTCATGATACTGGCTTTCTGGTTTTTTTGCTGCCTTGGCCATGTGTATTCTGTCGGAGCAGAATCCATACATGAACAGGCGCTCCGGTGTAAGATTCAGGCTTACAAGCACTATAAGGGGATAGGCAAACCTGTACATTATGCCAAGGCTTATCGGCTGTATCTGCAGGCAGCGGAATTAGGTGATGCCGAGGCGCAACATATTGTCGGTGGCATGCTGTATAAAGGACTCGGAACCGATCCCAATAACCGGATGGCCTTTAAATGGCTCCTAAAAGCAGCCAAACAGGGGCAGAAATCACCGGAATCCATGCGTATACTCGGAGGGATGTATCTTAGAGGTGTAGGGGTTCCTCAAAATTATAAGGAAGCGATAAAGTGGCTGTCATTGGCAGCCGAAACCGGTGAGCTACAGGCCTTAAATGATCTCGCTTATATTTATTACCATGGTCTGACTGGAGAAAGAGATTTCAAGAAAGCTCTTAAACTGTATACGAAAGGGGCAATGCGTGGGGATAACAAGGCTATGTACAATGTCGGTTTAATGCATGCTACAGGTACCGGAACCCCTGTGGATAAAGCCACGGGATATGCATGGTACACCCTGGCTGCCAGCCGAGGTAATACCACCGCCCGGTCTGCTCGCGATGCGTTGACTGCGGCAATGAGTTGGGAAAACCTGAATAGAGCACAGGCTCTTGCAGTGGATTTCTACCATAGGCTTGAACAGGTGGAAGAGAGTGCTGCCCAGCCCTCAACGCAATAAAAGTTGTACCTGGATCTTGTTATCACCTATCCAGATACAGGCTATTCTTCATTAAATAGCAGAGAAATCATCAGAAATTCGGGCGAGTATGTTTGAAGAAGCTAACCTGTTGAAAAGCTCCATCATCTCTTCACAGGTCCCGCATTGATACATTTCTTTTCGAAGAGCCCCCGCTCCATGGAGTTCTGAAAAGAATCGGGAGGCGTGATTCTTGACCCGAAAAAGCATTTTCTGCGTCGGAATATGTTGGCGGGCAAGTTCCATATATCGAAACAGGGCTTCCAGGCGCGCACAAAGATTGTCTGGACGTCCCTGTTCAGAAAAAACCCAGGGGTTACCCAGAGCACCACGACCTATCATTATCCCGTCACAGCCCGACTCCTGCTTTCTCCGCATACCCTGCTGATAGCTTTGTATATCACCGTTACCAATAACAGGAATGGTGACGGCCTTTTTAACCTGGGCGATGGTATTCCAGTCTGCCAGGCCTGAAAATCCCATGGACCAGGTTCGACCATGGACAGTAATGGCAGCAGCGCCTGCTTCCTGCGCCATACAGGCAAATTCGACAGCGTTTATCTGGTCATGGGTCCATCCTAAACGGATTTTGACGGTTACAGGCAGGTTCGTATTGGAGCAAACAGCCTGAATAATCTCTCTGGCCAATTCTGGATTCTTCATGAGTGCGGAACCAGAGCCTCGCTTGGTTACTTTGCGAACAGGACAGCCCATGTTGATGTCGAGCAGGTCGGCCGAATATTGCGAGGCAATGGCTGCTGCTTTTCCCATTACCTCGGGTTCGGAGCCGAAAAGCTGAATCCCGAAGGGACGTTCTTTGGGATGGCTTTCCAGAAGAACCAGGGTGTTTTTCTGTCCATAGGTAAGGCCATGGCAACTGACCATTTCGGAAAAAACAAGACCTGCGCCGTATTCGCGGCATAACAGACGGAATGCGAGATCTGTGTACCCGGCCAGCGGTGCGAGCACGAAAGATGAATCAAGGCGCAGGGAACCGATATGCAGTGTTGAGGTATTCATGACGGATATCCAGTTCCGTCGTGGACTGCAGCCTGAATAAGGTCATTGGCCGTTGCAGATCGCTTGCGGTAGGTCATTACATTTTCACTTCCATCTAGCCCTGATATCTCCTGAACATATTGACTCATTTGGAAAAAGAGACCAAAAGAGATGTATGTGCCGCCTGTGAGCGGTCTCACATTTCGACAAACTTTCACCCAAGGTCAGCCCAGGCGGTACTTTCTTCGGCAGTATTTTGGTAACACATATACCCAAATAAAATGAGGTACTAAAAACTCCCGAACCTGGCACCACCTGAGTTGATGAGAAATCCAAGCTAAATCTGCAAAAAAGATGGGTACGACGAATGCAACCACTGTGAATGGAGAGAGGAGTGATCCGGGCAAGCCTGGGGTTTGAAGAACTGTGGGCTCAGGAGATATGAATCCGGTCGCAACTCATTGCTGTACAGCAGGCATCTCTTTTTCCTTTTCTCTCTCCAAGTTTCTTAGTCGTTTCAGGGTACCCATATAAATACTTTCGGCAAGATCGTTGACTATTTTATCAAGCGCTTCATCTTCGGCAGCTGCGTTGATGGTTGATGCGGAATACCCTTCAGTCCAGATTTCACGAGGTTTTTCCCAGAGGATTTTTCCTGACTTGATATCCTTGAGCACGTATCGCACCCCGAGTTTTATATTAATATCTTTCGCCGATGAGTTACTGTCCCAGGCTATACTGGGCAGATCAATGGAGATGATTTCGCCTGCCAGGATCAGGTCTGCATTCTCTCTTGTTTTGGTCAGGTTGATTGATTCAGCTTTTTTGAACCAGCGGGAAACTTCCTGGTATATCTGGGAATTCAAGCCGAGTTTGTTGGTTCGGTTTTGCCAGGTCGGCATATATATGCTGCGCTCTGATCCTTTGTAGACGTGTGGAAAGTAGTACGTGCTGCAACTGGTCAAGCAGAATGCTAGCAGTATACAGAGTGCGACCTGATATCGATTGATAAACACGCTTTTCCTCCTTATTAAGATTCTGGCCGGGTTAGGGTACGGTCACTCGGGTTTCCCATGACTATTTTGTCGAAATGTGAGCCTGCTCACGGGCAGCACATCCATCTGTTTTTGTATATTTTTTCTTAAACAAGACAAAATATTCATGAGATATCCAGAGTACATCCTCTCCAATTAACCAACAATGTTAACAAGTTTCTTTTGAACCACAATAATTTTTTTAGGGGTACGCTCTCCAAGAAAGGAGCGTACCCGTTGGTTTGCAAGCGCCTGTTCTTGCAAATCACTGTCACTGATGTCCGCTGGGACCTGTATTTTTGCCCTGACCTTGCCGTTGACCTGGACAACGATAGTTAATTCCTCTTCCTTGGCTGCTGCTTGGTTACAGTTAGGCCATACGACATGATGCAGCGCCTGCGGGTGGCCAGTTATCTCCCAGAGTTCTTCACAAAAATGGGGAACCATTGGGAAAAGCAGAATTATTACGGTTTCCAGGGATTCCCGCACCACCCCTGAATGGAGGTCGTCTGTTTCCTCCTTGAGAAAGCCGGAAACCTGGTTCACCAACTCCATAACAGCGGAGATAGCGGTATTGAAATGGAAATTGGTTTCTATACTGTGGGTTACGCGGGCAATGGTCTGATGGGTTTTGCGGTACAGTTGTCTGGACGCATCATCTAAGCTGTTCATCTCAATGGGAGAATGATCAGTAAAACAACTTTTCTGTTGAAGCACCAGTCGATAAACCCGGTTCAAAAAACGCGACGCACCTTCAACACCTTGCGGATTCCATTCGAGATCTCGTTCGGGGGGCGCGGCAAAGAGCGAAAAGAGGCGAACAGTATCTGATCCAAACTGGCTGATCAATTCATTAGGGTCCACCACATTGCCCTTGGACTTGGACATCTTGGCGCCGTCTTTTATGACCATTCCCTGAGTGAGCAGGTTGGTAAAGGGTTCATCAACGGTACAATACCCAAAATCGCGCAGCACCTTGGTAAAGAAGCGGGCATAGAGCAAGTGCAGGATGGCGTGCTCGACACCTCCTATATATTGGTCGACGGGCATCCAATACCGGACAGCTTCAGGGTCTATTGGCCCCTCCTGGTAACCGGGGTTTGTGTAACGGATAAAATACCAGGACGATTCGACAAAAGTATCCATAGTGTCTGTCTCACGCACTGCTGATCCTCCACATGCAGGACAGGTAGTGGCGGAGAACTCCACTTGTTGGTGCAGGGGGGAGTGATTACCGTTCTCTGACTCTGTGCCGGGCAGCAGGACGGGCAGGTCGCTCTCTGGAACCGGCACCATACCGCAGGTCTCGCAATGGATGATGGGAATCGGGGTTCCCCAGTAGCGTTGCCTGGAAATACCCCAATCACGAAGGCGGTATGTAATATGAGGGCGTCCAAAACCTTGTTGTTTGGCAAAAGCAATGATTTCTTGCTTGGCCTGCTCAGAGTCTGCTCCGGTAAAGTCTCCTGAGTTGACAAGGACCCCAGGTTCCATTGCGGCTTCTTCCATGGTTGCAGGGTCAAGCACTTCGCCTTTCGGTTGGACAACAACCTTGACAGGCAGGGAATATTTTTTTGCAAATTCTAAATCACGCTGGTCATGGGCCGGGACAGCCATAACCGCCCCAGTTCCGTACTCCATGAGGACAAAGTTGGCGACATAGATAGGGACCTGTTCGCCGGTAAAAGGGTTGATGCAGTACCTGCCGGTAAAAACACCATGTTTTTCGGGCTCCTGGTCAACGCTGGTTCTCTGTTTTTCTAGAATGGTGTGTTCAACAAAGGTCCTCACCTCCTGTTCACAGTCAGTGCCCTTGATAAGCTTGGGAACCAGGGGGTGCTCAGCGGCAAGGGACAGAAAGGTGACGCCATAAATGGTGTCAGGTCTGGTGGTGAATATGGATATGGTTTCATCCATGCCTGCTACCGGGAAGTCGCAGGCAAGCCCGGTTGATTTACCGATCCAGTTTTTCTGCATGGTGATGACCTTTTCCGGCCATCCCTTGAGTCGCTCCAAATCAGCCAGCAGTTCGTCTGCATACTCAGTTATTTTGAAAAACCAGCCATGCATGGTTTTAGGAAACACTGGATGGTCACAACGCCAACACTTTCCTTCTATGACCTGTTCTCTGGCCAATACTGTCTGACAGTCATTGCACCAGTTCACCGTGGTTTCCTTGCGGTAGATCAGGCCTTTTTTGAGCATTTTTAAAAAAAAGAGCTGCTCCCATTTGTAATATTTGGGATTGCAGGTAGCCAACTCTCGCTCCCAGTCATAACTGAACCCCATAGCTTGAAGCTGGTCCCGCATATAATCAATATTGGCATAGGTCCAGTTCGCAGGATGGATACCATGCTCCAGAGCGGCATTCTCTGCTGGAAGGCCAAATGCATCCCAGCCCATGGGGTGGAGCACATTGTATCCCTGTAGACGTTTATAGCGGGCTATGACGTCACCGATGGTGTAGTTACGCACGTGGCCCATATGGATACGCCCGGAGGGGTAGGGGAACATCTCAAGAAGGTAATACTTCTCACGATTGTCCTTGTGATCAGTTGCATAGGAGCTGTTCTTTTCCCAACGGTGCTGCCATTTTTTTTCAATGGCCTGAAAATCATATTTTTCTTGCGTACCCATGGATCTATGTGCTGTGAAATTGGTTTAATATACTGTAACAAGTCTATTGCTGCTGGAATTGCTGCGGTGGCGGAGTAAGGTTGGTATATGTTTCAAAGGTTGTATATTGTCCAAGAAAGGTCAGTTTAATGGTGCCTGTTGGCCCGTTACGCTGCTTACCGACAATCAATTCGGCAAGTCCCTTGTTGGGATTATCGACTCCCTTGTTGTATACCTCATCGCGGTAAATGAACATGATGACGTCAGCGTCCTGCTCAATGGCTCCTGATTCCCGCAGGTCCGAGAGCTGGGGGCGCTTATCGATTCTGCTTTCCAGGCTTCGGTTGAGCTGGGAAAGGGCGACAACAGGGACATCTAGCTCCTTGGCCATAGCTTTCAGTGAACGCGAAATATCGGAGATTTCCTGAACTCGGCTCTCAATACCACTCTTGCCCTGCATAAGCTGCAGGTAATCAACAACGACCATGCCGATATCGTGCTCCGATTTGAGTCGCCGTGCCTTGGCTCGCATCTCTAAAATAGTCAAACCTGCTGTGTCGTCAATGTATATTTGGGCTTCCGTCAGCATGCCAGTAGCCCTGGTCAGCTTGGGCCAGTCTGTATCAAGAAGTCGTCCTGTCCGCATACGCTGAGAATCGACCCGCCCTATGGAGCAGAGCATGCGTAAGGCAAGGGACTCCATGGACATTTCCAGTGAAAACACGGCAACAGGTATTTTTTCAACCAAGGCTGCATGCTGCACCATGTTGAGTGCCAATGCCGTCTTCCCCATGGAGGGACGGGCAGCAAGAACCACCATATCCGAGCGTTGCAGCCCGGCAGTCATACGATCAAGTTCCTCATATCCTGTAGGGACACCGGTTATGTGCTCTTGCCGGTTAAATAACTTGGTGATCCGATCAAAGGTCTTGGGAACGATGGAGGACATGGGTTGAAACCCCTGGCCATTTTTCGATTGAGCTATTTCAAAAATGGTCTGTTCCGCTTCGTCCACCAGGGTATCGATGTCATCCTGGGCATCATAACAGCGGGCAGCGACTTCAGAGGCACTCTTGATCAACCTGCGCAACACTGATTTTTTTCTGATAATCTGTGCATGGTGTACCAGGGTCCCTGAAAAAGGAATAATATCCGTTAGTGAAGCCAAGTAACCGGCACCACCGATTTCCTCAAGTTTGTTCCTTTCATTGAGAAGATTGGTTACTGTGATGAGATCATGGGGCTCTCTCTTTTCAAAGAGATGGATCATGACGGAAAAGATAGTTTGATGCGCCTGACGATAGAAATCGCCTGGTTCAATAATTTCGACAATCTTCAGTAGCGTTCTGTCCTGCAACAGCACTGTTCCAAGGACAGCTTGTTCGGCCTCAATATTTTGTGGCGGCAGCATACGAGGTGCAGCAGAGTGTTCGGGGACGCCGACGTATTGCATAGATAGGGCTCAAGGTACTGGGAGTATGATACAACCCGGACAAAGAAAAACAACGTACATACTATACTCGGTTGCCCTGTTTATGCACGTTGAAAATACAAGTGCCTTTTCTCATGGAGAAAAGGCACTTGATGCATCCCAATATGGGAGGGACAAACAGTGTGTCGGAACGTTCCAGTGCCGACAGGTCTCTTGTCAGGATACTGGGGTTTCAACCTGCTCGGGAACGACCTGCACGCTGATGTCCGTAGTAGCCTGATAGCCTATTTTTATAGCCACTGTGTATTCACCTATGGCTTTCAGCGACGTTTTGAGCAAGATGGCCTTCTTGTCAATGGACACTCCTTCCTTTTCGAGAGCTTCTGCGATCTCAGCACTGGTGACAGAACCAAACAGGCGGCTTTCATCGCCGACCCGTTTTTTGATAACCAGCACTTTCCCAGAGAGTCTTGCAGCCATTTGCTCTGTTTCTTTTTTCTGTTTTTCAAGACGGGCTGCGATAGCCTGCTTTTCAAGTTCGAGTTGTGCCAGGTTTTCTTCGGTTACCAGGTTGGCCTTTCTCTGGGGGATAAGATAATTGCGAGCATATCCAGGCTTGACTTTGACAATCTCTCCTTCCTGGCCAAGATTATCAATAGTTTCGTTTAATATGATTTCCATGGATGAAGTCCTCTCTATCTAAAACTGGGTGTTTCCGGAGTAGGGCAGCAGGGCAAGCTGACGAGCTCTTTTAACGGCTTCAGTCAACTGGCGTTGATGGCTTGCACAGGTGCCATAGATTCTTCTTGGGATAATTTTGCCCCGCTCGGTGAGAAAGGTTTTCAAGGTTTTGGGATCTTTATAATCAATTGTGACTTCTTTGTCCGTGCAGAATCGACAAACACGGCGTCTGGAAAAAACTTTTCTTGGCTGTGCCATATGATAACTCCTTACTTTAGTACCTGTTCCGGTTTCTAATGGCTACTCTTTGGTGGATGACTCTTCGCCCTGATTACCGGTTTCGTTATCAGTTATTTCTTCTGAGGATTCCTGCTCGGCGGCTTTGGCCGCAGCCTCTTGGGCAAGTTTTTCTTTCTCAAGGACGACGGCTGCTTCATCCATGTTATCATTGAGTTTGACGGTCAGAAAGCGAAGCAGGCGATCGTCAATCCGGAAAATTCGTTCAAGTTCCTTGATTATGGTACCGGGTGCGGTATAGTTTACATACACGTAATATCCCTGCCCTTCCTTCTTGATTTCGTAGGCGAGTTTTTTCAATCCCCAACGCTCCAGTGAGAGAATTTCTCCTCCTTCGTTGGTTATGAGAGCGTTGGTCCGCTCAATGATTTCATTGAACTGGGCTTCGCCGAGATTTGGGCGCAGAATATATATCGTCTCGTAATGACGCATGATTCCTCCTCTTGGTCAATAAGGCCCTCGCTTCTAATCCCTATGATGAGAGCGAGAAGGTTGTGGTTGAATCGCGCACTTTTACATGAGCGTGGTTGTTAAGTCAAGAAGAAATGTTCATCAGTATCTCTGAAGTTTTGACGATTGCTTTTCATCTTTTTTGATTGACTCCCATTGGTTGCGAAGCTCTTCCTCGCTTCCGCAAGGTTGGCCGTCAAATACATGCGGGTGTCGACGGATCATTTTTTCGTTGACCTGTTTTAAGGGCAAATGGGGGCGAAAATCATTTTTCTCAGCATATAGGATGGAAAGCATGCCGAGGATGAAATACAAATCACCTATTTCTTCGCAGACATGTGCCGGGTCATCCTCCTCTATGGCTTCAGCCAGTTCACGGCATTCTTCAAGGAGATACTGTTTAAGCGATTGCGGTGTTTGTTTTTTGTCCCAAGGACACCCCTGTTGTCCCCTCAGTCTTCGTATAGTAGCAAGCAGTTTTGACAGTTCGTCGTCAATAATCATTGCAAGTGCTCTGTTGGATCACAGCCGTTGGCTGCCCATGGGGGAGATGAATAGCACGGTAAATGCAGAAAAGAGTCTAAAACACCAAGGCTAGTCGTCTAAGATACGCAAAGCCTTTTGGATGCGTTGGGCCGGATCAAGATTTTCGGTGTTGAGAATATCCCGAACATGTTCAATCTGTATTTGTAGATCGCCACAGGTTATTTCAAGATCTTGGATAGTGGAAGAGGCTGCATGTTCGGTGACATCCATTGCCTCACGCAGATCACCTGCGTTTTTGATCAATGCTTTAACATCCTGTATTTTATCCAGTCGTAAAAACAATTCGTCAAAATTAACTGGCTTCTCAAGATAATCCACGGCACCTTTTTTCATGGCATCGACGGCAGTGTCGATGGACGAGTGGGCAGTGATCACGATTACCTCTATGCGTCTGCTTCTTTCCTTTGTTATTTTGAGCAGTTCCAGCCCTCCTATGTCACCGGGCATGACTAAATCTGTTATGACGACATCAAAACTCGTACCGTCCAACAGCCGGGCAGCGTGAACGCCATCTTCAGCCACCGTGACATCATACCCTTCTTTTTGCAGCCTTTTTTCAAAGAGTTTTCTAATGATTGGATCATCATCAGCCACTAGAATTTTCATCTCTCTCATGTCCAGTCCTCCTGCATCGAGTGTTGAGCAGGCTGAGTCATTATGCAATCCACTAACCGGGTTATTTAAATTGATAATAAAGTGATCGTAGGTGTCTTTTGGGTACAAATTTGGGACAAACTCCGGTTAAGGATTCCGTTGACCCGATGATCAAATAGCCATCCTGTTCCAGAGTATCGGCCAATTTGTTAAAGAGTTTTTTTCTATCGTCGAATGTAAAATAAATGGCCACATTTCTACACAGAATAATATCGAATTTCCCCATGCCTGTAAGAGGGCGCATCAGGTTACGTTTTTGAAAGCTTGCCATGGCCCGGAGATCATCCTTGATTTTCCAACTATTCCCCGACATAGTGAAATACTTGCCCAGCTTATCCTTGCTCAAGCCTCTTTCAATTTCGAACTTATTGTACTTGCCCATGCTGGCTTGCGCTATGGCAGCATCAGAGATGTCTGTGCCTAGTAATTTGATGGAATATCTCGAAAAATTACCCAGAAGTTCTTTTAAGACAATGGCAACTGAATAGACCTCCTGACCTGTGGAACAGGCTGCGCTCCAGATACGGAGATTGGTTTTCAGTGAGGGGACTCCAGGTGTTCGCTTGTCAATCAATTCAGGTATAATTTTGTTACGCAGCAATTCAAAAGGACCGGTGTCTCGGAAGAACAAAGTCTCATTGGTTGAAATGGCATCAATAATGCTTTGTTCTATTTTTCGGCTCGCATCAGCTTGTGCTTTTCTTTGCAGCTCCTGATAACTGTTGCAGTTTTGTTTGTCAACAAGACTGCTCAATCGCGTTTCAAGAAGGTACTTCTTGCTCGCGTCAAGATGAATACCCGATATATCGTAGATATATCGGGTAATAGTCTTTAGCTCTTCCGGCTTGATTGTAAGCATCTGACTTGTGGTTGTCTAAGACGTTCACGGATGTTGCGGGCAATAAGGCCTGCGTAAAGAGTAACATGTCTGTGAGTAGAGCCTTTCATTATTGCATATACCCTATCGCACCGATTTGACAATGGCATCTGCTATTTTTCCCAGAGAAACCACCTCGTCTAGCAGTCCCCGTTCAGCAGGTGCTTTGGGCATGCCGTACACTACAGATGTTGCCTCATCCTGACCAATAATATAGGCTCCTTTTTGGCGGAGAATTTCTAATCCCTTGGTTCCGTCAGAACCCATACCTGTCATGATAACCGCCGTGGTTCTCCCGAGATAGTAATCTCCCACGGACCGGAAAAGATAATCGGCTGAAGGTTTACACGAATTTTCCGGGGGATCATCGGTTATCCGAATCAATCGATGTATACCATCTTGGGCCGCAATTATCTTCATCTGCTTACCTCCCGGAGCTATATACGCTGTATTTGGCAGAATTGGCTCCCGATCCTCGGCTTCTTTTACCTCTAAAGCGCACTTTTGGTTCAGGCTGGTGGCAAGAGATTTCGTAAACACCGGCGGCATATGTTGAACAATGAGAATGGGAATACCAATATTGCCCGGAAGTGCAGGCATCACTTCGGCCAGAGCATTTGGACCGCCTGTTGAGATCCCAATGGTGACAATCTCTGACTTCACTGCCCGGTATGTCCGGGGAGTTTGTCGCGTTCTGGCCCAATCATGTGTGTCGACACCGGTGTTGACCGATTGCCTTTTTCCATCGGTGATAGTTCTTTGAAGCGGGTTTCTGTGAACTGGTGGAGAAGAGCGTATTGAGGCTACCGAAGTGCGATCTTTTTGAAAAGCTCGAACAAGTGGCGTCAGATTTTCACGCAGATAGTCTTTGCTTGCTGCGATGTTGGCTGTATTGGGTTTCAGAATGAAGTCGAACGCCCCGAGTTCCAAAGCTTTCATGGTCATATCGCCTCCTTCTGATGTTAAGGTGGACACCATGATAGCTGAGATGTGAGGAGCACTCTTTTGTAGATACTGCAATACTTCTAGGCCGTTCACCTGAGGCATTTCAATATCAAGGGTTAACAGATCAGGTTGAAGACTTTTGATTTTCGAAATGGCTATCTGTCCGTTATGGGCGACACCGACAACCTCGACCCCTTGCATTTCCTGGAGGATGTCGCTAACTGCTTTCCGGTACACGATGGTGTCATCAACGACAAGAACTTTGATTGTGTTATTGGCCATTCGCTCACTCAGGCAGCGCTTACACTCTGTTAATACTTTCGGAGTCCAAGCGGAGTACTTTTTTGATATCAAGTATTCCAATCAATTTGCTCTCCGTCTTATAGACACCGGTGAAAAAAGCCCCTTGAATGCCGCTCATATTTGCAGGGGCTGGTTCGATCTTATCCGGGTCTGCCATGACAACGTCACTGATACTTTTTACTAGCAACCCTATATGTTCCCCTGGCGCATTGACAATGATGTTCCTGGGGTCAGACCCCATGTCGGTTGAATCAAGTCCAAGTTTTTTACCAAGATCAATTATTGTGACGATCTGCCCGCGGAGATTGAGAATGCCAAGCACGTATTCCGGTGATTGCGGGACTTTCGTCATTTCCATGAGCTTGTTTATTTCCTGTACCTTGAGGATGTCCATACCGCACAAGGCATCTCCTACATAGAAAGTAGCCAGTTCAATGATGTTCTTATTTACCATCGTTTCATTCATCTTTTCTCTCCAGAAAACAGAGATTGCACTTAGCTGTAACCGGCTGCACCGGTCAAATCCGCAGGCATTTTGTTCGTTGTGATAGAATACTTTGGAATGCCCGACGCATAATGAACTGCAGGCAAAAGCGACTGCTTCTTTTTTTTATCGGCCCAGGCTGTGGCAGGTTTGCGAGATTTTGATACCCACGACAGTTGGGATTCTGTGCTGTCAACATGCAGCCAGAAAAGAAGCCTTCTGAGTTGCCCTTTGGTGAATAGTGAGTCGAAATATGAGATTGACTATAGATATTAATCCTTTTTTTTCCACGTTTTCTTATAACACGAAAAACGACGCCAAACGGTGTACAGGCAATTCCGACTACGATTCTTTGGCGTATTTGTGTACCGATTCCATGAGTCGCTCTTTGTCAAGCTTGATATGGTATTCATCAATACCGATTCTCTTGCCACGGGCAATGTCTTCGTCAGCGGCCAGGGTAGTCAAAGCGATGACTGGCAAGACCTTGTACACAGGATTGGTTTTTATTTTTTCCGTTAATTCAAAACCATCCATGTTGGGCATCTCAATGTCCGTTACCACCATGCGCACTTGTTGAAAGTGTTCTTCAAGAATCTGCCATGCCACAAGACCGTCTTCCGCCTCCAGGACCTGGAAACCGGCTTCCTCCATATAGCCCTTGACCTGGTTCCTGAAAAAATTGGAATCTTCCACAATCAGAATGGTGGGTGCCTGGGCATCTTCATCATAGGTGGCTTGCAGGGAAGCACCCTCAAACCATTGCGGGCTGACTGTCTGGACAATTTCAAAAATATCCACCAGCATGGTTGTTTTACCATCTATGATGGAAGAACCCATGATACCGGTTTGCTGGAGCGTTATTTCGTCAACATCAACAGTGATTTCAATGGCATCGATGGGGCCTGTCGCCAAGAGGCCAATGTCTTTCCCCGCAAGATGAAAGACGATAACCAGGTAGTCTTCCTGGTCGGGTAGAGGCTGAACGGCAGCCACCTCATCGATACGAACAAGAGGCAGCGAGCCGCCACGATATTGCATGACTCGTCTGCCGCCTACTTCTTCTATATCAGTGCATTTGATTTTTTCAACGCGTTCTACCTGGTTCAGAGGCACGCCAAAGTGTTCCAGGGGAGAGCAGAAAAAGGTAAGCAGGGCCTGTTTGTCTCTGGTTTTTGTTATCGCCTCTTTGGCTGCTTCAGCGAGTTCATTGGAACGTTCCGAACCATCAAGAGAGGTGAGGCCAGCCATTCTGGCAATGCTGCTGACATCAAGGATAAGAGCTATACGGCCGTCACCCATTATGGTCGCACCGGCATAGCCCTGGCATTGTTGCAAATGGCGGCCCAGCGGCTTGATAACGATTTCCTCTGAATCCTGCAGCCTGTCGACAATCAATCCGTATTTCATGGCTCCGGTTGAGACGACAACGATATTCAGTGCGCTGGAAGGGCTTTGTCTTCTATCTGACGTCCGCCGCTCGATTTCAGGTTCAGCCGGAGTTGTCTCGGCCCTTGGGTTCTCTTCTTTAAACAGAGGGGTTTTTTTAGACCTGCGATCAGCAATGTTCTGACGCCGATCATTTTTAATGGAATCTTCCAGATAATCAAAATATGTTCGTTTGATATCCAAGACATCCGACATCCGTATCAACGGAAGAAGATTGCCTCGTAACCGCACGACTTCAGCATCGCCGACACGCTCTACCCTATCTTGTATTTTAGATGCCGGAATACGTAGCAGTTCTTCGAGATTAGCCTGGGGAATGGCATAACGTTCACCCCCGGTCATGATAATCTGACATGGAATAATTGCCAGGGTAAGGGGCAGTTTAATGCTGATGGTGGATCCCTTGCCGACCTCTGACTCTATTTCAATGGAGCCGCCGAGCTGATCAAGATTTGTCTTAACCACGTCCATGCCCACACCGCGGCCGGAGACATCTGTCACCTCTTTTGCAGTGGAAAAGCCGGGCAGCAGGATAAGATTGATACGTTCCTTGTCGGACATGACCTTAGCCTGCTCTTGGGTAATCAAACCCTTAGTAACGGCAGCTTCCGCTACGACATCACCATTAATGCCTCCCCCATCATCACTGATCTCGATGACAACCTGTCCAGCTGCATGATACGCTTTCAGAATAATTAAACCTTGCCCGTCTTTTCCTTTTTTCTTACGGACATCGGGCGTCTCTATGCCGTGGTCTACTGAGTTTCGAACCAGGTGCGTCAGGGGGTCGTTGATGGCCTCGATAATGGTTTTGTCCAACTCGACATCTTTCCCTACAATAGTCAGGTTAATCTGTTTGTTCAATTTTTTGGAGAGATCCCTGACCACTCTGGGAAATTTGTTGAATACATTACCAATCGGCTGCATACGAGTCAGCATAATCGCTTCCTGGAGCTCAGAAGTCACCAGGTCAATACGCTGCCCAACGGCTTCTGCATTACGGACATCACCGGAGGTGATAGTTTGGAGCAGCTGGTTTCTGGATAAAACCAATTCTCCGGCCAGATTCATCAGCTGATCAAGCAGGCTGATTGTTACTCTGATGGAGGTGTCAGCTTTTGGAGAAGATTTCTTGGTAGCGGATTTCTTGGTAGATGTTTTCTCGGCGGCTTGGGTGCCTGTTTCGATTGGAGGTTCTTTCGCGATATGTTCCCCTGATGTGACAGGCTCGCTATCAGTACTGCTCATCGATTGTTCTTGAACGTATTCTGTTTTATCCTCTTGTGTGTCGTCCTGTTGAGGCTCTGGAACTGTACTGGTCTGTTGAGCAGGCTCGTCGGATCGTGGTTCAGTTTCCTCTCCTGTTTTTTCGACTGTTTCGCCGTTCTCATATATCTGGTTGAGAGCCTGAACATTTGCTGAAATGTCGGCCTGGTTACTGTTGGAGACATCTTCTATCAGCTGCTGCAACTGGTCAGAAGCCAGAAGCAGTGCATTGACTATATTTGGTGTGGGAACCAGTTTTTCACTGCGAATCAGGCCAAGGACATTTTCCGTTGAATGGGCCAAGTCCTGGATCACCGTCAATCCCATAAATCCAGCTCCCCCCTTTATGGAGTGGGCTGCTCTGAATACCTTGTTCACCAGTTCGACATCGATATCTGCCCCTCCTTCTTCTATGGCGAGAAGGTCATTTTCAATGTCTGCCAGATGTTCCAATGACTCTTCGATAAATCCCTGCAGGATTTCGTCATCTTCGAAAGACATAAACGTATCTCCTAGAGAACCTTATTGTATGCACCTGTACAAGCGAGGGCGATGGTGGCCGGTGTCTGTCTATAGGTTGAGTGTATGGAGGAGACAGGAAAGAATTCACATCTTTCGGTCACCTCATATATGCTGTAAACTCACTTTATATTGTACGTGTCGAAAGTTGATTGTACAGTTTTTTTTTAAGAATGAAACTCAGATATGGGCAGAGTGCTGGCCCAGATTGCTTATCAGCTCCGGTGCACAGCTTGACGAAATGTGAGCCTGCTCACGGACATCACAATCATCTGTTTTTGTTTTTTTCTCAAATAAGACAAAATGGAGATGAAAAAAGGAGGGGTCAAAACCGAATACATTCGATTCTTTCATAGCCAGAAGACAGGCTGTTTTTTGTGACCCAACCATGAGAGCACACCCTACTTTTTCTAACACAGGGAAGGTATGAGGGGTGGCGGAAACAGCGACGATTCAACTGCCGATGGCATGCAGTTTAATGGTATATGTAATGGCCTTGCCTGCAAGAGGATGATTGTAATCAACAGTTACTTTTTGTTCGCCCACCTTGAGCACGGTAGCCGGCACCTGTTGCTTGTGGCCTTCTTTTTCATAGGTGAGGGAGAGAATCATACCCGGTTTCAAGGATACGTCTGAACCAAAAATGGCTTTTGGTATTTCATGCACAAGGGCATCGTAATGGGGACCATAAGCATCTTCTTCAAGGATGCGGACCTGCCTGATGTCACCGGCTTCCATGCCAAGCATAGAAGCTTCAACGGCCTTGAGAATCCGGCCTGAACCGATCTGCAGTTGAACGGGTTTATCTTCCGGGGCCTGTTCGACCACCTCTCCTGAATCAAGATGGGCAACATAACTCACCGAGACAACATCAGTAAATTGGACGGGACACATAAAGGTATTTCCTGGGAAAAGAGTTAACAGTTCAAAGGGCAGACGATATTGTATACATAATCACTCAGTTTGACAATATCTTGCATTGATGAGCGTCTCAACGGGCTTGGAATCCCGGGCAGCAGGGCTTGATAAGTTGTTTGGTATGCGTTTGTTTTTATTCATTGATAATAAGTAGATAGTTAACATTTTGTTTGTATTTTTTTCTGGCTCAAGGTTTTTTTTCTTATCAATAGAAGGGTTGACAAAGCTGTCTATTCGGCATACAAGACTCGATTTAACAGTATTTTTGATCAAATCGCAAAAAGCTTGACCGCGGACCGAAGAGTGCGCGCGGGGTAATCACAGAGACCAATAGGTTATTTGTTACAAAGAAGAGAAATATGATTGCGCTCGATTTTTCCAAAGACGCCAATGGCCTTGTACCCGCCATTGTCCAGGATCATGCGACCGGACAGATCCTCATGCTCGCCTATATCAATCAGTTGGCATGGGAAAAAACCCTGGAAACAGGAGAGGCCCATTATTGGAGTCGAAGCAGAAACAGGCTTTGGCTGAAAGGTGAAACGTCAGGACACGTGCAGATAATTAAGAATATCTATGTTGACTGCGACAGGGATACAGTGGTGTATCAGGTGAAACAACTGGGCGGGGCCGCGTGTCATCTGGGGTATTCCAGCTGTTTTTTCCGCAGGGTAAGCGATGAGGCGCTGGTCATCGACCAGGAGAAGGTTTTTGATCCTGAAAAAGTGTATGGTACTACATAAAACTGTCTCTTAGTATCATCATAAACGAGGTGTGTAAGATGAGTACCTTGAAACTGGGTATACCAAAAGGCAGCCTGGAAAAGGCGACTATTGAACTGTTCGACAAATCGGGATGGCGTATCAAAATGCAATCTCGAAATTATTTTCCCGAAGTGGATGACCCGGAGCTTTCCTGTTCCATTTGTCGGCCGCAGGAAATGTCCCGTTATGTTGAGTCGGGTATGCTTGATGCCGGTATTACCGGCAGGGACTGGACCCAGGAAAATGAATCGGACATCGAAGTGATAACCGATCTTGTTTATTCGAAGGTCAGTAAAAAACCTACTCGCTGGGTCATTGCCGTGCCTGGTGATTCGGATATTACCTGTATACAACAGTTGGAAGGCAAGAAAATTGCTACTGAACTGGTGCATGTCACAAGGCGTTTTTTTAAAGAGCAAAACATCAATGTAGACATTTCGTTTTCCTGGGGTGCAACGGAAGCAAAAGTGGTATCAGGGCTTGCAGACGCCATTGTCGAGGTAACGGAAACCGAAACCACTATTCGTGCTCACGGCCTCAGGGTCATCCATGAACTTATGGAATCCAATGTCCAGCTTATTGCCAACAAAACAGCCCTGCAAGAACCCTGGAAGCGTTCGAAAATAGACAATATTGTCATGCTTCTTGAAGGTGCTCTGCGTGCAGATCGAATCGTAGGTGTGAAGATGAACGTAGCGGAAGATAACCTGGAAAAGGTGATTGAGCTACTGCCAAGTCTGAATGCCCCTACTGTTGCTCAACTATACAAACAGAACTGGTTTTCAGTAGAAACGGTTATCTCTCAATTTCAAGTACGTGACCTGGTGCCCAAGCTGAAAAAGGCGGGTGCTGAGGGAATAATAGAATATTCCCTGAACAAAGTGATCTGAAAAAAAAGACAGCCACGCTACATGGTGAACATTCCTTTCAATTCGGCAACATTTCTTGATGCTGTGCACAGCCTCAGGCAACTGCCTCCTGGGACTATTCCGGATATTGCCTTTGCCGGACGCTCCAACGTGGGAAAATCCAGCTTGATTAACCGACTGGTACGGAGAAACAACCTGGTTAAGACCAGCTCCAAGCCAGGTAAAACCAGAAGCATCAATTTTTTTACCGTTGACGACCAGCTATACCTGGTGGATCTGCCTGGTTACGGGTATGCCAAAGTTTCCAAGGACATGCGAAATTCGTGGCAAGTCCTTATCAGCAGTTATGTCGAGACTCGGCAATCATTGGCTCTGGTCGTCGTGATTGTCGATATCCGGCATGCGGTGAAAAAATTGGATCGAGATCTTGTTGACTGGCTGAAATATCTGGGCGTGCCACAACTGCTGGTGTACACCAAGGCAGACAAATTGACCAGGAATATGCAGGCTAAAAATGCAGCCGGTCTGGATGCCGGGTTCAACATCAGTCCTGCTGAACGCATTATCTTCTCTGCCAAGTCCGGCCAGGGGTGCACGGAGTTGGAGAATGCCCTGACCAAAATCGTTGCCGCCTTTCCTCCAAACTGAGGCGTGGGAGAGGTGGAGAAGCTCAGATTACTGCTCAGACTTCAGCACCGAGAGGAAGGCCTTTTGGGGTATTTCAACATTGCCCACAGTTTTCATTCTTTTCTTACCAGCTTTCTGTTTTTCCAGGAGTTTTCTTTTTCGCGAAATATCACCGCCATAGCATTTGGCTGTGACGTCTTTTCGCAAGGCAGAGATATTGGTTCTAGCGATGATAGTGCCGCCAATGGCCGCCTGAATGGCTATTTTGAACATTTGGCGGGGTATCTCATGTTTGAGCCGTTCACAGGCATTGAGTCCTCGTTCTCGGGCACGGGAACGGTGGGTGAGTTGAGAAAGGGCATCGACCTGCTCACCGTTGACGAGAATATCCAGTTTGACCAGGTCGCTTGGTCTGTAATCCAGCATCTCATAGTCAAATGAACCGTACCCCTGGGTAACGGACTTGAGTCGGTCATAAAAATCATAAATGACCTCGGCCAAAGGAAGCTCGCAGGTAAACTCTATCCGTCCGGGCATGGGATAGTGGTAGTGGGTATTTTCTCCTCGTCTCTCCATGCAAAGGGTCATCACCACCCCCATATATTTTTCAGGTATATGGATGGTGGCTTTGATAAAGGGCTCCTCTATCCGGTTAATGGATCCAGGATCAGGGAAATAGGCAGGATTGTCCACTTCCTGCAGGGTTTGGTCCTGCATATAGAATTTGTATTTAACCGACGGCACGGTGAGAATCAAAGAGATGTCAAATTCACGCTCAAGTCGTTCCTGAACCACTTCAAGATGGAGAAGGCCAAGAAAGCCGCATCGGAAGCCAAACCCAAGGGCAGCGGAGGAGTCTTTCTGAAAGGTCAATGCTGCGTCGTTGAGTTTGAGCTTTTCCAATGCCGGCGCCAGGTCTTCATAGTCATCGGTGGAGATGGGGTAAATAGAGGAAAACACCACCTGTTGCACTTCCTTGAATCCGGGCAGAGGAGCAGGGGCAGGGGAACTTTTCAAAGTTATGGTGTCGCCGGGTCGGGTATCTGATACGTTTTTCACCCCGGCTATAATGTACCCAACCTGGCCTGCGGTCAGTTCTTGCTGCGCAACACGTTTCAGCCTGAAAAGGCCAACTTCTTCTACACGATATTCTGCCTGATTAGACATGAAGAGGATGGTATCTCCCACTTTGATGATGCCATTAACAATGCGCACCGAGATGATTGTTCCCCTGTAGGGATCGTAGTTGGCATCAAAAACAAGAGCCTGCAGCGGGGACTCTGCATTGCCTTGGGGCGGAGGCAGCAGGGAGATAACGCTCTCCAGTATTTCTCTGACGCCTTCGCCGGTCTTTGCAGAACAGAAACGAATGGCCTCGCCATCAAGACCGAGATCGTCCTCTATTTGGGCTGCTGTTTTTTCAGGCTCGGCAGCGGGGAGGTCAATTTTATTGATAACCGGAATAATTTCAAGATCGTTTTCCATTGCCAGGTAGAGGTTGGCAAGGGTCTGGGCTTCTATGCCCTGGGCAGCATCTATAAGCAGCAAGGCGCCTTCGCAAGAGGCCAGTGCCCGGGATACTTCATAACTGAAATCAACATGGCCGGGCGTGTCCACAAGATTGAGGGTGTAGGAGGCACCGTTTTGAGCCGTATAGGGAAGACAGATGGTTTGCGACTTGATGGTAATGCCGCGCTCGCGTTCAATGTCCATGCTGTCAAGCAGCTGATCCTTGAACTCACGCTCACTGACCATTTCGCAGAGTTGGATCATTCTGTCGGCAAGAGTGGATTTTCCGTGGTCAATATGAGATATAATGCTGAAATTTCTTATTTTTTGCATGGTTCGTTACATGTTGTTCGGTTGGAGAGTCCATTTCCGAAAAATACGTATAGGTAGCATATATCGAAAAAAAAAGAAAACTCTTCTCATGATATGTTGTATATAAATTGGAAAAAAACGGTGAGTGTAGTATGTTGTGCATGACGTAGGCTGTATCCCTTTGACTCCGCAAGCTCTTGACTGGCATTCTTGGCAGGAGTAAGATGAGGTCCGCCTCAACCGTGGCGCTTGCTTCTAACCGGAGCCCCCAAGTAGGTACAGACAGACGGAGAGCAAGAACAGCCAATGGGGCGGACGGTCAGTGAGCAGACACCACCATGGGTCGTCATTGAATGCGGGTATACAGTGTCCGTAGGGGACGGCAGAATGCCTGGACAGCAGATTGGTTTTCGGTAGGTATGTTTATCAGAACTAGAATTCTAACCCGGATTGCTCATCAGCTCAGGTGGTACCAGGTTCGGAAGTTTTTGGTACTTCATGACACTTGGGTATATGTGTAGCCAAAGTACTGCCGAAGATGGTGAAGCCTGGGCTGAGCGTTGGGGCGCATTTTGTCGTCGTTTTAAGTCGGCTTGCGGACGGCGTATCCATCTGTTGTTGTCTTTTTTGTCTCAAATGAGGATCGATGTTCAGAAGAAATTCGGGATCAGGGTTGGTAGTGTGGTACCCTTGTAGCAAGGTACCTGGAGAGAGGACAGTTTTACTGCTCAGTAAGGATTTTTTTATTATGGAATATCTATGACAAAGACAAGTGAAAACGATACCCTGAATCCCAATAGGGGACAGCATCATCCACTGGTCGTCACTTCAAGCGATGAAAACCTTCCTGCACTGAGCAACCCCGCTCTGCATAGATACTTACAGGAGATCAGCCAATATGAGTTGTTGAGCAGAGAAGATACTGAAGAACTGGCCATTCGTTTTCAGGAAACCGGTGATCCTGATGCAGCCTACAGGCTGGTATCCTCAAACTTGCGCCTTGTCGTCAAGGTTGCCATGGATTTCCAAAAGTACTGGATGCAGAACTTTATGGATCTGATCCAGGAGGGGAATGTCGGGTTGGTGCAAGCTACCAGGAAATTCGATCCATACAGGGGCGTGAAGTTTTCCTATTATGCCGCGTATTGGATACGGGCCTATATCCTAAAGTTTATTATGGATAACTGGCGCCTGGTTAAAATCGGCACTACCCAGGCCCAAAGGAAACTCTTTTTCAGTTTGAACAAAGAGAAAAAACTCCTTGAAGCACAAGGTTTTAAACCGGAAATAAAACTCCTTGCAGAGCGCCTGAACGTCAAAGAAAGCGAAGTCATTGAGATGGGCCAGCGCATGGACAACTGGGATGTTTCTCTTGAGGCCCCGGTTCGAAGTGATTCCGAAGATGAACAGAAAAGTTTTCTCCCCCACGAAGGGCCTGGTATTGAGGAAATGGTCGCCAGCCAGCAAATGCGTGAGCGGCTGATGGAGATCCTTGCCGGGATGCATGACAAACTCAATGAAAAAGAGCAGGTCATACTTGGGACCAGGCTGCTCAGCGATGAGCCAAAAACCTTACAGACCATTGCTGATGATTTTAATATTTCACGGGAACGCGTTCGACAGATTGAAGCAAATCTGCTTAAGAAATTACGCAAGCTGCTGGAAAAAGAAATGCCTGATATACAAGATTTCCTGAGTGGAGACAGCATGATCTTCGCCTCTAAACCTACCGAAAAAATATCCTGATTCCACAGTTGTTGTTATCCTGCATTGTACTCATTTTCCAAAGCGAAGCCTAGTTTTATGAACGTACCATTACTTGATTTAAAGCTGCAACTTGCATCTCTTCGTGAGGAGTTGCTGGAAGCTATTACCATGACCCTTGATTCCACGGGTTATATTTTAGGTCCTACTGTTGAGAAATTTGAAGAAGAAATCGCTGCCTATTGTGGTGCACTGTCAGGAATAGGGGTATCCAGTGGTACAGACGCTTTGCTCGTTTCCCTGATGTCCCTTGGTATAGGACCTGGCGACCGAGTCGTGACCACCCCGTATTCATTTTTTTCGACAATGGGCGTCATTCTTCGTGTTGGAGCAGAGCCTGTTTTTGTGGACGTTGAGCCAGAAAGCCTTACAATAGATGCTGCCCAAATAGAGGAAGTGCTGGATAACGACAGGAAAGAAGGGAAAAAAATCAAGGCTATACTACCCGTACATCTGTATGGACAGTGCGCGAAGATGGAGCAAATACTGACTGCCAGTGAACAGTACTCCGTACCTGTCATTGAAGATGCGGCCCAGGCCATTGGTGCGGAATATCCATTCTGTTCAGGGAGTGGCGTTGTCCAGTGGAGAAAAGCCGGTTCCATGGGGGTGGCAGGCTGTTTTTCTTTTTTTCCAAGTAAAAATTTGGGCGGTATTGGTGATGGCGGAGTGGTCACCACATCCGACGAATCATTTGCAGCCGTTGTTCGTTCCAACCGCAATCATGGTGCGGAACCGAAATATTATCACAGCAGGGTGGGGGGGAATTTCAGGCTTGACGCGGTACAGGCTGCTGTTCTTTCCGTTAAATTGCCCTATCTTGATGCATGGCATAAGGGTCGTCTCAAGAACGCCCGTATGTACCGCGCCCTCTTTGAGGCCTCCGGGCTCATCAACAACCCGGTGCGTCTGCCGTCTGCCGTCTATGAGCATCTTCCTGGTGCCCAGGAACATCGCCACCATATCTATAACCAGTTCGTTATTCATGCACCGCAGAGGGACAAACTGCGAGATTACCTGCTGGAACATGCAATCGGTTGCGAGGTCTATTATCCTCTTTGTTTGCATCAACAGGAATGTGTTCGTCGATATGCATCATCCTCGCAACACTTTCCGGTGGCAGAGGAAGCTGCTGCATCCACACTGGCTTTGCCAATATTCCCTGAACTGAGCCAAGACCAGCTTGAATACGTGGTAGAAACAATCCATGATTTTTATACCCGTTAACATCGTATGAGCCTTACATGACACCTTCTACCCGACTATCAGTTCTGTTTTTAGCCGGTGCCCTTGTTCTCATTGTATTCTGGGGGCCCGGAGTTGGTCGCGTTGCCCAGGCAGAACCTCGTAAAGGGGAGACCGCTATCGTTCCCGAGAGAGAGATCCAATCAACAGTTCCGGTAATGCCTCTTTGGAAAAGGCAGTGGGATACAGCACGAAGCTGTTTACGTGTCAAGCAATACAGTCAAGCTGCTCAAATCTTTGAACAACTGTTTCAACTAAAACCAAATTTGTATGAAGCCCGGGCTGAATATACCGCCATGCTTATAGAAATGGGCGACTGGGAAAAGGCGGAAGAAAGTAATAACATATTACTGGCCCACGAGCCTGAACGACTTCAGCACCAATATATTCAGGCAAAACTTGCCTTACACACCGGGCGGCTACCATTGGCAGTACATCTTTTTAGCGATTTGTATGTCAACAATCCCACGGGAGAAAAAGGTGATTTGGCTCTGAAAGGCCTGATACAGGGGTTAGAACGTCAGGGAAATACAGAGCAGGCTATTCTCTTAATGGAGCAATTGCTGAGGCGAACCCCGGACGATCAGGAAATTGTCGCTGCCGCTGGATTGCTTTTTCTTCATGCAGGTGTACTTGAACGAGCACAAGATTTGTTGCTGAAGGCCTCTAAGAGTTTGCCTCGGGATATCAGTATTTTGGAAGGACTTGCACAAACATTTGAACTGCAGGGGGAGCCAGACAAAGCCAGTCGATATTGGCAGGAGATTGTGACCGTTGATCCGTTCAATACACAGGCTAACCGTTCATTGAGCAGATATTATGAGCGGCACCAAAATGTATCCATGCAAATGCATCATCTTAAAGCCCTGGCTCAACAGGATGCTCTTACCGATCAGGAGACCCTGCGACTGGTACAGCTGTATATCGATATAGGGCGAAGTGACTTCGCCCTGGATACATGTACGCTCTATCTATCACAGCACGCTGATAATGCAGATGTGGCTCAACTCAGGAATAAGGCGCTTGCCCTTCTTGCTGAAGAACTGCTCATTCTGGTTGAGCATGAGAACACCAATACCTTATGGGAAGATTTGAGTCACATCACTCCTTCTCGTTTTGAGGTTTTTTCCGCCATAGCAGCTTTACTACGGGAAAAGAAAAAATATACCGAACTGGCCGATGTTCTGATGATCATGGCAGATGAAAAACCAGGGAACCAACCCATATGGCATGAATTGGAGGCTTTGCTGAAAAAACAAGGACGAACCAGGGAACTGGCAGCATTGTATGATAACAGAAGCAAAGAGAAAGAGCAGAAGGTAAACTGACTTTTTCGCTTGAGAAGGTGTAATTCGTCAAAGGAAAAAAATGGTAGAACGTATTCCCATGTCCACCAACGGACATAAAAAACTTCGTGAAGAACTTACAAACCTTGAAAAGGTAGAAAGACCAGAGGTTGTTAGAGCCATAGAAGTGGCTCGCGCGCATGGAGATTTAAGTGAAAATGCCGAGTACCATGCAGCGAAAGAGCGGCAGGGTATGATTGAAGGGCGTATCATGGAATTGAAGGACAAATTGAGCCGTGCGGAGATCATTGACTGCTCCAAGGTTTCCACAAGAAGGGCGGTATTTGGTACGGTTGTCACCCTCATGGATATGGATACCGAAGACGAGGTAACCTATCAGCTCTTAGGGCCTGAAGAATCTGACGTGAAGAGAGGATCAATTTCAGTTCTTTCACCCCTAGGCCGTTCCATTCTCGGTAAAGAAATTGGAGATGAGGTCAAAACCAAAACGCCAGGGGGATTGAGGGAATTCGAGGTTGTTGATATCGTTGCCGGTTCAGCGGCATGAAAAATGCGGCTCAGTACGCGCAGAAAGGGAATAACCATAGGGTGTTGCTTAGAAACTTAGTTCTGTTGGACCGGCAGGCGTCCTTGGAGGTGAACTGTGTACCTAGGATCAGGAGGAGGGTTTCATACCCATGTTGAAAAGTGTTGTAATTTGCCTGCTGACCTCCTCTAAAGAAACATTTTCTTCGTTGCCGAGGCCCCATATGCGTGATATTTCGTCAAGGGTTCCAAAGAGCATCTGTTTTGCAATATCTGGATCGATATCTGCACGAAACGAACCTTCGCTCTGTCCTTGAATGATAATATCTGCGATAATGTTCAGATAGTCACTGAACTTATTTTTTCGGTAGTCGCGAATCAGCTTGTTGGTTTGTCGTAACTCTATATGGATAACCTCTGCCAGATTCTTGTTTTTTTTCATTTCTTCAAGATGACGATGGATAAAAAGTTCTAGTTTTTTTGTCGGGTCGGTCTCATCTTCAAGCAGAATGAGGATGTTTTCAATAAGTTTGCCGATCTCTTGCTCGAAAACGGAGATCAGGATGTCAAACTTATTTTTGAAATAGAGATAAATGGTGCCGTCTGCTACCTTGGCTTCTTTGGCAATATCTGAAATACGGGCGTTAAAAAAACCTTTTTTTGCAAATACCTTGGTGGCGGCACGAATGATCTTTCTATGCTTGTCAGCAGATTTCATTTATATGTAGTATTGAATAGTTACCTGATAAAATGAATGAGCCCTCATTCTGATGATTTACAGTAAACAGCTGGCTGTGTCAAGCAAAATGGCAGGTGTCGGATAATAAAAAGTGGCTATCTTTTATGGAAAGTTAGGCTGATGGACTGTTTACCGTTTGCTTGTATCAGCCTTGCTTTTTCGTTAGTTCAGACAGGCCAGATTCGGTCTTTTGTGGGTAACGAGTCATACGTGCGTTTTATCTGTTTCCAAAATACTGTCGAAGATGGGTACCGCCTGCACTGAGCTTTGGTGAACAATTTGGCCAAATGTAAGATCGCTCACAGGCATTACATCTATTTGTTTTTATGTGTCTCTTCTCAAGTATGACAAAAAAATGATGAGCAATTCGAATAGTACGGCGACTCAACCTGTCTATGGGGCATGCACACCGTTGAGGAAAAGGCTAAAATTTTTTTTCTAAAAGAGGAATACCATGAAAATTTTGATTATAGGGAGTGGGGGCAGAGAACATGCCCTTGCCTGGAAGTTGAAACAGTCGGAAAGGGTGCAAGAGATTTTCTGTGCGCCCGGTAATGCCGGGATGTGGCGTCTTGCACATTGTGTTGATATTGCGGCCAGCGATATCCACGCCCTGGCAGCTTTTGCAGAGGATAAAGGTATTGATCTTACTGTTGTTGGTCCTGAAGATCCTCTTACCCTGGGGATCGTGGATGTTTTTGAGGAAAAAGGTCTTCGCATTTTCGGGCCGTCCAGGGAGGCAGCCATTCTTGAGGGGAGCAAAGCCTTTACCAAAAATTTCCTGCGGAAATATGGGATTCCGACCGCCTCCTACAAGGTCTTTTCCAAACCTTCATCGGCGAAGAAATTTATTGAGAAAATAGGAGCCCCTTGTGTTGTCAAGGCTGACGGCCTGGCAGCTGGTAAGGGTGTTATCGTGGCCCAAACCAAAAAAGAAGCTAAAAAAGCTGTTGATCTGATCATGAAGGACAAAGCGTTTGGTCTGGCGGGTGAACAGCTTGTTGTCGAAGCTTTCCTGGATGGAGAAGAGGCTTCCTTTCTTGCCTTTACCGATGGAAAAACCGTCTTGCCGTTACCATCTTCACAAGATCATAAAGCCGCTCATGAAGGTGATACAGGGCCAAATACTGGCGGCATGGGGGCCTATTCTCCTGCCCCTGTCGTGGACGATGTCATGACGGAACGGGTCATGAATGAAATCATGCTGCCTGCGGTCCAGGGTATGGCAGAAGAGGGGAGACCGTATAAAGGTATGCTCTATGCTGGTCTTATGATTAAGGGACGTGATATCAGTGTGCTTGAGTTTAATTGTAGGTTTGGTGATCCTGAGTGTCAGCCCTTGCTTATGCGTATGCAGACTGACTTGGTAGACGTGATCGAACATTGTATTGAGGGTACCTTAGATCAGGTGCACCTGGAGATTGATCCGCGTCCGGCCGTATGCGTGGTCATGGCTGCAGAAGGGTATCCTGGACACTATGAAAAAGGCAAAGCCATAACCGGTCTGCCAAAGGCCGCTAAGCGTAAGGATGTGGTGGTCTTTCATGCAGGAACCCGGCCACGGGGCCGTACGACTGTCACCAATGGAGGCAGGGTCTTGGGAGTGACTGCCATTGGAAAGGACATTGACGAAGCTGTTAAGCGCGCCTATCAGACCGTCTCGGTTATTTCATGGGACGGTTGTTTTTACCGGCGGGATATAGGCCACAGAGCGCTGCAGCGACCTGCGGCCCCAGGAAAAACTCAGGTTGCCATTGTCATGGGAAGCGACTCAGATCTTCCCGTCATGCAGTCTGCGGCAGACATGCTCAATAGCTTGGGCATCACCAATGAGTTGCGTATAGCCTCAGCGCACCGAACACCACATCAGGTCGCTGAATTCGCTGCCCAGGCGAGAGAACAAGGCACCCAGGTTATTATTGCCGGTGCCGGTATGTCTGCACATCTTGCAGGTGTCATCGCTGCACACACAACTCTACCTGTTATTGGGGTTCCTCTTGATGCTTCATCAATCAACGGACTCGATGCTTTGCTTTCTACCGTACAGATGCCCCCTGGTGTCCCCGTCGCGACCATGGGGATTGGTAAGGCAGGCGCTCAAAACGCTGCCATTCTGGCTGCTCGTATCCTCAGCCTTTCGAGTGCAACAATTAGGGGCAAGCTTGATAAATTTGTTCAAGACATGGAAACGCACATTCTTGAAAAGAACAGTGCGTTACAGTCGAGCAAGTGAATATATCGCAGGGTGAGGACCTGGCACTTGCTGTACAGATCATCAGGGAAGGGGGCATAGTTGCCTTTCCTACGGAGACCTTTTATGGCCTAGCAGTGGATCCTTACAATACCATCGCTTTGCAGCGCTTGATTGCCGTTAAAGGCAGAGATGCTGCAAAACCGATATTGGTTCTTGTACAGGATATAGAGCAGTGTCACCAACTCATAAAAGGGGTCATGCCAGATAGCTTTTTGACCTTGGCAAAGACGTTCTGGCCTGGGCCGCTTACTTTGATTTGTGAGACAGTGGCGTCCCTTCCCGTTGAGTTGACCGGCCTGACCGGCACCTTGGGCATGCGTCAATCATCTCACCCATTGGCGATGCAATTATTGTATAAAGCAGGCCATCCCTTGACAGGAACAAGCGCCAACCTTTCTGGACAACCTGCTGCGGAGACAGCAGAGCAAGTACGTACCATGTTTTCCGATACGGTGGATTATGTGCTCAATGGCGGTCAAACGAAGGGAAAAAAAGCATCTACCCTGGTCAAGTGTACACCTGATATTGTACAATGTCTTCGAGAGGGAGCCATAGATTTTAATATTATTCTTGACGCCTTACCCCAACAGAATAGAGCATGCCATAATCGGGAGGGAGCATAGCATGATGGATTTGAAATGGAATAGAAAATTTGCTCTTGAACAGACAGACGGAGACAGTGCATTACTTGATGAGCTTATTACCTTATTTAAGGAATCGGCAGCAAGTGATTTCCTTCAATTGAAAGAAGCTGTGGCAGATAGAAATGCAACAGCTATCATTGCTGCGGCGCATAGTCTTAAAGGAGCGTCAGCCAGCCTGGGTATCGAAGGTATCAGGGAAATAGCTTATGAAATAGAAACAGCTGCTCGTAATAACACATTGGAAAATATTGCATCCCATATACCTGATATGGAGAATTTAGTTCAGCAATTGCAGGAGATAGAATAGAATCTATAAAGTAACTGCGTAAACGTTAGCTGGTCCCGCTTTACGGTGCAACTTGGTAAAGGCTGCGTTTTTGCAATCGGCTTTCGCAAACTGTTTTTTCGTGGTTTGGGGGTAACTATTCGCACCCCAAAAAGTCTTGACAGGTTTTTAGGCGACATTTTTAAAAAGTCGAGAATGCCTCAATAAATAGGCCATAAGGGTCTCAGGAGCAGGCAACATGAAATGATTTTTAAATAATGCATCGAATTTGATACAATTAGCTGTAATCGTTGCTCTAAGAGCCGCTCAGGAGGTCGAAAAAGTCCATGGTATAATATTGCCATGGCAACGATAGATAAAACAAGTGTTCGTGAGCAAGTTGAACAGCTGAAACAGCAAGTTGAGCGGCTGTGTGCTACCGGGAAGGTGAATGAAGAAACCCAGGCAGTGATGAATAGCCTGTTGCTTATTGTCGAATTGATACTGTTGAATTTTCTGGAGAAGAAGAACAGAAAAGGATAGCACAGCCCTTCCCAATTCCAGAAGCAAAGAAAAAAGAGTTTCTGGTAAAGAATGTAATACGTGATTGGTAGAAACCGTTCCGTCTTGCCAAGGCGGAAACCTGTACCAGTTGTGGCAGTTCCCTGGAAGGTACTCCGTGTCAGCAGCATGAACGTCGCACCAGGATTGCCATTTTTTTTAAGAAAGTCGCGGAGCACATCGATGCTGAAATAAAGCAATGCCCCAACGGTAAGAGTACCGTCAAAGGCGAGTTCCCAGAGGATATGGTAGGGAAACTGCAGTACGGAAATGGACTCAAAGCGTTTGCGATCCATCTCATTGTCAGTCAGTCAGATGGTTGCTTTGAATTGGGTCCAGAAACAGATCGCAGCGATGATAGGTAATGCTATCGCTGAGTCAACTTTTCTCAAATTTGTATTACGGTTGCACCAGTCATTTTCGGCAGGTGAAAAAACAGCAATCAAGGAAATTCTTGAGGCTTCTTCAATACATGTTGATGAGACATCGTTCAGGGTGCAGCAGAAAAATCACTGGATTCATGTGTATTCTTCCGGTGAACAACCTTGAAATTACTTCATCGCAAAAGAGGAAGGGAGGCGATTGAACAGTTGAATATCATTCCAAGATATGGAGGAGTGATCATCCACGATTGCTGGGCATCGTATTTATCATAGGAGCATTGTGGACATGGTTTGTGCGGTTCTCATTTGTTGCGTGAGTTAACGTTTATAATTGATTCCAATCAATATCGGTGGGCTCGTAATGTGAAAAAGGTGTTGCTTGAAACGTGCCGAGAAGTTGCAAAAAGAGATGAGCAATGTCTCTCTTCCGAGGAATATGCGGCCTTGTAAAAGCGGTATCGCAATAACCTTACTCGGGGCGAAATAGAAATGCCGACTCTTCTGGAGAAGCCTAAGGGGCGGCGGGGTAGAATTGCTCAATCAGGTGCCCATAATCTTTGGGAGCGTCTTAAGAAACATGAAGCTACGGTGCTGTTTTTTGCCAAGAATCCGCATGTCCCTTTCACAAACAACAGGGCTGAGAGAGACCTTCGTATGGCAAAGGTAAAACAGAAAGTCTCGGGATATTGATATATCCGATCTATTCGCATTCTGGCCAGCCATACCCCCAGCGCCACGGTAGATTGGTGCACGGGACACCGCCAAGGCGAACGGCGTGATACATAAGGTCACCAATAACCTGGTATATACTCTCAACTTCTTCAGTGGATAGATGGTACGCCGCGCTTAACACAGCCGATCTGGTTGTACCAGTCGCAAGAACGCAGAGGCGAAGCTGTTCATCTGCGGCCTTACGGTTCTGAAAGCTTTTTTCAGGCGGCGAATTTTTCGGCCCAGCAGCGTGGTAGGCTCGATCATGATTGATACAGCAGGCCTCCCATGGGGGCTGGTCACCATGGATATCCTTGATACGGTCGATGGTATTGGCCAGATAGTCCCAACCTACTGACATGCCGCCACTGCAGCCGTCGGTGGTAAATGGTTGCAGAGAATTTTCAGGATGCCTTTTTAATGCTGTGAGCTTTTCGTGCTGGTATAGTTCCAGATGTTCCAACAGAGAAGTGTATTTTTCCCGCAGATCAGCACAATAAACAGGGAGTGAGGTGAGCAGTACTGCACAGAGTACTGCGTATACCAGCCATAAGGACTTCTTGCGCAATTCAAAGCTTCTCCAAATCCACCGCTGCCCCTGACCGCTGTGGAAAGCCCAGGGAAGTGATTGTGAAAATACTGGCATCTTCTTATAATTAACTACAATTAAAAAATATTTTTTGAATGTTTCGGTTTTGTTTTTTGCAGATGGAGGGGCAAACAGCTCCCATGAAAATTGTTTTTACATAGGTTGAGCGGCTGTAATCGCCTGATTTGTGTACTGGATGCACTAGGCTTGACAAGGAATTTCATATAAGAAGGTATCAGCTTGTTATCAGCTCAGGTGGTGCCAGGTTCGGTGGTTTTTTAGCACCTTATTTTACTTGGGCATATGCGTTGCCAAAAGACTGCCGAAGATGGTGCCGCCTGGGGCTGATCTTAGGTGTATATTTTGGCGAAATTTGTGTCGATCCAAGGACATCTCATTCATCTGTTATCGTTTTTTCCTCAAATTTCTACAAAATGTTTATAAGAAAATCGGGCTAGAACTTCAGGTCTTACTTGAGTCACTTGACAAACAGCTCCACCTCCCAACGATGGGTAAGAAATAGTACCTAGGATTTTACCCCGGATTCCTCATTAGCTCAAGTGGTAACAGGTTCGGAAGTTTTGGGAACCTTATCCTACTTGGGTGTATGTGTTACCAAAAGACTGCCAAAGACGGTACCGTCTGAGCTAACCTTTGGTGCACATTTTGTCGAAATCTGAGACCGCTTACGGATATCACATTCATCGTAAGCGCCACACGACCTACACCTTGCAGGAGACTTTCTCAAGGGTTACGTTCCACGGCAGCAGCGCGGTATAATCGGCCAAAGTATTTGCTGTAGGCAGTTGGGTAAAAATATGTCGGAGATAGGCGTATGGTTCGATTTTGTTAGCCTTGGCTGTTTCAATCAGGCTAAAGGGTAAAGCAGAAGCTTCAGCATCCTCAAAAGTACCGGAAAACAACCAGTTCTTTCTTCCAATTACAAACAGGAGGTTATGAGTTATCCACTTTTTGTTTTTGTAACATCCTGTCTATTCGACCTAATACTGCCTTCACATCTGTAAGACCCCATCAGCTACTTTCCCGCCAAAAGCCTTTATAATTTGAGCTTGCAGGTCGTCAGGCTCTTCAATCATCCGTAAAGCTTTTCTTTTTT
>PDTD01000025.1 GCA_002748755.1 Desulfobulbus propionicus | reverse complement strand
CCTGTCCTTGCCAGACCTGCTCCCCTTAGAGCGAAAAGCAATGGAGGATTTCTGGCACAGCTTTAATACGTTGGTTTTTACTCTCTATACCTTACCCATACCCGTAATTTCGGCCATTGAGGGCCATGCGGTCGCTGGCGGTACTATTCTGGCCCTGGCAACGGATCTGAGGCTTGCCGCTGCTGGTAAGGCTAAAATGGGACTTAATGAAATTTCTCTGGGCATCCCTGTTCCGTTGCTTGCTGATATGCTGCTCAAGCAGGTTGTTGGTCAGCGCCAGGCCATGCGGATGATGTATAGCGGCGGTCTGATGGGAGTTGATGCAGCACACGCCATTGGGCTGGTGGATGAGGTCCACCAGCAAGACAAGCTGTTTGATGCTGCGGTGGAAAAAGCTGCCCAAATGGCAGAACACAGTGGTCCTGCGTTTCAGCGCATAAAGATGGGATATATCGAAGAGGTTGTGGAGCGTTTCAGGCAGAAGCAGGAAGCCTACGATGCTGCCTTTCTTGATATCTGGTTCAGTCAGCCGATACAGGAAAAGCTCAACGAGGCAGCCAAAAATTTTTAATCAAGAGACACCTCATTACAACCATACTACCCAAAAACATGCTCCGGGTGCAGCTCGTGCTGCCCTTTAATATGCCTGATGGAGCCGGAGATGGCCCGGATCACGATGCTGTGGGTGGTTACCCCGCCTGAGCGGTCAAAATGAACCCCCTCAAGAAAGGTGCCTGAAGTGATGCCAGTGGCAGCAAAAAACGCGTCATTGGACTGAATCAGATCATCAAGGGAAAGAATTCGTCCTGGCTGATATTCTGTACTGTCAGCCAGGGCCTGCTTTTCCTCTGCAAGCTGTGGGGCTGCCATCCCCTGCATGCCACCTCCCAGCGCTTTTACCACTGCAGCACTGATAACCCCTTCCGGAGTGCCACCAATCCCCATGAGCACGTCAACCCCGGTACCAGGCACTGCCGCCATGAGCGCGCCCATCACATCACCGTCGGTGTGGAGCGCGATACGAGCTCCGGCAGCCCGAATTTCTGTAATCAGTGTTTTGTGACGCGGTTTATCCAACACAAAAACAGTCAAGTCAGCAATTTTACGCTCCAGCGCTTCGGCAATGCGATTTAAGTTAGTGTGAACCGGCGCTGTTATGTCGATGGCATCCCTGGCAGCTTTTTCAACCACAATTTTATCCATGTAGAGCGATGGGCCAGGGTTCCACATACTCCCTTCAGGAGAAGCAGCAATAACGGCGATGGAGTTGGGCCGACCGTAGGCAAGCAAGCTGGTACCTTCCACGGGGTCCACTGCGATATCCAGTCGTGGCGCATTCCCGTTGCCCACCTGCTCACCGTTATAGAGCATGGGAGCTTCATCTTTTTCCCCTTCGCCAATGATCACCACACCACTCATGTCCACGGTTTTAAGTACCGCCCGCATGGCATCCACAGCAGCACCGTCGCCCCCTTCCTTATCACCGGTGCCCATAAATGCAGCCGCTGAAAGTGCGGCAGCCTCGGTTACGCGAACAAGTTCCATCCCCAGATTGCGGTATATTGAGTTTGTCATGGCGAATTTTAGTTACTTGGTTAATGGTACTGGTTATGTTGCATCAATACGGCTGTTTTTGAACGCTCACGGATTCAGGTCAATAAACAGCATTTTTTAGCATTTCATTACCTACCAACTATATCGAGTTAAGCGCGTAAATTCCAATGTATATTTTAGAACGTAAACAGTTTGTTGCAGTGAGTCAGGAGAGGGCATGGGCATTTTTACAGCATCCAGCAAACTTAAACGATATCACTCCGCCTGATTTGCACTTCAAGATCATCACCGAGGTACCGGAGGTGATGTACTCAGGGCTTATCGTGGAATACCGTGTCAGTATCCCTTTTGCTGGAACCCATACCTGGGTGACTGAGATTAAGCATATCAGAGAAGGGGTTGCCTTTGTGGATGAGCAGCGGCTTGGGCCGTACCGGTTCTGGTATCATTATCATGAAATTCAGCCCCGGGAAAAAGGGGTGCTGCTCATTGATCGGGTCCATTATGAACCACCTTTTGGCTTTTTGGGAAAGCTGGTTCACTGGTTGTATATCAAAAAAACACTCAAGCGGATTTTTGACTATCGTGAACAGCAGCTGAGTAAGCTGCTGCATACACGAGAGTAACCACCTGTTTAAGGTGTTTTTTTCATGGACAAACCGATCCGTTTTCTGGGGATGTCAACCTCGACCACCCGGACCTGGACATGCTGCCGGACACTGACTATCTCATTGGGATCTCTAACAAATCTATCAGCAAGCTGGCTGATATGGACAAGGCCGTCCTGGTGGACGCCGATGTCTACAAAAGCGCCAAAGTTGGTCACGTTGGTCACGATTCCGGGGAGCAGCATTCCCGGCTCCAGATCGGTTAGAGCAGTAATCCCTTCTGCAAAGGAAAAGGCGGTGAAGGTGGTTCTCGGGTCCCTGCCGGGCTTATCCAGCTCCTTGAGGATGTCGGTTAAGGTGGGGAGGCCGACGGTGTCGCTGACGTATTTTTGTACATCTATCTGCTTGCGCAGTCCGCTGTTTTGAATCAACTCAGCAACGGTGCAACCCAGGTCACGCGCCATTTGATCAACCACACTGTACCGCTCAGGATGCACCGCAGAGTTATCCAGCGGATTCTTTCCACCCCTTACGCGTAAAAATCCTGCACACTGTTCAAATGCTTTTGCTCCAAGCCGTGGTACCTTGAGTAATTGCTTGCGGGAGAGAAAGCTGCCGTTTTCCTTCCTGTACGCAACAATATTTGCAGCCAGCCCAGGCCCTAAACCGGAGACATAGGTGAGCAGAGAAACGCTTGCCGTATTAACATCTACTCCCACGCTGTTCACGCAACGGACAACAACATCATCCAGCCCCTGCTTGAGCGCCTTTTGGTTCACATCATGCTGATACTGACCAACACCAATGGATTGTGGGTCCAGTTTCAC
>PDTD01000017.1 GCA_002748755.1 Desulfobulbus propionicus | reverse complement strand
CCCACCCGTATCGAGCCTTGGACCCATGGCGGAGATACACCGGCTATTGTAAGTTTAGGACGCTGAGGCAACTTGGCTGGAAACGAGCTGCGCCCGGGACCCCCGGATACAAGCGCAGATGGACTCACCCAACTGAAAGAGCAATAAAAAGGGTATCGAACAAGATGGGTTAAGCGTAGGCAGAGAATCCTGTAGGCCGCAGGGGTGGTCGTGCACCCTGAAATGCTGGTACAGCTTCGAGAGAGTAACCCGCGGACGCCGAGGGTTTTAACGGTCGCCGAAGGCAACACAGAAGCATCCGTAATTGGCGAGGATGTGGAGGTCCGCCGGAGTCAACAGAGCCGAATTAAGGAGATATTCGATCAATCCAGGGCCAGTTACGGTTTTTGAAGGATCGTGCAGCAGTTAATGTCCGAGGGCCGTCAAATCGTTGGTTGGTCCATGGATAAACGGATGAAAAAGCAATTCGCACTGGACGCCCTTGCAACGGCTTACTGCACCATACGGATCGCGGCAGCCAATATGCGTGCCCTGAATACCAAAAACAACTTACACTTTATGGCATGAAGGCCAGTATGAGCCGTAAAGGAAACTGTTGGGACAATGCCCCAACCGAAAGGTTTTTTCGGTCCTTGAAATCAGAGCGGTTGAACGCATGTCGGTTTGTTACCAGGCGTCAGGCTAAGAGTGAAATCCTGGATTACATCACTTACTACAACAGCATATGGTTGCATTCGACCCTGGGGTATCTATCTCCCATGGCTTATGAAAAAAATGATTGTTAAATGCTGCTTAATTGTGTGTCCGTTTTTTGTTGACCAATACACGTGATCATGGCTCCAATCGGTAACTCAATAAATGTTGTACTGAACGAAGTGGTAGAGTCCTGGTGAGATATGTGATACTCTCAAACAGGATACAGGGGATGGTAGAGCATCCTTTGTTTTCCATAGTGGCATCCAGAAAGGTTACATTTTTTCTTTCTGGACACCAGGCTTTCTCAGGAGAAAAAAGACAACGCTTGTTTATTTTTTAGGCCCTTTCCCTAGCAACAAGCAATAGGAAAAGGGCTACGAAACTCTAAACTCCAGCCAAGTATAATGAGTTACCAAAAACTCTCGAACCTGAGACTACCTGAGCTGATGAGAAATCTGGGCTCACTGAACGTCAAAAGCTACATGCCTCTGGCTGCTGAACGAATTGGATTGACAAATTTTATACCTTTGTTAGGTTGAGGTTATGAAATTGAAATATACCACGTCACCATTTCTTCGGTTGTTCTTTATTCTTGCAGCCCTTGCTTTATCTGGCTGCCAAGCTGCTCGTATGGCTGTTCCCCCCGGCCTTGAGGGCCACAGTGATTTTTTGGTCTGCGAAGGTCGGAACGATTTTAAACTGTCGGAGACCTTTTCGTTTGGCCCCTATGAGGTATACGATGTCCACCGTGGTTGGTCCAATCGCTTCACTTGGGGTATTGTCTTTTTTCAAAAGTCTTCCGCCCGCCAGAAGTTGGAGTACTCTTTACGTACCCCTAATGGCACTGTTTGGCGCGCCCAGGCAGTCACAGGTGTAGTGCAGAAAGACGTCATGGGACAAGTCATCGGCGGCGATCTTACTTGGGGCATCGGCCACAAAACGAGTTACGTGGTCCGTATGGGGAGCGATGGCAGTGAAACGCCCTGGACTCTCAATGTAGCCGAAGGCAACAGCGATACCGTTTTGAAAGGGGTTTTCGCTAACGGTACGACAACGTATAGGGTTACAGGTTCGCACCGGCTGGCGGGTTCGTCCATTCCTCTTGTGGATCCTACTGGTTATATAGTGTCCCGCAGATCGCGCCCTGTTATGGCCGTCGATGTTCTTAATGCGGGATCCGTCCATTTCGCGTCAGATCTATCTCCTGCGGATCGCGAGCCCCTCGCTGCAGTGGCGGTCGCCCTGCTCCTTTATAAAGACTTGTAAAACAGGTAGGAAGCCTGACTTGGTTTTGAACTCGGTTGCTTATTAGACCAGGCCTAGGTGTGGAGAGAAGGTGCAATCTCTCCTGCCATGAGTACCTTGAGCCACCAAGAGACGATCTTTCCTATGCAAAGGGAAGGTGCAGGTTCTTGTCTTCCTTGCCACAGAAAGAAAGCGGGCGCTCCATGAACCTCTATCTTTTCTCCTTTTTTCAAGTTTACTGCAGTTGAGAGTTCTCTAACGCCACCGATAGTATATCTAAGGAGGGGGGGACCCGTCTTTCTCATGAGCATCTCCAATGCCCAGCTTGCAGGCATTACCAATACAGTCAGAATAATGAAGAGTCCTGCTAGTGGGTGGAGGGAGAATGAATAGTCAAAGTACGACTCTATGACTTGCATAATTCCGGGCAGGGATTGGCCGGATGAACCAAAATTTTTATACCACTGGCACACCCGGAGGGATTCGAACCCCCGACTCTCGGATTCGAAGTCCGATGCTCTATCCAGCTGAGCTACGGGTGCGCCCATCCTCTACTCTGTCCGAATGCTGGGATTGTTTTTACTGAAGAAAATATAATACCTTTCTTTAAACGGAAGTCAACTGGAAAAGCTCACAATTAGAGTTTCTTTGCGGTGCAGTGTTCCGCCTGTCCTTGGCTTCATCCAGAGACCTGCCCTTTGCCTCAGGGATTGTTTTTGTGCCCTTGCCGCCCCCGCAGGACACCTTATAATTGGAGGATTTCGACCTTGAGATATCAGCTCTGGTTTTTAGTCCGGATTTCTCATTAGCTCAGGCGGGGCCAGATCCAAGGTTGTTGGCAGTACATGAGCGTATCCTTTATTTGTGGGCAAAAGACTGCCGAAGATGGTGCCGCTTGGGCAAACCTTTGGTGAACAATCTGGAGCATTTTTATAAAAAAAACTTATAGCTAGATGTTTTTTATTTGTTTTTTTATTAGTTGTGCTCAATATTCATGAGGTGTTCGGACTAAAAAACTGCACAACATGGTTGACATCATTGGTATCTGAAATACAGTACGAAGCTGGCCAGAAATACATGCCTGGTGGAGGAGTGAATTGTGCTGAACCAAAAGCAGGGAGAGGTTTTAGTCCAGCTTGCACGGCAGGAAATTGAGCACCATCTGCATATGATGGTGTCCACTCCTGTCTTTGCAACAAAACTGAACGACCCTGTCTTTTTCATCCAGAGTGGTGTCTTTGTATCATTGTATAAACGGGCGGCCTTACGAGGCTGTGTTGGCAGTCTGCGGGCTATTGAACCGTTACTGGATGCCGTACGCCGCCATGCAGTCAATGCCGCTTTCCATGATCACCGGTTCCAGCCGGTTGTGTCTTCTGAAGTTCCGTCTCTGCATATCGAAGTATCTCTACTCAGCAAACCCCGAAGACTGAACTATACCAAGGGATACGAACTGCCCTCTCTCCTGACTCCTCATCAAGATGGTGTCATCCTTCGTTCAGCCGCCGGTTCGAGCGCCACCTTTCTGCCCCAGGTATGGAACAAGCTCCCACAGCCGGATCTTTTTTTAAATCACCTCTGTCGAAAAAACGGTTTGGAGGAAAACGCTTGGCTGTACGACCGGCTAGAAGTGGAAACGTATCGTGTGCAATATTTTGAGGAATCCCCTTCAAAGGGATAGTTTTTCATGGGTGAATTACTCTTACCACCAGAACTCTCCAGCGAAATGACGGCAATTTATGCCACCATGGAAGAGTGCTATGAGCAGACCGCTGAGCAGGTTTCTTTGACCTGTCAGGGGTGTCCTGATAACTGCTGCGACTCCTATTTTTTGCACTATACCTACTGTGAATGGGCGTACCTCTGGGAAGGTCTACGCAAGCTTGAGGCTGTGCAGCGTGACCGTATTATGGAGCAGGCCTCTGCGTATGTATCGGAAAGTACACGTCTTATCAGGCAGCAGATACGACCACAAATTCCTTGTCCACTCCTTGATGGCAACGGGTTGTGCAGCTTATATAGCCACAGGCTAATGATCTGCAGGACCCACGGGGTTCCTGCCACCCTGACCCGTCCAGACGGACAAAGCATGCGTTTTCCTGGCTGTTTTCGCTGCCAGGAAAACGTCAAGCAAAGGTACCAGGCCGAAATAGAGGCTCCGGCCATGGACAGGACCGATCTCTACAAACGACTGGCACTGCTGGAATCACGGGTTCTTGGTCACAAACGGCACCTGTACCCGCGTATCAAAATGACCATTGCCGAGATGATTGAACAGGGTCCCCCCCAGGACATTCAATCATGCTTACAAGGTGAGGAGAACGGTCTATGACTTCCAAGACTCTCAGCACCCTTTCTGAACAGGTGATCCATGGTACGCCAATAGATCTTGATGATGCACGAGCGCTGGCCGCCTTGCCTGACAAGGCTCCTCTGTTCCAGGCTGCCGACAAAGTGCGCAGACATTGTATGGGCAATCATTTTCATCTCTGTTCAATTATCAACGCCCGAAGCGGCAATTGTTCGGAAAATTGTCGTTTTTGCGCCCAATCAGCCAGGCATCATGCCGGTGTTGAAACCTACACCATGATTGAGCAGGGTGTGTCCATGGCCATGGCCATGGACAACGACCAGCATGGCGTGCACAGGCTTTCACTGGTTACAGCCGGTCGGAGTCTCAATGCGAAAACCCTTTCCCAGCTGACATCCCTGTACCATGAAATTGCAGCGACAACCTCCATGGCGCTTTGCGCTTCCACCGGGATGCTCTCCCCTGCAATTGCCGATAGTCTGGTTACTGCTGGGGTGTCACGGTATCACTGCAACCTGGAAGCGAACCAGGAGTATTTCCCCAAAATTTGCACCACCCATACCTGGGCAGAAAAGGTCGAAACACTCAAGATTGCCAGCAAGGCAGGGATGAGTCTTTGCTCAGGCGGCATTATAGGTATGGGAGAATCCATGGATGATAGGATTGTCCTGGCCATGGAGCTTCGGGAGATGGAGATCTTTTCCATCCCCATTAATATCCTGACCCCAATACAGGGTACGCCTCTGGAGCAGGTGCAGCCGCTTGACATTGAAGAAATACTGACCGTTGTTGCATTGTTCAGGTTGATCAACCCCAGGGCTGTCATCCGCATGGCCGGCGGTCGGCAGCAGATGGGGCTGGCCCAGTATCGCTGTTTCACGGTCGGCGCTAACGGTGCCATCGTGGGAAACTATCTCACCACTGCAGGCTCCGGCATGACAGAGGACCTGCTCCAACTGAGCCATCTCGGCTACACCTTTGATCACAACGCCAGCCATCTTGAGCTGAAGACGGCCGTTGTAGAGGGCTGAGGCACCCCATGCTCGCACGCGAAATTGTCAATAAATCGGTTTTGCTCATTCTGGTCCTGGCTATTACCGCCCTCTTTCTTTCCATGATCAGTCAGTTTCTTATGCCTTTGTTTATGGCCGGGCTCTTTTCTGCCCTGCTCAGGCCCACGCATAAATGGCTGACCCACAGGCTCAATGGTAGGGACAACATTGCCGCTTTGATTGTGGTTTTCGGCATCCTGATCCTGGTTCTTGTTCCTCTGAGCGTCCTGATCGGTGTGGTCGTGGCCCAGGCAATAAGTGTCGGCGAATCGATCACTCCCTGGGTACAGGTCTTTATCAGTGAGCCAAGCAGTCTGGCGAGCTACCTGGAAAAAATCCCCTACCTAGAACAGCTCCTCCCCTACAGAGATGTACTGATAGAAAAAGTCGGCCAGATTGTGGGTATAGTCACTACCTTTCTGATCGACAATCTCTCCTCGGGAGCCAAGCTCACCGTCAATGCGCTGTTCAGCAGCATCATCATGCTCTATGCCATGTTTTATCTTCTCAACAGTGGCGAGATATTGCTTGAGAGAATTCTTTACTTCCTGCCTCTCCAGGATCGCGACGAACAGCTGCTCCTTAACCGCTTTACCTCTGTGGCCTCGGCAACCCTGAAAGGGACCCTGATTATCGGGATGATGCAGGGCTCGATTTGTGGGCTGGCTTTTACTTTTGCCGGTATCCATGCATCGGTCTTCTGGGGGACAGTAATGGCTGTTATGTCCATTGTACCGGCATTCGGCACAGCCATTATCTGGGTGCCGGCGCTGATCATACTGGCCCTGGCGGGCGATTTTACTGGCGTCTTTATCCTTGCAATCCTCTGTGGGGCTGTGGCAGGAAATCTGGACAATGTTGTCCGTCCTCGTCTGGTGGGTAAGGACACGGAAATGCATGACCTCTTTGTCCTCTTCGGGACCCTCGGCGGCATTTCCATGTTCGGCATTTTGGGCATCATTCTAGGACCTATTATCGCGGCCCTGTTTATTTCTCTGTGGGACATTTACGGCAAGGCCTTCCATGCCTACCTCCCCGAGGTGGGGCTCAGTCGGAAGCAGGTTGTGACCACAGTACCTGCCAAGGAGAACAAAGCCACTCAATCGGACTCACCTGCTAGGGATAAACAGGAGGACATACCGGAAACCCCGAAGACAGGGACTAACAACACGAAAGAAAAATCAAACGAGGCCTCAACGGATCCCGAGCCGGAAGGTGGTCATGGGTATCCCACAAAAAAAGAATAGTATTCCCGCACCTTGCAGCACCATGGAGGTTGGCTGTACGCATGGAATTTCCAACCATTTCCTTCTGAGAACCAAAGATGTTTTTTATCCCTTCTGGGGATCATCGTTTTTTCTTTTTCTTGGTGAGAGTGGATATTGTAGTGCCTGGCACATCTTGTTCACCGGAAATGATAAAGGGTTCTCCTTTATGAAGAGATATATTTTTTTTATGGTGCGGTGCTGAAGATGGTACTACCTGTGCTGAGCGAGATGCACATTTTGTTTAAATTTGAGTCTGCTTACGGATTTCTTATTTATTTGTTTCTATTAACTCAAATAAGACTCTATGTTCATGAGAAATCCGGGTGAGGTTATGGGTATTTTTCTATTCTAACCTTGACATAGGGGGCAGTCCATGGGGTATATCACTGCGTGAGTAGGTAGGAAACGATATTGTCTGCTGCCCAGCACCTTGACTTTTCACTTGGTGCCTTGATATAGTAGGTATCATACAAAATGTCGCATGGCATGCGCGCCCATATGTCCTTTTCAGTTCACGTAGTTGTTGTTCCGAATAGTATAAGAATCCCCCTCATACCCAAGGAAAAATATGAGTTCCTATTATAACGATCCTGATCCACAGGAAACGCAGGACTGGCTTGAATCTCTTGAAGGTATAATTGAGTATGAAGGCGCAGAAAAAGCAGAGTACCTGCTGCAGGAGATTGTTCGTCTGGCCCGCGATAAAGGCGTTACCACTCAACCTGGAATAGTAACGCCCTATTGCAACACCATTGATCCTGCTGATGGCGAGAAAATACCCGATCAATCTCTCCTTGCCAGGAATGTCTCAGCCTACGTCAGGTGGAACGCCATGGCCATGGTCGCAAAAGCCAATAAAGACGGAAAAGGATTGGGTGGCCACATCGCCACATACACCTCTGTCTCGGCAATGTATGAAGTGGGCTTTAACTGGTTTTTTCGAGGTCCTGCTGCACCCCATGGTGCGGATATGATATATTTCCAGGGCCATAGCTCACCCGGTATCTACGCGAGGGCGTTTGTGGAGGGTCGGCTTGAGGAAAGTCGGCTGGAGAATTTTCGCCAGGAAGTGGCTGGTCATGGATTGTCTTCCTATCCCCACCCCTATTTGATGCCGGAATTCTGGCAGTTCCCCACTGTTTCCATGGGACTTGGCCCCATGGCCGCTATTCACCAGGCGCGATTCATGCGTTATATGGACCAGCGGGGGCTCAAGGAAGCAGGGGATAGAAAAGTGTGGGTCTTTATGGGAGACGGCGAATCGGATGAACCGGAATCCCTGGGGGCGCTCACCCTTGCCGTGAGAGAGAAGCTTGATAACCTGATTTTTGTTGTCAACTGCAATCTGCAGCGGCTTGATGGACCAGTGCGTGGGAATTCCAGTATTATCCAGGAGTTGGAAGGGCGTTTTCGTGGTGCGGGTTGGCATGTTATCAAGTTGATCTGGGGCAGTGAGTGGGATCGAATCTTGTCTCGCGATAAAAAGGGGCTGCTGCTCAAAAAACTTGGCTCAATGGTTGATGGAGAGTTTCAGACCATTCAGGCCCGTGGACCAGAATATCTTCGGAAGATAATGTTTGGTGACGATCCCCAACTGCAGGCCTTAATAGAGGATATCAGCGACCGAGAGCTGTGGCAGATGAGCCGAGGTGGCCACGATCCCAGAAAGGTCTATGCCGCTTTTGCCGCTGCAACACAACATCAAGGCGGGCCGACTGTCATCCTGGTCAAAACCATAAAGGGCTACGGTATGGGGCATGCCGGTGAATCGGTTATGGTGGCGCATAATGTCAAGAAAATGGATCTGGAGTCACTCAAGGTCTTCCGCGACCGATTTCATGTTCCCCTTGCCGATGATCAACTGGAAAAGCTGCCATTTATCAAACCGGAAAAAGGCAGTGAGGAGGCACGTTTTCTTGCGCAGCGACGAGCGGAAATGGGTGGACCGGTACCATATCGAGACACCTTTTTTGTCCCGCTTCAGCCTCCGGCGGACAAACATTTCGCTCCGTTGCAGAAATCCACAGGTGCGAGAAAACTCTCTACTACCATGGCTTTTGTCAGACTGTTGAGCAGTTTGGTAAAAGATACCAATATCGGTAAAAACATTGTGCCGATTATCCCTGATGAGGCGCGAACTTTTGGCATGGAGGGCATGTTTCGTCAACTGGGGATTTATGCGCCGAGCGGACAACTGTACGAACCACAGGATGCCGAGACGGTGGCCTGGTATAGAGAAGACCCGGCCGGACAAATTTTTGAGGAAGGGATCACCGAGGCAGGCGCCATCTCCACGTGGGTGGCCGCAGCAACAGCCTATAGCAATTATGGTGTTCCGATGATTCCTTTTTATACCTTTTACTCCATGTTTGGATTTCAGCGGGTCGGCGATCAGATCTGGATGGCTGGGGATGCTCGGGCCAAGGGTTTTCTCATGGGGGCCACATCGGGCAGGACGACCCTCAATGGTGAAGGCCTGCAGCATGGAGATGGACATGGTCTGCTGCTGGCGTCAACAGTGCCCAATTGCCTCGCCTATGATCCGGCCTTTGCCTATGAGGTTGCCCTGATTATTCGGCAGGGCATTGAGAGGATGTATGTCCAAGGAGAAGAAATTTTTTATTATATCACTCTGTTCAATGAGAATTATCCCCAGCCGGCCATGCCGGAAGGGATTGAAGAAGGTGTTGCCAGGGGCATGTATCTTTTTAAAAAGGGAAAGCAAGGCAAGCTGCGGGTCCAGTTGATGGGAAGCGGTGCTCTTTTCCTGGAGGTTTTGGCTGCGGCGGAACTTCTGGAAAATGAGTACAAGGTGGCGGCCGACATCTGGTCCGTACCGGGGATCAACCAACTGCATCGCGATGGCATGGAGGTGGAACGTTGGAACATGATGCATCCCGACAGAAAACCGAAACAGAGTTATGTGGAAACGGTTATGCAAGGGCATATTGGCCCTGCTGTCTTAAGCACAGATTACGTTTGCGGGTACGGGGAACAACTGCGCAGGCTTGTCCCTAACCGTCTGACTGTTTTGGGCACTGACGGATATGGGCGGAGTGATTCCCGGTCCAAGTTACGTGCTTTTTTCGGGGTGGACCGCTATCATGTTGTTCTCGCCGCCCTGCAGGCATTGGCGGCAGAGGGGCAGATCTCCACCACGACAGTGAACAAGGCGCTGCAGAAATACAGCATTGATACGCAGAGTAGCCATCCCATGAACAGCTAGCCCGCATTTCTCATCAGTTCAGGTGGTGCCAGGTTCGGTCGTTTTCAGTACCTCGTTGTACTTGGGGGTATGTGTTGCCAAAATACTGTCGAAGATGGTGCTGGCCTGGCTGACCTTTGGTGAACCTCTTAGCGGTTTTGGTTGCAACTGTTTTTTTATATCATACTGTTTTTATAATATATTTTGTATATATTTAAAATATTCATGAGGAATTCGGACCAGCAGGTACAGGAGTAGAGTGAATGGCCACGGAAAAGATTACGATTCCCGATTTTGGAGATGTACAGGAGATAACAGTTGTCGAGATATATGTCTCACCGGGCGATGCCGTGGAAAAAGAGGACGAACTCATCGCTTTGGAAAGTGAAAAGGCTGTCATGGATATTCCTTCCACTGCTGCCGGGATTGTGAAAGAGATTTATGTCAAGGAGGAAGAGGTCGTTACCAGCGGTACGGTTTTTCTGATTCTTGAAACCAAAGATGATGGGCAAGCCCAATCGGTTGAAGAGTCTGGAAAAACAGAACACAAAATCCAAGAGCAGGGCGCAGAGAAACCGGAAGTTTCGGGGGTGCAGCCCCCGGCTGCGGAACCGGTAACAGCAACCGAAGGGTATGAGTCGGGGCATGCACGCTATCATGCCACACCTTCGGTACGAGGGTATGCCCGGGAACTGGGGGTCGAGCTTGGGCAATTGCAGGGGAGCGGGCCCAAGGGGAGAATACAAAAAGAGGACGTGCAGGCTTTTGTCAAAAAGTTGGTGCAAGGCAGACCTCACCCCGCCGTAGGTGTAGGGCCGATCATGGAAGAGGTCCCTCTGGAAGACTTCAGCAGGTACGGAGAAATTGAAGAGAGAGCTTTAGGAAGGATTCAAAAAATTTCAGGACCCCATCTGCATAGAAGCTGGCTGAGCGTCCCCCATGTTACCCATTTTGACGAAGCTGATGTCACGGATCTTGAGCAATTCCGCAAGCAGATGAATGCGGAGGGATCCGCAAGCGATCCTCCTTTCATTCCCTTGGTTGCGCTCATCAAAGCGGTGGTCGCCGCCCTGAAAGCCTTTCCCACCTTTAATGCTGCATTTGACCCGGCAGAGGGCAGGGTGATAATCAAACACTACTATCATATCGGTATCGCTGTGGACACCCCAGCCGGGCTGGTGGTTCCAGTTCTGAAAGATGCTGATACAAAGGGCTTGAAAGAGATTGCAGGTGAGCTGCAGACATTGAGTCAGGCCGCCCTCGCCGGTAAGCTGACCATTGCTGAAATGCAGGGTGCGTCCTTTACTCTCTCCAGTCTGGGCGGCATTGGCGGAACCGGTTTCACGCCCATTGTCAGTGCACCGCAGGTTGCCATTCTCGGGTTGTCGAGAAATTATCTCAAACCTGTCTGGAACAATGTCCAGGAGGTGTTCGAACCGAGGCTGACTCTCCCCTTTTCATTGTCCTATGATCACAGGGTCATAGATGGTGCTGAAGCTGCCCGATTCTGCCGGACATTGCGGATGAGCATTGAAGATTTGCGAAGAGTGTTATTGTAAACAAGGAGGAGGACGTGAGCGAAAAGAAAACGTTTGACCTGGTCGTCATAGGCGGCGGCCCGGGAGGCTACACAGCGGCTTTTCGTGCGGCAGATCTGGGCCTGAATGTCTGTCTGGTGGAGAGGGACAAGAGGCTGGGCGGCGTTTGCCTCAAGGTGGGCTGCATTCCTTCTAAGATCCTGCTCCATGCCGCCGCAGTCATTGAAGAGAGCGCGGGTATCAAGTCATTTGGCATCAGTTTTAACAAACCAGAAATAGATATCAACGCCCTGCTTTCCAAGAAAGAAGCCGTGGTGGAGCAACTGACCATAGGGCTTGATGGTCTGTGCAAAGCCAGAAAAATAACCCGGGTAAAAGGCAGGGCAACCTTTGAAACAGCGACAAGCATAGGGGTGATTGTCGGTGCAGACAAACAGAGTATTTCCTTTTCCCGTGCGATTATTGCGACAGGGTCAAGGCCGTTTATGCTGCCCATGGCGCCCGAAGAACCCCGGATTTGGGATTCAACCACTGCTCTTACCCTGCCTTTTGTCCCCAAAAGGTTTCTTATCATAGGTGGAGGCATCATTGGGTTGGAAATGGCCCAGGTATACGCCGCCCTGGGATCGGAGATAACCATCGTTGAAATGCTTGATCATATTGTTCCCCCAGCGGACAAGGATATGGTGCAGCCTCTTTTTCTGAAATTAAAGAAAAAATATACCATTTTGACAAAGGCCAGGGTTACAGCTCTGCAACCATTGCAGCAGGGGATACAGGTCACCATTGATAACAGCGGGAAAGAAGAGACTGCACAGTATGATGCTGTCCTGGTGGCTGTAGGGAGGATACCTAACAGTGAGAATCTGGGGCTTGATACCCTTGGTGTCACGGTTTCGGAACGTGGCTTTATCAGCGTGGATGAAACCCTGAAGACCAGTGCAGACACCATCTATGCCATTGGCGATGTGGTGGGCGAACCTATGTTGGCGCATAAGGCGACCCATCAGGGAAAGGTTGCTGCTGAGGTGATCAGCGGCAGGAAGAGCGCCTTTCAGCCGCTGACTATTCCATCGGTGGCATATACCTCTCCAGAGCTTGCCTGGATGGGTTTGACAGAAAAGGAAGCCCGGGAACAGGGGGTGGAGTACCGAAAAGGGAAGTTCAGTTGGGGTGCGAGCGGTCGGGCTCTGACGGCGGGTTCCGGGATCGGTGCCAGTAAGGTGCTTTTTTCAAAGGAAAGTGGTCGTATCATCGGTGCGGCCATCTGCGGCCAGAACGCAGGTGAATTGATCCATGAAGCGGTGCTTGCCCTGGAAATGGGAGCAGATGCGGAGGATATCAGCAAGACGGTTCATGCTCACCCGACCCTTGCAGAGACTTTTGCCTTTGCCTGTGAAATGGTTGACGGCTCAATAACTGACACCCTACCACCCAAGAGGAAGGGGCCGAGAGAAGGGGGCGGATGACAGAACCTGTAGGCATGTTTCATGAAGAACGCGTTTCTTAGAGCGAGCCGAAGGATGGTCAGCCCTTCTCTGTTCCCTCAAATATTGTACCTGCTCTCCACACAGAGCAGGCAGCCTGGCAGGACAACAGCCTGGTAAAGCGTCTTTTGATTGCTGATCATTTTTGTGAAGTCACTGCAGCCCCTGTTTTTCCCCTATGGAGCGCCAGTGACCATGTCTTAACGACGGTTGACATTACAGGATTGAATGTGTTCGATAATTGCGCTTAAATAATTAAAAAAATGTTGGGCTTCCAGATCATCAGGATAGGCTTTCAGCCGTTCTTCATACTGCATGAACAGACGGAGCACGATTTGTTCATGCTCATTGTCCTGCAAGTCACCAATGATTTCCCAAAGATCGTTTTGATCCATACTGGTACCCTCTCTCCGGCGAGATCGCTGTCACCCGGCGTGATTCTGGACGTCTGGATATATCCCGGATTTTTCAGCAGCACAGTAGGTACGGCTGCTTCGTCGACGTACATGGCGGTGCTGACTGCATCAAGCACCTTGTGCCGGCGCTCCCCGCCTGAACAGGGTACCTGAATGGACCCTGTTCATCCATCATTCAGGCTACCTTTGCTTGATGGGGGCACAGCGTTGGTTCAGCACCGCGATTCATGGGTAATTCGGGATAGGTTGGTGTCACTGTGGGGTGCAGTCATTTCCTTGAACCTGTCATGCAGCAAAAGGGATGTATATTGGAGCAGGAACCGGCCCCTTTCTTTTTGTTTGACTGTTGTCCCTTGAGGCCGCCTGGCTACATACGCGGTGCGTTATGCGATGCAGGATATAAGAAGTAAAAAACTGTCTTGAGCAGCCATGCGTGTTAATCGGCCATATGTTCTTTTTTATCGCGTTGCAGCTCTACCAGCTCAGCGCCTGTGGCCTCTGCAAGGAGTTGGAGTTCTTTTGTCCGGAAATGGTTCCCGTAAACTTTTAGATCGACATCGCAAACGGCTATGATTCTGAAGCGTGGGCTTTTAGATCCTTTTTTTGCCTTGATACGTTCTCGGTAAAATATTTTGCCTGCCATGAAAGACCTCTTGTAAAATGCATTGAAAATTGCCTCATATGGAATACTGTAGGGCCTGAATACCGGGAAGACAAGGATATTTTCGCAACTCTTTTGTCAAAAATGGGGTGATTGTACGCCATCCATAGGAAAAGCGTGGCATTGTCACCCATAGTCTTGGCTCGGGACAATCGCAATACAGAGAAAGTGATACCGCAAGTAAGGAGCTGTTCCTCTTGTGTTTTGTTGCCGGGATCATTCAAAAACAGGGCTGTGTCTCCTTAGTAAGGTAGCTTGCCCGGATTGCTTATCAGCGCGGGCGGTTTCAGAATCGGGAGTTTTGGGTAACGCATTATACTTGGTTGGGTGAAAGAAAGAGGTGTGTCAATGCAGTTATTGTTGAGTATAGATGATACGGATAACGCAGAAAGCCCCGGTTCCGGTCAACTGCTGGAGCATATTGTGGCCAGGCTTTGTGAGGATGGGTTGATACACAATCGCTCTGCGGTTTCAAGGCATCAGCTGTTTATTCATGAGCAGATACCCTACACATCACACAACAGCGGCATGTGCTGTTCAGTGGATGTGAATGACAGCGATCAGAGGAAAATTACAGAGCGGATGATCCGTTTTCTTGAAGAAGAATCTGCGGCTGGCTCGGATCCGGGTTTGTGTATAGCCGTAAATGATGACGCTTTGAAAACAGAGTCCCTGATTGCGTACGGTCTGCAGGCTAAACGGGCCGTACTGACCAAAAGGGCTGGCTACTCCCTGGCCGCTGCGACGGGGCTGCATTTGTCGGAACATGGCGGCACTGGAGATGGCGTGGTGGGTGCGCTTGCAGCTGTTGGCTTGAAGCTCTACGGAAGTGACGGTCGATGCAGGGGGTGGCAGGAAGCAGGCCTCGGTGAAACGCTCCTCAGGGCGGCAGAGTTGTGTGAAAAGGCCCATGTTTCCAGCCTGGTTTCCGAAGACAGGAGTGTTCTTGCCGGGGAGGAAATGGTTTTAGTGGTAGAGGAACAGTTGAAGACAGTTCTCATAAACCATGAAGAAGTACTGCCTGTACAGGCTCTGCAATCAGGGTCAGGTATACCGTGGCGGACTTTGACGAAAAAAGAGATCAAGCAGTTTTAGCCTGTCTTTTTCAGCACCTCAGACGGTGCCAGATGCACAGTTTTTGGCAGTGCAGAAGAGTACCTTCTCTTTGCTGTCACAACACGGTGGAAGAGTTTCCCCGCATCCTTCAGGAATGCAGGTCGCAGCATGTTTATCGTTGACAGATATCAGTTGCTCGGATATACAATTTTGTTGTGTTTTAGGCCGCAGTTCTCATCGGTTCATTCGGCTCCAGGTCCGGGCGTTTTCGTACCTTATTCTCCGTTGGGTGGGACGTTTCTACGTTTAACACGGGCAGTCGAGTACACCATCCGGTGCATGGTGTACCACGTACTAAAGTTAAACAGGGGTCCTGACCAGCCTGCAGGAAAGTAACCAACATGCTGAAATTTCCACCCATACTTGCTTGCCAAGCTTTTCCAGGAAGCTGCAAAATCCAAACATATAGAGATTTTCGCAACTAATCCATCGATCACCACTAGCCCGGATGTCTCATGAACATTTTATCTCATTAGAGAAAAGATATACAAAAAGAGATATATGCGATGTCCGTGGATCGGCTCAAGTTTCTCCAAAGTGTGCACCAAAGTTCAGCCCACGCGGCACCATTTTCCTGTATTGCTTTGACAACACATAAAGGATGCTATAATACACTGCCAAAATTTTTACCACTGGCATCGCCTGAGTTCATGAGAAAGTCGGGCTAGAAGATTTTAATGGACCAATCAGCAATGAGTACGAGCAATCCATTTGTACGTGTCTATCGTTTTTACCTGGATGGCTTTCGTAGTATGACCGTGGGAAAAACATTGTGGAAAATTATTTTTATCAAGGTCTTTATATTATTCGGGGTTTTGAAGCTGTTTTTCTTCCCTGATTTTTTAGCGACCCGATTCTCGACTGATGAACAGAGGGCGGAGTACGTGTTGCGGCAACTGACGACACCACCTTCAGAGAACACTTTAAGCAAATAAGGAGTGGAGTTATGATTGAGAATTTTGACCTGGCTTCGGTCAGTTGGGCCAGGGGACAGTTTGCCCTGACCGCATGCTATCATTGGCTCTTTGTGCCATTGACGTTGGGAATGAGCTGGATCATTGCCTTTTATCATACCATTTATTTGAAAACCGGCAGTGAAGAATGGAAACGGTTGACCAAATTCTGGATGAAACTCTTTGGCATCAATTTTGCCATCGGGGTGGCAACCGGCATTATCATGGAGTTTGAATTCGGAACCAACTGGTCCAATTACTCCTGGATGGTGGGTGATATTTTTGGGGCGCCCTTGGCCATTGAGGGTATTGTCGCCTTTTTTCTAGAGGCAACCTTTTTTGCCGTCATGTTTTTTGGCTGGAACAGAGTTTCTAAGGGGTTCCACCTGTTTGCCACCTGGATGGTGGCTGTGGGCTCCAATATGTCCGCAGTGTGGATTCTGGTTGCCAATGCGTGGATGCAGTATCCGGTTGGGCAGGAATTCAACCCGGATACGGCTCGCTTTGAGATGCAAAATTTTAGTGAAGTGGCCCTTTCACCCTATGCGGTATCAAAGTTCGTGCATACTGCCTCTTCCTCCATGCTGGTGGCGGCACTCTTTGTCCTTTCCATCAGTTCGTGGTATCTGCTGCGCAAACGTCACGTACTCATGGCCAAGCGCTCCATAGTCGTGGCGGCGTCGCTGGGGCTGGTTGCCTCTTTCTTTGTCGTCTTCAATGGTGATGAGTCCGCTTATATGGTTGCCAAGGTCCAGCCAATGAAACTGGCCGCATTTGAGGGACTGTGGGAAGGTGAAGAAAATGCCGGACTGGTCGCCGCAGGTATTGTTAACCGGAATAAACGCGTTGACAACGATGAGCCGGGCTTTGTTTTTGAGGTAAAGATTCCGGGGCTACTCGGCTTGATGGCAACCCGTTCCTGGGGGGCATATGTTCCCGGTATCAAGGATCTGGTGTATGGGAATGAAGAACATGGCCTTATGGGAGCAGAGGAGAAAATGGAGCAGGGTAAACTGGCTCTGGCTCATCTTAAGTCGTACCAGGAGGCCCAAAAAGAAGGGGATATGTTCACTGCCCAAGCCCACCTGAACTCATTCAACACCTATAAGGAACATCTCGGCTATGGTTTTCTGCAGTCTCCAGAGGAGACCGTGCCCTCGGTGGCGATGTCTTTTTACGCCTTTCATGTTATGGTGGGGCTGGGTACAATGTTCGTGGCCGTTTTTCTGGCATATTTTGTATACTGCATTAAGGGCACCCTGGAGGACAAGAAGTGGCTTCTTGCCGGCGGGACACTCTTGTATGTTTTGGGGCTGACCGCATCCCAGGCAGGATGGCTCGTGGCAGAGGCTGGTCGCCAGCCGTGGGCAATTCATGGTCTGTTACCGGTAAGCGTGGCACGTACCAACCTGGCCGCAGAAACTGTTCAAACAACCTTCTGGATGTTTCTGGGGCTCTTTACCCTATTGTTGCTGGCAGAAATCAGCATTATGGCTAAACAGATCAGCATTGGGCCGGAGGAATAGTACCATGATTGAAAATCTTGATTATATAACCCTGCAACATCTCTGGTGGCTGCTCTGTTCAGTGGTTGGGTCTCTGTTTCTCTTCCTTACTTTTGTTCAGGGAGGGCAGACTTTGCTTTGGCAGGTGGCAAGAACCAGCGGCGAAAAAGATCTGGTCATCAACTCTCTAGGCCGGAAGTGGGAGCTGACCTTCACCACCCTGGTGCTTTTTGGAGGGGCTCTGTTCGCCTCTTTCCCCAAATTTTATTCAACTTCTTTTGGGGGCGCCTACTGGGTATGGATTGCCATCCTTTTTGCCTTTATTCTGCAGGCAGTCAGTTACGAATACCGTAAAAAGCCCATGAATATCCTCACAGCCTGGGGGTATGAGTTTTTCCTGTTCATAAACGGGTCTGTTGGTGTTTTGCTCATCGGTGCCGCTGTGGGAACATTTTTTACAGGCAGCAACTTTGAGCTGAGCGGTTTCAATTTCGTTACCTGGACAACGCCTCTGCGAGGCCTGGAGGCCGTATTGGATCCCTCCCTGTCCAGTGTCTTCAATCTCTGTCTGGGGATTTTTCTGGTCTTTAACGCCAGAACCCTGGGGGCCATGTACCTGATCAACAATATCGATCTGACAGTGGTCCCAGAAATGGAAAAGCGCCTGCGAAATGCCTGCTGGAACAACTTTTTCATCTCCCTGCCGTTTTGCCTCTGGGTTTTGGTTCACCTGATGCTTATGAAGGGCTTTGGGATTGTCGATGAACAGGGCACCATTGATTATGTGTCCTTCAAATATCTGCATAATCTGCTGGCCAATCCCTGGCTCATAGGATTGCTGGTCGTCGGGCTTGTTTTACTGGTTCTCGGGGTTGTTCGGACAGCAAACACCGAATCAACCGCCGGTATCTGGTTTGGCGGGCTGGGAACAGTTCTGGTTGGTTTGACCGTTCTGCTGCTTCCTGCCTACAACAAGACAGCTTTTTATCCCTCCAAGGTGGATTTGCAGTCCAGTTTGACTATCTACAACGCCTCGTCCAGCCACTACACCCTGACGGTCATGACCTATGTCGCTCTGGTTATTCCCTTTGTGTTGGCCTATATAGCTTATGTATGGTGGGCAATGGACAGGGGCAAAATGAAACTTGAGGATACCACGGACAAGGCCGCCTATTAAGGGCTGGCAGGAGCTGAAAATGGGTTTTTGCTGCAAGGAGACACAACCATGATGAATATTTTTTTACTGGTCGGTTGGGTGGCCGTGATCGTCATTGCGTATGTGATTGCGCTGTATTATCTGAAAAAGTTAAATCTGCTTTAACCCGGCTTGATCATCAGCACAGGCGGTGGCAGATTCAAAGTTTTTGACAATACATGGCAGTACATATTCTAGTACTCGCAATTTGCTGTCAAAATACCGCTGATGATGGCGACGCCCGTGCTGAACTTCGGTGATCCTTTTGGAGAAATTGCCTTGAAAGAGGTTCTTCTCTAATTGATTGTTTTTCTACTAGCTTGAGATCGAAGAAGAAATGGCTTTAGCCGAAGCGTTGCATCAATGCAGCGGTGAAGCATCCAGAGTTTTTAAGGATTTTTGTTATGCTACCTTGGCCACCTGGCGCTGGCAACGCCGAGTGATAGGGAAAGCGGAGTATCTTACCAAGGGTGAAAATCCTCGCTTCGTTGTCACCTCCTTTAATAAGGGTCAATACGACGCGCAGGGGTTGTATGAAATTATGCTGGCAACTGGTTATCCACATAAACATCTTTGGGATCAGATTCTCACTCGATTGGCCAGTTTGCCTCTTAGGGGATAAAATAGAACGCTCAAGGACAGGCTGACGGCGGAGCTATGCCTTTTTGCTTCTTTTGAAGGAAAAAAGAGGAACTCAGGCTGTCCAATTATTGAGATTTGGCAACAAATGGTCAGCTTGTAGGAGAAAATGAGCCATCAAAACTGATTTATCTTGGAAAATATGGTCAGCCTTGGATTTGATGAGAAATGCGGGCTAGATCCGTCATCAGCCAATGACATCAAAGAGATCGTTGGTAAGGTTGCAGCTTCCCCGGCGGACAATACAAAGCACCGGGCATATGGCTGTGCCCATAAATGAGCGCGAATGAAGGCATGACGTTACGGGATTTGCCAGGAAAATGGCTCGCCGCGTCGAAGATAGAGTGATAAGCTTTCTCATGGAAACGAAGACTCCGATGGTATCTTGTATTTCCTGTCAAAAGAATCCCGAGGATGGTGCCGCCTGTGCTGGCTCTTGATGATTTTTTTGTCGTATTGTTCAATTGCTTGTAGATAAAACATCTCTTGTTTCCAATAAGATAAAAGAACCATGAGAAGTCCGAACCAGCGAGAGAGTCTGCGCCTGTCCCAATCTGGGACACTGTGCGTGTGTATTGTTCACTGTTTTCTCAGTTGCTCGCGCTTTGCAATCGCCTCTTTAATGTGAAGAGTGACCTCTGGTTCTACGGGCAGCGATTTGTGCAAAGGCAGGAATTTGTACATGTACAGATCTCCCTCACCTTGGCCACGGTACCCTTCTCGCAGAAAGGCGGCTTTTTGTTTTTTGAGACGGTCCTGTGTTGTCTCCAGTCTGTCCTTTGTCCGTTGATCCTCTTCAGAGAGGGGGGCATAGTTTTGTAAACGGGCCAGTGAGCGGGCAACCTGGTTGAGCTGCCGCTCCAATTGCCTGTACTCTTTTGTCTGTCTTTTTTCCCAGAAGCCATTGCCTGCCAGGGACAACTTGAGTGCCCCAAGGTATGTCCCACGTTTTTCCGTTTGACAGATCAGAGCATTGTGTACCTGTTGCGGTGCACGATTGGTTGTCCTGTGACCGGACTGCAGAATAAGCCGTATGTCTGTGAACCGTTGTGCGATCCGGCGGTTTTCCTCAAAAGGATAGTTGGACAGCAAGACAATGAAATCCACCTGGGTACGAAGCTTGTTGATTTCCTGGTCAAGCACCCTATCCCACGGTATCACGGAAAGATTTTGTCTTGGCCGGATCAGGGTGTGGTCAGTAAGTGCCAGGATGCCGATGGTACTACCCTGGAGTTGCAGGGTAGTTGAAGGGGAAAAGAGAAGGGTTGCCTTGCCGTCGGTCAGGTTAGCGGAAAGGGCTGTGAACGGGTGCTTGCGAAGCAGGGTTTTCAACGGGGACAGGCCGAATGTAACATCCCCGGAGCCTATTGCGCAAACAACGTTCAGTTTGTGGAGATATTCCTCAGCAATGATACTGCGATCCGGCAACAGCGCTGTGGTGTCTTGTCCCGGTATAGGGGCAGGATGGAAAAAAACATTTCCACCCTCAAGGATGAGGGTGTTAGGTTCATCTGCCAGCAATGATTTGAGAAGCCGTATTTTCCTGGACAGACCGCCCAGGGTGTTATTCCCTCAACCGCCGGGTGTTATTTTCCCCTGGAGATCGTTCCCGTAGAGAATCTGCAAGATCGAGGGGGCTGCATAGATGTTCGACGGCAAGGTCATTGCGTAGAAAAAGAGGAAAAACAGTGTGGAAAGGAACTTAGGTAAGGTCTGCATTGCTTTTGGCTCGTTTATTGAGAATTTTTCTCCATTGAGTCAATCGTTCATTGATGATTGACTCATATCCCCTGTTTGTCGGTTTATAATAGAAACGGCCCTCGAGTTCCTGTGGGAGGTGCTGCTGGTGGACCAGAGCGTCCTTATGGTCATGGGCATATTGATATCCCTTGCCGTAGCCGAAACGTCTCATCAGACCGGTAACCGCATTACACAGATGGCGTGGAACAGGCAGTGATCCTGTCTCCCTGATATCTTTGAGGGCATGTTTTTCTGCCATGTACAGGGCATTGCTTTTTGGGGCTGTGGCCAAGTAGACCGCTGCCTGGACCAGTGCCAGGTTGCCTTCCGGCGCTCCAAGTATATGATAGGCTTCCCTGCAGTGTACTGCAACCTGAATGGCTTGAGGATCAGCATTGCCGACATCCTCGGATGCAAACCGGATCAGTCGACGGGCAATGTACAGGGGCTCTTCTCCTGCTTCCAGCATTCTGTTCAGCCAATAGACGGCACCATCTGGATCACTGTCGCGCAGGCTTTTGTGCAGTGCGGAAATCAGATTGTAATGCTCTTCACCGTTTTTATCGTAACGCAGCGTTTTGTGCTGGAGAGCTTGGTCCAACGTGTCTTTGGTCAGAGGAATGGAGGCGGTTGGGGATGCTTGCGTGGTACGGTGCAGGTTTATGGCTGTTTCCAGGATATTCAACGCTCGTCGGCAGTCTCCGTCCGCCCCCCTGGCCAGATGTTTAACCGCCTGGGGCTCCATCTGGATTTTCAGCCCACCTAAACCTTGTTTTGTATCATTGAGAGCCTGGAGAATAACCTGCTGGATCTCCTCCTCACTCAGAGGGTGGAGTTGTACTACCTGGCACCGGGACAACAGGGGAGCGATGATTTGAAAGGATGGATTTTCAGTGGTCGCTCCGATCAGGGTCAACAGACCACTTTCCACATAGGGAAGAAAGAAATCCTGCTGGCTTTTATTGAAACGGTGGATTTCATCCACAAAAAGAATGGTTTGATTGCCGCAGGCAGCCTTGCGCTGCTCAGCCTGCTCGACAATGTTTCTGATCTCCTTAACTCCTGCGAGTATGGCGGAGAAGAATACACACTCGGCTTGGACCGTGTTGGCCATGATTGTGGCCAGGGTGGTTTTGCCGCAGCCAGGGGGACCCCACAGAATAAGTGAGGGAAGCATTGGAGATGCAAGCAGAGTACTCAGGAACTGTCCTTTGCCGACCAGGTGCGTTTGGCCGACGAATTGTTCCAGACGGCGGGGTCGCATTCGTTCGGCAAGAGGAGGCTGGTGCTGCGGGTCAGTGGTCATGTCTATTTTCCTGGTGCCATGGGTGTGTGTTATCTCTGTACCTTTGCCGCATTGTGAACCGGGGGGCAGGTATCAGGAACACGGTGGTTGAGAGGTATAAAAGAGGGACCTGAGCTTTACTTGCCGCAAGCGGCATGGTACGTTTGTGCTGGTATTCTTTCGATTCATTCAAGTGATTCCGTTATGGTATGAGACATTGTATTCTGGTTGTTACCCAAAATGACAAGGTGTGGGCGGTTGTTGCAGCCACGTTGTCTCAGTATACACTTTTGTGGAGCAAGAGTGAAGAACAGGCTCTGCAACTACTCATTGATCACGAGGTCGCTCTGGTTCTCATAGACAATACAGTATCTGCGTATGACGGCGTGGAACTGTTTTCTGATTTGTGTCAACGCAGCCCAACCATAACCGGCATATTGTTGATACAGAAGGCCGGTAATGAGGAATTGCGTAGCTTTCTGGAAGCCGGTTTTTCTGGTATTGCCACCATGCCCCTTGAACCGATTTACCTGGAGAAAGTCGTCCGACAGGCATTTGAACGGAGTACGCTCCTGGCTGAAAATGTTCGCTTGCGGACCCTGCTCCCCCTGTATAACCTCGGTGAGCAGTTTCTCGCTTCAACGAATGAAGAGGGCGTTCTGCACTCCCTGGTCGAAGCCATAGGGAACCTGTCACAGGCCAAGCATATTTCTGTTATGCTCTATGATGAGCATTCCGGGTGTCTGCGTATTGCAGCGGCTAAGGGATTAGATCAGCGGCTGGTGAATTCCATAAGGGTGCAGCCCGGGGATCAGATTGCCGGTTGGGTTTTTTCCCAGGGGAAACCTGTTATCCTGAACAAGGAAGAGCAGGAGTCGTCCATCTTTGCTCCCTTTCTCAAGCGAGGTAGCATTGTTTCTGCGATTTCGTACCCCCTGATGGTGCGTGGGCGAATTTTAGGTGTGCTCAACATCAGTCGCACCAAAAGTGACAGGCGTTTTTCGGAAGCTGATAAAGAGATGCTCAGTGTCGTCACGGGTCAGGCTGCCCTTGCCTTAGAGAATGTTCGCGCCCTGGCGCAGATTGAATCTGCGGTACGCACCAGGACGTTGTTGGAACAGTTTGTTGCCCCCCAGGTCGCTGAACTACTCATCAATAAACAAAAAGATCCCGTAGACTTGGGCGAGATCCTCAGGACAACAGTTCTTTTTGCCGATATACGCAATTTCACTGGTCTGGTACAGCATCTTGACTTTGCGCAGTTGCGTCTTGTGCTTAATGATTTCTTTCAGATATTTACTGAAGAGATTTTTCGGCAGGAGGGGACCCTTGATAAATTCATGGGTGATGCGGTCCTCGCGGTATTTGGTGCACCAATATCCATGAAGCGGCCCAATCATGCGGCTGTGGGGACAGCTTTGAGTATCAGACGGCGATTTTTTGAACTTCGGGAGCAGTGGCAGGCCAAATGCCCTGCTCTTCCCCCTGTGGACTTGGGTATTGGTATCACCTGCGGAGACGTATTTTTGGGGAATGTCGGGTCAGTACAACGCTTTGATTATACTGTTATTGGACACGATGTCAACCTGGCACAACGGCTGGCAGGGGAATCATCGTCCTGTGGAATTTATGTCACTGGCAGGGTAAAGGAACAGGTCCAGGCGGACTACGATATCGAGAGCCTGGGGCGTATGCAGCTTCGTGGTATTGAGCAGGCAATTGATGTCTTCTCTGTGCGTGATACGAAAAGGGATGTCGGCTCGAATGGCCTGTAACCTGGGGCAGGAAGGTGGAGTAAATCAGTGGGTATACTCCTGAGGTGCCAGTCGAAAAAGATGGGCCGCTTTAAGTGGCTTGCGTTAGGTACCGGCGTCTGAGCGGGTCTTAGCCCGGATTTCTCATCAGCTCAGGCGGTGCCACGTTCGCTAGATTTTGGTACCTCATTCTGCTTGGGTATATGTGTGATCAAAATACTGCCGTAGATGGTCCTGCTTGGGTTGGGCATTGGGGCACATTTTGTCGAAATTTGAGCCCGCTTACAGATATCACATTTGTCTGTTTTTATATAATTTTATCAAATGAGACAACATGGTTGTGAAAAATCTGGGCAGGAGGCATATTGTACCACAATGGATGATTGCCCCCTGACATCATCGCAACTTGTCTGTAGGCAGGTCTTTGCAAGTAAGAGATGATATCATGAACAAGCCGGGTTGTCCCTGCGAACCGATGGTCAACTGCCTGAGTCTCTGAAAAGCCCCTTCACCCCCTCTAACCAGACCTTCCGTTCATCGCTTGTCTGCTCCATGGCTTTTTTAATCTCTTCTATCAGGTCTTCTTGGGGATCGTTGACAAAGATAATGCCGATTTTATAAGCACATACCTTTTTGTGTCGAAAAAGGTTTATCCAGACAGGTCTAGCGGTAATGGTCGCCTGTTTGAGGGATGGAGGCAGGTCGATGGCCAGTTGCAGACAGTAGCTACCATTATTCATGGTAGAGTGAAAAATATGATAGGTACCTTGTATAATTTGTGATAGGAGCAGACAGGTGCCATGGGTGGAGATATTGATGATACGGGAGGAGAAAGGGCCGGCAAGGACAATATTCCTGTCTGTATCGATTGCGTAAATGGTGCAGGGAAGATAGTTGAGCTTTCGTACTGATCTGCGTTTTTCAATTCTCATACGGCTACCGATAATCTAAGTGTTTTTGGTATCATATCACAAAACCATTGCCGTACCTTCTCTTACTATCCCCCTTGCAGAAATCGGTGGTCCATGTATGCTTGCCATAAGAATAACCTTGGACGACCATTAGAGTCGGCAGGTATCAAGATCCTCACTGTCTATATAGGCGTAAGCGCTGTGTTTGTGTATGGACTCAAAGCTTTCAACGCCTACGGAAAACCAGCCTATCCCTTTTTTCCTGCGCACCTCCATGGTGACCTTTCTGGCTACATCTTCGACGAACATGGGGTTATGGTAGGCTTTTTCGGTTACATATTTTTCATCCGGTCGTTTTAACAGAGCGTATACCTCGCAGGAACCACAGTCCTCGACCAAATCAATCAGGTCCTCAAGCCAAATGAATTGCAAAGGGTGCACTGTCAGGGTTACTTCGGCCCGCTGGTTGTGTGCTCCTACCTCGCTGATTTTTTTGGAACATGGGCACAGGGTTGTCAGAGGAACGGTCACGCAGAGGCTGGGTGATGGGGTTGTTTCTGATGACCCGGTGATTTTACACTGGTATTCCATAATACTGGGAGTACCGGAAGCCGGGGCTTTTTTCAAGAGAAAATAGGGAAAACTAAAGCTCATGCGGGCTTCTTCAGCCTGCAGGAGTTGTTTGACGTCCTGAAGGAGTTGAGGCAGGATTTTGAAATGGAGGTCCTCTGCATAGGAGGCCAGCAGGGGCATCATCTGCTGGATGCAGGGCTCCTTCTGCTCGTGTACGGTGAGCGCATGGAGATCGACTGTGGCAATAGTATGCTGGTGTGCCCCTTCTTTGGTTCGGATGGAAATGGGGCGACTGAGTCGATGAATGCCTACGGCCTGTAAGGTCATGAAATTGGGGCCTCCCGTGAAAAAGTCTGTACGTATTGCTTTCTTACCATGAATAGGGAGGCTTGGGAACGATGATTTGATCATACAGACTGCGAAAAAGGTCGCTGGCCGGGGAACTTTGTTTGATGCTCATAGTAAACTGTGGTACAGTTGCCAGCCGATACTGTAAGGGTCTGGGGGTATCGGGTGGTTAGCTTAAGATCTGGTGCGATATAGGTTCTCCCCCCAAAAAAATGCTCACCACCGCCTGAGCCAGGCGGTACCATTTTCAGCACTGTTTTGACAGGAAAAAGAGGGTACTAGCATACCCTTAAAAAAGTTGATCTAGCACCGACTGAGCTGGTGAGAAATCCGGGCTACGCATGTTATTTTTCAATGGATACCGTCAGAATAGATAAGTGGCTCTGGGCAGCCCGTTTTTTTAAAACCCGTTCCCTGGCTTCCAAGGCTGTCAGCGGAGGGCATGTGCATGTAGGTGGCAAACGGGTGAAGCCTGCAAGGGGTATACAGACAGGCGATCAACTCTCCATCACCAAGGGAACCCTCATTTTTGAAATAACGGTTCTTGCCTTGAGCGATCGCAGGGGACCGGCTCGGGTAGCCCAAAATTTGTATGTGGAAAGCCCGGAATCCATAAACAGACGTGCGCTTGCCAGGGAAGAAAGGCGCCTGGTGCGATCACCTGCCGCAAAACCAGACAGACGGCCGGATAAACGTGATCGTCGCAAGATCAGAGCATTTTTAAAGAAAGATTAATCCCTGAGCGGCGGCTGCAGCCAGACTGTCGGCAACCAGTCGTAATTCATCGAGATCAGGGAATAGTGGAGACTGCAATATGAGTACTGTCAAGTGCGCCTTGCTAAGCGTTACCGATAAAAGTGGTATTGAAGATTTTGCCTCTCAATTGGCCGAATTGGGCATAGAGCTTCTCTCAACCGGCGGTACTGCCAGAAAACTACGAGACAAGGGCTTGAGTGTGACCGATGTTTCAGCATGGACAGGGTCTCCTGAAATGTTGGATGGCCGCGTCAAGACTCTGCACCCCAAAGTGCATGGTGCCATTCTGCACCAGCGATCCAATACAGAGCATCAGCGTCAGTGTCAAGAACATGGTATAGGAACCATTGATCTTGTTGTCGTGAATCTGTATGCCTTCAGTCAGGCAGTGGCGCGGCCGGGTTGTTGTGTTGCCGAGGCCGTGGAATATATAGATGTGGGAGGGCCGACCTTGCTGAGAGCTGCGGCTAAAAATTTCATGGATGTCTCGGTCATTGTTGATCCGGCTGACTATCCCCTTGTTATCAAAGAGTTGCGTGAGAATGGAAATACGCTGCTGGCGACCCGGTTTTATCTTGCTCAAAAGGTTTTTACCCTGACCGCGTCCTATGATAAAGCAATAAGAGAGTGGATGGAAACCGTTGATACGGGCGCTGACCCCTCTTTCAGTGGAGAAGATTGATGCAGAAATTAGCCGTTTTACTCTCCGGCAGCGGGCGGACCCTGGACAACTTTCATGCATGCATCGGCGCTGGTACTCTCCGGGCCTCCATAGAGGTGGTTATTTCCAATGTGGAGATGGCCCTGGGGTTGGCAAAGGCGAAAAGGTACGGGTACCCGGCCTGGTATGCCCCGGACAACACGTCGATCAATGAACTGCTCAAGCGGTATGACATAGACCTGATTGTGCTTGCCGGATATCTGCAATTGTACCAACCGCCCCCCGAACTTGTCCGATCAGTGTTGAACATCCATCCCGCCCTTATCCCCTCGTTTTGCGGGAAAGGCTTTTATGGACACCATGTCCATGAAGCGGTCAAGGCCAAAGGGTGTACGGTCAGTGGTTGTACCGTCCATTTTGCCAACGAGCACTATGATGAAGGCCCCATTGTTCTCCAGCGTTGTGTCTCCATCGCCTATGAAGATTCACCTGATGATATTGCTGATAAGGTCTTTTCCTTGGAGTGTGCAACCTATCCGGAAGCTATAAACCTTGTGGGTGAACGGGGCATTGATTTTTTTTGGGAGAGAGAGGCGGGATGATGGAACAGCAAAGTGTTATGACCAGTCAGGATATTGACCGTAGCCTGGATCGAATTAGTCTGGAGATTATTGAACGGCATCATGGGGTGGAAGATCTTTCTCTTGTAGGTATTCATACTGGCGGCGTGTTTTTAGCCCAAAGACTGCACAAAAAAGTTCTGCAACACCAGGGCGTGTCCCTGCCCATTGGTGTGCTGGACATCACGCTTTATCGCGATGATTGGAGTTTGATTGCACAAAATCCCATTGTCCGGCGATCTGATATAGGTTTTATACTTGAAGCTCGGAAGGTGGTCTTGGTGGATGATGTCGTTTTCACTGGCCGAACAGTCAGGGCAGCCATGGATGCACTGATGGACTATGGAAGACCCCAGTCGATTCAACTGGCTGTGCTTGTTGATCGGGGAGGTAGGGAGCTACCCATCCAACCGGATTATGTTGGCATGGCCATGAGCGTAACTGGAGGGGTAAGGGTGGACGTCCTGTTACGAGAATGCAGCGAATATGACGGTGTTGTTCTGACAACGGTCTGAGTGGAGAAGGCAGGCGTTTCCTGACAGCGTTCCAGCTTTGAACGCTAACAATTGCCCGTATATAAGCCTGTTGGAGCGAGAACGTGTCTCTGCTGCCCCAAAAACACGCTGAGCGGGCATGGGGTGGGCGCGTTTTCAAATTAATATGGCATTTTTTTGGTGAGTACGTGCCAATGAAGACGGTGAGCCATTGTCTGGTGAACCATATACCGGTACCAGGATATGGAGCAGAAGCAGAAAAAAACGGCAACCCCAGATGACCTGGAAAGCGTCTGTCAACGTGTTGCGGCGAAATCTGAAAGCTACGAAAAGAGCAATTTTTCCAGGCGGCATAATGATTTTCTCAAAGCATTTTTTGATCTTGCCCAGGAGTACGATGCGCTGGAGGATTTTTATCGAATCTGTGTTTCAGTTCCTCATGTCATGCTGGGTGTTGCCAGTAAATTATATCTTTGCAAAGATGATCAGGTGCATTTGGTGTGCTCCTCGGCCGAGGGCGTTTGTGCAGAACCATGCCCCGCACGATATCCGGTTCAGCTGGATGAGAATCCCTATGAACTCAGCGGGTCCTATGTGATTCCGATCTTCAGTAAATATTCGTTTTCCCAGAAATCCATCCATGCAAACCAGCGCCAGAAAGAAGCGCAACAGCGCCAGACATCCCTTTGGAGTGAAATACAGGGTAAGTACAGTTGTGGCAGGGTTCTTGGCATGTATGAAATCCTTGCGCCAGAGGGGGTGTCAGATGAAGATAAATTTTTCTTTACCAAGTATGCCAACCGCATCGGATACAATCTGAATAACAGGTTGATTGCGCAACAGAATATTGAGCATCTCAAGTTTATCAATAGTCTGGTAGTCGATATTGAGCACAATATCATTGTTCCCAATATGTATTTTAGGCATTTGTTCAATCAACTGAAAAAGAAAATTGATCTCATCAATGGCCTGCTCGAAGAGATACCTGTCCCGGATACTGTCCCGGAGGGTGGCTTTCCCCTGTTCGGCGAAGGCTGCGTACGCTTTCATACTCAGCTCCGTGAGGTGCAGGACAGCCTGTTACACTATCATCAGGAAATGGTCAAGCACCACTCTAATATCAGTCTGTTTTTGGAAAGTCTTTTCCGACGCGAACATTTTGAGCGAGGCTATCTGGTCTTGCGACCTAAACAATGCTATGTGGAAAAAGATGTCATTATTCCCCAGTTGGAGCATTATGACAGCCGCCTGAAAGCTGCCGACATCACCGTTGAACGACCAGACAACAAAGAGCAGGAGGAGTTTCCCATTTTTGTCGATATGGGGTTGCTTGCCCAAGTGTATGCCAACCTCTTTTCCAATGCAGCCAAGTATACCCGGGGCATAACGGATCACAAAGGGGTGAAACGTAAAGTTATGGCCTATAATTTTCAAATGATCGATAATTTTTCCGGTTCGGGACAGAAGGGGATCAAGTTTACTGTTTTTACCACTGGTCCGAATATGAGCCCAAGGGAAGGGGAAGGTCTTTTTCAAGAGGGGGTGAGGGGACAGGGAAGCAAGAGCATTCCCGGAACAGGTCATGGCCTTTCTTTTGTCCGTCAGGTTGTCGAGCTGCATGGCGGGGCGGCAGGATATGAGCCTGTTCCCGAGGGGAATATTTTTTATTTTATTCTGCCTGTGCCGTCCATTGATTTTCCCTTGACCGTCTTCAAATCTTCTTCTTGAATCATCCCGTTTTCCCGCTTTTTCTGGTTTGGTATAATGTGCAGGTATGACAGAGAACAGGCAATATGATTCCATGGAGCTGCTTGCTCCGGCAGGGACTCCAGAGGCGTTTTTTGTTGCCCTGGAAGAAGGAGCCGATGCCGTATATGTGGGGGCGCCTGGGGCCAATGCCCGGGCTTTGACCCGTGATTTCACCCTGGAGGAAATCGCCTGGATGTGCAGATATGCACATCAAAGAAAGAAAAAAATCCACGTGGCCATGAATGCGCTGGTCAAGCAGGAAGAGCTGCGTACTGCCGTGGCAACCCTGTCTGTACTGGCAGACCAGATTCGGCCGGATGCCCTTATTGTCCAGGATATGGGTCTGTGGCATATTGCCCGTACCTGGTTTCCGAGTCTGACCCTGCATGCCTCGACGCTAATGTCGGTGCATAACACAGCCGGAGCCGCAGCTGTAGAGAGCCGTGGCATTGACAGGGTCGTTCTTGCCAGGGAGTTGTCGTTGCAGGAAATTCGGGAGATAAGCCGGAATACGAATGTGGAGTTGGAGGTTTTTATTCATGGTGCAATGTGCTACAGTTACTCCGGTCTGTGTCTGTTTTCCAGTCTGCACGGCGGCAAGTCAAGCCTTCGCGGCCAGTGTGTGCAGCCATGCAGAAGGCGTTACAGCCTGCAGCCTTCTCGGCGGACCCGCAGTTCTACGGGGAGAGGAAAAAGCGGGTATTATTTTTCCATGAACGATCTGGGAGCCATCCAGTATCTCAGGCAACTCTGTATGACCCATGTGGTCAGTCTGAAAATCGAGGGACGTTTGCGACCTGTGGAGTATGTACGTCATACAGTCAGGGCCTACAGGTTGTGTCTTGATAATCTTCATACCACAGGTGAGGAGAAGAAGAAGATTGAGCGACAGGCAAACCGTTTGCTGGACCGGGCCATGGGACGATATCGGTGCGGGGGATACCTGGGAAAAAAGCTGCATCAGGTGGTAACACCTCACCAGACAGGAGGTTCCGGGTCTTTTCTCGGGCTCTGCAGTCAGCTTCGCGGCAAAGAGCGGCAAGGATCAGAGACAAAGGTCAGTCTGGTGTTGAAAAAAGGTGTTCACGTCGGCGACCGGTTGCGGTATCAAGACGAAAAACGGGATATTCGTCAGAGTTTTACTTTGAAGCAGCTTTGGGTCCAGGGCAGATCGGTGCGCCAAGCGGAGAAGGGACAGGCTGTTACCCTGCGGTTAGGTGAAAAAATTCAGGTACAGAAAGGAAGGCCTGCCTCTGGCGCATTGTTTAAGGTTGATGTGAAAGGAAGAGGGAAAAAAAAAGGACGGACCGTGCCGGCAAACACGCAGGCTGTACTCAACCTGCAGGCCGCTCAAAGCGCGGCACAACCTGTACTTGCTGCCTTGTCATGGAACAAGTCCGCAGACATATATAGAAGCAGCAGACAGGACAGCCCGTCGCGGCGGGTGGACTGGTGGTATCGTCTGGGGACCCTCCCGCCTGTGCAACAACGGTTTCCCACAGCTGTGCATGGCCTGCTCCTGCCGGTGAACCAGACCAATGTCGAGCAGGTATTGCAGTTGGGCAAGCGGGCGCACCAGATGTACCCTCGGTTGGTGTGGACTCTGCCTCCGGTGGTCCTGGAAACAAGCGTAGCTCAGTATGCACGTTGGCTGCAACAGCTGCAGCAGATGGGATGGACGGCTTTTCAACTGGGTATGATGACGCAGATTTCCCTGTTCGAGGATTTTGTCCGCCAGGATCGGCCGCTCTCTTTGTTTGCCGACTACTCTTGGAATGTGCTCAACAGTGCCGCCCTGTTGCATGGCAGGGAGATGGGATTGGCTGGGATGCTCTTTTCCCTGGAAACCGACAGGGAGACCTTGCGGCGTACTTTGCTTGCCTGGCGCACCATTGAGAGCGCTGGTCAGGAAAGAACAGGGCATCTTCGGGTGGGCATGTATGTGTATGGCTATCCAGCTCTTTTTACGTCCAGGGTTCCGGTGACAGAGGCCAGGAGACGGCAGCGGATAACCAGCCCTAAAGGAGAAGAATTTTTCGTAGAACGGACCCAAGAGTTGACCATGGTGCGTGCCCGAAAACCTTTCAGCCTGCTGCACGCTGTCCCCCACCTCATGGAGGATACCGTTGATTATGTCGTGATTGACCTGGAGTGCACAACGGCCTCTGTGGAGTGCGCTCAGGTCAGTCGACTCCTCAAGAAAGATGCGGACACCCAGTCTAGTATGGCAGGGAATTATTATAACGGCTTGTTGTAGCCGGAATGATACCTGATCCAGAATCTCTGATGGATTTTGGATGCTTTGACAAACCAGTATGCTGCATTCGGTTTTTGAGCCGGGATGAACAATTGATGACAAGTAAAGAAATAATCGCACGACTCCACGTCGTGATGGCGCCATATAGGAAAAAACTGATCATTGCCATGGTCGCCATGGTTTTTGTGGCCGGTTTTAATGCCCTCCAGGCATATATCGTCAAGCCGCTGCTCGATGAAATATTTTACAATCAAGACAAGGAATTGCTGCATATAATGCCCCTGGAGCTGTTGGTGGTTTTTTTAGTCAAGGGATTTTTTTATTTTACCTATACCTATCTGCTGCAATGGGTTGGACAAAGTGTTATCAGGGATCTGCGTACAGGGATTTATGTGCATTTGAACAGGCTCAGTCTTAGTTTTTTTCACAAAAATCCCACCGGGGAATTGATATCACGGATTATGAATGATGTGACTTTGCTGCAGGGGTGTATTTCCCACGCATTTATTTATCTTCTCCGTGATTTCTTTACGGTCATTGGGCTGTTGGCGGTTATTTTTTATATGGACTGGCAGTTGGCGCTGATATCTTTTATATTTATTCCGGCCGCAGCTGTCCCTATTGTTGTATTCGGTAAAAAGTTCCGTAGGATAAGCGCAAACTACCAACAAGAAGTCGGCGTGTCCACCAGTATACTGCATGAGACCATTGCCGGGGCCAGGATTGTCAAGGCCTTTTGCATGGAGCGTGCAGAGGCTGCCAGGTTTGGTCAACAGATGCAGGGCCTTTTTGATATTCTGATGCGTGAAACGCGCTTTAAAAGTCTTTCCCACCCAATGGTCGAGTTCATGGGAGGGATCGGAATGGCTCTGATCATTTGGTACGGAGGCATGCAGGTGCTGGAAGGTGCGTCAACACCAGGTACTTTCATGGCTTTTCTCACCGCCTTGATTATGCTCTATGAACCAGTTAAGGGGGTCAGTAAAATAAATGCGACCATTCAATCGGGTATGGCCTCGGCTGCCCGTATTTTCAATATCCTTGATGTACAGCCCTCCATTACAGACAAACAGGGCGCAGCGGTACTGCCGCCTTTTTCGAAGAGTATAGAGTTTCGAGGGGTAACCTTTGGCTATGAGAACAGCGAGCCTGTCCTGCACCATATAGAGCTGACCATGAACAGGGGGGAAGTCTTGGCCGTAGTCGGACCCAGCGGCAGCGGCAAAACGACCCTTGCCAACCTTATTCCCCGTTTTTATGAGGTCAGCAAAGGCGGATTGTACATTGATGGACATGATATCCGGGAGGTGACCATGGAATCACTGCGCAGACAGATCGCCTTGGTCACCCAGCAGACCATTTTGTTCAATGACACGGTTGCCAACAATATTGCCTATGGTGTTGCAGATTGTACGGTAGAGAAAATACGGGAAGCCGCACGATCAGCCCACGCCCTGGATTTTATTGAGGCATTGCCTGACGGGTTCGACACCATGGTGGGAGAATCCGGAGCCAGACTGTCCGGCGGCCAGCAGCAGCGTGTATCCATTGCCAGGGCCCTGCTTAAGGATGCCCCCATCCTTATTCTCGATGAGGCAACGTCTTCCTTGGATACTGAGTCGGAACAGCAGGTGCAGCGTGCTCTGGAAAACCTGATGAAAAACAGAACCACCATTGTCATCGCCCACCGCCTTTCAACCATTAAAAATGCCGATCGAATTATTGTGCTCAAAGATGGTCGATTGCTCGAAAGCGGTACCCATGATGAACTCCTTGCAGCAGGAGGGGAGTACAAATCGCTGCATCAACTGCAATACGTGCATTGACAGAGTATGGTGGGCATGAGAACATTCAGGGACACGGTTCAAAGAGGTGCTTTTTGGTGTACGGTTGTTCTCGCCTTTTCCCTGCCTTTGTCGACCTCGGCTATATCCCTCTTGGCCTGCCTTACTGTTGTCCTGTGGCTGCTTGAGGGCGGCTATAGGGACAAATGCAGGGAAATGGTCCATAATCCGGTCTGCCTGGCCGTGTTGTTCTATATCTTCTGCCTTCTTCTTGGCCTGCTCTGGAGTGAGGATGTGGGCGCTGGTCTGATTTTTATCAAGAAAACGTGGAAGGTTATGCTCATGCCGGTATTCTTGACCGTTGTTTGCGCCAAGAGGAGGCATGTGCATATTCGGGCATTTATTGCTGGTATGACCGTTGCCATGATTGTGACCTATCTGGCATGGTTTGGCCTTATCCAGTATGCCGATGTCAGCCCTGAACACCTGACCAAGAAGACTTTTCACGTCGTTTATAATCCTATGCTGGCTTTTGCCATCTATTGTCTGGCGTATGAGTTGTATTTGCAAAGCCGTCCACTCTGGGTGCGACTGATTTGGACCCCGCTTTTGACCACTATGCTCTTCAATATGTTTTTGACCGAAGGCAGGGCCGGTCAGCTCGCTTTTTTGGTACTCGTGGGTCTTTTTTTCCTGCAGCTTTTTCGACGAAATTCCAGGTTGGCGGTAGGTGGGGCGCTGGCTGCAGTGCTGCTGCTGGCTGTATCAGCGTATAGTCTGAGTCCGGTTTTCAAACAGCGGGTGGATACGGCCTACAGTGAATTTAACCGGTTCAGGGAAAATGCCGACACCTCCATAGGGCTCAGGCTCCTGTACTGGGAAAATTCCTGGTATATGTTTGTACGCGCCCCCTTGCTTGGAGTTGGTACCGGGGATTTTGCTGCTGAGTATCGGCGGGTCAACGAACAACATTCGCCGCATATCGGGCCTACTGACAATCCGCATAGCCAGTATGTCCTGATGGCCACCCGCCTGGGAGTATTGGGGCTGTTGAGCCTGGTTATGCTCCTGTATAGTCAGTTCAGGGAGGCACTGCGAATCGGTGAGCCCAGACGGCATCTGCTGATCGCCTTTCCTGTTCTTTTCATGGTCATTATGTTGACCGAGTCTTATCTGGTGGTCTATGAGACTGGCTTTTTGTTTTCCTTGTTTTCAGCGGTTTTATACAAGAAAGAGACCAGTACATCGAGGTCGTCGTTGTGCACAGAGGGGATGAGCGGCCCAGAGGGTGAGGGCGCCCACTGTTGTGCATTTGCACAAACAGCCTGTACGGAAGGAAATTGATTCGTGTTATGCTGAACAGAGGATAGACAGGGCAGCCGTATGAAAGTTGCCATTATTCACAATCAGTTCAACAAGTCCGGGGGCATGGAATCCTACCTGCTCACCCTTGTTGAAGGATTCCGGGCCGTCGGTGACGAGGTGCATATCCATGCCTACAAGGCGGATCTGGACCTGGCCCGCCAGCATGGTTGCATAGTGCACAGGACACCGGTCTTTTTTTTACCCAGAAGACTGAAGAAGTATTTTTTTCTTTTTAGGTATAACAACGGGTTTGACAAGAGAAAATATGATTTGACTGTCAGCCTGACCCGCACATCTTGCCAGGATATAGCCATTGTCGGGGGGGTGCACCCCCAGTCTGTTCTTGCAAGGAAGACCTGTAATTTATACAGATCCATGCACGATATGGTGGAGAATCGTTTCGAACATCGTATGATGTCGAGCACACCGGCAATTGTTGCGCACTCGGCTTCCATCCAAGAAGAAATCCTTCGTCACTATGATATTTCTGACCGGAAGGTACACGTTCTCTATCCGCCGATAAATGAAAAACGGTTTGCCCGCTCCCTATTGATGGACAAACAGCAGGCCAGGGAGAGGTATGCTGTTGATGGCGGCAAGCTGACCCTGCTTTTTCCTTCCTTGAGTCACAAAAGAAAAGGGCTTGCCTCTCTGCTGACGGCTTGGGCCAAACTGGATACTGACCGGTTCGAGCTCATTATTGTTGGTGACGCGGTCCGTCGTAGCAGAACGCTCGCCTCGCATGTACGCTGCATCGGGTACGTTGATGATATGGCGACCCTGTACAGGGCTGTAGATTATGTCATACTCCCCTCACATTATGAGCCTTTCGGCCTGGTGATTGCCGAATCACTCGCCTGCGGTACCCCGGTCATTACGACTGCCCAGGTAGGCGCGGCAGAATTGTTGACCGATGAGGATGGTATTATTTTGCAGGACAATGAGCCTGCAACCATATTGCAGGCCCTGATGACCCTAAAGCGAAAAACGGTGCCACCGGGTTTTGCTGCCAGGTACGGCCTTGAAATCGGCCAGCATATCGAGCGCCTGAAAGAGTTGGCGTTTAAGGTCAGAAACCATGCCCATGGAGCGTGAGCGATCTGCCCCATTGCTGCACGGTCACCTACCTTCCCTCGTCCATAAACATTATGGGGAAATTGAAAAGGAGAATACAAAGATAATGAATGAGAAAAGAAAGAATGTAGAGACAGCTTTTCTCAAATGCTCATGGGCAATTCGGGTTGGCGTGTGTTGGCTGGAAAAAACCAGGAACGAGCAGACACAAACTCATGCGGCATAGTGGTATGCCTTGTGGGCAGTTGCCATGGAGTTGAACGGAAAACGTATTCTTATCATTAAGCAGAGTTCTCTCGGGGACGTGGTCCACGCACTGCCCCTGGCGCATGGTTTGAAAAGGACATCTCCTTCCTGTGAAATAGGCTGGGTGGTCGAGTCTAGGTTGCAGGATCTGATTCGCCATGACCGGACCATCGATCAGGTCTTTGCCGTCCGTATTCCCTCAACCAGCGAACCAGGGGCGCCAAAGGGAGTATATTGGTCAGCCTTGAAATCGACACTGCAGACAATAACCTCGCTGCGGGAGCAGTTTGTCCGCAAACCATTTGACCTGGTGCTTGATCTCCACGCCTCGTTTCGAAGCGGTATCCTGGCCCTGACCAATCCAGGAGGGAGGCGCTATGGGTTTGCAGATGCCAGGGAGTTGAATACTTTTTTTCAGCACGCTTTGGTTCGAAATCCACTGAAAAAAGAACATGCTGTAGAGAAAAATCTTCTTTTTGCCCAAAAGCTGGGATTCGAGGTACGTTCCCAGGATTTTTTTATTGATTTCGGTTCAGAAGCAGAAGAGGAAGTTGAACTCTTCCTCAGGGGTGCAGGCTACTGCTCGACCAGGCCATTGATATATATGAGTCCTGTGGCACGCTGGGCCAGCAAATTCTGGTTGCGGCAACGATGGGCGGATCTGGCCGATAGAGTGCTTGCCTCGGGAAAGCAAGTTGTTTTTGGCGGTGGGCCAGGTGATTTGAATTATATTCAAACCATTGTTCGCCTCATGCGCATGGAACCGATCATTGCCGCCGGAAAACTTTCCCTTGCCGCCTCGATAGCTCTATTACAGCGCTCTGATATCTATGCCGGGCTGGATACCGGGCCCATGCACATAGCGGCCATGGTGAACACACCGGTGGTGGCTCTGTTTGGACCGACGCATCCAGAGAGAGTGGGACCATACGGCGTTGCGAGTGCGGTCCTCCAGGCCCCAGATGTGGATTGTCTGAGCTGTCGAATGAGAACCTGCACCCACAAATCATGTATGCATGGCATTACAGTGCATGCGGTCTATGATGCCATGGAAAGGCTCTACGAGAGAGCACAGAGGCCCCAGAAATGCAGGTGAGTATTATAATTACCACCTATAACTGGCCCGGAGCACTACGGCTTTCAGTGGGCAGCATATTTCGGCAGACCTGTCTGCCTGAAGAAATAATAGTGGCGGACGATGGTTCCGACGCACAAACCGCCGATGTGGTCAGGCAGCTCACTGCTGAGTCCCCGGTGAGACTGGTTCATTCCTGGCAGAATGACAGGGGGTTCCGACTTGCCATGAGTCGCAACAAGGCCATTGCCAGAGCCCGGGGGGATTATATTATCCTCATTGACGGCGATATCATTCTCGAAAGGCATTTCATTGAAGATCACTGTGCATTTGCAACCCCAGGCTATTTTGTGCAGGGGACCAGGGTCCTGCTCAATGCCCCTCTTTCTGAACGAACCTTAGCTCATGGAGAACTCAAGATCAGTCTGTTTACTTCTGGAGTGGAAAATAAAAAAAACAGTATCCGCTCAAAAGTACTGTCACGGTTTCTTTCTTTTCGCAGTGCTCGTCTCAAAGGAGTGAAAACCTGTAACTTTGCCTTTTGGAAAGAAGATTGCTTGGCTATCAATGGGTTTAATGAAGAATTTGTTGGCTGGGGTAGGGAAGATTCGGAATTTACCGCCCGACTTCTGAATATCGGCGTCAGGCGGCAAAGTGTGCGTTTCCGGGCTATCGGGTACCATCTTTATCACAAGATAAATACCAGGGACAGGCTTGCGGTCAATGATGGGATATTGCGAGAAACAATTTCCCAAAAAAGGGTATGGTGCGAAAAAGGAATACACCAGTATCTTTGACGAACTGCCGGGACAACGGTGTCCTTTGGGTAAGAGAAAAAAGCGGAGCGCTTCCCCTGCGCCAGCGGCAGGGCTGCATTATACTGCCTTATCCCCTCCCGTATTTTTACGGCTTTTCTTTTTTAAACGAGAATGTCAACAACACAAGAAGTAGCGGATGCTGATCTTTCCTATCGGCACTCATAGATGTGGTTTCTTGCGTAATATATACTCTGAATGGCCGCCCAGACGTACGTTTCCGGGTTGTTCGGGAGATAATCTGCCGTTGTTTTTGGTCATGCCTTGGTCTGTCCGGTGACAAAAAGTTCAAACAGCTTTTCAAAAACTGCCGGTATGGCTGAAGCCTGGGCGTTGGCCGATTGCGCATACGCCTTGGTCAGTTCAAAGGCACGCTCAAAAGCGTTTTCATAATCCGATTCCTTCTCTTTTTTCAAGATATTGACGAGCTCCCGAGATACCAGTTCATCCATTTTTCTGTTTCCTGGGTAAAGAAGAAGCGTGTATGTTGCTCGTTCCATTTCCCTACCTCCAGGGATACAACAGCCTTGGAGTGGGGCGAAGATCTGTGAGCAATGTGGACGAATAATACAGGTACTATTTGTCCGCTTGTGCTAAAGTCAATACCATTGTCCGGATACAGAGTTTTCCTGTACCTGCTCATCTCGAATCCTTGGGGGGAATGTAAACCTGCCTGAGATCAATGGGCGCTGATGTTTTGTGGGAGGAGAGCACTGCGGCAGCATCAGCGTCTTGTCTCACAGGCAGGCCCATCATTGTACCATAAAGAAGGTACAGGGTGGCTTGCAATGTGTTTGTTTCGGGCAGCGACGAGAGAAGAGGGGGAGGCGTTACCTGGATGGAGAGTTTGAGGAAGGAGGAGTGCAACAGTATGTTCCGGATAGATACGTCTTTTTTGCGACGATGTGTCAGCGATATCTTGAATGGTCTCAGTGAGGGATTAACTCATTTTTCCGGACCAAGCAAGGCAGCGGTTCTTTTCAGTCTTGGCCCTGATGAAGCCATGATGCTCTGTGATCCTCAAAATTTACTCAAGGGGCATGAATTGATCTTTAAAGCCTTGTTTATGGACAATGAACAGTGGCGATACAGACATGATTTCCAGTATGATAAAACACGGTTTGCCGAGATTATACCAGAAAAGGATCTGGGACTTGCAGGGCTGCTCAGCTATGGCGGCTATTCCAGGTCGGTATTCTATCAGCGCTGGTTTACTAATCATCACCCGGATCTCTGTTCAACTGGTCCGACCGAACGGTGGCTTGAGCATGCCGGGTGGCGGTTCTCCCATGATCTTGCTAATGATCGGTATTTGTATACTGGGATATCAGGATATTTTCTCAAAGAATATGCCACCCATGCTGTCCGGGATTATATTGTCGACGAAATAAATATCCAGCTGGGGTGGGATACCCTTGTGCGGGTTTACCCTGTCCTTGATGCGATTATACGGATATCGGAAACACGGGAAGAGGGGTCGTGGCCGGAGGGGCAGCTTTTAATTGTGGACCCTGGGATGGTTGATTTTCTGGAGTTTGTTGTCAAGTTTAAGGACAATGCACGGCCACAGTTGGCCAATGTCAAGCATGTCCGTAAACTCCTTTTAGCTGTGGAGCAGTCAGGCCGTCGGCTGGTCAGTGACGGTCGCTCGATTTTAGGTGTCTGCTCTGCAAAGATGCCTCCGTTTTCTCTCTGTGCCACGTTTAAGGGACGTCACGGCTTCCTCAGCGTGAATGACAGCAGGATTTGCAGTTTTGCTGATGGTCGGTTCGGTTCAACCACGTACCAGGCGAAGCTGGTGCATCTGGAGGAGCTACTGTTGGAGTCAGATCTAGAAGAGGCCGCCAGCTTTTCCCTGTTTAAAATTGCTCAGAGTCTTGTGCATCATGCCCAGGGCCGAAAGCATGGCTGTACGGTCGTGCTGGATTTGAACCCTGAACCTATTTTTATTTCAGGTCAGAAGCTCTCACCTTCTCTGGATCTCCGCCAGTCCGCTACCCTTACTCTGGCAAAATCGCTTGCCAAGGTCGACGGCGCCCTGCATGTGGGGGCAGATCAGCACTTGCACGGGTTCGCCTGTCTCCTCGACGGGCGGGCTTTTCCTGGTGAAGATCGGGCGAGGGGAGCACGATACAATTCTGCTCTTCGTTTTACTGCGGAACACGATAACATTATCGTTGTGGTTGTATCCTCGGACCGGCCTGTTTCAGTCATCCATCAGGGCGTTGATGTCCGGGGGACTTGTGATACCAACCTCCAAGGGGCATGCGTGTTTCCATTGATTACGCTGAAGGAATGGATAGAGAAACAGTATCCGGGCTAACCCGGATTTCTCAGGAACATGTTGTTTCGTTTGAGAAAAAAATATACAAAATCAGATGGATGTGCTATTCGTGAGCGGTCCGATCTCCGGCAGTACTTTGGCCACATATACCCAAGTAGAATAAGGTACCAAAAGCTTGCGAACCTGGCATCATCTGAGCTGATGAGAAATCCGGGCTAAAGAGCAATGCCCTTCTACCAAGAAAATAATCAGTCCAGACCAGATTGTATCAGTAGAAAAGGAACCATATAGTATGCTTTTTAGCTCTCCTGTATTTTTGTTTGGATTTCTTCCATTAACTCTTTTTCTGTACTATATTTCTCCTCGTAAATTAAAAAATATTATTTTGTTATTTTGTAGTTTGTTTTTTTATGCTTGGGGTGAAGTTTTTTATGTTTTGGTAATGATAGTATCTATAGTGTATAATTATTCTATAGGTATACTTCTATATAAGTATGAAGATAATTTATTTTTATATAAATTTTTATTTTTTATTGGAGTTTTTGTAAATATAATAATATTAGTATTTTTTAAATATTTCAATTTTATTATTGAAAATATAAATATAGTTTTTATAGGTTTGAATTTTGAACCTTTTTGTGTTGATCCTGTCCACCTTCCTTTGGGTATATCTTTTTTTACTTTTCAGTCTATCTCGTATATAGTCGATATTTATAGAAAAGAATCAATTTTCCAAAGAAATATAATTGATCTTGCTCTTTATATCTCCCTTTTTCCGCAATTGATTGCAGGTCCCATTGTTCGTTACTACGATATAGCTCGACAGATAACAGGTAGAACGCATTTTTTTAGGGAGTTTGCGGAGGGCGTGCAGCGTTTTGTTTATGGTCTAGGGAAAAAAATGTTACTGGCAAACCCGCTGGGGGAGGTAGCAGATTCCGTGTTCGCGCTTTCTGGGACTGATTTAACCATGCCGCTGGCCTGGATCGGGATAGCAGCCTATACCCTGCAAATCTTTTTTGATTTTTCTGGATATTCGGATATGGCCATCGGGCTGGGAAGAATGTTCGGGTTTCATTTTCGTGAAAATTTCAACTACCCATACATTGCTTCGTCGCTGCGAGAGTTTTGGCGACGCTGGCATATTTCGTTGTCAACCTGGTTTCGCGATTATGTGTATATTCCGCTTGGCGGCAGCAGGGTTGCACCCGTGAGGGTGTACTGTAATTTATTTATTGTTTTTATATTAACCGGGTTTTGGCATGGGGCGAGCTGGAATTTTATCGTTTGGGGGTTATTTCATGGAATATTTCTGGCCGCCGAACATGCGGGTTTTTCTACCTTCCTAAAAAAACTATGGCAACCATTGCAGCATTTCTATGTGATTTTGGTGGTACTTATTGCTTGGGTTTTTTTTCGGTCCGAGACTTTGTCTCTGTCCATGGCGTACCTGCAAGCAATGGCTGACTTTGGAAATTGGGAAACTACAAAACTGCAGTTTTTACAGGTTTTATCTTATGAGTCGATGTATGCTTTTTTTGTTGGGATATTTTTGTCAATGCCGGTATGCGCATATGGCAAAGAATATATTTATAAAAAATTGAATACAAAATTTATGAAATTATTATTTTGTGTAGAAATAGTAAATTTGACTTCTTTTTTTATAATACTTACATTAAGTATATTAAAAGTTTCAGCATCTACGTACAATCCTTTTATATATTTTAGATTTTAAAATATGTTTTTATATAATTTTTATAAATTAAAACTTATTTTTATATCGACATTCTTTCTATTAGTAATATTTCTTCCTTTTATTGTTGGTATTTGGGAAGAAGACAAGAATATTTCTGTGGTTGAAAAACGATTTCTTGCCCCTTTTCCAAGTTTCAATTTTAATGTAAATGGGATCGGTAAATTTATCACTACGTTTGACAAATACTATTCAGATCATTTTGGATTTAGAGAATTTTTTGTAGAAAAATATAAATCACTTAAATATGGTTTGGGAGATTCTCCTTCTATAGATGTTACTCTTGGTAAAGATGGATGGCTTTTTCTTGGTTCTGTTAAAAAAGGATACAATCGGTATTCTGATCCCATAGGAGACGCAAGGAATATAAATCTTTTTTCAGAAGATGGTTTGAATCAATTGTCCAAGGAGATACAAAATTTTCATTTTTATCTTAAATGTATGGGAGTAAAATATATTTTTGTTATTGCTCCCAATAAGCATACAGTTTATTTCAATAAGCTTCCGGAATATATAAAAAAAGTTAATGAGTATTCTGCTGCAGATCAGCTCGTCCAATATCTTGAATCCAATACAGATATTCATATTGTTGATTTAAGAAAAAAGATGATAGAAAAAAAGGATGACTCTCAGCTTTACTTTAAGACTGATTCTCACTGGAATCACTTTGGTGCCAACCTGGCTCAGTATGAGATTATGATGAAAGTGCAAGAACTCTTTCCAGGTCTGATGCAACCGGAACTCTTCCAGTTACAAGAAGATGTTGGTGGAGTCTGGGGTGATTTGGCAGGATTCGTCGGGGCATGTGGCCTGGATGATATCAACCCTCAGCCAATTTTTAAGAATAGCTGCGAACCGGTTAAGCAGCCTGCAAACGCGCTGCCTAACGAACCACATTCCTATAGCTGTGAGGGAGCTGAGCTGACTGCATTGATTTATAGAGACTCATTTTTTACCGCATTGCAGCCTTATTTTGCCAGAAAATTCCGGAGATCGACCTATATATGGGAAAAAATGACCTATTCTTCTTTGGTAAAGTATATCCAAGCGAACAATATTGATATAGTCATTGAAGAGTGGGTGGAGAGGGACCTTCCTTATGTGCCTAATCGCTCACAAGAGTTAGAGAGAGCATGTAACAGGTGTAAGTTTCTAAAGAGTAAAAAGGGTATATTTTTAAATGATTTCAGATCGTTAAGTTTTAACAGGCATGTCAAAAAACTAAAAGATACAGGTGAGAACCTGTTGCTTGAGTCAATCGGCAACGATCCAATACTATATTTCCCTTCATTACCTCTTGAAAAAGGTCAAACTTATATCGTGCATATTGTGCTTGAGTCCTCTGTCAGCTCGATATTGCAGTTGTTTTATTCAGGTAGCAGGCAAAGTGGCTATCCGTTCTCAGAGAGACGCTCCCTTAGGGTAGAGGTGCATCCTGGCAGGAACGATGTGTATCTCGGCCTCGATTACGAATATTTGGGAGACCTCCTTCGGTTAGACCCGATCGTCGGGCCTGGTGCAGTGGTGATTGAGACAATCGAGATAAGAGAGATAAATAAGCAGTACCCAAAATGATGAGGCGGTCAGGTACAAAACAGCAGTTTTTTGAAAAACCATGGTACGATGAACGTGCCACATACAACATACGCTCCAGCAGAGACTGCCGGACAGGGATGAAGGGCACCCAAGAGAACAGAAAAAAACACTACTTCGCGCCAGCTCCGAATTATTGTCCACTGTGAGGAATTATGTAAAAACAATGGTCCGGTTCTGGTGAACCAGCGTTTGGCGTTTGAGGTGATGATAGACAGCCCGGGCCAGGATCACCTTTTCCAGGTCTCTTCCCTTGCGCACCAGATCCGGTACCGAATCGGCATGACTGACCTGAATGACATCCTGGGCAATGATCGGGCCGCCGTCAAGATCTGCGGTCACGTAGTGGCTGGTGGCGCCGATAATTTTTACCCCGCGCTCAAAGGCGCAATGATAGGGCTTGGCTCCGGGAAAGGCTGGGAGAAAGGAGTGGTGGATATTGATGATCTTATTTTGAAAATGCTCCACAAATTCAGCGGAAAGAATCTGCATGTAACGGGCAAGTACAATAAAGTCGACCTGGTACTCCTTAAGCAAGGCCAACTGTTCCTCCTCGATTTCCTTTTTCTTGGCTGCACTGATATTGAAATGATAAAAAGGTATGCCAAACTGTTCGGCAACCGGCCGCATATCTTCATGGTTACTGATCACCAGAGGAATATCTACTGTGATTTCCTTGGATTGCCATCGGGCAAGCACATCATAAAAACAATGGGGGAGCTTGGAGACAAACAGGGCCATTTTAGGCACGTAGTGAGAAAAATGCAGATTCCATTGCATATCGTATTTACTGGCAATCAGAACTTCAAAATACTCGCCGATTTTTTCATTGGGGATATTGAAACGCTCCAGATCCCATTCGATGCGCATGAAAAAAATGCCCTGGCTGGCGTCGACATGTTGGTCAAGAGTGATAATATTCCCGTTATTTTTGAAAATAAACTCACTCACTGAAGCAATAATACCTTTACTGTCATGACAATGGATGAGAAGAATTGCGGATGCTTGCTGCAGGTCTGTTTCGTTAGTTTCCATGGTTGTTTTGCGACGTCGGCTGAAGCCGGAAAGGTAGTAGTGATGTGATGAATAAAAAAGGCGCCCATACACAGCTTAATAACCGCGCAAACGACACCACTTTGTACAAGAAAGGTCCCAATGTAAATGATTGTCGACAGAGTTGCAAGGAAGTGCGTACCGTGAGGGGAAAAAGTGCATTCTACATGCGTATCGCAGCCTTACCTTATGCCAATGTGTACCCACCTGAGGGAGAAAGCGCCCAGTGTCTTCTCCCCCCTGAAGCCGGTAGAAAAAGTGGTTCAATGTTAACCCAGTGAGCAGAATTTTGAAATTCTGTCAAGAAGCTGGTCCCACTCACTGGGACTTCCGCCAAGCCAACTCACGGCTTCGTGCCGATCTGTAAACAGTCCTATTTCGTTGTTGAAATCCTCAGAGTCTACCAACGTTTTGTAGACCAAGGCCAGATTAAAAGCCAAGGAACCAGGAGCCAGGAACGCGATCTTGATCTCAGGAAATTTTTCCAACTGTTTTTTCTGTGCGGTAGTGACCTCGGCAAGTTTCTCCATATCCACATCTGGGGCAAACCCGTCTACTTCAGCGAAACTGATCAGTTCTCTGGTCGAGTTGTTGAAGTCAGGATTGGTCAGTACGGACACAGCCTGCGATTCCAGATCATTGGCTGTAACAGTTCCGAAAAAATGAACCAGCAGCATTTGCTGCTCCCTGTTGAAAACATTGCATCCAGGCATAGTCACCTCCAGTGTATTTGAACATATATGAAATAAGTGCTGCTTTTGTCCCCTTTCCCAGTTTAAGGCTTCCCCTTTGAGTCTGAAGTGCTGTCAGGAATGGCCAAAGACATGGAAGGGGTGCAGCTTTTTCTATATCTACTCTATGCAGGACCGAGCTTCAAGGCAATCTGATAAGGTGGTTCATCGGATCAACGATTTCATCAGAATCAGTGGCAGCTCCTCCAGGTTACTCATCAGGTCAAGCTGTGCCAGATGCAAGGTTTTCCCCTGAAGAGGTACGCGAAGATTTCGATACCACCCTCTCTTTTCTGTCCAAACACTGCCAAAGATGGGAAACCTGGAAAGGAGTTACAAGGGAAAAAATGGAAAAAATGGGAGAAAGACTATGAGTAGTTACCGTTTTGGGGTAACTGTTTGTACATCATTTTTTATTCCCCAATTGTCTCTATATTTATTACCTTTTACAAAAGGTTCATGAGTAATTTAGGGTTGGAGCCTTTTTTCTCAGGCACGGGAAAACATGAAGCTACCGCGTGCTATCAGTTTTTCATCCTCATTTGTCCCGTCATACACGTATGCCTCTGTAAAAATGAGAACAGCACCCGGTTTGATCACCTCTGCCTTGCAGGTAATACATTCCGCCTGGACAGGCCGCAGCATGCGAAAGGTGAATTCTGGAGTAACCAGGGTTTCTCCGGCTCCTGCTAACGACATGGCCGCACCCAGGGCGCAGTGCCCGGCCAGGGAGGAGATAACCCCTCCATGGACCCTGTGGAGATGCTGAAGATGGTTCGGTTGGATTACAAGGTCGGCCCAACAGACACCGGGCTGGATCTCCTTGAGACGGACTCCCAACTCATGAATAAACGGAGCCTTCCTGAAGACCTGCTGGACATCAGCCTGAAAAGTACGATTCCGAATCTGCATAGTTTCCATATTTCACTCACCCTTAATCCTTTTCTCATCAACTGTTTTTCTGCTAGAGTTTTGAACTTCTACAAACTCTTCATGAGAAGTTCGGGTTCGCCGGCTGATGGCTCGTCTCAAATTATTGCGGGGAAGACTTTCTCAATCAGGGAAAAAAGGCCGTTAACGCAAGCATAATTGCAACCCCAGCCGCCAGACAGTCCTGTCTGGTGTACTCCAGCTCAGGCAGGGTACGCTGGTCCGTATAGCATCTGGCCTGCATGGTGTCGACAAGTTCATCAGCCCGCAGAAACACTCTTTGAAACAGGGGGATTGCAAGCCTGACCAACCGCACCACCGGGTTTTTCCGTCTTTCTATACCACGCGCCCGCATGGCATCACTTGTTTCACTGGCCTGGAGAAGAATCAGCGGCAAGAAACGGACCAGAAGACTTACCATGGTCCCGGTCGCCTTTTCGTTTATAAAGGGAACCGGTCCCAACAACCTGACAAGGGCGGCCCGGATGGCCGTTACCCGGGTGGTGGTCATGAGCAACAGACACATCAACACAACAAGCAGCAAGCGCCAGCAAATGACCAGTGCTGCGCTGATACGTGCGGGGTCGGTGACTGTGGGCAACCAATTATCGTCAATGGTGATGGTACGGAGAAGAAAAACTGCCAGCAGAAAAATCAAAAAGGAACGGATATCATGCAGGACAGCGGCATAGCCTAAACCGACCTGGCGCATGGAGACCATGATTGCCAGGGATGTGGTAGATAAAAAGGTCACACTTCCGCCCAGACTCACAACGCTCAACCCAAGAATCAACAACTGCTTTGTCCTTGGATCAAGTCGGTGAAGCGGGGATGATCCAGGCCGGAACACTATGCCGCTTACAGCTCCCATGGCTGCAAGCCTCTGCCGAGTAATACGGAACACGGAGGCCTGACTCCATACTGCTGAATATCCGGAAGGACCTTTTCCGGTATATCATCAACCGCGACCTCACCCCTGTCCATGACCACCAACCGTCGGGCGTGAAAGATGATTTTTTCCAGATCATGGGTGGTAATAATGATTGTACGTCCTTCATCATGCAGCCTGAGAATCTGCTCAAGGAGCTTGCAGGCCCCGCTAAAATCAAGGTTGGAAAAGGGCTCGTCCATGACCAGTATTTTGGGATGCATGGCAAGGACACCGGCAACAGCAAGCCGCCGCTTCTCTCCCCCGGACAGAGCGTGTGGGTTTTTTTCTTCAAAACCGGAGAGTTCGACATCACAGAGCGCTCTTTGGACCCGCCGGTCTATTTCTGCACGCTCCAGGGCAAGGTTTTCGGGCCCGAACGCAACATCGTCATACACAGTTTCTCCGACAATCTGGCTGTCTGGATCCTGAAAAACCATGCCAACATTTTTTCGTGCCAAAAGGGTATTTTTCGCCACGTCCTCACCGCAAACCGTGACTGTCCCAGTCTCTGGAAAGAGTAAACCGTTAAAGTGTTTGAGCAGGGTGGTTTTACCAGAACCATTGGCCCCGGTGATGACGGTGAGTTCACCCTCTGAAAAAGACAAACTGACCTTGTTCAGCGCCCTGGTCCCGTCAGAAAAACGATGGGACAGGCCGACCGTTTCCAGGATAACCATCTGACTATGCCTTGGTCCGGATGCCTGTACTCTTGTCCCGGATGATTGGCCTGAGGGCTTTGGCAATTGGTATCGCTGCCGCGATTTTTAGGGCATCGCCGGGCAGAAAAGGCAGCATGCCAACACTCAAAGACTTGAGAAAATCCATGCCGGTTACCACCTTGAGCCAGGTAACCCCTATCGCATAGATGACAAATGATCCGGCAACCATGGCAAGAATATCAATCAGAACCTTTCCTTTTCCCTTTTCGCTTAATATCCCGACCAGATAGGCTGCTATGGCAAAACCGATCAGATAGCCGCCGGTCGGACCGACAAACCTTCCGATTCCACCGGTACCGCCGGCAAAAACAGGTAAGCCGACTGCTCCAGCGGTCAGGTAGACCAGGATACTGATCAATCCCCAGCGTCCTCCGAGGAGCAGCCCTGCCAGCATGACAAAAAGATTTTGCAGGACAATAGGAACAGGCCCTATGGGTATGGCAATATACGCTCCCGCTGCGGTCAAGGCCGCCATCAGGGCGGCGTACACCATGTTCCTTAGTTGTTGTGCGCTGTCATCCACTCTCTTTCCCCCTTTGTTGAACAGACGATAAATCTTTGACTTGTTAATCAAAAAAAAGAAAAATAGCAACGAAAAGCCAGAGCCTGTGGTGTTGCTGGAAAGATCTTTTCTTGCATCATGCCATAATGCCACATTCATTTATCTATGTTGAGATAAGTGGGCCGGGGTATTCTTTGATTTTGGCGGAATTCAGATTCCAAATTTTTTCGGCAGTAAGATGCCATTTTCAGCAGCACTTGCTCCTCCGTGATACCTTGCTCCACGTCCTCGTTTTCCAAGGGCTTGCCAAGTATGAGGACGTTGTGTACAGTCTACTTGCTGGGCAATATATCATGTTGCCTGTACCCTTTTTAACACCTTTTATAGCTTTGTTGGCTTCCTTAGAATAAGGAAAAAACCGGACCAGGGATAAAACAACAGACCTATGTCATATCCCTCGTGAGTCCTGACCTTTCTTGATGAATAAGCGGGATATCCCCTAGAGATCGTGACCATGTACCCGTCTCTTATTTACCTGGACCGTTACCACAACGAAGGGACAAGAAACTATTCTGACCAAGCCGGGTATACAGAAGCTCTGGAGCAGTATCGACCCAACGCTGAAACGCCGTGGTTCAAGCTCACTCCATTTTCCCTGCGCCGCGACATGGTCAACATCTATACTGCAGGTCCACACCCCAAACTGGAACAGCAGTACCTGCCTGGGAATCAGGCCATTTTCTGCATCCATCCCCAGGTTCTTCAGAGTGTTGACCACGACCCGTTTTTGCAGACGGTGCTGCAGGCAGCCTCTCCTCTCCCCCCTATACCTGTTATCCCCAGTTCCTCCACCCGAACCCTGTATGTGGACAGCAAAGAGCTTCCAGCGCACGCGCTTAAAGTGCACTTTCCATTCAAAGTGTCCAGATATAGCAGGAAAATGCGGGACGAGGTTATTGAACAGGCCATCAATGTCTCCCTGGAATTGGAGCATCACATTGCCGCCCTGGATGAAAATTTTGCCTTTTTGCGTGAAGTGTTGGGACTGTCTATAAAACAGCAGCAGATTGTTCCAAAGCAAGAAATGCTCAGAGGTGAGCATTGGGGCTACCTGGTCCGTGAAATGACCCCGTTTCCCCAAAGTACGGAAAGGCGCTACCTTATACCCGGGTTTGCCCTCCACGGCGCCAATTATTTCGCCCCGAACACCCCTCCTCTGCTCATTGAGCTGATAGCCTCCCGCCATCCCCTGGAATATCTACTTGAACAGCTGATGTTTCCCATTATTCGTCATTGGGTGCACTGCTACCTTTTGCTGGGCTATATGCTTGAGCCCCACGGACAGAATGTTCTGCTTGAAGTCAATGTCCAAGGTGATATACAACGCGTAGTGCACCGGGACCTCAGTGTCGGCATCGATATGCGCAGACGCCGTGACCAGGGCTTGCCCGAAGAGAACCTGAATATGTATAATCGTATGGAAACGGGCGCATTTCTCAGTATCACATATGATATGTTCATGGGGCACCATTTTTTCGACCCTGTGATTGCCTGCGCTCAAAAGTATTTCCCGACTCTGCAGCGTAAGGATTTTCTGGAGCCATGCCGCACGCTGTTTGGCAATCTCTTTCCCGATCATGATGCCTATATGCCGCCCACGGTACACTACTTTAGTTCACAGCGTGATGCCTTCGGTAAACCATTCTATCAGGACACCTGCAAAAAGCCAACTTGGAGACCTTGAGGGTTCCTGTATACAGCAAACTGTGGGTACCCTGTACAAGGACCTTTTCAAAAAGGCCACCCTTTCCCGTCGCCTGGATTTTTCATGATTATTTTGGTAACCCATATACCCAAGTAGAATGAGGGGCCAAAAATGACCAAACCCGGCACCATCTGAGTTGATGAGAAATCCGGGGTAGAGGCTTGCCATCGTAAGATAGTGAGTTTGTTTAGCTCTGGGTCAATGGGAGCTGGGATATCTCGGGAGTGTTCGCGTATCACTCGGGTACTTTCCTTCGTGCCTACTGACCATGCCAGGTGGTGTACCTCAGAGAATTTCTTTTGCAACCAAGGGCCTCTTGCCTGTTCCTGAGCAAACATCCTGTCCACAGAATACCTACGGTATTTTTTGATACTCACCCTTTCAGGTTATTGTTTGTATGCGATATATAGTTTAGTATCCAAGGTAAAGAGCATCGGCTACTACCAGTATTTTTCATGTCTTTCAATCCGCGACGGCTGCAGTAAATCCACTGTTGCACTACAAGACGATACCCATGGATTATTCGTCCGTATATGGTCGTACCTCCTTAGATTGAACCAGATTGACAGAAAAGAGGCAACGCATTGTATCACCATCCCCAAGAGAACACTTTCCTTACTGACAAGGAGACTGAGTATGAGAAAACGCAACCGAATAGATATTGATTACCGTAAAGACTGTTGATGGGGCTACAAAGACGTGCGGGCACGTCTAGGAAACATGTCTCCGGGCCAACAGTTTACCTTTCTTTGTGTGCCGCTTATGGCAGACGGCATGAACAAGGTGGTCGCCCATGCAGGTGGAGAGATTATCATGAGAGAGGAGCGTACCTACGGAGTAGTCCTTACCATTGGGAAACCGGGAGGCACGAACCTTCCGGCATCTTAGATAAAAGGCCAGTGGGGAAGGGGGGAAACCAGATAACCAATGCCCCGCTCCTGAGAGCATGGGTCCCTGTTATCGAAAACAGGCTCTCTAGAAGTGGCCAGCAGCATCAACCTGTTGTATTCAGACCGCTCCGGTTATTCTATCAGAATCGATTCCACATACGGTCCCACCTTGGACCAGTCAACACAGGGTCTGGCAAATCCGTCGGGATGTATTATGGGGCAACCTACAGCAGCGTCATCGATATAGAGTTGTCCATACGCCTTGGGGCTTGAGGTCCAACGGTCCTGTTCAGGATTCCGGTTAATCCCGTAGAGATGCACACCTTCCTTGCGCAGGTATTGCACGGCCTCGCTCAACACATCTCCATGGGCCATATTATCTGAGCGCATAGTAAAAAGAATTATTTTTGCCTTCAGTGCAATAAATCGTTTCAGCCATCTGATGGCCCCAGGGACAGGCTGCCCTATCTTGGGAAATTGATGATCTACAATCGTTCCGTCAAAATCAACACAGATATACATGGTGGCTGCAGTATGCATTTCGTTATACGCCTCCCATCCTTCCACACGACGAGGTATTCACATATATAACCATGCCTCTATGCAAGATGTTCTCTGGTGGTTCGTGCCACCCCTCTTTCGGCAAATACTATCGAGCAGGAAAAGACAGAGATGGACACATCCATCTCTGTCTTTGTACACTCCGGCCTGCTGCTCGGTAAGGTGTCAACACCTGAACATGGTACTGCATCCGTGCAATGCACCGGAGCCGATGAGAAAGCCGGTTAAATCAAAAATAAGGTGCCAGCACTGCCTTTATCGAACCCTGCCGCTCCAGCATTACCTGCGGCAGATGAAAGCTCGCCAGCGGCCTCTTTTCTCACCAGCAACAGGCAGGTCTGACGCGATAGACGGTGGTGCTTGTGATGGTTTTCACCACCCGTGCTTTGGGTCGGACGAGCCAGGGACGGCAAGGTGGCCTATAACGATAGCGGGAGACATTGAGTCCGGGACCGGGGATGGCCAGACTCACCCCTAAGCCAGGAGTCAGGATAGAAAAGCTCACTGCCTTGGTGCTGACTTCGGCCTCTGCCGTCTGAGGCAAAACGCTCCACACCCCAAGTGCAAGAACACTGTACACGGCCAACATTTTGATAGATCTTTTCATTTCTTCACCTATTTTCTTGTTTTAACGGTATGGACTCATTAACATCCTTCAATCGCCGTTTTTTCTGGTTCTTTTTGATTTTCATTTGCGCGAGGTCATCTACAGTGAGATCTTGGTTCATTCTCTCGCACTGGAGAGTACTGGTGTCGCCTTCAATGGCGATCACCTCGCAAGTGCACTTTTGGGTAGCAGCATGCGTGGCCATTCATCTAGATATGAGACTCAACAAGCTGACGACTCCTCTCTTTTTTCATGGACCTACCCTCCTCGCTTATGAATCCACTGTACGAAATCAAGGACGATCTGTCATTCGACATAGAGGGACATTGGACCCGACATAGGGTGATGTCGACCCGATGTAACCATGAAAAATCGGTATGATAAGATAATAGCGGCTATAAAACAATATACAGAAGACAGACTGATACTCAAGCACCGGTGTCAGCCGTAAAGGGACAGGGACATAGCATCCGATGAGCAGTGTACACATAAATGGCAGTGCCATTCGTACTTTCAGGGAGGGCAAAGGGCTGACCCAGCTTTATCTGGCCACAGTGGTGGGAGTGACCACTGATACCATCTCTCGATGGGAAAATAGAAAATACCCCTCAATCAAACTGGAAAATGCAGAAAAGCTTGCCCTGGCGCTTGAGGTCGAGCTTGAACAGCTCCTGGATAAGCAGGAACAACATGAGCCTACCAACACCGAGACAGGAGCCAAGGTTGTTGCGTTTTCATCCAGAGAACAGGGAGAGAGAGAAGAAAAATTTCACGCCCCCCCCCTGCATGCGAAACAGAGAACCGAGCCTTTTTCTCTTTTTTTTCGAAAATTTAGGAGGATATCCTGGTTCCTTGTGCCCTTTCTGCTTCTTATACTTTTGCTTCTTTGGCTCAACCTAACCAGTGAGGATACGGCCTCTGCGTCAATTACGGTTACCCGGACGGTGCCGCCGCATACCGCGCCCAACTTGAGATTCCCCGTTATCATCAAGGTGCAGGGGCAAGTCGGTCAACAGACGCCCATCCTTTTACGGGAAGAAGTGTTGGGACAAGCCGTTGCTGAAAGCCTTACAGGTTCCTCACGCAACCATCAGTTTGCAACCAGTCCCCGTTGGGTTGGCACGCTTGATAACGGCAAAACCGCTTTCCTCTATATGGTTACCCCTCATCCTGACATAGAGATGGGAGACATCATTCGCTTTTCAGGACAATGCATTGCCGGGGATATGAAGGGGCGCGGAGAGGATATAAAGGGACAGACCATAAGCACCATAGCGCCTTATCACTGGGCCGATACGGACCGGGACAACACCATTACTGATAACGAAATATTAAAAGCCTACGAGCAGTATACCATTCCGGAGAGTGTCGGCTTTAATTTCAGCGAGGTGGAGACCTTGTGGCTGGCCGGACAATACTCTTGGGATGAGAACACGCAAACTTTTCAGCCCCAGTCTGAACAAAATAAGGAGTCCCCATGAAAAATATACTCGCCCTGCTCCTCTCATCCATTCTTCTGCTCCTGTCTGATCATGGATTTGCCAACGCCGGGGTTTCAGCAAAATATGTGGATCGAGGCGATGTCGTTCAAATTTGTATACACGTCAGTTCCCCGGCCCCACCGGCATTTATCGTTATGCAAAAGCATGCCCGGGGAGTACATTTGATCGCAGCAAACCCGCTCCCGGTCAACGGACTGGGCAAACCTGCCGCAAAATGGTTGTTCAGGCGTCCTGCAAGTGGCAACCATACTATAGTTCTGCGCTTCTCCAAACCCATTGCACCCAACCAGGTCAAAGGTGAAATACGATATCGACATCCTGGGAACCAGGCAATGATCACAAAAAATATTCTGCGCGAAGGTATCACTGTGGCTCATTAACCATATTTACGCTACAGTGATAAAATGATGCACTTGGTACTGAAACACATAATGCTATAAGGAGGCAGGTATGTATATCGGCAGGATAATGCGCACGGATTTGGTAACAGTCGGACCGGAAACAACGCTTGTCGAAGCACGCGATATGCTCGAAGAAAAAGATGTCAGCCACCTTCTCGTAGTGGACAAAAAAGGGAAGCTGGCTGGAGTGGTCTCAGATCGGGATTTGAAAAAAAATTGGGCATCGCCTGCTACAGCCTTGTCTGCCCATGAACTCAATTACCTGCTGGAGAAAGTTGAGCTGGGCATGATCATGATTAAAACCGTAATCACTGCCACTCCAGACACCACAATTGAGCGAGCGGCCTACATCATGCAGACCAAAAGTATCAATTCACTGCCGGTCCAGGAAAATGAGAAGCTGGTGGGAATTATAACCAGCAGCGATGTCATGGAAATGCTTCTGATGGCCATAGGCATGAGCGAAAGCAGTATACGGATTTCGGTGTTTGTCTCTGACAATCCTGGCCAACTCGCCAAGGTTACGGCAGTATTCAAGGAAGCGAATATCAACATCCAGAGCCTGATCAGTTGGCCGATCAAAGAACGGGCTGGGATCATTCAACTTGTCATGCGCATCGCAGGTGAAGACGGCGCCAAGGCCGTTATTTCTCTGGAAAAAGAAGGCTTTAAGGTCGCCACAAAGTACCTGAAAGACATTACCCCGTATCTTCCGGATTAAGTTTGGATCCTTCAAAGAAAAGAATCTCTGGTGTCGGCTAGGCAAACATCGTCTGCCGTTTCGATCTTCTTCCAAAAGGAGGTGAACGCTATGAGTACGACGCAGGTGTTTATGGATATCGTTTCATCGGATCGGTAAGGGTTCAATATTGAGCCATAGTTTGTATCCTGTTCACCCCAGGCGGCATCAACTTCGCCATTTTTTGGGCAGCACATATACCCAAGTAGAATAAGGTACCCAAAACTACCCAACCTGGCACCATCAGAGCTGATGAAAAATCCGGTTTAGTACGGTGTCAGGGGAAACGATCGCTTGCTCAACTCCTTTTTCAGGGTAAGCTGTATGAGTTTTAAGTGGTTCAATTGGAGGAGTCAGAGGAAAAGCGTTCAATGGCGAGGACCCATAAGGTTCTTTCGTATTCCTCGCCCCTGCATAATCGGTTACAGGGCACTGATAATGCTTTTGTACGAAGCGAATAATATGGAGGAGCCCTGTGCGGGAACACCGCAGGCAGGGAGCGGTGAGAAAACGATCGGGTAACTGGCCATCCTACCTGCATTACTGTACAAACCAATACCTGAATATGAATGATTCTGGGTAAGCTGAAAGCAATTTCAGAAGTAAACCAAGTAAAATAAAGATGTTATATGGCCTGTGAGGAGTTGCGATAAAAGGTTGGTTCCATTTTTTTCAATGCCTGAAAAGAGAAAGGGAATCCATTCGGGTAGCATCCCTTTACGGGGTATCCAGCTCTATTTACGACAGAACTCATGGCCTATTTACATGGTATCCAGAAAAGAAAACCGATGCAGATATGATTGAAAACCTAACTGAAGCAGGATTGCATACGATGTAGCCCATAACAGGGTCGGTGGTATCCGGTTATAGTTGTTTGAAATAAAACAATATTCTTTGCATGTTTTTGGTTTGGTGTTTTACAGAAAGAGGGTGAAACAACTCTTATAACAATTGCCTTTGACATCGGTTGAACGGCTGTAATCGCTGGGTGGGTGCCATGGCTTGACCAAGCTTGGCGAGATATTTCATGGAGGACAAGATTTGCTGGGGCCGATACGGACCCATGAGAAGAGCATTATAACAATGACTATCGATAGGATAGAACAATTGTGCGAATATCGTGTTACTATGAGCTATGGCCTGAAAATGTGTATGAGGAGTTCGGGCTACATCAGGCTGAAACAGTATCCGGCATATCCGCAGAACAGGAGAAATCCCTGCCACCTCTTGGTCGTGCCATCTCTGAGCAATAGAGGAATGAGAATAAGGGTAAAGCCTAGCATGACTGGTAAATCTCTTTGCAGTAGGCTAGGATCAATTGCAAAAGGTTTGATAACACTCGTAACTCCGAGGACCATGAGCAGGTTGAACATGTTGGAACCTACCACATTGCCGATGAGCATGCCTGTCTCGCCATGACGCAGGGCAGCCAGGGAGGAAGCGAGTTCCGGTAGAGAAGTTCCCACGGCCGCCAGGGTTAGACCTATGATGAGTTCACTGACACCAAGGAGGCGGGCCAGGGTGATTGCTCCGTTAATAAAAAAGTGTGAACCAACAGCTAGTAGTCCAAGCCCTAGAACGATCATGAATAAGAGAAGGAAAAGGCCTTTTGCGGTGAGCGACAGGGTACCCCCATCGGATTGTTGGTGGCTCTTTTTTGCATGCAGGTAGACAAGTACGGTATACCCTGTGATAACCAAGGTGAAAAAAACGCCCACTATGCGTGGGAAGAGTCCATAGCCACTGCAGAACATAAGCATTACGCTTGCTCCCACGACGATGAGGAGTTCGTTCCATACCTCCCTGAGGGGTAGTCTCAGGGGCGCAAACAGGGCGCAGCAGCCGAGGATAAGTCCAACATTAGCGATGTTGCTGCCCACCACATTGCCGATCATAATGTCAGCGTGTCCTTGGAGTGAAGCCGTAAGGCTAATAAAAAGCTCGGGCACAGAGGTTCCGAAAGCAACCACAGTCAGGCCGACGACAAAGGCGGTTACGCCAACTCCCTTAGCAAGGTCTGCAGCGCCGCGAACCAGGCTTTCTCCACCGGCAACAAGAAGGGACAGACCCAGAATAACAGAGCCGCAAGCTAGAGCAGAAGAAGTCATAGGCAGTCTGTCCGTTGCATATCAAGGTCTTTAAAAAGGTATCCCACATGGGTACGGCCTGTGAGAGTAAAAGCATTTTTCGCGAGCTGGGCAAGAAGTTTTTTCACTTCTTTACAAGGTGGCATTGCCGGAATGGGAGGAAGGACTTTTTCAGCTTGCAGGGGGGGCTGTACATACATTTTTTCAGCAAGTTTTTTGTCCCTTGCCTTCATAAGGTCACCCGCCATGTACCCTGTGTGAATGGGGTCGCTGTCAAGATGGCGAAGAAACCCTATAATAGCCGACAGGTCGTTGTTTCGGTGAAACATTTTTATTTCTTCAGCAATGGTTTCTTCCTCTTGCATAAGGTGCTGCCGGACGCGTCGATATTCTTCAACGGCCTGGAGTAATTGTTGGTAGAGGGTGTATAGGAGATTGGTGAACTTTTGTTTTTTAGTAATCCCTCTCCCCCGTGTCTGGTCAGTGCCGTTGAAGAGTCGCCTGCGTATGGTGGCCGATTCTACCAGATAGGGATCAAAAAAAAGATCATCGTTTAGGCCGATCAGCTGATTGAATTCTTTTATAATTTTGGTGTGTTGTAGGAGAATGTAAATGCGAATGAGCGTCATACCTACGGTCATTTCCATGGCGTTCAATGCTGCCTTGAGTTGTTCGTTGTAGCGTTGGATATCTTCTTCAATGGTTTTGCGTAGTCCGAAGTAACGCTCAGCGATTTCCTTTCTCACTTCCAGAGTCAGGATGTGGTTTATAGCATGGGGCATCTTTATCCGTCAGGCGGTACGTACAGATTCTACGCCGCTGGCGAGCGCTTTTGGCAGCGCTAACGTGGCTCCGGGTACAGTGGCACAGGTGGACTGTTGGCAAAGGAAGAGTTGTGCTTGGAACATGTACTGCACTAAATTGACTAAGTATGGTGTTTCGAAGGATGTCATCGCCATCTGTGAAATCGCAACCGCTCACAGGAAAGGTAACTGTTTGATGTTGTTGTGTTGATTCCTGTTGCAGTATGCGTAATTTTTTTTTGTGATACTGTACCGTAACCGGAACGTAATTACCAATAAAATAAGAGAGGGATCACGATCGAATGGAAGGCGGGGGACGCGAGCAGGTTAAAAATCAGGTCAGGGAAGCTGCTGATATAGTTGAGGTCATTGGTGCATGTATCGACCTGCGTAAAGTGGGAAACAGGTATCAAGGGTTATGTCCGTTTCATAATGAAAAAACACCGTCTTTTTCCGTTAACCCTCAGGAACAATTTTTCTACTGTTTTGGTTGTGGCGCCTCAGGTGATGTCTTCTCCTTTGTCATGAAGCATCATCACTGCGATTTTCCTGAAGCGCTCAAGATGCTGGCCCAAAGGTACCATATAGAGTTGCCTGAGCGTCGAATGAGCGATCAGGAAAAAAAACGTCTCCGAATGCGGGAGAGACTGTACCAGACCTGTGAAGAGGCTGCCCGCTTGTATGAACAGTGCCTGGTTCGGGGTCAGGAGTCTGTCGAAGCCCGCACTTACCTAAAACAGCGGGGGGTTCCTGATGCGTTTGTCCGACGGTACAGATTAGGCCTGGCTCCATCGCCCAAGGCAGTAGGCTGGTCTTTCCAGACTCGCGCTTTGCGGAGAAAACAATTGTCCATGGAAGTGATCGAGCAAGCTGGTTTGGCTGTCAAGAGGGAACGGGGCGGACATTATGATCGTTTTCGTTCACGGATCATGTTTCCCATCTTGGATATGAGCGGTCGGGTGGTGGCCTTTGGCGGAAGAATTCTGGGAGACGGAAAGCCCAAGTATATGAACTCTCCAGAAAGTCCGATTTTCGAAAAAAGTCGACTGTTATTTGGGCTCTATCAGCATCGGGAAGCCATTCGTGCAAAACGGACCGCAATCGTTGTTGAAGGAAATTTTGACCTTTTGATGCTGGCTGTCCATGGGGTAGATAATGCGGTCGCGCCCCTGGGAACTTCTCTGACGCCCCATCATGTTCGGCAGATGCGCAATTATTGCGATCAGGCGGTGTTGTTGTTTGATGGTGATACTGCAGGGTTGCAAGCGGCCATGCGAAGTGTTCCCTATTTTTTGGCTGAGAATTTGGAGTGCAAGGTGGCTATGTTACCGGAAAATCATGATCCTGATAGTTTTGTGCGGGAGAAAGGTGCATCGGGAATAGAGCAGTGTATTGAGGAGGCTCAGCCGCTTGCGGAGTTTGTTTTTGACACCCTGGTGCAAGAACATGGCCTGACCTTACTGGGTAAGAACAGAATCATGGAAAAACTTAAGCCGCTGTTGCGGGAAGCAAAAAATCCGGCACAGTACGCTTTGATGGCCACTCATTTTGGGGCCCAGTTAGGGATTGATCTTTCGTTGTTGCAGGACGGAAAAACCATGGCCCTGCCTAGGAAGCAGAGTAAGGGGCAGGAGGCAGTTGTAGGCCGATTACCTAAAAAGCTACGTCAATTGTTTGAGTTTCTTCTTTTGCATCCAGATTCGTATCAGGAAATGGCTGCTGCCGGCCTGGCGTCAGTGGTAAAGGATGAGTTGTCGGTCCGTATTTTGCATCTAATTAATGAGTTTTGTTTAAGTGGGGCAGAAGAACCTGAAAAGATACTTGATTTGACCGAGGATGATACGGTGCGTGAGCATGTTGTCGAATTATTGACACATGGCCTTGTACAGGTAGAGGGTGAAGACGAAAGCGGTCTCGTAGAAAGCATGCGGGTTGAACTGTTACGGTGGATAGAGGATGTCAATGCCCAGAACAATGAAAAAATATTGCAGGAACGGATTGATGCAGCAGAAAGAGCTGGCGACCAAGCTCTGTTGATGGAGTTGCTGCAAAAAAAAATGCTCATTGGTAAAAAAAGAAAGGGTTATTAAGATAACTTATTGAAAAAATGTGTAATGCTGGTAACCTCCATACTGGAGGAGTCGTTGCAAGAAAGCGTTTTGAGGGGATAGATGGCGAAAGGATGTGTTTTGGATCTGGTATACAGGACCCGTCAATTGGGTTTATGATGCTGTTTCAACGTTTTTTTAGGTGTCTGGAGATGGCGCCGGCAGTTATCTCTCATTTTGTGGGCTACTATCCTGGAGAGCTAGAATGAATAAAAGAGAGCAGCAGTTGGACGAAGATGTCACGTTGAATGGATTCGTAGCTGAAGATGAACGAGAAGAATTTGAAGCTGCTGATATGCATACAGAAGAAAGTGTCATCGGAGCGGCTTTCGTTCAGCAGATCAACGGTCAATTCGATAAAGAGAGACGTACGCAATTAGATAGACGATCGGGAGGTGACAGACGTCGCACAGACAGGCGTAGTATGGGGACGAACCAGGACCCGATGAATATCTACCTCCGAGAAATGGGTAGCCAGAAATTACTCAGTCATGAAGAGGAGATAGAGCTAGCCAAGATGGTGGAAGAAAGTGAAGCCAGAATACAATATGCTGTGTTACGCTTGACCCTTGGAATAACCGCTCTCAACGATCTTGCAGAAAACATTCTCCGTGGGAGTACGCGGATTAACACTGTTGTTCGGGGTGTTTCAGATAATGACGACAAGATTTTGAACAAGGTTCGCGATTCTCTTCTTGATAAAATTGAGGAGGCGAACGCCCTTGACGCCAGGCGCCGTGATTTGTTTACAGAGCTGAAAAAACAGTCCGGTGATGAACAGGCAGAGGAAAAGATAGTGGAGGAAATCCTTCAGGTTGGGTGGCAAATATCCAATTTGTTCCATGAGCACCGACTCTGTTCTAAGGGCATCCTTTCGGTCGCCGATGCTGTTAAGGAATTGAGTAAGAAGTTTACTAAAGTCAGAGTGGTTGCGCAGCAAAGAGAGTTGCTTACCGTACGACGTGAGCAAATCAGTAAGGGGCAGGACGGAGAAATCAGCCCTGCTGAAATAGAGCGGCATATCACATTGGAACTGGCAGAAACTATAGGGGTAAGCTGGTCCGCATTTATGGAAATCCAGCAAGAAATTGAGCTGGGGCTTGAGATGGCCAAGCAAGCCAAGGAGTCATTGGTGCGAGCCAATTTACGCTTGGTGATTTCTGTGGCCAAAAAGTTTCTTAATCGTGGCATGCAGTTGCCCGATCTTATCCAGGAAGGCAATATTGGTCTAATGAAGGCTGTGGAAAAGTATGATTATCAACGCGGCTATAAATTTTCAACCTATGCTACCTGGTGGATCAGGCAGGCAGTAACCAGGGGGATTGCCGACCAGGGCAGGACCATTCGTCTGCCGGTGCATATGATAGAGACCATCAACAGGTTGCTGCGTTTTTCCAAGGATTTCCAGAGGCTGGAAAGCAGAGAGCCCACCCCTGAAGAGATGGCGGAGCAACTCGGTACTGATGTTGAAAAGGTGCATATCGCCCTGAAAACAGCCAAAGATGCTATTTCTCTGGATGCGCCGGTTAGTGAAGAAGAAGATGCCATGCTCAGTGATTTTATAGAAGACCATGCCCACCCCGATCCCCAGGAGAATTCTATAACTGAAAGCCTTAAGCGCTGTCTGTGCAGGGTCATGGGATCTCTCACCCCAAGGGAAGAGAAGGTGCTGCGCATGCGCTATGGTATTGAGATCGCCTGTGATCATACCCTGGAAGAAGTAGGACAATGTTTTTCGGTGACCAGAGAGCGTATCCGCCAAATTGAGGCCCAGGCCATTAAAAAACTCAGACACCCCTCCCGTAGTGAGGACCTGGAAGCATTCATGACCGATTAGCCTTGCGTTTTCATCTGCTTAGACGGTTATTCTTTTATTTAATTTGAGGACGGGCCTATAGGAGGGGATGGAGGTTGACCTCTTGTAGGCATAATGCAGCCAAAAAGAGGCGCACCGAGGTTGTTTGGTGGACATTTTGTCCAAATTTGATCCTGCTCACGGATATCCCGTGTATCTGTTTGCTCTCTTTTTTTTTGGTGAGACCAAATGTTCCTAAGTGATCCGGGCTAGCAGTTGTCTGTGGTGCAGACACTCAATCAACACCGCTCAATATTCTGCATAAAACTCTGCATAAGGTACGCTGTGCATATATGTTCCCGAGCCATTGATTGGCTTACCCTGAGTTTCCTGGAAGGAGTGGGGTGTGCACTGCAAAACCGTCTGATCAAACAATACGGTTCCCCCGAAGCAATTCTTGCGGCAGATGACACGGTAGATCCCATTCTCGGTTCCAGGACACAGACCGTGATTCGTGACCGAAACAATCAAAAGCAGGCACTGGAAAGGGCCAAGCGTGAATTGGATGTGCTTGAACGCAACCATTTTTTTCTTCTGGCGCAGTGCTGTCCTCTGTATCCTGAAGAGTTGAAAAACATTGCAGATCCTCCTGTCCTGTTGTACGGAGCAGGAGAGGTCGCCTGCTTCAAACGGCCAAGGGTGGCTATAGTGGGTTCCAGGACTGCGACATCCTATGGCAAACGTCAGGGAGAAGCTTTTGGACGAGATCTGGCACGGCAGGGCGTCTGTGTGGTTTCCGGTGGTGCGCATGGCATAGATGCCTCGGCACATACGGGAGCTCTTGCTGGCGGAGGAGAAACCATCTGTGTTTTTGGGTGCGGAATTGATGTTGTGTATCCCAAAAATCATGGACAACTCTACGCGCATATACGGGAAAAAGGAGCGTTACTCTCCGAGTTTTCGTTGGGTAGTGCGCCGGAGAGATTTCATTTTCCAATGCGAAACAGAATAATCAGCGGCATGTCCAGGGGGACAGTGGTGGTGGAGGCCAGTGAAAAATCAGGTTCTCTGATCACGGCTCGGCTGGCTCTGGACCAGGGTAGAGAAGTTTTTGCCGTGCCGGGACGGGTTGATTCCTTGAAAAGTCAGGGATGTCATCGCCTTATTCAGGCTGGGGCGTATTTGGTTCAGAATGCCGAGGATGTGCTCCAGGAACTGCGATTAGGTTTCGGCGGGCTGGGATCGGAGAGCCCGGCAGAACCTTCGCATGAAGAGGGGACCGATAGCCTGCTTTTGAGTACCCGGGCGCAGGAATTGCTGTCCTATGTGGAGCCCTATCCTTTATCTATTGATGCCTTAGGGCGATTGAGTGGCTTCTCTGCACGGGATATCCCCGGCTTGTTACTGGAGCTGGAGCTTGCAGGGGCTATCCGCCAACTGCCCGGTCAGATATACGAGCGTATTGACACTGCCTAGCCCGAATTTCCCATGAACATTTTGTCTTGTTTGAGAAAAATACATAGAAACAAATGCATGTGAGGCCGTGAGGGGGCTCACATTTTGACAAATTGTCCACCAAAGCTCAGCCCATGCGATACCATCTTCGGTAGTATTTTGGTCACAGATTTATCAGAGTATAATAAAGTGGCAAAAACTCCCGAACCTGGTACCGCTTGAGCGGATGAAAAATCTGGGTGAGCCCGTGATCGGTGATTCTTTTTGAAAAACAGTTCGGGCTTACATCCTGAAGGATTAGGGTTGTTTGCTGATTTTTTTTCCCATAAATGCCCTTTTTTTGAAAAAACAGGGGAGTACCACTGGGTTATATATTGATCATGAGCCAAAGGAATGCATAAAGATGAAGTCTATTCTGATCGCCCCTTCTCTCTTATCAGCAGATTTTTCCAGGCTTGGTGAAGAAGTTCGGGCTGTGGAGGATGCTGGAGCTGATGTTATCCATATTGACGTTATGGATGGTCACTTTGTACCGAATATTACCATGGGGCCGCTGCTGGTCCAAGCGGTGCGGCAGATCACAAAGCTGCCCCTGGACGTGCATCTTATGATCACCAATCCCGATGCACATCTCGCCGCCTTTGCCAAGGCGGGAGCCGACTGGATCACAGTGCACGTCGAGGCCTGTACCCATCTGCACCGGACCTTGACAGCCATCCGGGAAATGGGGAAAAAGAGCGGTGCTGTTCTGAATCCGGCAACCTCTTTGTCCACTTTGGATTATGTTTTGGAAGAGCTGGATCTGGTTATGCTTATGAGTGTCAATCCAGGCTTTGGCGGCCAGACTTTTATCGGCTCAACGCTCAAGAAAATAGAGGAACTTCGCGTCAAGCTCGATGGGTGTAATCCGGAAGCGGGGATAGAAATTGATGGCGGTATAGGCCCTGCAACCATAGGGGCGGCATCTGCTGCCGGAGCAAATATTTTTGTTGCTGGGTCAGCTGTTTATAGCCAAGAAGATTATGCTGGGGTGATAGCGATGATGCGAGCGCGTGCCTCGGGGGGCGGCGAGATGTGACCTCGCAATTCTCTTTTTTTGAATCTGTGACCTTTTCGTCTGATTGTTCAGAAACCATCTGGGACAGAGGCACCTCTGTGTCCATTGCAGTTGCCCGGATTCGGAATGGTATGATCATGTACGATGCAGGAGGACCCCATGCAGTTTACTGACTTTGATCAATTACCCAGCCTGGCGCTCTTAAAGGAACTCGCACAAACCCCCTTTGATCTGACCAGCGAGGGGGCACTCTCTGAGCAGAGGTTGAGCCGCTATGTGTGTTCCTCTGCCGACTTTGATTTGCTTTATGGTACCCAGAGGATTGATAACCGGGTGCTTGACGCACTGCAGCAGATGGTTGACCAGGCTGGGGTGCTGGATAAATTTGCAGCTATGAAGAGGGGGGAAGTACTGAATTATATTGAGGGCTTTGAGAGTGAACAACGGCAGGTGCTGCATACAGCCTGTCGAGATATCTTTACTGTATCGCCTCTTTGTCCCGAGGCGACGCAGGCTGCGCGAGATGAGTTGGAAAAACTGCAGGTATTTTTGCAGAAAATTGCAAACCGGCAACTGGTGAACGCACAGGGGCAGTCGTTTACCTCTATTATCCAGGTGGGCATCGGCGGGTCCGACCTTGGGCCGAGGGCTCTGGCCATGGCTTTGCAGCCGTATGCGCTGAACGGGAGGAGCGCACATTTTATCGCCAATGTGGACCCCGATGACGCTGCTGAGGTGTTAAGAAAGGTGGACCTGTCACGGACACTGATCAATGTGGTCTCCAAAAGCGGCACCACTTTGGAAACCCTGACCAATGAAATTCTTGTTCGGCAGGCACTGGAGGCGAAAGGATTGGATCCTGCCCGTCATATGCTTGCTGTAACCGGTAAGGGCAGTCCCATGGATAACCCTGCCCGGTATCTGGCCTCCTTTTTTATGTATGATTATATTGGCGGACGATATTCTGTCACGTCCATGGTTGGGGGGGTGACGCTTGGCTTTTTGTTGGGATATGAGAGCTTTATGCAGATCCTGCAGGGGGCGGAAAGCATTGACAGGGAATCGGAAAACCCGGATATACGAGAAAATATTCCTCTGCTCATGGCCATGCTGGGGATATGGAACCATAATTTGCTGGGGTATGCGACCTGCGCCGTGTTGCCTTACAGCCAGGCCTTATCGCGTTTTCCGGCTCATCTGCAGCAGTGTGACATGGAAAGCAACGGCAAATCCGTTACCCGTACTGGCACACCGGTTCGGTACCAGACAGGGCCGGTTATCTGGGGAGAACCGGGAACAAACGGTCAGCATGCATTTTATCAGCTGTTGCACCAGGGGACGGAAATAGTGCCGGCTGAGTTTATCGGTTTTCGGGCCAGCCAATACGGTGAGGATGCCGTGGTTGAGCAGACCTCTTCGCAGCAGAAACTACTGGCAAACATGCTGGCACAATCCATTGCCCTTGCAACAGGCAGGCAAAGTGACAATCTGGTACGCAGTTTTTCCGGGAACCGGCCAAACAGTGTTCTTATTGCTGATCGCCTCACCCCCAAGACCCTGGGGAGCCTGCTGGCGATTTATGAGAACCGGATAGCGTTTCAGGGTTTTTGCTGGAACATTAATTCTTTTGACCAGGAAGGTGTGCAGCTTGGCAAGGTGCTGGCCAGGAATATACTCAATTATATGAGAGGAGATGCCGTAAAAACAGCACCAAAGGAAGAGGTTGGTTCTATTGAAGAAGTCCTCTTAAAAGTGGCGAAAATCAGATAATTTATGAGCAGGTGGAAGGCATGTTTTGTTGGTGCAACAACGGGTTACGGTTTTTTGTTGACAAAGCTATCGTGTCCGTTTATCTTCGTTTACTGAATGAGCATTCAATATAGTATTGTCGCTCTAGTTTGCATCAACAGCGATATGTTGGGCACAATAAAATTATTTACCGGTTATATATTTAACCATTTAATTATCTAGGAGGAACACTGATGGCAAAGCATGAAACGCCTCTATTGGACGAACTGGAAAAAGGTCCATGGCCGAGTTTCGTCACTGACCTCAAGCGACAGGCTGAAACCAAGCCTGAGGTGTGGGACATCCTTGGGCAGCTTGAGCTTTCATACGAAGACAGGATCACCCATTGGAAACATGGTGGCATCGTAGGTGTTTTCGGGTACGGGGGTGGTATCGTCGGTCGTTACTCCGACGTTCCTGACCGATTTCCAGGAGTGGAACATTTTCATACCGTACGCGTCGCCCAGCCATCAGGGCTCTACTACACCACAGAGAATCTCAGGGCCCTCATGGATCTGTGGGAGAAATACGGTTCTGGTGTCACCAATATGCATGGCTCAACCGGGGATATGATCTTTCTGGGAACTCGGACCGAGAATCTTGAGCCTCTGTTCTGGGATCTGACCCATGACCTTGGCCAGGATCTTGGTGGTTCAGGGTCTAACCTGCGGACACCGGCCTGCTGTCTTGGTTCCTCTCGCTGTGAATGGTCTTGCTTTGACGCTCAGGAGATCTGCAATCACCTGACCCAGCATTACCAGGACGAGATTCATCGCCCAGCATTTCCGTACAAGTTCAAATTTAAATTCTCCTCATGCCCCAATGACTGTGTTGCAGCTATAGCCCGTTCCGACTTTTCTGTTATTGGAACCTGGAAAGACAATATCCGCATTGATCAGGCAGCTGTCAAAGAGTACATCGCCAACAACCCTGAATACCCGTCCAATGCAGGTTCTCACCGAGGCGGTGACTGGGGACCGTTTGATATCAAGGAAGAAGTACTTGATCTCTGCCCGACCCAGTGCATGTGGATGGAAGGTGATGAACTGAAAATTGATGATAGCGAGTGTACCCGTTGTATGCACTGTATCAATGTCATGCCTCGCGCTTTACGCCCAGGTCTTGATACAGGTGCTTCCATCCTGATTGGTGCCAAGGCTCCGATTCTTGATGGCGCTCAATTCTCGACGTTGGTTATTCCTTTTATTAAGGTGAGCAAAGAGAACGATTTTGAAGAAGTGATTGATGTCATCGAAAAAGTATGGGATTGGTGGATGGAAGTCGGTAAAAACCGTGAGCGCGTTGGAGAGACCATGCAGCGTATCGGTTTGCCAACTTTCTTAAGGGTTATGGAAATAGAACCTTTGCCACAACATGTGAAAGAACCGCGTTCCAATCCCTATGTCTTCTGGAAAGAAGAGGAAGTGCCTGGCGGTTGGGATCGTGATATCAAAGAGTTCAGAAAACGTCACGCCATGTAATCCCGTTCGATTGAATAGAATAACCAACTGAGAAGTTTTTATAAGGAGACATATTATGGGTTACGATCCGAATAATCCTATGGAAGGTAGAATTACCGACTTGGGACCAAAATACTATGGAGACATGATGCCTCCTGTCATCACAAAGAATAAGGCGAAATGGCTCTATCACGAGATCCTGGAGCCTGGTGTTTTGGTGCATGTGGCGGAAAGCGGTGACAAGGTGTTCACCGTCCGTTGCGGTTCTCCACGTCTGGTAACCATAAGCTATGTTCGCGATATCTGTGATATCGCCGATAAGCACTGTGACGGCTATGTGCGTTTTACCACCCGGAACAATGTTGAGTTCATGGTGGATTCCGAGGATAAGGTTGCACCCTTAAAAGAAACCATTGCCAGCTACGGCAACCAGTTTCCCATAGGGGGAACAGGTGCCAGCGTATCCAATATTGTCCATACCCAGGGCTGGATACATTGCCATACACCGGCGACAGACGCTTCAGGACCTGTTAAAGCTGTTATGGATGAGCTGTTTGAATACTTCACCTCCATGAAGTTGCCTGCACAGGTTCGCATTGCACTGGCCTGCTGCCTGAATATGTGTGGTGCGGTACATGCTTCTGATATTGCGATTCTCGGTATCCATCGTACCCCCCCCATGATTGACCATGAGCGTATCACAGGCGTTTGTGAGATACCTTTGGCTATTGCTGCCTGTCCTCTGGGGGCCATTAAGCCAGCCAAGGCTGAAGTGAATGGGGAACAGATCAAGACGGTTAAGGTGCATAACGAGCGTTGCATGTTCTGTGGAAACTGCTATACTATGTGTCCGGCCATGCCTCTGGCTGATCCTGAGGGTGACGGTATCGCGATTCTGGTTGGTGGTAAGGTGTCCAATGCTCGATCTGCCCCTAAATTTTCTAAACTGGTTGTGCCTTTCCTACCAAACACCACTCCGCGTTGGCCGGAAACAGTAGAGTGTATCCGCAATATTGTTGAGGCATACGCCAAGGGTGCAAAGAAGTATGAGCGTGTAGGAGAGTGGGCTGAGCGCATTGGCTGGGAAAAATTTTTCGAGGTCTGCAAAATTCCATTTACCGAGAAATCAATCGACGACTACCGATTGGCTTACGATACATGGAGAACCACGACCCAGTTTAAATACACAAGCCACACCGCTGCTTACACAGAGTAAGGTTTCTCAATCGATCGGCCCTGGCAGTCAGGGTCGATCGACCTTTTTTATTATTTCATCTCAAGGAGCTGAGTATGGCACTGAGTATCGAAGAAATAGAAGCAGCAATGATCGAAAAAGCAAAAAAATCGCCAAAACCACAGTTGTATGTGAAAGATTTTTACGCTTGTGATCCTGATAAAAAACCTCGTGAAATAAAGAAAATCGCCAATGCGTTGGTTACAAAGGGCAAACTGATGTTCTGGTCTTCAGGATCCACCACCATGTATGCCGATCCCGACCGTATCCAGGACGAGGAGGCGTAACATATCTTTATGTTGCCTTGCTGCGTGTCTGTACCTAGATAATATTTGGGAAAAATTATGTATGGGCTGGTAGTATGTGAGTAGATAAAAAGCGGAGCCTTGGCGGCTCTGCTTTTTTTTTGTCAACTATATTGGAAGGGGACGGGATGGAGGTATATCGATGGACTTCACTTGATTCAACCAATATCCGGGCAAAAGCATTGATTACCTCTGGACATCGTAGCCCAGCACTTCTGGTGACAGAAACCCAGTCCTTGGGGAAAGGTCAGCAGGGGCGTTCCTTCAGCTCTCCCCAAGGTGGTTTGTACTGTACCTTCCTTGATTCTACGGATTTGGCTCCCTCCTGGCTCCCCTGTGTTACCCTTGCGGTTGGTGTCGCCTGTGCCGAGGTTCTGGAAGAATTGGGAAAGATGGACGTCCAACTAAAGTGGCCCAATGACCTTTATCTGAATGGACATAAACTTGGAGGTATTTTATGTGAATCCATGCGCCCACCAGATCAATCGCTCTGGTTACTCATTGGGATAGGCCTCAATCTCAACAACCGTATTTCTCAATATCCCAGGGCCATCCGGTCAAGAGTGACCACCCTGTATGAGGAGACCGGCAGAACTGTTGATATCCACTTCGTGCTCTCTCAATTGGGGGAGCGTTTGTACAAAAAACGTACACTGCTTGTTCACGATAGAAAAAAGCTCCTCGCTCAATGGCAGAAACGTGATTATCTCTATGGGGAGTGGGTGCAATATGATGACGGTAAAAGCCGTCGCGTTGCCCGAGGAAAAGGGATGGTTGACGACGGCCGATATTGCATCCAGTTTCCTGATGGCAAACAGATAAAAGTGCTCTCTGGGCGTTTGCTACCGCATGGCTGACAGGCCGTCTGGCATCGTCCAAACAAGGGGGGTGCTGCAGGCGTGGGGATGGCTGAACGGAGTATTTTTTTGACCACCGTCTCCATACATGATTAATCCTCCAAAATTTGAGACAAAATTATGGCTGATGATACATTTCGGGCCTTGGTCGTTCGGGAAACGGAACAAGATGGGTTTAGCCGTGCCATTGAAACCCGCGCAATTGCAGATTTGCCTCCTGGAGAAATACTTATCCGGGTACGGTATTCTTCTCTTAACTATAAAGATGCTCTTTCAGCTAACGGAAACAGAGGGGTGACTCGAAGATATCCGCATACACCAGGTATTGATGCTGCTGGCATTGTTTTGCGATCCGAGGTCCAAGAGTACAAAGAAGGCCAGGAAGTCCTCTGTAGTGGCTATGATCTGGGAATGAACACTGATGGGGGGTTGGGAGAAATCATTCGTGTTCCAGCGCAATGGGTACTCCCTCTCCCTGAAGGCCTTTCTCTTAAAGAATGCATGGCGATAGGGACGGCGGGCTTTACAGCAGCCCAATGCGTCCATGCTTTGCAACAAAACAACGTCTTGCCAACAAATGGTCCGATTGTGGTTACCGGTGCTACCGGTGGGGTGGGATTGGTTGCCGTGCAACTCCTTTCCAAGATTGGTTATGAGGTGCACGCGCTCTCAGGAAAAACAGAATATAGTTCCTTACTCCATGATTGCGGGGCAAAGCATATACTCCCGCGTGCAGTCGGGTTAGAGGGCAGCAGCAAAATGTTGCTTTCCGAGCAATGGGCCGGGGCCGTGGATACGGTAGGCGGAACGATTCTGGCCAACATTGTTAAGGCAACTGCATTTGACGGAGTAGTGACCGCCTGTGGTAATGCCTTTGCCGAGGATTTACCGTTGAATGTGTACCCTTTCATTTTACGAGGGGTGCACCTCATCGGCATATATTCTGCAGATTGTGCCATGGATAAACGGAAAATGATTTGGAAGAAACTTGCTGACGAGTGGCGATTGACCGATTTGGATATGATTACCCGAAACATTCAGCTGAATGCTGTTAACCCAGTCATTGATCAAATGCTTGCCGGTCAAGCTTTGGGAAGAACCGTTGTGCACATGCAGGAGGAGATGTGAGTTTACAACAGGCAAAAGAGGTATTAGCCCTCGAAAGTGAAGGTATTCTCGCAGTACGTGCATCCTTGGGAGAAGAATTCACAGAAGCCATAGAAATCCTTTATGCATGCCCCAGCCGGGTTGTCATTTCCGGCATAGGTAAATCTGGCATTATTGGACAGAAGATTGCTGCCACTCTCAATTCAACTGGTACCCCTTCTTTTTTCCTGCATCCTGTGGAGGCCATGCACGGAGATCTCGGCATGGTGACCGCGTCTGATGTAGTATTGGTTATCTCCTATTCAGGCGAAACCGCTGAGTTGTACCCCCTGCTGACGAGTCTTAAAGAGCGAGCAATTCCTGTCATTGCCATGACTCGTGACAGACTGTCCACTTTGGCGAAATCGGCTGCTGTGACTCTTGAGATTGCTGTGCCTGGAGAGGCCTGTCCTCTTGGGCTTGCCCCCACAACATCGACCACGGCAACTCTGGCTCTAGGTGATGCCATTGCGGTCACATTGCTTAGGAAAAAGCGATTCAGGGAGGAAGACTTTCGTAAGAATCACCCAGGTGGCAGCCTTGGAGAACGGCTCAAGGTTGCGGTTCGGGAAGTTATGCTCACGGGGATCGATGTGCCTGTGGTTGACGAAAAAGGCAGCCTACAGGATGCCTTGGTGGAATTGAACAAAAAAAATATCGGTGCTGTGGTGGTAACCAGTAAAGAACACTATCTGCAGGGCATAGTGACAGATGGAGATGTGCGCAGACTGGTTATCACAGGCAAGCCGTTAGAGCATGTTGCGGTGCAGGATATTATGACCACAGCGCCAGTCACCATTACCGCAGATCTGCTTGCAGCTGATGCGTTGAGCCTGATGCAAAGCAGGGAAATTACCATATTGGCGGTGGTAGACGTTCACAACAGGCTGCAAGGTATCCTGCACTTACATGATCTTCTGGGAAAAGGGGAATTCAGATTCCTCATTTAAGAACCACATATTCTGCAGAGAAGTTGTAGTGCTTCTGTTTTTCCCCAATACGCACTGCCTATATCCCTGAAAAAGCCCTTGGTTGTCGGTTGTCCATTAAATATCCCCAACCTAACGAAGTTTTCCTTTTTCAGGGTGTATATATCCCAGAAATAAGTTAGCGCTTTCTGTTGCCTGAGCTTAGGTCATAAAGGAGGGAAGATGGGGAATGGGATCTATGAAAAACAACGGCTATTCGTCGTATACGGACCAGGTTTGAGTCGCCTCGTCATATGCATAGTTGAGTTCCAGGCGCGATGAACTTCCCTGGCTTCGCTCTGTACACGAGATGGAAAAAATATGTTTATTGCCCCTTTTGTGGAGAAAGGTGACCTTGGGAGATTGAAGTCTGGAACCTTTGAAAGTCGGATAATTGGTTCGAAATATTTCTGCATAATTTTCTTTGAGATAATTGAGTTTCCTGTCCAGTTCCATTTCCTTTTGGCGTGCATTGATCTGTTCGCCAATTTTTTGAGCGATGTTTTTGATCTCAGGATCACCGCTTAAGGGACTTGATTTGATCAACTGTTGAATATTTTGCGACTGACGGATTCCTTCATCAATATCATTATTATATTCTGCAAGCAGTACTTTTTCTTGTAGTTGTGCAATTTTGACCTTGAGCAATGTCTTTTGAATTTTGTACATGGAATCATCCAGCAACCCTTCGAAATTCGCGGATTCTGTGTCGAGCAAGTCAATTGCTTTTTGATATTGCCGTATGGTCTCGTTCCAGTTTTTTTGCTGATAGGCTTCTCGGGCACCATTAAGCATGTTGTAGAGTGAGGAGTTAACCCAGAGACGATGCAAATTTTGACGTTCACGGTCAGAAACTATATCAGGGTTCTGATTGATGATATCCTGTGCCTGTTGCAGTGTGGCAACGGTTTTCTGCCATTCGGATTGGGTAAAAGACTGTTTAGATTTGGCCCACTGCAATCTAAAGGAGGCTGTGGTCAGTTTGTGTATTATTTCGCTGGCTGTTTCCGGATCGGATAAATCCTGAGAAAGCTCCAGTGCCTGACTGTACGTTTCTGCTGCTTGTTTCCAATTGTGCCCCATTTCAGCTTTTGCTGCATGGGAGAGTGCAATCTGTAATTCGAGAGCTTTAATAATACGTTGTAACTCTATATTTTTTCCCCTTATCTCTTTTTTTTCCGCATAGTCCAGAGCCTGCTTATAGGTGGTCAGAGCGCTATCTCTTTGATTTTGATCGACCAAAGCTTTCGCTTGCTCGATCATCGCTGCCAGTTTTCGTTGTGCTTGAGCCGCTTCAGCAGGCATATATTCCCCTTGATAGAGAACATTGCCCACGAGCCCTTCGCGCATTTCCTTGGATTTGAGCAGGGTGGTAATTCTATTATCCAGGTTGGATTTACGAAATCTCAATATGGTGAGGTCGGCAAGGGTTTCCTGGGCGTACTCAAGGGAATCCCGGGCAGCATCAAACTGCCCATTGTCGATAAGAAGCTGAGCTTTGCTAATGTTTGCTTGAATGCGGCTGACGATGTTTTGATCTTTAAAATAGAGAGTGATACCCCAGGCACAGAGCGCTAAGGCGACTGTTATCCCCAAGATCAGCTGTAAGGGAATGAAAAAATGAAGTTTTGGTAGAGATTGTTTGCCACGAGCCTGAGGCGGTGGTGAAGGCGGCTGTTCTTTTGGTGCTTCCTTCTTTTTTTTGGTTGCCTTTTGTTTTGCGCTGGGCGATTTTTTCTGCTTCAAAGAGCAAGCAAGCTCCAGCCGTTGACGAAGTTCTTCCCCGCCTGGCACATCAGAAGCTATTTCATAGACATTTTCTACAACTTCAAGGGCTTCGTCGAACTTGCCGTTGTCTTCCAACTGTTCGATCAGCCGATAGAGCTGTTCCACCTTGTGGATACCTTGCTCGATGGAGATCTGTAGTGTTTCTCTGTCCGGCATGTCGACGGATGCTGGAATTTCTGCCAGACGATTGCTGGCAGTGTACAGCTTTTTGGAAGCAACAAGATCCCGGATAGGCTGCACGTCCTCTTCGCTGTAGGTTGCTTCCGGCTCAAGGAAGGTATCAATTTCCAAACCAAGGGAGGAAAAGGTATCATCAACCAATGAGTCTATATCTTGGATGGATTCTTCTATGTCCGCAATGGTAAGAGAATCCAGGGGCAGGCTGGCTTCATGGGCAGTATACCACTGGGCCGCTTTCGGATTAAATGGATTTTCCAGATGATACTCCTTACCACAGATCATTTCGCCAATGAAGACGACCAAGCTTGCCAGGGATGGATTTTTCTGCCATTGATCGGCAATACGAACGGCTGCTGGATCTACGTCAGGATGAAAAATATTGGTGAGAGGCTTGACTGTAGGAGCGAAATGAGGGTAGCCAAAAGGAAGGCTGATCCGGATCCGGTGGGTGTCGCTCACTTCCACATTACCATCGCTTCCCCTGACAAATCCCTGCAAGGCATACTCGATTTCATAGTGATCCGGTGGCTGCCCTTCGGTGCTGAGGACAGTGATCTTGGGATACAACTCCAGTGTGTTTTGGAGTTGTTCGAAATCGTTTTCCAGTTGGTGCGAACCCAATGCCATACGCTACCCTGTATGTGAAGGTATTGCCGAAAAAGTTTTTCCGTTCTGCGCCTTAATTATCCCTGCATATTGTATAGTATTTTAATCGTGTAAACAAGGTTCATTCCCGGCTTACCGGGAAAAAGTGCAGCCTTCGGTGTCTGGGTGAACTTTCCTTTGAGTGAAAACCATATCGTGTGTACAATGCTTGTAACGTACCTTTGTGCCCAAGGAAGTTATGACCCGTTTCAATGTAACGTTTCAGGTGACTGAAGAACGTCGCTGTCCCTTTTATTCTGTTGGCGACGCTTTTCAGCTCAATGATCAGTGCGTGAGCCTCCCGTTGGGGAAACCGTCATGTCTCATTTTAATTCGCGAATTAACCAGTTTGTTGTTCAGCTTGGTAACCCTTAATGAAGAGGCCTTGCAGAAGAAAAGAAAAGAGAGCTTTACCTGTGGAGGATGCACGGGATTGATCAAGTTTCATTTAGGTGATAAGTCCGCTGCAGCGGGTGGGCAAGCCGTGGTCAGTAAAGCAGCTGAGGGTGACGGCGCAGTGATTACGGGTCAGTTGGATGCTATCCTGCCCGCTGAACTGTTACAGGTTTTTCATATGCACCAGAAGACAGGGCATCTGCTCATGGAAGTGCAAGGCGGATCTGCCCGGGTTACCTTCCGCGAAGGTGGGCTTTTGGCAGCACGATATGGGGAGTTGGACAATCAGCAGGCTGTTTATGCTCTTTTGGCGGAAAAAAGCGGAACTTTTCGTTTCATCCCTGGCTTGCCTGACTCACTGATGCAGGCACGGGAAATCGGGGACTTTATGATGATCCTGATGGAAGGCCTCAGACGGCTGGACGAAGAGGAATAGCCCGGCTTTCTCATCAGCAGAGGCGGTACCAGTTTCAGAAGTATTGGCAATGTATGAAAGCACCTTCTTTTTGCTGTCTCAACACTGTATAAGATAATGCCTCCTGCGCAGAGCGCTGGTGTACATTTTAGAGAAATCGACGCCAATCAATCAGTTTCTAACTGATTGCTATTTTTCAATTTTCATAACATGTTCATGAGAAACTTGGGGTAACCGGGGCTCTGTATCAGTTCTCGCAAAGAGGGGGCAGTTCCAGGATATCCATAAAATTCCCTACGTGGTATTTGGCGTCCAGTTCTCTATTTTTGAATGCTATTAGGTCGACACCGACACTGGAACAGTGCAGGGCATCCACAGTGCTGTCTCCAATATAGAGCGTTTCAGAGGGTTGCACCCTCAACTCCCCGAGTATTTTCAGCAGGGCATCGGGTGCGGGCTTAGGGTTTGGCACGTCCGATGCCGTGACGACCAGATCGAACCAGGGACGGAGCTGGAAGGTATCCAGAATCATATCCATGGTCGTCGTCCGGTTGGTTGAAATGGCCGTGTGATAGCGCTGCTTGACCTGGCTGAGGAATGCCGGTAAGTCCTCCTCCATCTGCATATATTTCAGGAATGGGGTGTAGTCCAACTTGAACCTGTAGTCGTTGATGGCCGCCTGATCAAGATGGGTATGCCTGCGGAAGATGTGGGCAACAGAGTCGGTAACATCATGGGCATGGACAAAGGTCAGTTCCTCAGTATTCATTGGTGGACAGTCAAAGTGGGAGAGGAGGTGGTTGTAGTACACCCTGTTGGCTTCCAGTGAACTGAACATCACGCCATCACAGTCAAAAACAATAAGCTTAAGCATTTTTTTCCGTTCCGAATTGTTTAATGGCCTGCTCAACACCATATATTTCGTGATGAAGTTGGGTGAAAAATGTCTCCATGAATTGATGGCGTTCCCAAGCCAGTTTCTTGCCGAGATCCGTTATCATCTGATGGTGGATGCGGGACATTTTTACCTGAAATTCTCTATAGGCGGTGTCTTCCGTTGAATAAGGGGCGCTTTCTTCTGGTGCTTGTTCGGGATTATGGAGCCGAGCTCCTATCTGACCTGCGAAGAGGAATGCCCGACCAATGCCCACTGCTCCTATGGAGTCCAGCTTATCGGCGTCAAAAAGTATTTGTGCTTCCAGGGTGGAAGGGGGGACTCCTTTCCGATATCTGTGGCTGCTGATACAGTGGCAGATTTGTTGTATCTGCCTGGGAGTGTACTGGTGTTCGGACAGAATTTTTCGGGCCAGTTCGGCTCCTTTTCGGGCGTGGCAGACCCGGCCTTTGCTCAGGCTTTCCTCTTTTCTGCCAATATCATGGAGAAGTGCTGCTGTCCCCAGAATAAGAAGGTCTGCACCAAGTTCCCGGCCCAGGAGCATGGCGGTGGTGAAAACTCTTTCGCTGTGATCGGGTCCGTGTGAACCGCCTTCCGCAAGACAGAACGTATGGCTGACGGACCGAATTTGATCCAGGCGGGCGGCAAGATCAAGCGTAAAGGATTCATCGTTCATAGTGGCGGCGGCTCAGATGCTCTCGTTGAAAAACTCCTGGACAAGCCATCGGATTCCGAGCAACAATAACTGTTCGTCATCACCTGCAAGCGCCTGCAGCTCAAGGGCGCTCAATGGCCGGTGCAAGCCGATGTGGTTGTCTCCCATTTCCTGGCGGAAAGCGTCCGGGTTGTACAAGGCCAGGATGTAGTTGTCGAGCTGTTTTCTGGAAGGCCGAAAGCCCTCCTTGATTCGCCTGTGCTGCACCAAGGGCAAGAGGGCGTCGTTGAAACGATTATAGACTGCAAGGCCCTGGTCAACGGTATAGGAAGAAGGGGCGTACTCTTCCTGTACAACAAAACCTTGACAGTGGGGTTCTCTGAGGAGCACATACTTTTCCTCCAGGGTGCCATCAACACCCTGGCATGTTCCTCTTCCCATGGGATAGGCACGACAGCTTGACGGGCGATCTGTGTACACCGTGCATCCTTGCTTGCCGACAAAGACGCAACTTGCCCTGCCGTCGTCGACCATGCTCAGGTAGCAGACTGGAAAGATCTGGCTTGGATCCCACTCAATGATCACGTATTGTTCAAGAAAACGCCCAGAGTGCATCTGCAACCTGTTTTTGAGGCGAAGCGCATCATACGGTGTCAAGGCCAAGTCCAGTTCCCTGCAGCATTCAGTGAAGCAGGGAACACCAGGGTGGCATTTAAAGCAAAATGTTTCGTCTGCGCCCAGAGGTTCAAAGTGTGGTACGTGGGGTGCGGCCATCTTTTTATCGTGTTTTAAGCGTGAGCAGCGGGCTGGCTATGAAGATGGAAGAGTACGTTCCCACCACAATACCGATGAGCAGGGCAAGAGAAAAGTTGTGAATGGCGGCCCCTCCAAAAAGAAACAGGGATAGCAGGACCAGGATCGTTGTCAGAGAAGTGACCACCGAACGGCCAAGTACCTGATTGATACTTTTATTGATGATCCCCAGGAGTTCGAATTCCTGGTGCTCGCGAGAACGCATGTTTTCACGGATCCGATCAAAGACAACCACCGAATCATTCAGCGAGTATCCGGCCAGGGTCAGAAGTGCTGTGATAATTAACAGGGTGATTTCCATCTTGATCAGCCAGCAGATACCGAGAACCGCAAGGACATCATGAAAAGTAGCGGCAGCGGCAGCCAGACCGAAGGAGAGGTCAAAACGCATGGCCAGGTAACAGAGAACGCCTAAAAGAGAGATGGCGATGGCCTGGATTGCCTTGTTGCGCAGCACCTCGGAAATGGAAGAGCCGATTTCGGATTGACTCTCCAGGACAAAATTGTTCTCAGGGAAATGTTCTACCAGGATGGTAGTGAGCGCATCCCCGAGATGCCCGACACTCTCTTTCTGTTTTTTTAGCTTGACGATTAGCCGATTCTCACCGGTCACTTCCTGAAGTTCTATATTGGGGTAGCCGTTATCTCCGAATGAAGCCCGAATATCCGCAAGCTTAAATGGCGTTTGCGCCTTGTATTGAAGGAGAGAACCGCCGCTAAAGTCCACTCCAAGATTCGCTTGCCCTCTGATGATCTGGATAAAGGCGACTAGACCCAAGACCACCAGTACGGAGGACACTGTAAATGCAAATGTACGCGCTTGCATGAAGTTGAAAGAGGGATTTTTGATCAGGCGCATGAAGGTCAGTTTTTTCATCCTGACGACAGTAAAAAGGCTATCAAATACCAGTCGGCTGCAAAAGAGTACGGCAAAAAGGTTGAAAATGATACCCAGAGAAAGGGTAACGGCAAACCCTTTGATAGGGCCGGTACCAAAGAGGAACAGAGCCAGGGCCGTAATAAGGGTGGTCACCTGGGAGTCGACGATACTCCAGAACGCCTTGCTGAAACCGGAGTCAATTCCTGATTTTATCGACTTACCCAGAGAGAATTCTTCCCGCATACGCTCAAAAATAAGGACATTGGCATCCACGGCCATACCAATGGAGAGGATAATACCTGCTATCCCGGGCAAGGTCAGGGTGGCGCTGAGCATGGCCAGACCGACAAAAAGGAAAAGAATGTTCAGGGCCAGTGCCAGGTTAGCGATCATACCGGACAGTCGATAATACAGTATCATAAAAACCAGCACCATTAGCGTGCCGTAGAGCCCGGAGAGCAGTCCCTTGTCGATGGAATCCTGCCCAAGGCTGGCGCCGACGCTGAGTTTCTGTAAAGTCTTGACGTCTGTGGGCAAGGCCCCGGCACGAAGAACAATGGCGAGGTCAGTGGCCTCTTCATGGGTGAAGCGGCCTGAAATTTGGGCGCTACCCCCATAGATGGGCTCGTTGATATTTGGCGCCGAGCGTACGACACCGTCCAGTATAATAGCCAATCTGCGATTGACGTTTTTCTCCGTGATATGGGAAAAGATCGTACGGCCTCTTCCTGTGAGATCAAGGCTGACATAGGGCTGGTTAAAGGTGCCACCCACCCGAGCGTGGGCCTGTTTTACCATTGCGCCGGTCATCAATACCTGGTCTTCAATAAGCAGAGGGATTTTTTTGGTTTGTTTAGTCTGGGGATCGATTTCTTTTTCGAAATAGATGGTCGTGCCCTGCGGGAGTTGGCTTTGCAGGGCGAGGTTTAATTTTTCCAGTTCCTCGCCATCTTTCCACTTTCCGGCCAGTATGGCGTCGTTGATCAATTGACTGAGGTTGATTGCCTGATTGTCTACAACCAGCTTGAATTCAAGCTGCGCAGTTCTGCCGATTAGGCTCTCGGCACGATCAGGATTTTTTTCACCTGGCAGTTGGACGACTATTTCGTTTTCTCCCTGACGCACGATGACCGGCTCAGCAACCCCGAACTGATCTACCCTGTTCCGGATAATTTCCAGGGACTGGGTAACTGCATTTTTTTTGATATGTTCGATCTGTTCCGGGGTTAGTTGCAGGGTGACCCGGGGAAATGTCCCTTCTTCTGCTTGCAGCGTGGACGAAAGGTCGGGAAAATCTGAGCCTAAGACCTCGCGCACGGTCTCCACGGCACTGGTGCTCGGCAAGGTAAAAATAACCCTGTCACGATGATCTGACTGCAGGCGCACTGCAGTGATTTTTTTCTCGGCAAGTACTTCCTTGAGGTCTTCGGCTGCCAGGTCCAATGAGTTCTCAACGGCTTTTTCTAAATCCACCTGTAAAACAAGGTGCAGCCCACCTTGGAGATCTAAGCCGAGTTTCAAACCTTCAGGGGCCAGATATTTTTTCCACCAGCCGGGAGCCTCATTATAAAAGGATGGAACAAGGGTCATAACCGAAAACAGGACCAGCACAACGAGCATGCCTATTTTCAATTTCAAAGAAGTATTCATTGGAGGTAGCCTTGGTTGCTGTTTACAGAATGTGCACTCTACATGAAGTTAACCACAAACCCATCGATTATACGACGATACTCTGTATCATGCAATGGGGAGATTGTGTTTTTCGGAAAATGGAGTGTCAGGGGATCTGTTCGAGTGATGTTGGTGAGCAGCCGTTATGGTTGAGACCGGAGTCCTTCAAACGGCCGTCCCGGATTTCTCATCAGTTCAGACGGTGCCAGATTCAAAGTTTTTTTCCCGTGCATAGAGTGATCGCTTTTTGCTGTTGAAATACTATTGCAGATGATGTCGTCTGAGCTGTGCTTTGGGACATATTTTGAAGGAATTGGCTTGAAGTTATTTTTCAGCATCTTAAAAATATTTATGAGAAATTCGGGCTACAGGTTGAGGTCGTCTATGGACGGATGCGGTTGATCGCAGCGGCCATGCAGGCCGCACCAAAACCGTTGTCGATATTGACGACGGATAAACCCGGGGAGCAACTGTTGAGCATACCGAGCAAAGCGGAGTACCCCCCAGCCCCGGCACCGTAGCCCACACTGGTAGGCACGCCGATAACCGGGGCGTCGGTCAGACCAGCGACAACCGAGGGCAGTGCCCCTTCCATGCCGGCAATGACTATGACCACCGCAGCTTGTTGCAGTGTTTTGGTCTGGCCGAGAATGCGGTGGAGCGCTGCAACCCCTGAGTCATACACCAGGCGTGTCGGATGCCCGAACAATTCTAAGGTCAGGCGTGCCTCTTCTGCAACCGGGAAGTCTGAAGAACCAGCGGTTACGAGCACGACTTCTCCACGAACAGTGATTTTGGGAGCGTACTCTTTGTTGCCTGCCAAAATACGTGCCTCGCGATGGTAGTCCAGGTAGTCCAGTGCAGCATGGATCTTTTCTCCATGCTCCGCTCGCACCCGGGTGGCAAGTATGACTGTTTGAGAGGCATACAACCGTTCAATGATTGCCTGTATCTGTTCCGCAGATTTATATTCGCCAAAAATGACTTCGGGAATACCCGTGCGCAGTGAACGATGGAGATCCAACTGCGCCTCGGGAAATGATTCCACTGGCAGGCGGCGGAGTTTCTCTATGGCTTCCTCTTGACTGAGTCGACCAGCGCGTAGCTCTGTAAGCAGGCGTGTGAGTTGTTCGTGGTTCATACGTAATAGGGGAGAAGGTGTATCTTTCCTGGACCGGGGAAAAACGTGTTGAACAATGTAGTCCAAGGGTTGGTTTCTTGAACCAAATAGTTTTACAATAGAAGCAATGAAATACTGCACAGTATGCAGGCGCACCCAATCGTCCTGCCAGGCATTGTGAAACAGACCTTTGCTCTCTTGGTAGGATGCTGCTAGACTGTTTGGATGATTAAATCGAGTACCACCTTGTGTATCTGCATAGTTTTTAAGCGTTCTTCGACTCAGGTCCCTGGTGAATAATGCAGGTTTTGCTCTCCTGGTGTATAAGAGATTCTTTGTACCGAACTGCCATGGATGCAGGGCTCTCAATAATCAGGGGGCAACATGGTCTACTCATGTACCTGGCCCGGATTGCTCATGATTCTTTTGTCTCATTTGAGAAAAAAGAGACAAAAACAGATGGATGTGCTGTCCGTGAATCGTCTCAAATTTCGACAAACTGTTCACCAATGCTCAGTCCAGGCGGTACTATTTTTGGCAGTATTTTGGCCCCACATATACCCAAATAGAATGAGTTACCAAAAACTGCCACCACCTGATCTGATGAGAAAGACGGGCTAGGTGTACCGTAAGTATATTTTTTCAAAAATCCATGGATAATGTGCAAGATACATCGTATTTTTAACATCTTCAACACCGCCTGCAGGACGGCTGCGGGTACACTACAAGTTAAGGGCGAATACCAATGAGCGATTTACCGGATTACATCAATGCACTATTACAGACAGATGCTTATGAGCATCCTGTTGATCGGGTCCAATTGATCCAGACGCATATCAGTTATGTCCTGATTGCGGGGGAGTTTGTCTATAAGTTCAAAAAACCAGTTGATTTTGGTTTCCTTGATTTTTCGACCCTAGAAAAAAGAAAGACCAACTGCAAGAGGGAGTTGGAACTCAACGCACGGCTATGTCCCGAGATATATCTGGATTTGATTATGGTGGGGCAAAAGGGAGGGCACTATTTTTTTGATACAGGTGACAATGCCGTTGAGTTTGGGGTCCGCATGCGGCGGATGCCAGAAGAGATGATGATGGGCAATGTTATCGCTCGGGGTGACTTGAATCGCGGCCACATAGACCAGATTGTCGATGTCCTGGTTCCTTTTTACAGGGGTGCCCAGGGAGGGAAAAATATTGCTGCTTTTGGCACATCTGACAGCGTTGGGGACAATGTGCTGGAGAATTTTGACCAGACCAGGACCTTTGTTGGTCAGGGGGCTCTTGCTGAGAACCAATACCGTGAGATTGCGGCCTATGCCAAATCGTTTCTGGCACAGACGGAACTCTTCGAGCAGAGGATACAGGAGGGGCGCATCCGTGACTGCCACGGAGACCTGTACTCGGCCAATATCTGCCTGGCGGAGAAAGTGTATATATATGATTGCATAGAGTTTAACGATCGTTTTCGGTATAGCGATATTGCCTGTGATATCGCTTTCTTGGCTATGGATTTGGATTTTCACGGGTTAGAGGAACTCTCGAAGTATTGTATAGAGCAGTTTGTCACCCGGATCGCAGATCCGGGGGTTTATGACCTCCTGGATTTCTATAAGTGCTATCGAGCCTATGTTCGCGGGAAAATTGGCCTTTTCACAGCGGCTGATCCCCATGTCTCCGAAGAGGTCCGTCAGGACTGCCTGGCCAATGCCGCCCGGTATTTTTCTTTGGCCTACGGGTATGCCAAAGGGTGACTGTATGAGCAGGCAGCCGAATGGCGTCCTTTGGGGGAAGGTTCTGCTTGTTTTTATGGGCCTGACCGCCGGAGGCAAATCAACCCTTGCTGAGGCTTATGCAGAGCGCAGCAACGGCATGCATATCAATACGGACCGGGTTCGTAAAAGGCTTGCAGGGATTGAGCCGACCCGGAGGCGCCCTGATAAAATAGATCAGGGTATTTATTCGCCTGAGTTGACGGAAAGAACCTATCAACAATTGTTGGATCAGGCGGAAGATGCCTTTGCCGCAGGCAGCTCGCTTGTTCTTCTTGACGGATCGTATGCCAAGCGTACGCAGCGTGAATGTGTGCGCGCCAGAGGCCGTGAGATGGAGGTTGCAGTTTTGTTTATTTATTGTTTCTGCACAGAAGAAGAAACAAGACGCCGTCTGGAGATGCGTTCCCATGATGACTCAGCCGTCTCTGATGGCAGGTGGGAGATCTATCAGCACCAGAAGCAGACTTTTGAGCTTCCAGACCAGGAAGAAGATTGTATATGTTTTGCAACCAGTGGGGAGGTTGAGCCTTTGTTGAGGAAACTGGATCAGCGGATTCAGGAATATGTAAAGGCTCAGCAGCGTTCTGTCTGTACCAAATCGGGCTGACCTGTCTGTGTTTCTCGATCCCCAAGGCTGTTTCAGCTCAGTCCCTTCATCGGGTTAGCGACGGATAGCTCATGAATAATTTTTCTCATTTGAGAAAAAAATAAAAAGAGATGTATGTGATGACCGTGAACAGACTCAAATTTTGGTAAAATGTTTACCAGCGCTCAGCCCAGGCGGCACCATTTTCGGCAGCATTTTGGCAACACATATACCCAAGTAGAATGAGGTACCACAATCTACCGAATTTGGCACCAACTGAGCTGATGAGAAATCCGGGTAGGGCAGCGCCAGAATCAGTCGCGTTTGGTGCCGCCGTATACATTTCGCCAGGATTTTTCCTGAAGATTTGACAGAAAGGGTATGAGAATGCCTGGCCGGGTGAACGGTTGTTCTACTTGTCAGCAGTGGTTTTGGTCGGCATGATAAAATCTGGCACCCATTTTTGAAGTCCCCATCGGGGTGGATCATTGTCTTCAAGCCTTTGTAGGAGGGCTGATGCTTTTGGTGCGAGGGTGGAGTGCGGATACCTGGCCAGGAGATATTTGAGTCGATATTTGGCTTGCTCGTACTCTTGAGTGCGTACATAAAAAACAGCTACGAAATATTCGTGATTGACCAGGAAGTCCTTGGCTGCGGCAATTCTGGCCCTGGCCTCGTTGGTATAAGGAGAATCAGGAAAAGATCTCAGCAGCCTGGAAAAGGATTTGATGGCTTCTTCCGTTCCTGAGACATCACGGTCTATGCGATCAATTCTTTGGAAGTCGCACATGCCGATTTGAAAGAGGACATAGGGTGTGGCCTCGTTGGTCGGGTGTCGTTCCTCAAATTGTTGATAACGAAGTTTAGCCTCCAGGTATGCGTGGCTATAGTAGGAGGCGTCTGCCGACTTCAGCTCGGCAAGCATGGCTTGCTGACTGAAAGGATGCTCATCGAGAATCTTGTCAAACGCACGTATGGCCTTCGAGTAGTCCCCAACACCATAGGCATCCATCCCTTCAGTGATCAGTGTTTCCGGTGCATTGCCTGCTATCTCTTCCTCTTCACCAAAGGTAACCCTGTCAAACATACCCTGAAAGACAGAGCATCCAGAAAGGGGTAGCAGGAGGAGGCAGAACAAGAGTAGGAGAACGATGGAGGACAACGGTACTCGGTCAGGATGATGCATGGGATCTTCTTCTCAGTAATTCATGTATTGGGGTGAATAAAATTCTTTGGTTGGGAAGGGGGAGAAAGGGGGAAATTATGGTTCTATGGTATGGAAGACAGATGTAGCGGGGGAAAAGAACTCTTTTGGTTTTCATCAGCAACGCTTGGAATGCACAGAATCTTTTTCCTTGTTGCGGGTTCGTCCCGATATGGCCTTGTGGCTTTGGGTCAGCGCTGACCGTTCTGTCCATTGCACTGTAGCACAGTATATCGGAGCCTGTGACTGCCTAAAAAGGACCCAGTAAACGCAGACCCCGAATGCCATTTTCGGCCAACCATTCTGTTTTAGACCGCCTTGTTGATCAGGTCCTGCAATTGGCTTTTACCTACTGCACCGGTTATCTGGTCAACAACCTCGCCGCCTTTGAACAGAATGAGGGTGGGAATTGCTCGAATACCAAATTTTCCTGGAGTGGCAGGATTGTCGTCAACATTCATTTTAGCTATGTTGACTTTTCCAGCAAACTCGTCCGCAAGCTCATCAATAACAGGCCCGATAGCTTTGCATGGACCACACCATGGAGCCCAGAAGTCTACCAGGCAGGGAAGATCATTCTTTAGAACTGTTGTGTCGAATTCACTATCTGAGACATGCAATACTTTATCACTTGCCATCTTGGTTTCTCCTTGATATGCCCGTTAAAAGAATAATGGGTACAAAAATCAATGCTCAGTCTGGAGCTTTTCTCCGCTCAGGCGGTGCCATATTCGATCATTTTTGGTAACGCATACTACTTGGGTATATGTGTCGAAAAAATACTGCCGAAGATGCTGCTACGTTTGCTGACCTTGCATATAGATTTGGTCAGAATTCGAGGCTGCCTATTGGCAGTACATTTGTCTGTCTCTTTGTTTTCTCATAAAGACATAATGTTTATAAGCAATCCAGAGTGGAAGGGATTAAATCATAAAGACTTCATACTACCTTGGGGAGGGCACGGTGACAAGAGAAAATTGGCATATTTGCTTACATCTCAAGGGGGCGCCAGCGGCCCTTTTATGGGGCCGACTTCCAGGTCCCCCTTTCGGGCGGCCACGACTCTTCGCATGAGGGCGGATACAGACGTAGAGCAATGGAGTCTGGTGGGGAGAAACCAGTGCGTAGTTTCCTGTTTTTTGGTTTTGACAGAATGGAAGACGGGCTGGTATAGTTTACAATCTATCCCAATCATCAAGTGATTCAAGTGATACTTCCTGTCATGGAGCTTCCGCCCTGACAGATGCCGTCAAAAAGGTGAGCCTATGCATACAACTCGATCCAATTCCCTGTTTGATCAGGCCCAGAAAAGAATTCCAGGCGGGGTGAACTCTCCGGTTCGTGCCTGCCGCTCTGTCGGCTGCGATCCCTTGTTTGTACGACAGGCAGCAGGCTGTGAGATAACTGATGAGGACGGCAACACCTTTATTGATTTCGTCTCTTCCTGGGGGCCAATGATTACCGGACATGCTCATCCTCGGGTTATTGAGGCCATTCGCAAGGCAGCTGCGGACGGCACAAGTTTCGGGGCTCCCTGTCGTCTTGAGGTCGAGTTGGCGGAATTGGTCTGTGACAGTCTTCCCTCTCTGGATAAAGTACGTTTCGTTAACTCAGGGACGGAAGCAACCATGAGCGCTGTGCGTCTGGCCAGAGGATATACCGGTAAAAGCGTGGTTGTTAAATTTGACGGCTGCTATCATGGGCATGCGGATTCTTTTCTTGTGAAAGCCGGTTCAGGAGTCATCACCCTTGGTATTCCGGGTAGTCCGGGGGTACCCGAAGAAATAGTCCGTAATACCATCTCTATACCGTATAACGATTTGGAGGTACTGGAAAAGACTGTCCGGGATCCCAACCTTGATATTGCCTGTGTTATAGTCGAGCCTGTTGCCGGGAACATGGGGGTTGTGGTTCCGGAGATGGAATTTCATCTCAAATTACGCGAGTTAACCCAAGAGCTGGGTATTGTGTTAATTTTTGATGAAGTGATTACAGGATTTCGTCTGGGACTCGGAGGCGCACAGGAACGTTTTGGCATTACTCCTGACCTGACCTGCCTGGGCAAAATTATCGGCGGTGGACTCCCTGTGGGTGCTTATGGCGGGAAGAGAGAGATCATGGACTTGATCGCCCCGGATGGCCCGGTGTACCAAGCCGGGACCTTATCGGGCAATCCACTTGCCATGGCAGCCGGTGTGGCGACATTGCAGTTGGTACGGGAAAAGGGGTTTTATGAACAGCTCGAAGAAAAGAGTGCGTGGATCGCAGCCCGGATGAAAGAAAGTGCGGAAAGTGCAGGGGTTCCAACAGTACTCAACCGAATTGGTTCCATGATGACGTGTTTTTTTGCCACAGAGCCCGTCCGTGATTACGCCTCTGCCATGAAGGCTGATACCGAAACATATGCCCGCCACTACAGAAATATGCTGGCAGGCGGGGTATGGTTGGCGCCTTCACAGTTTGAAGCCGCATTCATCAGTGGGGCTCATGAGCAGCATCATCTTGAAAAGGCGTTGACTGCGATGGAAGTATCATTTAAAAAATTGATGGATTAAATAAAAAAATATTGCGTTTGCCGGGCACGCATGATACCTGTAGCCACATTGAGAAAACCCGGTCAGGAATTTGAAGGATAGTGTTCTGAGTGAGCAAGCGCTCAGGCGTCTGCCTGGATTGAGAACATACTACTGAGCGTAGACAGTGGAAGTGAGGACCTGTCCAGAAAGAAGGACGGCCTACGTTCCGGCCTCTGTTTGACAGGGTTTCCAGAGGAAATATATATGTCTAAAGACAGTCGAGAGATGTTTCGACAGCTGGCTGAGTACAGTCAAGTCGGGATGACCTTTGTTTTTTCCATCTTGGTTGGTTTTGGTATTGGATGGTATCTCGATAATAAGGTTTTTCACGGAAAAACAACACCGTATTTGACCTTTGTGTTTTTGGGGATAGGTATTGTCGCAGGATTTAGGACCTTATGGGAATTAACCCGAAAGATCTCGGACGGGAAGTAGCCGCGCTGTGGACAAGGATCAGGCTCTGATACGAACGATTATCTGCGTGAGCTGGCTAATTGTCGTCATCCTGGTACTAGGGGGCTGGTTTCTTGCGGACAGGGAATTTGCCTGGTCTGTTTGTATCGGCGGTGTCTTGGTGAATGGCAGCTTTCTCTTGCTGAAAAAAGATATTGAGCAGGTACTTAACAGAGTGAGCAAAGCCGATGCATCTCAACGTTCTGGGTCGAGGGTAGAGGTAGTTCGTTTTCTTGTCAAATGTAATGCTCGCCTGGTAATTTTGGGATTGGTATTGATTACGTTGGTTACAAGATATCCTGTTGACGGTATTGGTTTGTCTTTGGGGCTGGCAACAGTGGGGTTGAGCGTGATCGTCGTTGTGCTGAGCAAAGGGAAATCTATTTATTCCAAGTTGGTCTCTGTTCGGGAATGAAGTTTTTATGCGATTTCAGGGTATGCAAAGACGTCTCTCGGGGACAGAATTGGTACTGGGACCTGTAAACAGACTTTTCTTCCCCAGGAGACAATGTCAGGCAGAAGACCGAAGTTCTGAGAAATCACCATCAATGATGGGTACGAATTACGTTTGAGGAGCGTGTAATTTATGGAACATCCTATATTGTTTATTTCGATCATTTTGGAGAAACTTGGCCTTCCGGTACCGCATACCGTTACCGGAAGCAATCTGATTGAACAGCTGTGCACGCCGTATATGACGTATACCTGGTTAGTTATGGCCTTTTTAATTATTGTTCCCCAACTGACTCTGTCCAAACTGGAGATGGTGCCCGGCAGCGGACAAAACTTCTGGGAAGTTATGATTGGTGGGCTCATGGATTTTTTCGCGGAGAACCTGGGTGAGTCTGGAGCGAAGCTACTGTTTCCCATGATGGCGACCTTCTTTTTCTATATCGTGCTGGCGAATATGATTGGTTTGATTCCCGGTTTTATGTCGCCCACCTCAAACCTCAATATCACCCTTGGAATGACCCTTATCGTATGGTTCACTCACCATTATCTTGGGTTCAAGTGTCACGGGTTGCAGTATTATAAACACTTCATGGGGCCAAGCAAAGTTCTGGCACCTTTTATGTTCCTGCTTGAAATTATCAGTAACTTGGCGCGGTTGATTTCACTATCCATGCGTCTTTTTGGAAACATCTTTGCAAAAGAAGTCCTTCTGGCAGTACTCTTTATGCTTGCCGGCGCCTACTTTGCCCCGCTGCCCATTCTCTGCCTCGGGGTTCTGGTCAGTATCATCCAGGCAGTGGTTTTTGTGCTGCTTGCAGTTCTTTACTGTGCAGGCGCCATGGAAGAGGCGCATTGATTATACTCATACTCCCTTTGTTCAATAGAGAAGAAGGCCAATATATATTTAATATCATTACGGAGGATTCGTAAAATGGAAATCGGAACCGCATTAGTTTGTGTAGGTGCAGCTTTGAGTATCGGACTGGCAGGTCTTGGCGCTGGTATCGGTATGGGAAATGGTCTGCGCGGTGCTTGTGACGGCGTTGCCCGTAACCCTGAGGCAAAGGGCCCTATCACTACCACCATGATTCTTGGTATGGCTCTTTGTGAGTCCATTGCCATTTATGGTCTGGTTATCGCATTTATCATGCTGTACGCCAACCCTCTGAAGTAGTCTGATACCCTGTCAGAACAGGTGATACGTGGGCATTGATTAGTATCCCTTTTGCGGATGATGACCACTGGCTGTGTAGAGAGCCTCTGGTAGTCAATTTTGCCTGTCTTAATTTGGGCAGCCTGCGTGTTGTAACCAGCCGCAGGGAGAGTGAGCTGGGCGTTCTTCACCCTGTGAGCAGGTATAATAAATATATGTGAGCTGCGGCATTTGGTCGCAGCTCTTTTTTATTCTTATGGATGATTGCATTATCCAGCCGTGTAGGTCACAAAACGATCCCCTGCTTCCCCCTGACGGTATACTTGCTGTCAACCCGACTGATGCAGCGGTTCTGCCAAAATTGGCGCAAACCTTTGCTCTCGTACGCTCATCCCTGTTTCATTCATCACTTTATTCTGGTAGCAATTTTTTTTTGGCAGGCCCTGCTGTCGGGGCGCCCATGGCTGTGATGACAGCGGAAAAGCTTATAGCCTTGGGAGCACGACGAATCCTTCTTTATGGTTGGTGCGGTTCGCTTGTGCAGCATATACCCGCAGGCGCTCTTTGTATCCCAACTGGTGCCGTTTCCGAGGAAGGGACAAGCAGCCATTATATTGCCAAAGCATCCTTTCTAGCGGACAGAGATTTTGTCGACACCCTGTATCACTACGCCCAAACAACAGGGCTACCTGTGCACAGAACTGTCATCTGGACAACCGATGCCCCATATCGAGAAACAAGAAAGAAAATAACAGCCTACGCTGCGCAAAAAGTCTCTGTGGTTGATATGGAAAGTTCCGCCCTGTATGCGCTGGCAGCTTATCGAAAGATTGTATGTGGGGCTGTTCTGTATGTCTCAGATGAACTGTATCACCACACCTGGGAGCCTCGGTTCATAAAGAAGTCGTTTCGCAGGGAAAGCTGTCGGCTGCTTGAACAACTCTGTTTCTGGGTATCCAAAACCAGTGGAGTGTGCAGATGAAATCGGTGCACTTTATCAGTCTTGGCTGCGCTAAGAACCTGGTTGATGCCGAAGTTATGCTTGCGGATATGGAGCAGCACGGATACTGCATCGAACAGGATCCCCAAGGCGCAGATATACTTTTGGTAAACACCTGCGGCTTTATTCAGCCGGCCGTTGAAGAGGCCATAGATGAAGTCTTGCGAATGGCAGCTTTGAAGCGGGAACGGAGCGGGGTATATCTGGTGGTGAGCGGATGCATGGTGCAGCGCTATGGTAGAGAGCTGTATGAAGCCCTGCCGGAGGTGGATCTTTTTCTTGCCATCGATGATTTTCCGCATATTGGGGCTGCCCTGGATGACCTGATGGCCGGGAATAAAAAAGAATTGGATGTCCGGCCTTCACGCTATCTTATGGATGCAGGGGTTTCCAGGAAAATTGCCACACCCGTGCATCGGTCCTATTTAAAAATCACCGAAGGGTGCAACAATCATTGCTCATATTGCATGATTCCTTCTATTCGGGGGCGTTTGCGTAGCCGTGCAGTGGCTGATCTGGTTCAGGAGGCGCAACTCCTGGAAGCGCAAGGGGTGCAGGAGCTGACCTTGATTGCACAGGACTTGACAGCCTATGGGCAGGACCGCAGCGATGGAGCAGGACTGGTACCTTTGATGGATGCTCTGTTGCGTCACTCCTCCATTCCCTGGTTCCGCCTAATGTATTTGTACCCAAGCGGAGTGAGCAATGCCCTGTTGGAGCTTATGGCCTCCCAGCCTAGGATCGTTCCCTATCTTGATATTCCATTCCAACATGTTAGTGATACTATTTTGCGGGCCATGAACCGGCCGTACGGCACCGAGATCCTGGATAATTTGATCAGCCGAATACGCTCATATCTCCCTGATTGTGCGCTGCGCACCACTCTGATGGTTGGCTTTCCCGGCGAGTCTGAAGAGGACATTGATTTCATGCTTTCCAGGCTTAACAGATGGCAGATTGACCATGTGGGCACCTTTCAATATCAGGCTGAGGAGGGCTCACCTGCGGCAGATTATGGACCCGTAGTTCCAGAAAAGATCAGGGAAAAACGATATGAACGGATCATGGAAGCACAAAAGATCATATCCCAGACAAAACTCCAGAAGTATGTTGGCCGGGTAGAACCTGTCCTCATAGAAGGATTGAGTCGTGAAAGTGATCTGTTGCTTGAAGGTCGGACACGTTTTCAGGCTCCTGATATTGACGGTTCCGTCCTTATTACCTGTGGACAGGTGGCTCAGGGGGACATTGTACCGGTACACATCGAAGAAGCCCACACGTATGATTTGGTCGGCGAAGTGGTGGCCAATGTGCTTTGACTTGGTCTTTTGGGACCGTTACTTGTGCCTGTTCACCTGTTCGCGAAGGTCTTTTCCCACCTTGAAAAAGGGGAGCTTTTTGGGAGCGACCTTGATTTTTTCTCCTGTCTTAGGGTTCCTGCCGGTATACGCATCGTACTCTTTCACTACAAAACTACCAAAACCTCGGATTTCTATGGATTCTCCTCTGGCAAGGGCATCGCTCATGGTGTCGATGATGGTGTTGGTAATGGAAGCAGCTTCACGAACGGGAATATTCATTTCTTCGGCCAGGGCTTCTATCAATTCAGATTTATTCATATGTGGTTCCCCTCAGTTTTTTTGGGTCTGCTATCCTTTCTAGTTGTAGGTGTATCTGCTGGGCACTGCACCCGAATTGCTCATGAACACAGTATGTCTTCTTTGAAAAAAGACATTCAAACAGTTCTTTGTGATCCCAGTGAGCCAACTGACATCTGACAAAATGGTCATCACAGATCCGCTCCATTTTTGAGAGCGTTTAGGCCATACCCAAGTAGAGTGCGTTGCCAAGAATTGGCGTACCCGGCTTCGCCGGAGGGTATGAAAATTCCCGCTTAGAGGCAGGAAAGAGCTGGGAGTTCTCCCACACTATACAAATTTAAGCAAGTATGTTTTTGATTGTAAAGGGAATTTTTCCGGAAAATATTTTTTTTAGATCTTGTCTTGATAATGATCTGTAGGCCCCGGTAGGAAGCGAGCCCAGCCGCAGTTGGCCATACGCAGTTCGTTTCAGGCGTATCACCGGGTGACCGATGGCCTGAAACATCGTACGCACCTGCCTTTTTCTGCCCTCATGAATGATGATTTCTACCTGGGTTTTACCCTGCAATCGTCTGAGCACACGTGCCAGTGCAGGTGCTGTTTTTCGACCTTCGAGAATAATCCCGTCGGCCAACAAGTTGAGGTCACCTACACTGGGAGTCCCTTGTACTGTCGCTTTATAGGTTTTGTTCACTTCATATTTGGGATGAAGGATGTAGTTGCTCAGTGCACCGTCATTGGTCATAAGCAGAGCGCCTTCGGTATCAAGATCAAGTCTGCCAACCGGGAACAACCGTACAGGCAGTTCTGTGAGCAAATCTGTCACAATAGGGCGTCCCTGAGGGTCGGAAAGGGTGGTGACATATCCCCTTGGTTTGTTGAGCAGGATATACATTTTCTGCTCCTCCTTGAGAGGTTTGCCGTCCACAGTGACTTCTGATTGGGACGGATCAACCTTAGAGCCCATCAGAGTCACTGTTTGGCCGTCGACCCGTACCCTGCCGCTGGCGATCAGGGTTTCGGCCTCGCGCCTGGAGCAGATGCCGGCGCGTGCAATTATTTTTTGTAGCCGCTGTGGGGTATTGTCTTGGTGTTGAGTAGGCATTACGGTAAGGGGGGTTAACGTAAGGATGCGGGCAGAATGGTGTGTATCTTATCATCAACCAGTTTTTTGGTGGGTTCATCAACTGCCAGTACATCCGTATACCATGGTTTCATACGGCAATCAAAAACGATTGGCGGTTCCAGCCCCACATGGTATCGCTGAATCACCTGTCGCGCTCCGTGGATATCGTTGGCTGGTTCAAACCTGGTGAACAATGTCCAGAGAAATTCCTGAAGATTGGCGGTGGCTTCCCGGGTGGAATCCACCAGGATGGCTACCGGCCAAGGCCTTACCCCAGAAAACTGTGCCAGCTGTTTGCCAAGCTCGGGTGACTTCTCATAGGAAGAACCCTGTACAACCAAGGTGCCGGGAAGATACACTGCCGGGCTGTCGCAGTTGTCCGGGAGGGTGCCGTTGAACACTCTGGGTAATTCGCGCACCTTTTCTCGGCCCAAACCAAACATCATGGCTTTGGAGCCCTTGTTAACGGACGGACCGGTGTAATCAAGGGTGTCCTGGGAGACATGGGCAAAGATATACAGATCCCGATCCCATTGGATTCGTTCGAGAATGTGCGGCCAAAGGATTTTGAAATCACCAATATCAATGGCGCCATCGGTGGCCAGAAGAAATTTGCTGAGGCTGAGTTGTCCTTCGCCAAGAACCCGTAGACCAGCAGCAAACGCCTCCCTGGGATAGCGATCTCTTACCCGGGCCGCAGCCAGGCAGTGAAATCCGGTTTCCCCAAAGGTTTTTAACTGGAGGACGCCATTCATGACCAGGGGAAAGAGAGGGCTGAGCAACTCTTGGAGGAAATCGCCAATAAAGAAATCTTCCTGTCTGGGCCTGCCGACAACCGTTGCTGGATAAATGGCGTTTTGCCGGTGATACAGGTGGGTTGTTTGAAAAATTGGATAGTCGTGTTGGAGAGAGTTGTAGCCGTAGTGATCTCCAAAAGGTCCTTCTGGACGCCTGAGCGTAGGCGGCACCATCCCCTTGACAGCAAATTCCGCTTCACTGACCAGATGATGACCGCCTCTCGGATCACGGACCATGTCCAGCTTTTTTCCCTGCAGCAGGGAGGCGAGAATGAGTTCCGGGATGTTTTCCGGCAAGGGGGCAATGGCGGCAAGCATGAGAGCCGGCGGACCACCGATAAAAAGGGTCATGGGCAGGGGTTGGTTTCGTTGTTCTGCCTCGTAATAGTGGTATCCGCCGCCTTTGTGAATCTGCCAGTGAATACCTGTGGTGGTGTCGTCAAAGCGTTGTATACGGTACATCCCCAGGTTATGCCCTCCTGTCTGGGGATGTTCGGTATACACCAGCGGTAGGGTAACGAACGGGCCGCCGTCCGAGTGCCAGGATGTCAGCATGGGGAGTTCACTCAGGCGCGTGGGAGCCATACAGCTTTCAAGTATGGGGCCGGTTTTTCGTGTTTTCAACCCCAGTTTCAGTCCTTGCGCCAAAAGGGAACGGGCGTTCCAGAGCGTGGTCAGGCCTGGGGGCATGGAGTGTTCCACCAGTTCCACCATGTGCTGGACAAACTGGATGGGTTTCCTGCCAAATGCCATCTCGAGCCGTAGGTTGGTGCCGAACAGGTTGGTGACCACCGGAAATTTGGATCCTTTCACCCTGGTAAAAAGGAGTGCGGGTCCGCCTTGGGCAATGACTCGGCGATGAATTTCGGCAATCTCCAAGCAGGGATCAACGGCAACATCAATGGTGAGCAGTTGGTTATTTTGTTGGAGCAGATCAAGGTAGGAGCGCAGGTTGTAAAGTGGTGGCATGGGCTGTCCCGTGTACAGGCTTCAGGGGGGTCACTGCTGATGGTCAGGGCCGTTTAAAAACAGTGCATGGTATTCTTGTTCACTCAAGTACGAGCGCATCACATCCGTAAGGATGTCGACAATGGTGTTGATGTCTTCAGTACTCAAACGGGGTATGAGATGTTCCAAGAGTTCATCCGTACTGAATTGCTGCAGGAATTGCAGCAATGACTGTTCGTCGGTTTTTCTGTTCAAGCCAAATATCATTAGAGGTATGATCGGGGGTTAGAGTAGAAATATTTCCATGGCCTTCCTTCGTCCGAATGCTTCATGAACATGCAGGAAAAATTGCAAAAAATAGAAAGACAATCATTGATTGAAGATTTGTTTAAAATGTTCATGCGCAAATCGAGTGAGCAGGCCTATGGGAGCCATTGCGACCACTCAGCGATGGAGGCTGAGTGGTGGAACATAGCATATGCCACCTGTTATCCGCTCATGATGTGCCACCAGATCTTTCTGTTTCGGGGGCCATCGAACTCGCAGAAGAATATCCTCTGCCAGGTCCCCAGCTTGAGTTTGGCCCCTTCAAGGAAGACGGTTACCGAACTGCCTGTGAGGGTGGCCAAGACATGGGAAGGGGAGTTGCCTTCCCTATGTCTGTACGGATAGTCCAGAGGAACCAGGTGCTGGAAAATACCGATGAGATCCTTTTGTACATCCGGGTCTGCTCCTTCGTTAATGGTTATTCCGGCGGTGGTGTGCGGATTAAAAAGTGTGCAAATACCTGAGCGTACCTGATGCTGTTGTACAATGGATTCAATTTTTGCGGTAACGTCAACCATTTCCATCTGTGCTCGGGTTTGTATACGGCATTCTCCACTGATCATGTCTATAGTCTCCCGTGGCCTAGCCCGGATTTCTCTTCAATCTTTTGTCTCACTTGAGAAAAAAGAGACAAAAAGAGATGTCGGTGCTCTAGCGTGAGTCGGCTCAAATTTTGACAAAAGGTTTACCAAAGCTCAGTCCAGGAGGTACCTTCTTTGGCAGTCTTTGGGCAACACAAATACCCCAAGTATAATGCGTAACCAAAAACTACCGAACCTGGCACCGCCTGAGCTGATGAGAAAAACGGGCTAGTATAGATGCCATCGCCCATTGCGGTCCCTGCAGGCTGTGGAGTAGGTAACCTGGCGTTTACCGTTAATGATTGCCTCTATTTGAGCCCTACGACAGGAAGGACCGCCGGGTTTCCGTCGATAGGCCGGTTTGGGTATTATCCGGTACTGGTTGCCGGTATCCGGGTTGTACCAGGATAGTCTTTGGTTGGACATACCACGTTCGTAGACGTGGTTGAGCTGTCTCTTGTCGTATTGATCCATTGTACTGCCAACGATATAGCCTAACACAGTACCCACTGCCGCCCCAGTAAGCGTGGCTTCAGTGTCGTGGCCGATGGCTTGGCCAACCAGCGCACCACCGGCGGCGCCCCCCAAAGTGCTGGCGGGGCGGGGAGGTGCCTTGGCACAGGAGGCGAGGAAGCATAATCCGGCAAGGGCAACAACAAGAGTACGTTTCATGGATTTCTCCTTATGGTAGCGTTTACTTTGTTTTCTGAAGCACGTCGTCCAATTGACGATTTGTCTGCACGCCCAGCTCTCTGAGGCCTTCGGCTCGGGAAATCAGGTTCCCGTTGCCCGTTGTTAACCGTTTTCGGGCTGTATGCCACGCCTGCCTGCTTTGGTCAAGGCGCATGCCGACCTCTTCAAAGGACTCCACAAAACCAGTGAATTTGTCATATAAGGTGCCAGCTTGTTTTGCAATACGTGCGCTGTTTTGGTTTTGTTTGTCAAGGCGCCAGAGGTAGTGGATGGTTCGCAGGGTTGCCAGCAGAGTGGAAGGGCTGCAAAGTATTATATTTCTGCGCATGGCTGACTGCATCAGTTCACTGCCATGCTCGACAACCATATGAAAGGCTCCTTCAACGGGAATGAAAAGCAGGACGAAATCCAGGGTTTGTATACCTTGCAACAGATGATACTTTTTTTTTGCCAAACCTTGTACGTGCCGTTTAACGGAACCCAGGTGGTTGTTGATTTGTCGCTTCCTCTTTTCGGAATCCGTTTGGGCATGGGCCTGGGTAAAGGCTTTCAGCGATACCTTGGCATCAATGATGAGAGCGCGATTTCCCGGTAGGTGAACAACAATATCAGGTTGGCGTCTGGCCCCATCCTCGGTGTGCAGGCTGACCTGGGTATCGTATTCAAACCCTTTTCTAAGACCGCATTGCTCTAGAAGAGATTCTAGCAGCACTTCTCCCCATTGTCCCTGGAGTTTGGTTGTTCCCTGGAGAGCCTGGGTCAGGTTCATGGCGTCTGAGCTGATGCGCTCGTTCAGGTTTTTTAGGTGCTCGATTTCCTTACGCAGCCCCTGCCGGTCGCGGGTTTCCTGGTCATAGAGATGATCCACCCTGTGCTTAAACTCTGCCAGTTGATCGCTGAATGGCTGCAGCATAAGTTTTAAGGTCGATTCATGGCGTTGGTTAATGAGGCTGCTTTTCTCTGCCAGAATGGCACTGGCGAGAATTTCAAATTTTTGTTCCAGCTGGGTTGTATTAGCTTCAAGGATATAATCCCGTTCCGCGACGATCTCTTCCATCCCTGCTACCTTTTCTTCCAAGGCAGCATTGGTACGGCTGAGAAGACTGTTCTCGCGCGTGATATTCCGCTGTTCGAGCTGTATTTGACCCAGCGCCTCCTGTTGCTGTTTGTTTGCCTCTTGTGCCTGTTGCAAGCGCATTTCAGCAACCAGCAAGGCTCTCGTACTCCTCGCCTGGATAACGATGAGCAGGAGCAGGACAAGCAGGGCGCCTAAACAAAAACCCGTCAGGGCGGAGGCCGGATCTATGTGCTGAACATGCTGGTGAATAAACTGTACACAATACTCCTGAAAACTCACGTATCCTCGACACCGGTACTATTGCAAAACTGCCAGCTCTTTAAAGAATGTATGCGTATATTCCCCTGCCGTACCCCAGAGCTGGCAGATGCCGGGCAGGCTGCAGCATGACCCCTGGTCCAGAATCGTTCCATTGAGAGAACAGATTGCTCCATTACTTTACTGTCGGCTCCCAGGGAGGATTGCTCGGCAGTATTCGTTCCATAGGGGCGATAGAGCAGAGTTTGCTCTTTCTGTTGCGCGTTCAGGGACAACCAGAGGCAAGGTGATCGTCTGTTTTTTTGTCCGGCTCTTGCAGCAGATGGCGATACCGGTAGGGAAAGACAACACTTTTTCTCTGCATGGTACTGTGGACTGCAGGTCACGTCCGTTGTCCTTCGGTAGTACCCTTGGGATAAACCGGCACAGGGTATGCCAAAAAGCAGTAAGCGTGGTGGCAACATCTGGTTCAGTTCAGGACAAGATAATAACTTGTCTGGTGCCATGGCAGGTAATGCACGAGTGCAGCTGGCGAATGCTACTGAATCAATAGAGTACATCCTCCAAGCGTGCCTTTTTTAAGGTAGAAACGATTTGCGAATTAACTATAATACATTTTGTCTTCTATGGAAAGCAGCTATGGTTGAATTGTAGAGTGTTCGTCTTGCCCCTTTCTTTCGTACAGCGTCTGGACAAGAAAAACTGACAGGTGATTACTTTCTGCTTGCTGATCGGCTCAGCTATCTCGTATGGTACATTGCATGAAGAAGAATCCAATCCCGTTCCAATATGACAATATCCTCTTTACTGGTTTCAGGGCAACGGGGAAATCTCTGGTTGGTTCGCTTCTGGCCAGAAAGCTTGGATATACCTTTGTCGACGCTGATATCGCTTTGTGCGAGCAGCAGGGGATGTCAGTACGTGCACTTGTTGAGCAGTATGGCTGGCAAAAGTTCCGCGCTCTGGAATATGCTTTTTTAGAGGGCATGCTCACCGCCGAACAAACGGTTCTGGCTGTGGGGGGCGGGGCCATTGAGCATACCACACTCTGGCCGGACCTGGAAAAGCGGTATTATATAGTTTGGCTTCGGGCAAGTCAGGAGACCATCTGCACACGGATGGGTGCGGATCACAAGAACCGTGACCAGAGGCCCGCTCTTCTTGGTACTCATCTTGAGGAGGAGGTTCGGCAAATGCTCGTACAACGTACGCCGCTCTATGCCGCAGGTGCTCATTACATTGTGGATACCGACGATCTGGACCCCGAGGCAGTCGTTTCGACTGTCTTGCAGCAGTGCTCGCGGGTGCTGCAGAGCGCTGGTTCGTAACAGGAATTTCTAAGACGAAAGAGTGAAGACCGATCAAGATATGAGGAGGGCACGGCTGATCTGGTTCGTGTCCCGGGAATACGACGGGATTGCCGGTGCCGGAGGCGTCAAGGATGTGTGTCGGCAGTTGGCGGAAGAATTGGCGCACAATGACTATCCGGTCAGGGTGATTCTGCCGAGGTATGGGTTTTTCCCAGCAGAGGCAGAAGGGTTCGCACCCGTACATATCCCCTGTTGTCAGGCAGGGGTGCTCAATGGTTATGCATTCCCTTCCGTGTTCAGTGTTGATATGAATTATACCCTGGAGAACCGGCGTGAGTCTGTGGGGCTGTGGAAGAAGGAAATATCGGGTGTAGAAGTGTTTCTGGTCGAGGCTGAGCGTTTTCGAGAAAAGCTTGGCGTGTACACCTACACCAGGGAGGAAGCATTGACCAATGCCGACCACAGGCAGGGTGCTGGCCACTATGATTATTTTGCCATGAACATCCTGTTGCAGAAAGCGCTCCTGGACTTGCTGATTCTTTTTCAGGAAGTACCATGGGTTATTCACTGCCAAGATGGGCATGCAGCGACACTGCCTGCTATGATGCGGGAAAACAGTGGGTATAGACATTATTTTCGGTCTACCGCTGCTGTGGTCACTATCCATAATGCCGGTCAGGGCTATCACCAGGAAGTGGCGGATCTTGATTTTGCCCAGACAGTGACCGGGCTTTCCCGCCAGACGGTGATGGCCCATAGGCTGGGTGGTCAATTTAATCCTTTTATAGCCTCTTCGCCCTATGCTGTGTTTAATACAGTCAGTGAGAATTACGGCAGGGAGCTGCAGGAAACAGAAGAGGATGGGCGAACCGGTTGGTTGGGGCATCGCCTGAAAGAACGCGGCATCCGGTTGCAGGGGGTGACCAATGGTATCAACCCAAAGGCTTTTGATTCCCGAAACCCCCGCGTGTTGGGGTTGGACGCAGGTTTTGATGTGCTCAATGGCGATCTTGAAGGCAAGGCTGTCTGCAAAAAGCGTATGCTGGAGCAGGTCAACACACCTCGTTGGTGGGAGCGAGTGGAGCAGTACGGCACTCTGGACATATCCTGGGAACAGCCGCTGTTCTCTTTTATCGGTCGATTGACAGAACAAAAGGGTGTTGATCTGCTTTTGCAGTGCATGGAATCGTTTTTTTTAGATCATACGGGCTGTGGATGTCTGGTGCTTGGATCAGGGGATACATCCATTGAAGAACAGATCCAGCGCTGGACTGAACAGGGGCAAATGCAGGGACGCCTTTGCTTCCTGAAGGGATTTGATAGCCAGTTGGCCAACCATGTTTATGCGGCCGGTGATTTTTTTCTTGTTCCTTCTCAATATGAACCGTGTGGCCTTACGGATTATATTGCGCAACTATTGGGAAATCTGCCCATTGTGCACCATGTCGGCGGACTGGTGAAGGTCGTGGACGGGGAAACCGGTATAACTTTTAGCCCCCATTCTCATCTCGCCCTGACAGAGGCCTTGGAGAGGGCCTTGACCATTTATGCCGATAAACCGCGACTGCGTGCCATGCAGATTCAGGCTGTGAAAAAGATATACCGACACCATACCTGGCAGCAGGTGATGCAGCAATATCTGGGGTTGTACCAACAGGCTCGGGAAATGGTCTGTGTGCAAGACACATCTGAATACTCACCAGATTGGTGAGAGAACCTGTGTTCTTGTGGGCTCTCCACAGATGATAGCACCTGCTGCTAACGCCTGGGCAGCGGGTCCTGCCATGGGGTTGCCAAAAAGAAAGGTGAAGAGGACGCCCGAAGGGGGAGTAGATGGTCTGTAACGCTTGAGCAAAACCGCAGGCACAACACAAAAACTGCGCCTGCGGTTTTGTGTTTGACCCCCCCCCAAAAAAAAAGATGGTTTGAAGATATGTTACAGACAAGAGTGGAGCTGGTCATTATGTGACAGGCCTTTGCTCCAATGTTTCAAGAATATGCTGTCACGTTTGAGCAATCAGCCATTCCAACAGTTGCCTGTGCTGTCAGTGACCCGGCTCAGGTCGCAGCAAAATATGTACTAAAGGCCTGCCCAACTTATCCATCTTTGGGCCAATTTTGGCAGTACAGAGATCTGGAATGCTGCGATATCAGAACTTCCCAAAGCTGGCACATCCAAGCTGGTGAGGAATCCGAGGTGGCCACTCAGGAAAGACATGATTCCATCAATCTTCGATGTATCCTTTTCCTTTGCAGGTCGGACAGTCTTGGTCAGGGGTGCATATCTGACCGTCGTCAGAGTTTGATCCCTGCCATTCGCCACTGGTTTCGCATACGCCATCAATTATTTTCTTCCCCTGGCAGGTCGGACAGACGGTTTTGTTCTCTTCTTGCGCCATTTTTTTCTCCTTGAATTGAATTTTGATATCCATGATGTTTGGTTAAAAGGACTATAACCGAAGAGATGAAAAAATCAATTATTAATCGGTACTACGCGGTACTACGGCGTATTTGTATCTCAACATATTGTTTGAGAGGGAAAGGCGAGGAACAGGAGCCCTGTCATCCTTGGTAACCTGGGGTACGAGCCCCTTGATCTAAAATTTTGAGCGCATTTTTTCTTGACGACAAAGTTTCGGATGAGGTCTACTTTGGTATATCTTGCCCGTTCGCCGAGGCTGCTTGATGCTTGTTTCACACTTCAGGCTGTCCTTTCAATTGGGTTCACCGCCGTGGTGACTCACAACCAACTATCCAATGGGAGAAAAAATATGGCTCATTTTCTGTTTGTACTCAGTGTGAATGATAACGAAAAGGCAACACGTTGTTTCCAGTTCGCTACAATAGCACATTTAAAGGGACATAAGGTGAACCTTTTTTTTATTGATAGCGGGGTTGACTGGGCTGTGCAGGGCAAAGATGGTGGTGTGAAGACCGTGACCGGGGACTGCCCCGATGATTATCTGCCTTATCTGGTGGAAAATGAGGTGCCTGTTGGTGTCTGCACCCCTTGTGCTAATAACCGTGCTCTTGACGAGGCCTCCTTTTATCCCAACATGCTCTTAGATGGCGGGCCGCATCTGATCGAGATGGCGGCGGAAGCCAAAGTGTTTAATTTTTGACCTGGGGCTTTCTTTGGCTTGTGTTCCCGCATGTTCAAAAAACGGAAGATGCAAGGTGGTGAGGTAATAATTACGACAAACATTAGAGTAGTACAAAGGCAACACCGCAGGTGAACGAATCTGCTGAGGATTCGGAGGTGTTGCTTTGGGATTCCCTCTACAGGGGGCTTGGACGAGCCTGAGATACGGTCCTTGCGGTCAGTTTTTCTTTGCTGTACCAGGGCGGTTTGTATATCAGGCTCTTGATCTGCGCAGATGCAGGACAAAGAATACCTGCAGGTGCTTTAAGGGAGTTACATTTTCTGATACAGGGACAGCACTCGCTCCTTGGTCATGATTGCCGCCCAGTTTGGACCCAGGCAGTTTTCCCAGAGCGGTTGCAGCCCCAGGGCAACATTGGCCATGGTATCCATCTGTTCTGCACTCAGGTCTCTCGTCAGATTTCTGGGCAGGTTGATGGTATGTTTTTCCATCATTTTTCGGAATGCACGTACCCCTTCAGGATATATCTCCTCGAGATAATCAAAGGTGATGCAGCAGCCTATACCGTGATGGATGCCAAGGACGAACGAGAGTCCATAGGAGAGGGCATGGCAAGCTCCTACCTGGGAATAGGCGATACTCATGCCACCGAAGTAGGAGGCCATCATCAGTTTATCGTCTTTATCCGAATGATCTTCTAGAAAAACCTGGCGGCACAGTTCCAGCGATTTTTCACCGTATGCCTTGCTGAATTCGTTCAGGTAGGTGCCTTCCAGGGACTCAATATCGTGAATATAGCAATCCATACCGGTGTAGAACCTCTGCTCTCGGGGGGCATCGGCTATCAGTTCGGGATCTAGAATAATCTGATCAAACAGCGTATAGTCGGAGTTGATTCCCAGTTTTTTTTCAGGTCCGGTCAGAACTGTGGTACGGGAAACTTCAGCTCCTGTACCTGAGAGGGTGGGGACGGCGGCATGGTATACGGCAGGGTTTTGGATCAAATCCCAGCCTTGGTAATCGGCAGCTGATCCCGGATTGTTCAGCATTAGTGATACGGCCTTGGCAATATCCATGGTTGAGCCGCCTCCAATGCCTATGATCCCCTCGGGTTTGTCCGGTACCGTGTTCTGGAGTTGCTGTACCAGTTGGTCAATGTAACTGGTCTTAGGTTCATCGTCCACGTTCACATGGAGCACCAGATCCTTTCCTTCCACTGGCAGGCGGTTTTCCAGGGGAGAGTCCTTGAAAACATCATCCAGTACAAATATCATGGACGAATTGTTGGTGCTGCGTCGGGTTTTGAGAATATCACCAAGTTGATTGAAGCAGCCGCGACCGAAAATAATGTTGGGTACGATTCGAAAGTTCTTATACATGGGATTGGGTGGTTTTGATAATATCGTTCAATTTGGAGAGATTATTTCGTTTTTGCCAGTGGTTACAGATAAAGCGTGGTCTTGTCGACCAATTGATGTACAATGACTGGAAGCCATGTTATGGAGGAGCATCCCGCTCACCTGAATTTCTTAAGAATATTTTTGAGAAGTCAACAAAGATAATACAAAAATAACGAGTTATAAAAGAAATGGTTTGCGGCCAATTTTTCCACAATGTTCACCAAAAACTCAGCACGGGCGGCACCTTCTTCAGCAGTATTGGGCCAGCAAAGAGAGGGTAGTCTTCTGCACTGCCTAAAAAATGTGCATTTGGCACATCTGTGTTGATGAGGCTCCGGGCTCGTTGGAAACCAAGATCCACCCGTTCATTGTATACCATCTTTGTACCATACCATTGGAGCCGACAGTCAGCAAGACGCATTCTATGTGTAACTATGAGAGCATTTGAAGAACTCACCCTGACCTTGTTTGCCGATAGGCCCCGGGGAATCCTGTATCATTACACTACCCTGACGGGCCTGCTGGGTATTGTCAGGTCTCGTTCGCTGTGGGCCAGTGATATTCGTTACATGAATGATTCTGCGGAATTGAAGCATGCCGGTGATTTGATTCGCCAAGAGGTACAGCAGCGCATCACCAGCGGTACAGCGTATGCCGATCTTTTGGGGCAGTTTGTCGATTGGGTCATGCACCGCATAACCAATGGTCACCTGTTGTTTGCCGCCTCATTTCGTTCCCATGGCAACCTGCTTAGTCAGTGGCGCGGGTACAGCTCCCATGGCAAAGGCGTCAGTATCGGTTTCGCCTCTGACTATATACTCAGGTGTGCCCGCAGGCAGGCCTTTCAGATCGGCAAGTGTATTTATGAGCCTACAAAGCAGCGACGTTTGATCGGCCAGGTGATCAATGCCGTCGAACGTGAAGCGGGACGGCTCCTGGCAGGGAATGAGGACCATAAGCAGCGGTCGGCTGTTTATCTTTCGGTGTTTCAACGGCTTGAAGTTGATCTTCTTCGCATCGCAGCCATACTCAAGCATCCTTCTTTTCGTGAGGAACAGGAGTGGCGTATTGTTTCACCCGTGTGGGATGAGAGTAGGCCCTTTGAACTGCAGTTCAGGGAAGCCAATGCCATGCTGGTTCCCTATATTGCATTTGACTTGCTTTTGAATCCCGATGCACCCCTGCAATTGGAGCATCTCTATCTTGGTCCGACCAGTAATATCAATATCTCCATGAATTCCATGAGCATGTTTCTGGCGCAGAACAGCATTGTACCTCAACAAGGGATTGACTACTGCCAGATACCGTTTCGGCAGCGCTAACTTGGGTTCTCATGAGTTCAGTCGGTGCCCTGCCTGCTGTTATACACCAGTCGGCCACTGGCCGCAAATCGCTTGAATTGTTCGACAGCCTTATGATAAAGGACATTCTCCTGAACAGTAATTCCTCGGGCTCTGAGCTCTTCACGCCATCCCGGTGTGAGCGGTCCTTCGTCAAAGCCGGTAATCCGTTCAAGCTCTTTATCTGCTCCTGCAATGACCAAGGAGCGGATTCCGGACCAGAGAACAGCACCAAAACACATGGTGCAGGGACGCCAGTTGACAACGAGCTGATGTACAGCCATCCCCTTGCCGCCAAGGTCATAGGTACCCAGGGTCTGTTGAGCCAAAGATAGGGCCATGACTTCCGCATGCGCGCTTGAACAGTGCAATGGTACGACTCGGTTCACCCCGATGGCGATGAGTTTGCCAGTCTCCTGTTCGAATACACCGGCTGCAAACGGTCCGCCGGTGTTGTGGGCACTGTTGTCCTCGGCAAAGTCAAGTATGAGCTGCATCCGCTCTTCAACCGAGGCGTAGGGGGAGGATATCCCTGCCAGTTTTTGTACTGCCCACTCCGGGAGTCCGAGCTGAAAATTAATGTTTTGCATAATCACCCCACTTAAAAAATAGAGGTACCCTCTTTTAGCCCGGATTCCTTTTGAACACTTTGTCTCATTTGAGAAAAAACATATAAGAACAAGTTGCTATGATATCCTCGGGCCTGTTCAAATATCGACAAAATGTTTACCAAAGGTCGGTTCAGGTGGCACCATCTTCGGTAGTATTTTGGCAACACATATACCCCAAGTATAATGAGTGAACCAAAACTCCCGAACCTAGCACCACCCGAGCTGATGAAAAATCAGGGTTAGGGTGTGTACCCTCTTGATTGCATTTGTTTCAAGCCTGTGTACATGCTGCCGGATGTTCTGGAACTTCTTGTGCGGGTAAAACAGGTGCTGACTTTCTTGTTGATCCGTTTTACATTCAAGGCAGCTGGTTACATCTACCAACACTTTTTTCCATTGCAGAGGCCTCACCATGAAAGTTGATGATATTTCAATGACTCTCCAATCCGATGCCCTTAAGGCGAACCTGCAGGAGACCGCCCATGACGTTGAAATCAAACATCAATATGTACCGCTGCAGGACATTGTCCGCTCGTACCAGGGGTTATCTGCCAAGCTGGAGGGCCTGCTGTATGAGGTGAGTCATCCTTATCGGAATTGGAGAATGATTATCCCCGAGTTGCGGGCCTATGTTTTGAAAAACATACCCCATTTTGTCAAACATGAGCAAGGGCCACATGCATTTACCTTGTTTTCATCTATTTTTTTTGAGGCCTTGCATGATGCCGCCAGGAACGAGCATTTAGTGGCCTGTATTGTCGAGGCTATGCTTGCCTATGCCGATAAACTGGTCAAGACGTTGTCTCCTGAAGACCTGCCGCGCTATCAGGATGCGTTGAATCAATTCTTGCGAACAGTACATGGTCTCAACGACTCCATGCCTGCGGTCATGATGTTTATCGTCCAGGGGCATCATCCCATCCGTAGGCTGGTTGTGCAGCTCGCAGAGCTGTACCGTCAAGCGTCGGACAAGAGCGGTGACCTCCTCCCCCCAGCCATGTTGATGCAGTTGATTCTGCAGAGAAACTATCAGTACTGGCTTGGGGAAGGGGACCCCTTGCTCTGGTTCAAGGAACAATGCGGGGAGTATAACAATAACAGGTTGGCTGAAGAGAAATTGCACGCCATCTCCCATGCTGTCCTCCGCGAGCACCTGCGCAAGGTAGACACCGTGGACATGCAGCAGGACCCGCTGAAAGGTTTGGAGATCATTCTCAAGCTGCCCAACCATATGGATATTGTTCGGTTGTACCGGGATATCCCTGCCCAGTTGAATGGAGAGATGAACCATGACGATGAAGAGGACGCATTGTTTCTGGAAAACAGGAAGCTGCTGTTCCTGTTCCGAATCATGGACACCGGTGGGCTGTCTCTGATTCATGAAGAAACCTTACGGGAAATTAACCGTTCCCTGGTCCACCTGATTCGCAGGCAGAGTTTTGAAGAGATCGAACAATTCTTCATCACCACCTTTCATCTGCTCAAGGTCAATGTTCGGCGCTACCCCCATACCTCGCTGCAATGTATCCAGGTTATCGGCAACGAGGTATTCAAGCGGGGCAATTCACGATTGGTGGAGGCCTTTTTGTGGGAGGCTGTCCGCTTTGGCTTTCAATATGCCAATGTTCGGGGAGTGGACGAGGACTGGCAGCCCATTGCCAACCCCGCCCACTTGGGTAATATCAGGATCTGGTTAAATCTCATTCAGCAGGAACCCAAGTGGTGTTCCACCCTGTTTTCAGCCCTCATTATCAACATTCGCCTGACCGGCATCTGTGTGAAGGACACGGATCTCTTTCAACGGGATATCACAGAGCTGCTGAATCACCCCATTGAACCTATTTATAACCTGGCAAAACAGTTTACCAAACTGATGCCTGTTTTCTATAACGAAATCGGAGCTGAAGGAGCGTTGCGTGATGTTTCGACGGAACTCGACGAGCTCCACAAGCGCAAAGATGTGTTGATTCATTTTCTCAGAAAACAGGCCCACGTAGAATCAAGCAATCTTATTGTTGGTTTTATCGAAGCTATTTTTGCTTTTTGGATAACCCTGGACAAGCGACATCTCAACGCCTATCTGCCCGAAGAGGTTTTGAAGCAGGTTGCTGCAAGCGGCCCCTATGTCGAGGATCAGCACCTTCTGGCCCAGCGGATAAAAAAAGAACTGCGTTTCACCCGTATGGATCAAATACTGGAATGGAACGAGACTGAACGGCTAGCCTTTCTTGACAGACAGCAGGATCTGGATGAAAAGGAGCGTGCCCGTTTCGACCTGCTGGTTAAAATGTATAAATTGTTGTACCAAAAGTATAAATTGAGTCTACCGGAGTTACAGCTGCAGCTGCAGCACGCCATACATAACGGTTTTCCGGAACTGGAGAGCCTTCTGGATGTGCTGGAGCAGGATAATCCTTTCCATTGCCTGGAAGAACTCCTGAAGCAGCTTGCGTATTTGCAGCAGGTGATCCTTAGTGAGGAGCGGTTTGAGCCCCAAGAGGAGATCTACTATAAACGCCATATTGCCGTAGATATTCCTTCGGTGTACGGGCGCTATTCGGAACGTAAGTTTGATGCCCTGGGTCTTACTTTCCGCATGGAGAGTCTGGCAAACATCTATCTCGAACGATTGTTTGAGACGGTCAACCTTTCCTTTATCACGCAGGCAACTTTTCTTCATATATTACGATGCCTTCGGCTTTTCTCCCGCGCCTTGCAGGTAGACGGTATAACCAGCCGCAAACTGGACACCTATATCAGTTTGTTGGGGTCGTCCATTGGCATCAAGCGCTTCTCCTATACGCAGCATCTAGACATTTTTCGCGGTTTTTCCGAGTCGGTCAAGGATATTATCTATGCGTATTACACCAACATTCACCAGAACAATCTCTCCATTATCATCCCCCAGGTCGGGAAAACGAACTTACTCAATACATACCAAAGCCTGTTTGATGAAAAGAATATTCCCGAGTCCGTGCTGCGAATATCGGAAAGTTTTTTTCGTGAACTGATTGCAAAGGCCTTTGGTTTGCAGCACTTGGATAATTTCATTAGCAGAATAATTCAGACCCTGGAGGCCCAGAAAGATATCCTGGATGAACAGACCCTTGATCTGCTTATGTCCTATAACCCAGAAAAAGCGATCAGTACCCTCTATGATGACAATATACGTACCCTTAACCTTATTCACCTTGGCAACAAGGGTTTTAACCTGGTGGTCTTGGCAAGGGAAAACAAGCCGGTCCCTCACGCCTTTATCATTACCTCGGAAATATTCCGATGCTATGAGGCTGTGAGGAAATTTGACCGGGCAAGAGATGAGTTCATGCGGCAGGTGAGAGCCGCCATTACCCGGATAGAAGAACAGACAGATACGGTGTTCGGTTCTCCCCGGCAACCGTTGCTTCTTTCGGTACGCTCCGGCTCAGCCATATCCATGCCCGGCATGATGACCACCATCCATAACGTGGGCACCAACCAGGAACTCGTGGAAGAATTTGCTGCTCTCTATCCAGACAAGGCGTATTTTGCCTGGGATAATTTTAGGCGTTTTCTGCAGTCCTGGGGTATGTCGCACGGCATGGACCGGGAGGTTTTTCAGGAACTGATGAATAAACATAAGCAGCAGTATCAGATCCACCTGAAACGTGATTTCACCCCTGACGCCATGCGTGAACTGGCGCTACGCTATCAAGATACCGTCCGTAAGAGAGGATATGGGATGCCTGAAGACCCTTGGTTGCAGCTCATTGGGGCGGTGGAGGTTGTCCTGGATTCCTGGAATGCAGACAAGGCCAGGGAATACCGACGCCTTATGGATGTGTCCGATGACTGGGGAACGGCTGTTATTGTACAGGAAATGGTCTATGGTAACCTGACCCAGGAATCTGGAAGCGGCGTACTGTTTACGGCCCACCCCTATCGCAAGGTTCGCAGGGTTGCTCTGTGGGGAGACTATGCTCCCGGCGACCAGGGCGAGGATATCGTGTCCGGTCTGGTTACCAGTTATCCGGTTTCCGTGGAACAGTCGGAGTTGGATGGTAGGGACCCGGACAAAAGCCTGGAGTTGAAATTCCCTCATATTTATGCCCAGCTGCTGGAGATAAGCCGTAACCTGGTGTATGACAAGGGCTGGAACCCCCAGGAAATAGAATTTACCTTTGAAGGGCCTCAGCCGGAGGACCTGTATATCCTCCAGACCCGGGATATGATCACTATCAAGAAAAAAGAACACCTCAATGTCTTTGCCGACAGTGACCTGGCACACAAACATATCTTGACCAAGGGTATTGGTGTGTCTGGTTCCGCCCTTTCGGGCAAGGCGGTGTTCACGGTGGAGAACCTGCGCCAACTTCGGGAAAAAGAACCTGAGAGTGTTTTGATCTTGTTACGCCGTGATACCGTTCCTGAGGACATCCGCGAAATTTCCATGGCTGACGGCCTGATTACTTCCAGAGGCGGTCAGACCAGCCATGCCTCTGTGGTAGCAACCAGGCTGGAGAAAACCTGTGTTGTGGGTTGCCGAGACCTGCAGGTATATGAGACAGAGGAATATGCTGAAGTCCATGGTAAGCGGATAGCTTTTGGCGACCCCATTGCCATAGATGGACGCCAAGGCCTGCTGATCGAGGGCAATTATCCCCTGCAGGAGGAAATTCATATTTTACCTTTGTGATCCTTGTCAATCACGGCCAGCTGGTCTTCTTTGTCCCCGGCCGGAATCCTCGGGTGCAGGCAGGAGCGGTTGCCAGGTCAGCCACTCTTCCTGCGCTGATGTGGCCAGCAGAAAATGATCACCACTTTGGGCAGCGCTGCCCATCTCCTTACCCTCGGGGGTGGCAAAGGATATGCCCCCTCGCAAGAGTGCCTGCATGGACTCGGTGTTCACTGACAGACCACTGAATACCCCACCACTTACCCGTATTCCACTGGAATTCCAGAACCTGGAGCCCGAGTAGATAAGATGTGTGAACTTGGGATCGATGTGGACCCTGATCCAGACCTGCTGGCTGCCGGGGGAAAGCTGGTATCCGGTGACCATGCCAACCTGAACCTGACGAAAGAAGATTGGCGTCCCCGTGTCTATTGATCCCAGATGCGGCGTTTCCAGGATCAGGGCAAGTCCGTCTTTCTCTTCGGTTTCCGTGGGGGGGCTTTTCAGGACATTGTATTCTGTACACGGCAGTCCTTCGCCTTTGATGACCTCAATGTACGGTCCGGTGAGCAGGGTGTTGAAGCGGATGGGGTTGGTGAGTGAAAATGTCGGTTGCACGAGTAAAAGCCTGCTCTGGCTGCGAAACAGATGTTCTCTTCTTGCGGTCACAAACGCCCGGGCAACCACGCCTGTGGCCTCCTGGTTGAGGTGTACCGATTCCACCTCTCCAATAGCAACCCCTTTATAGGTAATACGGGTACCGGGTTGTATGCCTTTGGCATGGGGAACATACAGTCTGAGGTGGAGGTCGCTGGCATGCTCGGCCTCTCGGCGACTGGTACAAAGGCGGAACCGATGTCCAGGTTGCACTTTTTCCCCGCTTTCCTTGTTCAACAGGGCAAGGCCTCCCGAGAGTATGGAAGCCAGGGATTCGGTTTCCAGCTTCACGCCTTTGAGGCTGCCTTCCAGAGTCACACCAGAGGTACTGTAGAACCTGGAAGCGGTGGAAAGCAGATCCGTGTAGGGGGCCTGTACCACAAGTTCGATGAGAACCCTCTTGTTATCTTCGGCCAGCCTGAAACCGACGACCGTACCGATGGTAACTTTGTTGTACAGCAGGGGGGACCCTATGGAGAGCGTCGGCATCTTGTCGGTGATAACTTGTACGACCATGCCCTGGTCGCGGAGCATCTCCTCTGTGCTAAGCGCTTCTGCTAGGTCCCGATATAGGGGAAATACAGTTCCCTCGGCAGCCTGTTTTTTCTTTTCCTGAGCAGGGGTGAGAAAGGAGATCCCGCCCGCCAGCACTGTTTGCAGGGAGTTCAGGTGTACCTTAATATCGGTTATACTGCCGTCTATGTGGATACCTGAGACATTCCAGAAGACGGAATTGTTGCGAACCAATTGAGCGTACTCGTTATACACCAGAAAGATAACGAGTACTTTGCTGCCATCGGGATTCAGGGTGATGTTGGTAATCTCTCCAACCTGGAGTTTTTTGTAGAGGACCGGCGCTCCAATAGCCAGCGAGCCACTGTCTGCAGAGGTCAGTTTAAAATATTTCCCGCCCCTGCTTGCCGGCTTGGGCATGGGGCCGGGTTCAACGATAAAACTGTCCCGGTATCCCCCGGTTCCGATGGAGAAGGTTATGTACATGCCGCCCAACAGTGTTTCGAGATTGTTGATGCCTGTCAGACCGACTTCAGGTTTAATGACCCAAAATTTAGTGTTTTGGCGCAAAACAGCTTTGGCGCGGGGATCCAGGAGAATTCGGGCTGTGACCGTATGCAGATCATCGTTGTTGAGGATGACCTCTTTGACGACTCCCACTTTCAGACCGCGGTACATGACCTTGGTTTTACCAGTCACGATACCTTCCCCGGAGGCAAGTTGCAGGTGCATGTCAAGGCCAAACTCCGCGTCTTCGAAATCTTTGTGCAAGGCGAAAATGGCACCAGACTCAGCAGGGGTTGTCTGCTGCTCCATATCTTCAGGGGTATGGCAGCTGATACCACCGTAAACAAGGGAGGCGATGGATTCGATATCGACGGACACGCCCTGCTGCAGGTTACCGGTCAGGGAGAGGCCGCTGGAGTTCCAGAACCTGGTTTCATTTTTGATCAGATGGCTGAACTGTGGTTTGATATATGCGTTGAAAGCAATCTTCCCGTCTTCTCGTAAAAAGTAATGTTCAATGTGCCCTATCTGGAGGTTCTTGGTATAAATTTTGGATTCTCGTTGCAGTGAATAGAGATCATCCGCTATCAAGGTGAATCTGAGCCCTGGAATTGCAGGGTCAAGGGGAGGCTTTTCTGGCAGCCCTTTGAAAAAAGAGGCCGATTGGTCGGATTTGCCCTTTTGAGCACCTATATAGGTACCGCTGAGCAGGGTGTCCAGCCCGCTTATGCGGCCTGCAGAGACTTCCGGTTTAACCAGCCAGAAGGCGGTGTCCTCCACCAACAGGGAACGGGCACTGTTTTTCATTTCAATGAGAATGTTGACGCCGCTCATATTCTGGTCAACAGTAACGTCCTGCACGGTACCTATGGGGATGCCTTTGAAGATCACCTTGGTTTTCCCTGGGGTGATACCGTTTGCATCCTGAAAATGGACGGTGATGTCTATGCCTGCTTCACGCACCCCCGTGTACAGAAGCCAGCCTCCCAAACACAGGGCTAAGAGGGGCAGTATCCAGATGGGGGACAAAACAAGTTTTTGTTTTTGAATGGGTTGTTCCATGGGGTACCTGCTCAGGAGAGCCTTTCTGTGCTGTCCCAGATCAGTCGAATATCAAAGGTTGTAGCCGCCAGCATGGTGCATATGACAACGCCTGTGAAATACAGTGCGGCCGGTGCGGCCTGTATAGATGATAGATAGTTAAACCGAACCAGGGCCGACAGCAAGGTAATGACAAAGATATCCAGCATCGACCAACGACCGATGAATTGGATACAGCGCATCATTATGGTTTTGTGGCGTAACCAGGACTTCCAGTTCAGTTGGATGGAGAGGAGCAGTATGGAAAGACCTGATATTTTAAACAGAGGAACCAGAATTGACGCAGTAAAAATGATAAGCCCTATACCGTATGATCCTTCACGAAAAAAATAGAGAATGCCGTCCAGTATCGTTGATTGGGCCGGGATGCCGAAAGACTCAACTTCCATGATAGGTAACATGTTGGCAGGAAAGGAGAAAATGACAGCAGTGAGCAAAAAAGCCCAGGTTCGACTGATACTGTTTTTTTTTCTTCGGTACAGGACGCTCCCGCAGCGAGTACAGGTTTTTGGGAGTGGTGAGGAGACGCTCGGTATGACTTTGTGACAGCAGTAGCAGAGTATGGGGGGGGCAGGGAGCTGATTGTCCGTGACGCGATAACTGGCGGGGGCGCTGGAAGAAGGGGCCAGTAATTCCCAGAACACATGGGCGGAGGCTGTCGATTGCGCGGCAAGGATCATGAGGACAAGCCCTGTAAAACAAAAAAAACCAATATCAAAGGTGATGGTACTGCTGTGCTTCATTTTGATGGTGGTTATAAAAATGCCAATGAGAAAGACATCGGTCATGGCCCATTCATACAGGTACAGGTGGTGATAAAGCCGAAAGAGTGCTGCCAGGGGCTTGCGCGGCCACTGTCTGATGATACCCAAGCAGACGAGAAAGAGTATTGCCAGGATGCAGAGGGGGGCGAAGATCGCCGTATAGAGAACAACGGAACCCACCAGATAATCGTGCTCGTGGAAAAGAGTTGATACTGTTCCTGCCAGTGAACTGCTGGATTCAAGTCCAAGGACACTCAGGGTTAAAAGGGGGAGAGAGACCGCAGGAAGAAAGAGAAGTAGCCCTGTACAACTATACGCCAGCGTCTTTTCCAGAGAGTTGCGCCTGTATTTAAAGATGTTTTTTGCGCAACGGGGGCACTTGAGCCCATGATGGGGGCTGGGCGCAGCTGCTTGCATAATCAGACTGCAGCTTGGACAGATAAAAGCCGGTTCTCCGGCAGATTGTTCCCTGTTCATTGATCCTTGCCAATGTGGGGGTTGAGAGACACATTGATGAATACAATAAAGAGCCATAACCAAGGAGGCAGGGCATGAAAAAGAATACCATAAAAGATGAAAGATTGGATACCCATAAAAACATTATTGTCATTGTTCGCTGCAGACGAAGAGCAAGGCGGTGCGGTTCGGCATTATGGAGCCATCCCAACACGCTCGAAGCGATGATTACATTGCACCGCCAACAAGTATCTGGTTTATCCTGTAAACGCATACCCGGAGTTATAAAGGTCATGGAATCGTAATGTAAAGTCACTGCTGGACGGTTACGATAAAAGATAAGGTCTGCAGACACAGGCGGGCATGCTCAACCATTTAGGGACACACCAAGTGAAAAAAGCTACACTTGCTGATGCCAAAACAATCTGAAAAGATCCACCAGCGCTGTGCCACTCTTGCTCCAAGACAAAAGAAGTGCAAGTTTAAGAACAAACTGTACTCGTTGGATACTTCCATTTTCGATCTCTGCCTTTCAGTATTCCCTTGGACCGAGTTCCGTTTAACTGGTATCAAGCAGCATGTCGCACTGGATCATGGCGGTTATGTCTCCCCATGTGCCAGTATTACCGTAAGCGCCTGATAAAGCACTTCTCCATTTTTTCTCAGGCATGAGCCATGAGGGTTTCCTCATCAAATCACCTTACCTTAAAAAGGGAGCCCTTGCCTGGGACACCACAAGCCGCTGATCCTGAACTCCTTTCATGCAAACAAAGAGTTTTCAGCAGGCATAGGGGAAGGGTTGAACAAGAAAGCAACACTGACCATGAGAAAATCCTATGGTTTGAGAAGCGATACACTCAGAGAAATCAAGCTATATCATAACCTTGTATATTTGCCTGTACTTGTTTTTACCCACAGATTTGTCTGATGAAGTTTTTAACTTGTTTAAATTTTTCGGTTCCCATATCAACTTGAAGGCAAAGTTGTGCCCGAAGTTGCCCTCCTGCAGTGGTTTGGGTGACATTGGTTAGGAGGAATAACAAACACAAAGCAGGTCAGAGGATGTCTTGGCAAGGGGGGCGAGGTGTATTCTAACACTGAAACTTCCTGGATAAGTTTGAAAGATCTAGAAAGATCAGCAACTTTTAAATGGAATGTACCACTACCCATTATTTTGTTGACATGCAATGCTTTTATATGGAATAACTGGATTTCCCTAAAAAAAATAAATAATTAGCTGATAATGCTGAGATAATTTTTTGGAATACAGTAGGGTGTGCAAGCAAAAATAACGAGATCGCCTATAAAGCTTTGCACATAATGCTCTTGAAGTGCTGTCGTTGGCGCCCTCGGCGGTTTCCATACGCGATTCGGTGGAAAGCTGGAACCAAAGAACAGCTGGGGGATGCTGGGTGAGGGTATTCTCTGGGATGACTTTGTCCGGATCTGCTATTCTGAGAAATAGTGATTTTGATAAGTAGAAGTAAAAGATGAAATGGAAATGTACTGATTACTGATAGCTTCATTGTTAAACTGGCTGGACTCTGTCCGTCATTTGATACTTGATAGTGAAAGTATAGAAAAAGAAACACAATACGTCCAATATGATGCTATATTTAACTGTTTATGAATTCTATGGCGCCAGGAAAGAAATCCCCTTTTAGGGAGCCCAATATCAGGCTTTTTGTCCTTTTTCGTGTGCTTTTTAATGCCCGTTTTTATTATCCGGTCTTCACCATTCTTTTTCTTGACTATGGACTGACCATAGAGCAGTTTTCCCTGCTGAACACGGCCTGGGCTTTTACCATAGTTTTGGCTGAGGTCCCTTCCGGCGCCTTGGCTGATTTTTTTGGTCGAAGAAAACTGTTGCTTGCCACGAGTCTGCTCATGGTGATTGAAATGGCTTTGCTCGCTTTTGTTCCCTTGGGTAATATGCGGGTGGTTTTTTCAGTTTTTCTGGTGAACCGTATTCTCAGTGGGCTGGCAGAGGCTATGGCCAGTGGTGCCGATGAGGCGCTGGCCTACGATTCTCTGGTAGAGCAGGGCATGGAGAAACAATGGCCCAGGGTACTTGAGGTGCAGATGTGGGCTCAGAATGTCGGGTTTATGGTCGCCATGACCCTGGGCGCTGCAGTATACGATCCGGGAGTGGTGCAGGCGGTTTTGCACTGGTCCGGCATAGATGTGGTGTTGCCCCAGCAGGTAACGATGAGATATCCGGTTTACCTGACCTTACTCTTTTCTCTGTTTGCCTGTCTGGTCACCTTCTTGATGAAAGATCCACATACCCAGGTGCACAAGTCTGTAGAGGAAAGGAAGAGAACCACTGTCGCCTCGGTGACAGGCTTGACCATGTCCGCAGGCAGGTGGATACTGAAAACTCCTTTTGCCCTGGCAGTCATTCTTTATGCCGCTGTGTTTGATCACACCTTGCGTCTCTTGGTGACTATGACCAGCCAGTACTATCGTCTTATCCATCTCCCTGAATCGACTTTTGGTGTTTTAGGGTCGATGGTCGCTGTGGTGGGCTTGCTGGTTCCAAGGGTGGCCCGCCGGATGACGGAGCGTTTCACTCCCGGTGTTAATGTGGCCGTACTTTCAGTTGCCATGCTCTCCGCTCTTTTCGGCCTGACCCTGTTCATTCCCTATCTGGGGGTACTCCCCATGCTGATCATTTTTTTAGGATTGATGGCAACCTCGTTTTTTACTAGCCACTATCTCAACGCGATGACCTCCTCGGCAGAAAGGGCAACTGTCTTGAGTTTTAAGGGGTTGGCCTTCAACGCTGCCTATGGCCTGATCGGGATGCTCTATGCGGGGTTGCTCTTCATGTCCAGAGAAAAGCAACGTCTGGCCCATCCCCAGTGGGATGAACCTCTCATAGAAAATGCCGCCTTTATAGACTCTCTCCATTGGTTTCCCTGGTATCTGTTGGTGGGATTGGGCCTGGTCTCCCTGATCTGCCTGCCGCGGCTTACACCGCATCGCTTATGAATATTTAGTCTCGTTTGAGAGAAAAAAATAAGAAACAGATGGCTATGTCGCCAATACCCAGTCTGGATCTTGGGCACAATGGGCCCATAGTCCACTCTGGCGCTGCCGCTTTTGGGGAATATTTTGGAGCTATTTGCTACAAAGTCGCTCTTTTTTAAGGAATCGTTTTTATATTATTTTTTTTTGCTTACAATTATTATGAGGAATTTGGCTTGAGCTGATGAGAAATTCGAGCTGCGCGCAATCAGAATGCCAGACGTGCTGTATTGGGACATATATTGCAAATGTCTTGAGTGTGCACTATTGTGACTATTGTGGATAGGGAAGACGTTCCCCTTTTGTTGAGTTCTACTCTCTGCGAAGCATGTGTATTCGCATGGAATAACCGGGAGAGAAAAATGAAACGATATTTTTTTATTATCCTTATGATTCCTTTTTTCTGTTTATGGGGGCTTGCAGAGCAAGCCGTTGCGATAGCGCAGGGGCCGACAGAACAACTGCAACCGATGATAAGTGAAATTACCGAGATCTTAGCCGATGCTTCCTACTCCATGAAAAATAACGAGGACAAGGTTGAGCAGGTTATGTCTGTGGCTCGCCAAGGGTTTGACTTTGAAGAAATGTCCAAACGGGTTCTTGGTTCGCAGTGGCGCTCCCTGTCCAAAGAGGAGAAATCTCAATTTACCGAGCTGTTTACAGAATTGTTAAAATATGCGTATGTCCGCCAGGTTGACAGGTACTCAGGGCAACGAATAGAGTTCCTCAAGGAGAGAATTCGGGGCAGGAGGGCGGAAGTGCAGACCATGTTTCTGGATGGAAGCACCCAGATACCTGTATCCTATATTCTGATCCAGAGAGGAGAGAAGTGGCTCATTTATGACGTTGTTGTCGAGGGCGTCAGCTTGATTCGGAATTATCTGGAGCAATTTCAGACAATAGTACGGAAAGAAAAGTTCGAGGGACTCATGGCGCAACTTGAAGCCAAGATTGCTGCATTAAAGGCAAATCCCAATGCCAATTCGTAGTCCGGATATGGCATGAACATAGCCTCTCATTTGAGAAAAATATATAAAAACAAGTGGATGTGATATCGGTGAGCCAGTTTAACTGTCGACAAACTGTGCACCCAAGGTCCGCCCAGGCGGCTGTCTTTTGGCAACGCATATATTCAAGTATAACGTGTTACCCAATATTTCCGGACCTGGCACCACCTGAGTTTATGAGAAATTTGGGGTAGCCCTTTTCGGCCAACGCCCTCTTCTGGCCACTTGGGCATGGAAGCAGGGCGCTCCGGCCTCCAGAACTGTCTTTAGCTGTGATTTAGGATATGGCTTCTTTGGAATCAATATAGTGTGCTGCCGCAAGAGCGGCAGTGGCACCTTCACCGGCGGCAACCACAATCTGCTTGGCATATTTTTGTCTGAGGTCGCCTATGACATAAATGCCGGGATTGTTTGTCTCCCCTTTGCAGTCTGTAACCACGTACCCCTCTGCGTCCATGGGGGTGTCAGCTGGAATGATCTGGCGATTGGGTTTGAATCCGATGAAGACAAAAACCCCGTCGGTTTCCAGGCAATTTTGGGCACCACTTTTCGTATCCTCAATTTTCACCGCGTTGACTCCAAAATCGTCTCCTTTGATCTCTTTGACGACCGTGTTCCAGAGGATTTCTATTATCGGTTCAGCTTGGACCTTTTCCTGAAGGATCATGCTTGCACGTAGCGTATCACGCCTGTGGACCAGGTACACTTTTTTTGCTATTTTGGCCAGGTACAGGGATTCCTCTGCTGCTGAATCTCCACCCCCGATGACGACTACGGTCTTATTGCGAAAAAAGAAACCGTCGCAGACTGCGCAATAGGAAACCCCTTTGCCGTAATAGTCGTGTTCGCCTGGGATTCCAAGTTTTCGAGGGCTGCCGCCCACGGCAATGATGACCGCATGGCATGGATATTCCTCCCCATTGACGAGCCGGACAATGTGGTACGGTGTTCCGGGTACCACGGCCGCTACTTCTTCCTGTAGAATGGGCAGATTATAGGCCTTGACATGGGCAAGAAAGTTTTCCGACATTTCATGTCCGGTGATGCTCTCGGTTCCTGGCCAGTTTTCTATCGTATCGGTTGCAGCCATCTGGCCGCCGGGATAGCCTTTTTCTATAAGAATGGTCTTGAGTGCGGCCCGTTGGGCGTATATCCCTGCGGTCATACCTCCAGGGCCGCCTCCTACAATCACTAGGTCATACAATGTGTGGGTGGTCATGGTCATACCTGTTTTTATCTTGAATGAAGCTTGGCAAAATAACCTGCCTTTTAATGCGTTTTAGATTCGGGTACTCCGAGTTTTTTGAGGATCAGCGCCATTGGGCAAAATTTGCTCAAACCGAACTGAAAAAGATTAAGTCCTACAAAAGCTGTGAAAAGTAGCCAGTATTTGCTTATGAAGAGGGGATTGCCGCTGAGGTCGGCTCCCAAGGCAAGACTGATGAGAATGAATAAGCCGGCTATAACGTGAATCCAGTCGTTTATAATCATTATGGGCTCTCCTGGTAGTGTAGGGGACTGTGCTGGGTACTGTAACATCCTGCTTGCCCGCCCGGGTTTTTCATCAGCTCAGGCGGTGTCAGGTACGGTTGTTTTTGGTACCTCATTCTGCTTGGGTATAGTTGGGTATAGGTGCACCTCTTGGGAGCATCCTCTGCACGGCATTTTTTAATGAGCAATGCAGATTCCTCTGCATTTGTGAGGCGAATAAGGAAAACATATAAGCTTTCTTTCCCAAAAAGGGAATAGAGATACGCGGAATTTTGATCACAGAATGAACACTCAAAGGTGCTGTCGTTGGGGCATCCGGAGCGGAGGACGCCGTTATGGACAGGGGGCCTGATGGTCGCCAAAGCCCAGAGCGTGGATGACATCCGGTGCTGGTCCCCCTGCCTGCATCCGTCCTGGATTGAGGCAGGAGAAAGGTGGACGACTGAATGTTTCCCTGCATTGTGTCAGCCTGGATTTCTCATCAGCCCAGGGGGTACCCCCTTCGGCAGTATTTTGGCAGCACATATACCCAAGGAGAACGGGTTACCCAAAACTACCGGACCTGGCACTGCCTGGGCAGGCCTTGGGTGAACAGTTTGTTGAAATGCAGGCCGGATCACGGAGATCACATCCATCTGTTTTTATTTTTTCTCAAGTGAAACCAGGTATTCATGAGCGGTCCAGGTTAGGTGTTGGTTCATTGGTTTTTTTAGACATCGGTTGCAGTTGTTTGCTTTACAGCATTTGGTGTTTGTTCTTGCAAGTCGGGAACTGATTATTTTTCCGGCTCTGCGGTAACCCTGTCGATCTTTGCAGGTGGTGCGGGTTTTCCTCTAATCGGCGCCGGTGAGAGCTGTATCTCGGCTTCCCTATAGAGGAGCCAGCCAAGAGAAGGCAGAAGAAGAAGTGCGGTCAAGCAGGCGGCAAGAGTAGAGGTAAAACCAATGAAAGCTGCTCCATGAAAGAGCGTATATGGGCAGAAAGCAAAGACGAATCCCCCGCCTGTGATACACAGGCAACTCAGGAGAAGGGGAAACGAACTGTGTTCAATGGTTTGTTTGAGGGCGTTGCCATAAGATGCCCCATCTTCTATCAGGCTGGTCACACTGTAGAGGATATACCAGGTGGAGATGGACGCAGTGAGTAGAGGCAGGCCGATAAGTGCCGTGGACGCTGTGCTGATGGGAATACCGAGCAGCCCCATCATGCCAAGGGTGATGATAAGGTTCAGAACGCCAGTGCCAAGGAGTGCGCTGCCGCTGATCAGCGATTGTGTGAACGCTCCGAAGAGGATGGCAGCGGTGAGCAGGAATGTCCCCCATCGCAGCAAGGTGGCCAGGCTGAGTTGGTGACTCCAGGTTATGTGGTCTTGAAGGCTGCCTTGCCAACTGATTTTCAGGGGAATGGGTGGTTTTTCCCGCTGCAGGTATTGCAGGGTTCGGTCCTGGAGTTGCTGGAGTGTTTTTGGCCTAGGATCTTTGAGGATCAAGAGAATATTTATGGCGTTGTAGGAGCTGTTAATAAAGCGGGAAAAAGATTCAGGATGGTTGCCTTTCCCATACTGCTGCCAGGTTTGGAGAACGGCGTTGGTGGTTGCAGGGATGGAGTACAGCTGTGTTGCACCATCGTAGAGATCTTGATGCATCTTTTTGGTCAGGTCCACAATTGAAAAGACCTTGGAGGCTGCGCTCCTGTCACGTAAATAGAGGGAAAGCTGGTCGATGTAGCGAAGAATGTCAGGATGGGAAAAGGGTTTTTCGTCGTAAGTAATAGCTGCAAGGCTGTCCAGTGCAATGGACCAGAGATCCTGGGCAAGGATATCACCGGCCAGCGTATGGTTGAGTTCCTGCTCCCACTGGTGGGCCAGGGTGTGGTACAGTTCGGCTTTGCTGGTGCTGGCGGCGAGGGCTTCGTCTATCTGATGCATGATGCGTGTACGGATATCCGGCTGTGAGGCTAGAGGTCTGAAAAGATCACTTTTCAGTTGTCCAGCAATTGTTTCCAAAGGGGACATTCTGTCGGAAGCTTCCAGGCGGAGAATGAGTTTGTAGGCACCTGCAAAATTTTTATTGATGAGTTGTTCCGCTCTCTGGAAATGGTGGTTCTTCCCATACCAGGAAATGAGGGTGTCCTGCTGTTTGAGAAGCGCGGTACTGAAGGCGCAGGCCAAGGTAAAGGCACTGACCGCGGCAAAGGTCACTGTTGAGTAGTTGCGGACAAGACGGTCCACATACGGAAAATGAAAGGTGTTCTCCGGTCTTTCTGGAGGCAGCAGGTAGGACGTTGTCGGCTTGTTTTTTCTTTTTGTTGGGCCAAAGACGACCAGCCCTGCGGGGACAAAAAACAGAGGCATGAACCATGCCATGGTGATACCAACCGCGAGTATCATGGCCATGTTCAGCAGGGGAGACGGTGCAAGCAGACCTATTGAAAGGCAGGCGGCAATCAGGGCGTACATGAGGCGGAGCCAGGCAGGGAGGAGGGGTTCCAGGACAGAGATAATTTTTTCCGGTTCCTTTGGCGACCATTTCGTGCTGTTGTTTATTCGATGTGCAAAACATAACGCCTGTATCAGCGTGGTGGCGGCGACAAGAGCAGGCGTGGTGAAGAGAAAGATATCTTCACGCATTCCTGTTGCAGTCTGAACGAGTAGGACGGCTAGAGTCGCATTGGCTGTCGGAAGCAGAATCACAATCCCATGGCTTGCTTTTTTGTTAACTAAGGCAACACCTATCCAGATAAGGCAGCCGGCGAGTAGAGAAGAAAGGAGCGCTGTCCGATGCCCCTGATGAAACAAGGTCTCACGGTACAGAGCAAGACCGGCATTGCACACCTGATCCGGTTGAAGCTCCAAACGCCGAACCAGTTCATCGCTGACAGAAGTAAGGGCCGCCGTCGTTCCCGGGGCATACAGGGGCAAATAGAGGGCTGTTGACTGGTTCCCTTTTGAGATGATCAGGTCCTTGAAAAAGATGTTATGGTTCATCTTCTGGATAAGTTGATCAATATCTGCGTCGGTAAAGGTGAATTGTTCAGGGAGCAGGGGCGTTAATGGAGCGCTACCCAATGTTGTTTCAGAGACCATATCCACATTGCAGATACCGAGGTAATCGGTAGCCAGGAGTCTGGGGTGTGCTGGGTTTTCCCCGGAATACCTTTTCCATGCCGAGCAGAATTGGTTGACCTTTTGTAAATAATCCGGTGAGAAAACACCCTTTGTGTTTCCGGGGTTGCGCAATACAACAATCAGGTCGTCTTGGTAAGCGAGGCTTGATTCTTCCTCATTAAAAAGAGTCGGATGCGGGAGGCCTTTGCTCAAGTGGCGGGAGATGATAAAGGAAAAACTGGAGGCAAAGGCAAAGCCGGACAGAATGAAAAAAACAAGTCCCAGGGTAAGTGTTTTTTGTGGGCGGCTAAGTGCAAATGTGAGAAGTTTGAGAGCAAAAGTCACAGCATACCTGTCTTCTTATCTTGTCAGCAGGCTGAGCCTGCACGCCTGCCGAAGTAAGGCAGTTTTTTGGTAATTTTTGTAAGTAAGATACCCTTTGTCAGGGCGCTTATTTGGGTGATTCCTGAGTCCGTGAGGTTTGAGCGCTTGTGCCTGGGCTGCCTATTGTCCTCAAAGAGAAGCAAGAGCCAAGGTGACAGGAGCTGGTTCTCGTTGTAGGCAGGGCGCATAGCAGCATGCCGAAGCCCCTCTGGGACGACCCATCTGCCGTGCTGGCCATGACGGCAATAGTTTTTTTAAGTCGAGCACACTGCTGCCTGGTATCTGCGCTTTTGTTGAATATGCACGGGTTCAGGGGACTCCTTAAAAAAAGTATCCAACAGTTTCGCAAAACTGTCAAGTTTGAGTCTGTTCTCAAGGAGATTATCGCTACAACCTTGCATCCTTACAATCTTTTGAAGAATCTAAAACCGGTTTTTCAGCAGAATCTTCCCCCAGATTTTGTTGAGGAGCTGAACATGTCTTGAGAATGGAACGCGGCGTATAGCCGGGGCCAAATTTTAGCCCGGATGTCTCATGAACATCTTGTCTCATTTGAGAACAAAGAGACAAAAACAGATGTAGGTGTTGCCCGTAAGCAGGCTCACATTACGACAAACTGTTCATCAAGCTCAGTTCAGGGGGTACCCTCTTCGGCAGTTTTTTGGTTACCCATATACCCAAGTGAAATGAGGTACCCAAAATTCCTGAGCCTGGCACCACCTGAGCTGATGAGAAATCCGGGTTAGCAGAAGAAAGGGGAGGGGGCGAGGTGGGGGAACTCTTGATTCATAAACCTTGACAAAGCAGGCGTGGAAGAGTACTCGTATATTTTTATCAAGAAAGGGAGGGTCTTGATAATGTTCGGTTTTCTTTTTTCTTTGGCCAGCAAGAATCGAGGCTGTTTCCGATACATACGGTCGTTTCCCGACAGCTTTTCAACCACCTGAATTTATGAGGGTTGTGCACCTGCTTTGTGATAGAGGTACGTGGGGGAAGATACTTGATCTGGTATCCTCATGAACATGTGTGGAGATTGGAAAAAATATAAAAGAAAGACAATAAGTTTGAAGATACGATAAAGGGCCAGTTTCTTCAAACTGTTCACCAGCGCTCAGCCCGGGCGGTACCCCTTCGGCAGTATTTTGGTCGCTTATATACCCAAGCACAATGAGGTACCAAAAATTCCCGAACCTGGTCTCCCTGAGTTGATGAGAAGTCCGGGCTAGGCAACAGTGATCCGCTAAAAGAACAGACATTTTATCTGACACCTAAAGCTTCAGTTAGAGGGAAATATGAGTGAGCAGGACATTAAAATTACAAGCTTGTTGAGTGCAGGCAGTACGTTTGAGCCGCCAGAGGAAGGTCGTGAGCAGGCCTGGATCAAATCTATGGAGGAGTACCGGGCAGCCTATAAACGATCCATGGACGATCCAGAAGGCTTTTGGGCGGAGAGGGCAGAACAACTCGTTACCTGGGACAAAAAATGGGACACGGTGGTTGAGGCTGATCTGACGGAACCCGAAGTGCAGTGGTTCAAGGGCGGAAAACTTAATATTTCAACAAATTGTCTGGATCGCCATCTGACGGATGGCAGGCGGAACAAGGCAGCCCTCATATGGCAGGGTGAACCTGAAGAGGATGTACGGGTTTATACCTACCAGATGCTGCATACGGAGGTGTGTCGATTTGCCAATGTCTTAAAAAAGAAAGGCGTGAAAAAAGGTGATCGGGTTGCCATTTATCTTCCGATGATACCGGAGTTGGCTATTTCACTTTTGGCCTGTGCTAGGCTGGGGGTAGTGCATTCTGTCGTTTTTGCAGGTTTTTCTGCTGTTGCCCTGCAGAGTCGCATTCAGGATTGCGAAGCAAAGGTGCTGATTACCGCTGATGCTGTTTTGCGTTCTGGCAAGGCTATTCCGCTCAAGGTCAATGCGGATGAGGCCTTGGAGGAATGTGACAGCGTGGAGACCTGCATTGTGGTCAACCGGGGACAGACTGAAGTACATACTATGCAGGAAGGAAGAGACTGCTGGTGGCACGAAGAAATGGAGGCCAGGGATATTACATCGGACTGTGCACCGGAATCCATGGATGCAGAGGATCTGCTTTTTATTCTCTATACCTCGGGATCCACTGGGAAACCCAAAGGAGTGGTGCACACCACTGGAGGCTATTTGACCTACGTCATGCATACCTGCCAGTGGGCTTTTGACCTCAAGGACGACGATGTATACTGGTGTACAGCCGACATTGGCTGGATAACAGGCCACAGTTATATCCTCTATGGCCCTCTTGGTCTGGGTGCTACCTCTGTCATGTTTGAGGGAGTCCCCAACTACCCGGCGCCAGATCGATTTTGGAAAATCGTCGAGAAATTCAAGGTCAATATCTTTTACACTGCTCCGACTGCTATCCGAGCGCTTATGCGGGAGGGAGTGGAGCATACCGAGCGCTATGATATGAGCAGTCTGCGCGTCCTGGGATCAGTGGGTGAGCCGATCAATCCAGAAGCCTGGATGTGGTATTATGTCAACGTGGGCAAGGAAAAATTGCCCATCGTTGATACCTGGTGGCAGACGGAGACCGGCGGCATTATGATTGCTCCTCTGCCATATGCAACCTCACTGAAACCCGGCTCCGCCAGTTTTCCGTTGCCTGGCATTGATGCGGCCATACTCAATGAAGCAGGGGAGGAAGCTGGGGTTAATGAGGGCGGACATCTCGTCATACGCAGGCCCTGGCCAGGCATGCTCAGGGGGGTTTTCGGCGATCCAGAGCGGTACAAGAGAACCTATTTCAGCCGGTATGAGGGTATTTATGATCCCGAGGATGGCGCCCGTTGCGACGAGGATGGCTATTTCTGGATACTGGGTCGTCTTGATGATGTAATCAACGTCAGCGGCCATCGCCTGGGGACAGCAGAAATCGAGTCTGCTTTGGTGTCCCACGAGGCCGTGGCAGAAGCTGCTGCTGTTGGCATGCCGCACCCGATTAAGGGGCAGGGCATTTTTGCCTATGTCACTTTGATGAGTTGGGCTGAGGAGACCGAAGAGCTGCTTGCAGAGTTGAGAATGCATGTGCGAAAAGAGATAGGCCCCATTGCCACCCCTGAGGTGATCCAGTGGGCACCGGGGCTGCCGAAAACACGCTCAGGTAAAATCATGCGTCGAATATTGCGTAAGATTGCAGCCGATGATTTTGCTGATTTTGGCGATATTTCGACTCTGGCCGATCCGGCTGTTGTCGATCAGCTTGTGGCAGGGAAAAAACAGCTCAGTTAGCCTGGATTTCTTATCAGCTCAGGCTGTGCCAGGTGCATATTTTGTCGAAGTTCGGACCTGCTCACGGACATTACATCCATCTGTTTTTGTCTCTTTTTTTTCAAAGGAGACAAAATGTCCATGAACAATCCGGGCGAGAGTTTCCGAAGAGAACAAAACAGGCAGGGCAGGGGTGCCCTGCCTGTTTTGTTTTCCAGACAGAGCAGGAACAAGGAAAGGGGCCGGGTTTTGCAAGACCGGCTCCCTGGGCCCCCATTTGTTGTCGACCTGCGTTGCCGACCTGCATTGGACAAGGGCAGAAGGTGTTTTTTTATTGGCATGAGAACATTTCGTGTATATCATGCAGCTTTCTTTTTTCAGGACCAAAAGAGATGCCTGCAGGGGGACTGCACATCCATGCCCGGGCTGCCTTCCGCCCGATTAGATATAACTTTTACTTTTTTGTTGAGCAATGACTGGAGAAGAGATCCGAAGACGTTTTTTGCAATTTTTTGAAGGAAATGGTCATACCAGGGTAGCGTCTTCCTCGCTTGTGCCCCATGATGACCCGACCCTGCTCTTTGTCAACGCAGGGATGGTGCAGTTCAAAAAGGTATTCATGGGTGAAGAAAAGCGCCCTTATGTGCGAGCGACAACGGCCCAGGGCTGCGTACGGGCAGGCGGCAAGCACAATGACCTCGAGAACGTTGGCTATACAGCCCGGCATCATACCTTTTTCGAGATGATGGGAAATTTCTCTTTTGGCGATTATTTTAAAAAGGAGGCTATTGCCTTTGCCTGGGAGTTTCTGACCGTAGAACTTGGTATTGATCCCGAAAAACTCTGGGTATCCGTTTATAAAGAGGACGATGAGGCGTATGCACTGTGGGAAGAGGTGCAAGGCCTTCCTGCTGGTAGAATTGTGCGTATGGGCGAAAAAGACAACTTTTGGGCCATGGGTGACACAGGGCCTTGCGGACCCTGTTCAGAGATTCATATCGATCAGGGGGAAAGCCTTGGCTGCGGTAGGCCTGATTGTTTTTTGGGATGTGATTGTGACCGGTATCTGGAACTCTGGAACCTCGTGTTTATGCAGTTCTATCGCGATGAAGAAGGGAACATGACCCCGCTGCCAAAGCCTTCCATTGATACAGGCATGGGGCTTGAACGCGTTGCAGCCGTTCTTCAGGGGAAACACAATAATTTTGATTGTGATCTGTTTACCCCGCTTATTGAGTATATAGCCAAACTTGCAGGGAAAAAGTATCACGATAATGATCAGGACGATGTCTCACTTCGGGTCATTGCGGATCATGCCCGGGCAACAACCTTTCTGGTGGCAGATGGCGTACTCCCGTCCAATGAAGGGCGGGGGTATGTACTGCGCAGAATTATGCGCAGAGCCATTCGTTATGGCCGCGCCCTGGGACTGGATTCCTTTTTTCCTGGTGTCTGCGCCTTAGTGACGGAGAATATGGTGGCAGCCTATCCGCACCTAGGAGAAACAAAGAAGCTGCTTGCCAAAGTGGTGAGCAATGAGGAAAGACGGTTTGGCCAAACTCTAGACAATGGCTTGCAGAAGCTCGGTCAGGAGATAGAGCGTCTCCAGCAAAAACGTGTCGAGAATGCCGTCATTGACGGTACCTTTATCTTTACGCTCTATGATACTTACGGTTTTCCCGTGGACATCGTTCGCGATATTGCCATTGAGCGGGGTGTCGGTTTTGACCAGCAGGGATTTGACCAATCCATGCAACATCAGCGTGAGCAGTCCAGGAGGTCATGGAAAGGAAGCGATATCGATCATCTGGACGAGGGCGTACTCACGCTGCTTGAGCAGGGAACGCGGTGCGATTTCACCGGATATGCCGCCCGGGTTGAAGAGTCGGAATTTATAGGTATTCTTGATGAGCATGGGCAGTTGGTGGACCAAGCCGGGCAGGGGAGAAGAGTTCGTTTTGTCTGTGCGAAAACTCCCTTTTACGCAGAATCTGGTGGACAGGTCGGTGACTCTGGAGAAATACGCTGGCAGAATGGACGGATTTTGGTGGAGCAGACAACGTCTCCAGCGGAGGGCATCATCCTCCACCATGGCGTGGTAGAAGCAGGCACGGCCAAAGTTGGTCAAGCCGTCTGTTTGGAGGTGGGAGCGCGAAGAATCGCTGTCGCTTTGAATCATACAGCAACCCACCTTGTGCATGCTGCCCTGAAAGAGGTCTTGGGAGATCATGTGAAACAGGCCGGATCGTTGGTGGACGACAAGCGATTACGATTTGACTGTACCCATTTCTCTCCGATTACTCCTGAAGAAATCATCCGCATTGAACAACTTGTCAATGATGAGATAAGGCGTAATACCCGGGTGAGTGGAGAGGTCATGGAGCGTGAGCAGGCCATTGCCGAAGGGGCGACAGCCCTTTTTGGAGAAAAATATGGAGATACGGTGCGGGTGGTTTCTATCGGCAATTTCAGTAAAGAACTCTGTGGTGGTACACATACCTCTGCTACCGGCAACATAGGATTTTTCAAGATAATTCATGAAACAGGTATTGCTGCAGGCGTACGGCGAATCGAAGCGGTGACTGGTGCCGAGGCCGTTGCCTGGATGCATGGCTTGATCAGGAATGTCGCTGCTGTGTCCGAAGCTGTTGCCGGACCTTTTGAGAGCGCAGCGGACAAGATTGCCGCCTTGCTTAGACGCCAAAAAGAGCTGGAAAAAGAGATTGCCTCGTTACATGCTTCCATGTCCCTGGCCAATCTGGAGCAGATGATTGCAGGGGCTGTTGAGGTGGCTGGTGTGCCGGTTGTCGCATCCCTTGTGCAATTGGACAGCCCCAAGACGCTCCGTGAAATCGGTGATAAAGTGCGGGATAAACTGGTCTCAGGAGTCGCGGTGCTTGGCGGCGAGTTTGCAGGTAAGGCTGCCCTGTTGTCTCTGGTTTCCAAAGACCTGACCACAAGAATCAAGGCCGGTGAGGTGGTCCAGCAGGTCGCTGCCATTGTTGGTGGAAAAGGGGGCGGTCGGCCTGATATGGCTCAGGCCGGTGGCTCTATGCCTGATAAGCTGGGTGAAGCCATGGCCGAAGTGCCGGAGATAGTCCGAAAACTGCTGCAGTAGCGCTGCGTGCACAGGTCTTTTGAGGGGCATATCCGCTTACTGCTCTCTGGGCTCACCGACTTAGGGGTACAGGTGTATTCTGAGAAATAAGCAAAAGGGCGGCATGGACCTTTTCAGATGTTTTCCGCATTCTTTTTTGTCTGCTTTGGATCTGGTTTTTGCCTGCATGCGGATAGGGCAGGCGCAGGATCCAACTCCTCATGTCTGAGCAGACCTATACTGGCCTGCTCCTTATCCTCACGTTCGCATCCTCTGAGAATAGTGAGAACTTTTTGTATAGTCTCTCAGACGATTGTTTTAGTCCAGGAGCCTGGAGACCTCAGTTGAAGAAAAGATAGAGAATGAACATATTAGCAGATTCACAACGTATAGTTATAACCGGGGTTGGGTTGGTGGCCCCCGGGGCTTCTTCCCTCAAAGAATTCAGGAGCAATGTACTGGAGGGAAAGAGCGGTATTGGCACTCTGGACTTGCGATATATGGGGCCTCATCCGGCAGGCCTGTGCAGTTTTGATGAAACCCGATACCGTAAAAAGCGTGAAAACAAGAGGGGCACCCGCGCCGGATGTATGGCTGTGTATTGTGCCAACGAAGCTTTGACCGATGCCCGGATCGATTTTACAGAGTATGATAAAAGCCGAACTGGAGTATACACTGGCCTGACGGAACACGGAACCGTTGAAACGGAAAATGAAGTGTATAACATAGGCCAATTTGACAACAACGTCCAGTACTGGACACACCACCATAATCCCCGCACCGTATTGAATAATCCCGCTGGTGAAATAACCATGAACCTGGGGATTACCGGTCCCCACTACTCTATTGGCGCTGCCTGTGCTGCTGGCAACGCCTCTCTGATCCAGGGGGTTCAGATGTTGCTGCTTGATGAGGTGGACCTGGCGTTGTGTGGTGGCTTTTCTGAATGTACAGGCTCTTTCGGTATTTTTGCCAGCTTCAAAGCCCAAGGAGCATTGGCGGAGCACGAAGATCCAACTCAAGCCAGTCGCCCCTTTGACAAGGGGCGCAACGGCATTGTTATTTCCGATGGAGGCTGCATCTTTACCCTGGAGCGCCTGGACAAGGCCTTGAAACGCCAAGCCACAATATATTGTGAGATAGCAGGCTATGCCATGAACTCCGATGCAAGGGACTTTGTTCTGCCATATGGGCCCAGACAGAAAGCCTGTATGGAGATGGCCTTGAAAAAAGCGGGGATGTCACCAGAGCATATAACCGTTGTCAATACCCATGCCACAGGGACTCCCCAGGGGGACGGGGAGGAGTGCTGGGCTGTCGGAGAACTCTTCAACGATTGCCCCACCACATGGATAAATAACACCAAATCCACCATCGGCCATGCCATGGGCGCGGCAGGCGTGTTGGAATTGGCATGTAACCTACCGACCTTTACTGATCATATGGTCCATCCAACTATCAATATCGATGAACTGGATCCGGCGTGCAACCTTCGCGGCCTGGTCATTGATGAACCGCGGACAGTCCCCGAGGTGCATGCCATTCTTAACAATTCCTTTGGGATGCTGGGGATAAATTCAGTGGTTATAGTCAAGAGATTTATGGCAAACTGACTGTTTTTGTGGTATGTGTTTCGGCTTTGTCGGCCTTGCTGAGGCATTGCCCCCGGGTACTGGTTGGAGACGTGAACGTAAACGATTCCGGATTTCTCATTAGCACAGGCGGTGCCAGATGCACAGTTTTGGGCAGTGCATTCTCGTACCCTCTATGTACTGTCAAAACACTGGCGAAGATGGTGACAGCCGAACTGAGCTTTGATGTATATTTTGGAGAGATTGGTGACACTTTTTTCCTAGTTTATTGATTTTATAATACTTTTTTTATTTCTGCACAATGTTCATGAGAAGTTCGGGCTATGACCATTGGCTGGCAAGAAGTCCCCTGGTTTGTTTATCTGGTATTGTGTGGAGAGGAGAGGTTATCGAATGACTCGTGAGGAAATCAAGGATGTTGTCCTTGAAATCATTGAAGAGATAGATGAAGAAGCAGATTTTGACAATCTGGATGCCGACGAGCCCCTGCGTGATCAGTTTGATCTGGATTCCATGGATTTCTTGGATATTGTCATGGAATTGCGCAAGCGATATCAGGTGCAGATTCCAGAAGAGGAATATCCAGAACTGGTTACTTTGACAAGTTGTGTCAACTATCTGGAGCCAAAACTTAAAAACACCTGATTATTCTGCCAGGCTCTTGAAAAAGCAGGGAATAGCGCAGGCGTACAACTTCTATGGCTGATTATCAGCTCCTCGTTATTGGTGGCGGACTCTCTGGCATTGCCGCAGGCATCCGTGCCGCCCGTTTCGGGGTCAAGACACTTATTGTTGAGCAGCATGCATTGCCGGGAGGACTCAACTCCTATTTTTACAGGCAAGGTCGGTTTTTTGAGACAGGTCTGCATGCCATGACGAATTTTGCTCTTCCAGGGGAAAAAAAAGCTCCCCTGAATCTGTTGTTTCGCCAGCTGAAACTCTCCCGTCAAACGTTCCAGCTATGTCCGCAGAAGTATTCCCTTGTACGTTTCCCCTCAGCTACAATTCGCTTTTCAAACGATGTCGCCTTGCTGGAGGATGAGGTTGCTCAGACCTTCTCCGGCTGTATTGATCGTTTCCGACGCCTGCGGCAGGCTGTCAAAGAGTATGATGCCTTTAGCGTGCAACCATGGCAGTCTGCTCGCGCGTTTTTATCCCATCACCTTGCCGAACCCCTTTTGGAGCGCATGATTCTCCTGCCGACAATGGTCTACGGAAACGCGGAAGAAGATGACATGAGTCTGGGTCAGTTTGTCATCATGTTCCGGGCTCTTTTCGAGGAAGGATTGTTTCGTCCCCAAGGCACCATGCGGGACTTTCTCCTGCTCGTGCTGCAACAATTCGAGCGCTTCGGGGGGGAGATTCGCTATAACAAGGCTGTTGAAACCTTGGAGCATGACTCGAAAAAGGTGCAAAGAGCGCATTTTACCGATGGTACGTCTGTTTCTGCAGAGCATATCGTCTCCACGGTCGGTATACCAGAAACCATACGGTTGACCGGTTGGCAGACTGAGACCGCACAATATACCGGCCGGATGAGCTTTTTGGAGACCTTGTCGGTCCTCAAACCGAATGTTGCCGATAGGCTGCATAGCGGAGAGGCCATACTTTTTTACAGCCATGCCGACTCGGTGCGCTATAGACAGCCAGGGGAACTCATTGATCCGCAATGGGGGGTTATTTGTTTTTCCCAAAACTTTCAAGGGCTGGAACAGATGGAAGAATCGCAGATACGGGTTACCAATGCTGCCAATTATTCTCTCTGGCAGGCGTTGTCGTCTAGACAATACCGGCAGGAAAAGAGGCGCTGCGCCCATGAGGCGGTTGCAAGCAGCAGCAGGATTATTGGCCCCTATGCCGAGGATATTGTTTTTCAGGACAGTTTTACCCCGCTTACCATTGAGCGATTCACCCGGAAAAAGGCTGGTGCCGTCTACGGCAGTCCTGTTAAACTGGCAACGGGCAAAACACCCTGGAAAAATTTGTATATTGCCGGTACCGATCAGGGATATCTGGGCATTGTTGGGTCCATGCTGAGCGGGGTGGTTATGGTCAATACCCATGTACTCTAGCCCAAATTTTTCATGAACATTGTATGGAAATGAAAATAGAATAAATAGTTAGAACATAAAGTAATTGCAGCAATTATTCCAAATTTTTCTCAAATCGTCTTCCAGAAGGTTTTGTTACAAGTCAGAAAGGTTGTTAGCTTCGCGGGAGAGTGCCTGTGGTCGTGCAAAGAGGGTGCGTTCTGAGGAACTGCATCAGGAACAGACAACTACATCCCTGTCCTGAGTTGGTGTGCAGGGAGTTTTACACCATTAAGTAGACGTATTATGAAGAGTGCAGGTAAAAAACAACTTCTGCCCCGTTACGATGTTATTGTCATCGGCTCAGGTCTGGGTGGCCTGACCTGTGCCAACAGGCTGGCCAAGACAGGTCACAGCGTATTGCTTCTGGAGCACCATTTTCAGCTTGGCGGCTTGGCAACTTGGTTCAGACGCGGCGGTCATATCTTCGATGTTTCCCTCCATGGTTTTCCTTACGGCATGGTTAAGACCTGTAAAAAATATTGGGGAAAGGCCATTCGAGACGCCATTGTCCCGCTGCCAAATATTGTCTTCAATAACCCGCAGTTTACTTTGACCACCACCTTCAGCAAGGAAGACTTTATTCGTATTCTCCAGGAAAAGTTTGCCATTCACCCCCAGACTGTTGATGATTTTTTTAAAACCGTGGACAGCATGAATTTCTACGATGAACAGTCCATGACCACCAGGGAACTGTTTGAGCAGTTTTTTCCGGGCAGGAGTGATGTGCACAGGTTACTCATGGAACCCATCACCTATGCCAATGGCTCGACCCTGGACGAACCGGCCATTACGTACGGTATTGTATTTTCCAACTTCATGAATAAAGGGGTTTTTACGTTCCAGGGCGGGACAGACAGGTTGATTGCCCTTATGGCTGAAGAACTGGAATCCAATGGGGTCACCATTTGTACTCGGGCGCTGGTTGAGCGGGTCGTCCTTGAGCGGGGCCGGATACAGGGCGTGCTGGTTGACAACACCCTTATAGAGGCGCGATCAGTGGTGTCCAACGCAGGAATAACCAATACCGTGGAGCAGCTCGTTGGCAGGGAAGCATTTGGAGGAGCTTTCCTCTCTCGATTTGACCGCGTTATAGTCAGTAATTCAAGCTGCCAAGTCTATATGGGGATACGCAAGGGTGAGGCCATTGCTGATATAGGAGACCTGATTTTCTCTTCTTCCGCCCCGGAGTTCGATGCCAGTGAACTGTGCAGTATGGAGACCTCAAGCCGGACTTTTTCCATTTACTATCCCAAAACCCGTCCTGACCAACCGGACTATACCATTGTGGCTTCAATGAACGCCGATTACAATGCCTGGGCAGGTCTGGAGCAGAATCAATATCTGGAAGCCAAGCAGGCTATGATAGAACGGTGTCTGCAGGATCTTGAACGCTACCTTCCTGGGGTACGGGACAAAATCGACACCCTGGAATCGGCCACTCCCCGCACGTTTCATCGCTATACTCTGCACACCAGAGGGACATCTTTTGGTACTAAATTTGAAGGATTGGAGGTTTCCCGATCCCTACACAAGGAAATTCCGGGCTTGTTTCATGCCGGGTCGGTTGGTATTATTATGTCCGGCTGGCTGGGGGCCATCAACTATGGGGTTATAGTGGCCAATGATGTGGATGGTTTTCTTCGTTGTTGACCTGGATCTGCAGCTATGAACAGGGACACCACGCTGCAGGTTTAAGGCTGAAACAACTGGAGACCGAGGTGCCACTGGGGAGTGCTTGGTCTGGATTCAAGAAGAAGGTACGGATATGAGAGAGGAGATAACAAGGGGGAACTGTGGAGTTTGAGGGGAAAAAGGCTATCGTGACAGGTGCCACCCGTGGGATTGGGAAAGCTGTGACCAGGGCTTTGCTGGAGCAGGGGGCAACTGTCATTGGAATTTATGCTGGCAACAAGACAGCGGCGCAACAGCTGACCAAAGAAGCTGTTTTGCTTGCGGGAACACTGAAGCTCTACCAGCTTGATGTCAGTGATTATACGGCGGTGGAGCATTTTTATACATGGGTGGTGGAACAGTTTACAACCATTGATATCTTAGTTAACAACGCGGGGGTGCGGCGGGATGCCGTGCTGGCCATGATGAAACCGGAAGACTGGCAGCGGGTTCTTGAGGTGAACCTGAGTGGTGGCTTTCATATGTCTCGATTTGTCGTCCCGCTCATGATGCAGCAGAAATATGGCCGGATTGTCTTCATTACCTCGCCCATGGGTGCCATGGGTTTTCCGGGTCAGGCCAATTATGCCGCTTCCAAGGCCGGACAGGTTGGGCTGGCTAAATCACTGAGTAAAGAAGTTGCCAAAAAGAAAATTACAGTGAATTGTGTCTCTCCGGGTTTTATAGCCACTGACCTGATAGACGATCTTTCTGAATCACAGCTACAGGAATACAAAAAAATGGTGCCCCAGAGGCGGTTTGGGCGGCCCGATGAGGTTGCAGAGGCTGTCCTCTTCCTGTGCAGTACCAGAGCTTCCTATATCAATGGTGCGCTCCTCGAGGTAACAGGGGGACTGTGATGCCTGACAAGGGGGTGTCCTATATTTATGAAAAGATTCCGCACAGACCACCCTTTTTGTGGTTGGACAGGGTGGTGGAGATCAACGATGACAGCATTGTTGCGGAGAAAAGAATACCACCGGAGCTGGAGATGTTCAAAGGGCATTATCCTGCGTATCCCCTGGTGCCCGGTGTCATCCTCTGTGAGGCAGTTTTTCAGGCTGGCGCTCTGCTTATCAGTGTTATGCTGGAACAGGCAAGAGAAGATCAGGCAGTGGAGGAAGGGGTTCCTGTGTTAACCCGGATTCAGGGGGCAAGGTTCAAACGTGAGGTTAGGCCAGGGGACACGATCACCGTGTCGGCTGGCATGAAGGAGGCCGTCGGTGGGGCCTGGTTTCTTAAAGGATCGGTCAAGGTGGCTGGCAAAGTGGCGGTTCAGGTAGATTTTTCCTGTGCACTCAAGAGGTAGAAATGGATTTCTTTGGACTTGAGGGGAAAAAAGTTGTTGTTTTCGGGCTGGCGAATAAAAAGTCTGTGGCGGCGCACATCGGCACTGTGCTTGTGGAAGCGGGTGCAGAGGTAATTCACGTGGTCCGCAGTGAGGCGAGGGTTGCTGCGGCAAAAAAACTTTTCCCCGGATCCCATGTCTTTACCTGTGACGTGGAAGATGAGGCCAATATTATCACCGTACGGGATCAGATTAAACAGGAGGCTGCCGCCACCATCGATGGGCTGGTACACTCCATAGCCTTTGCCAACTACAGTGCAGGGGTGCGGCCTTTCCACCAGACTTTGAAAAGAGATTTTTTGCAGGCCGTGGACATCAGTTGTTTTTCACTTGTGGCTATTGCTCATCACTTCAAGTCGTTATTGTCTCAGCAGGCCTCTGTGGTCACTGTTTCCATTTCCTCTACCCGTATGGCTGCCGAGAATTATGGGTACATGGCTCCTATTAAGGCCGCTTTGGAATCCTCTGTCGTCTTTCTGGCAAAAAGTTTTTCCTCTTTTTCCGGGGTACGCTTCAATGCGGTGTGTCCGGGCTTGCTGAAGACCTCGGCTTCAGCGGGTATACCAGGATATATTGATTCGTATCTGTTCGCCGAAAAAGCCACCTTGAGAAAACGTGCACTCCAGACCGTTGAAGCGGCTAATGTGGCGGCATTTTTGCTTTCGCCCCGTTCTTCGGGGATGAATGGACAGTGTCTGGTGGTGGATGCCGGTATGGGGCTGAATTATTACGACGCAGAGATTGTCGGCAAAGTGGTTACCTGAGGCCATGATCGGTCCGGCGAATACAGCCTTGAAGGTTATCGGCATGATTCGGCATGCCTGGCGGGTATTTGTATCCCCATCAACGCCGCTCTTTGTCAAAATAGTCCTTGGGGCCGGACTCCTCTATGTCCTGGTTCCCTATGATATTATACCGGAATGGATTCCACTTATAGGGATGTTGGACGATTTGGCCTTGTTCGCCCTGCTTATTGCTTGGGCCAACAGGTACACAGTGGACTAGCCCGGATTACTCATGAACACTTGCAGGCGCTGAGGGCGTATGCAAGGAGCAATGACACCAGTTCAGGATGCATGAACGAGCAAGAATGTAGGGCGGTGTAAGCGAGCACTGTCGGATATGGAAAGAGTCTTATGCGTTATTCTCAGGTCTGCCTTCATAACTTCGGCTATGCCCTACCGCCAAGAGAGATAACTTCTACTGCCATTGAGGAGCAGCTGGAAAGCCTTTATGACCGTCTGAATTTACCGGCAGGCAGACTGGAACTGATGAGCGGGATCACCAGCAGGCGGCTGTGGCATCCGGGAACCCGGCCAAGTCAGGGCGCCATACTCGCCGGCCGACATGCTCTGGAACAGGCCGGAATCCCTCCAGAGGACCTGGGTTGTCTGTTGTTTACTTCGGTCTGCCGGGATATGATGGAGCCAGCCACCGCTGCTTTTGTCCACCGAGAGCTTGGCTTGCCGCAAACCTGCCAGATCTTTGATATCTCCAATGCATGCCTGGGCTTTCTCAACGGTGTGGTCGTACTGGCCAATATGCTGGAGCTGGGACAGGTTCGCTCTGGCCTTATCGTGGCCGGAGAGACGGCAGAGAACCTGGTTGAGTCCACGCTCACTGCCATGCGAACCGATACCAGTCTCACCCGAAAAAGCGTGAAGCATCTGTTTGCATCCCTGACCATCGGCTCTGGAGCGGTTGCCCTGATCATGACGCGCAAGGATGTCCTTGATACAGGACATTATCTTCTTGGCGGTTCCTGCCGGACCAATACAGTCTGCAATAACCTTTGCCAGGGCGGACAGAATTCCGAACAGGGCACGCTGATGTCCACTGAGTCCGAGGAGCTTCTGCACCAGGGCGTTGCCGTTGCCCATGCCTGTTGGCAGGATTTTCTCTCGACCATGGGATGGCCTGCTGAGAAAATAGATCGCTTTTTTTGTCATCAGGTCGGTCGCGCCCACGCCAGGCTGCTGTTTGAAAAACTCCAACTAAATCCTGAAAAAAATTTTGAAACCTTGCCTTTTCTTGGCAATGTCGGCTCTGTTTCTGCACCCATAACCATGGCGCTGGGGGTGGAACAGGGGGGCATCAGATCGGGGGAGTATGCAGCGCTTATGGGCATTGGCTCCGGTATTAATGCAATGATTCTCGCGCTTCAATGGTGACAGAACAACTGGTCCAATATCCGTTTCAACCGGATTATATCGAGCTGAACGGCAACAGAGTGGCCTACCTGGATGAGGGCCGGGGGCCTGCCATTGTCTGTGTACATGGCAATCCGACCTGGTCGTATATGTACCGCCATCTCGTGACTGAGTTTGCACCGCAATACAGGGTTATCGTGCCAGACCACCTCGGTTGTGGTTTTTCTGATAAACCGCAGCATTGCGTCTACACACTGGATACCCGTATTCAACACCTGGAACAGCTGCTTGATCATTTGGGGATTGCTGCGTGCATTCTGGTCGTGCATGACTGGGGCGGAGCCATTGGGCTGGGCTGGGCTGTGGAGCATGCCTCAATGGTCCGGGGAGTGGTGGTGCTGAACACGGCAGCTTTTCGTTCAACCAGGATACCTTTTCGTATCGCGCTTTGCAAGGTGCCCCTGCTTGGCGATCTGTTGGTGCGGGGGGTGAACGGGTTTGCCGGGGCCGCTCGTTACATGGCTGTCAGTAAACCTTTGGACAGACAGGTTGCCGCAGGCTATCTTGCCCCCTATGATTCGTGGAAAAACAGGAAAGCAGTGCTGGATTTTATCAGAGATATTCCTCTCTCCCCTGACCATCCTTCCTATGAGAGGCTGCGGCGGATAGAGTACGGGCTGGCCCGGCTGGCCGACACGCCCATGCTCATCTGCTGGGGTGGTAAGGATTTTTGTTTTAACGATCATTTTTATCGGCAGTGGCAGCAACGTTTTCCCAATGCAGAAGCCCATTATTTTCCCCAGGCAGGCCACTATATCCTGGAGGACGCCTTTCCCCAAATGAAACATCTGTTGGATAGATTTTTTACCAAGGTCCATGGAGACACCCCAGACTGATTATAATATCGCCCGGGTCCTTCAGGATCTGGCCGTGGAACTCGAACATAAGATCGCGCTGACCGCTAGACGAGGAACCACCTGGGATTCCTGGACTTTTTCCGAGCTTGGCCGGATCACCGCTGGGTATCATAGCAGCCTCCTGGCCCAGGGAGTAGTGCCGGGTGACCGGGTCATGCTGATGGTTCGGCCATCAGTGGAATTTATTGCCCTCACCTTTGCCCTGTTCCAATTGGGGGCTGTGGTCATTCTTATTGATCCCGGGATGGGGTTTAATAATCTTTTGCGTTGTATCGGATCGGTGCGCCCTGACGTGCTTGTCGGCATACCCAAAGCCGTTCTGGTGAGTCTTCTGTTTCGCAAACCCTTTCAGAGCGTCAGACTGAGAATCTGTGTGGAGGGATGGTTCTGGTGGCGGGGAGCATCTCTGCCACCTGCTCAGCATCGCGAGGAAGGTACTCCGATTGATGAGCATCCTGAAACCCATGCAGCAAGGTTCAATGCACTGGCCGCAATTATCTTTACCACCGGCTCTACGGGGCCGCCCAAAGGGGTACAATATACCCACGGCATTTTTCATACTCAGTTGCAGTATATCCGTGATTATTTTGGTATCAGCAGCAGCGATATCGATCAACCGGGTTTCCCTCTCTTTGGTTTGTTTTCCATCGCTCTGGGTGCCAGGGCCGTTATTCCTGATATGGATCCAACGCGTCCGGCTCAAGTGGATCCAGCAAAATTTGTTGCCAGTCTGCAGAAGTACCAGGTGACCTACTCCTTTGGTTCTCCAGCGATTTGGCAGGTGGTGAGCAAGTATTGCCTGGAGCATGCTATTACCTTGGGGCTTCAAAAAATTTTGATGGCCGGAGCCCCTGTGCCTGGACACCTTATAGAAGAGTTGCAGACGGTGTTGCCTGATGATGCCAAGATATTTACGCCCTACGGAGCTACAGAATGTCTGCCCATCGTCTGTCTGGAGGGGCGGGAAATCGTGGAGCAGACCTGGAAACAGACCGTCTTAGGGGCAGGGACCTGTGTGGGTAGGGCGCTGCCGGGTATTGAGGTTTTAATTATCGAACCATCGGAGGGGCCTGTGTCTCGCTGGCGGGACGTTTCTGTGCTGAATAACGGCACAATCGGGGAGATCGTGGTCAGGGGGCCTGTGGTCACCCGTGCATACGATGGCAATGAGACCGAAAACCAGATGGCTAAAATTGAAGATACTGGAACATTCTGGCACAGAATGGGCGATGTCGGCTATCTGGATGACCAGAAACGGCTTTGGTTTTGCGGTAGAAAGGCGCATAGGGTGCTGGCCGGAGACACGCTTTTTTATTCCGTAATGTGCGAGGCTATCTTCAATCAGCATTCTGCCGTTTTCCGTTCAGCGCTGGTGGGGGTTGGGCAGAAAGGGGCCCAACGTCCTGTGATAGTGGTCGAGCCAGTGCGTGCCATTCAAAACCAAGAACAGCTTTTTAGAGAACTCCGTTTGCTGGCGAAAAGCCATAGCCATACCAGGGCGATCGAGACCTTTTTGGTACATGGTGCTTTTCCTGTGGATATCCGGCATAATGCCAAAATATTCAGGGAAAAGCTGGCGGACTGGGCAGCAGGGCAACTTGGCGAGGGCCGTTGAGAGCAAACTGTCAGTAAACAGCCTGACCGCATCAGGCCTTCCAACCTCAAGAAACCGCAGAGTACCGGGATGTTCAGGTATATACCAGAAGTGAGAGAGCATGGGTGAACTGGTAGGGGCAGGGCAGGTGTCAGTGGACATTACGGGCTGGAGCCAAAAAAAAGGGACGGAATAAGGGAGAGTCTCAGAGGATGAAAAAAGTGCTTGTCACCGGCGGCAACGGTTTTGTGGGATTTGCTTTGGCCCGGTATCTTCTGGAACAGGGGTTGGAGGTTCGGGTCATTGGGAGAAATCCGTATCCACACCTCTCGGACCTCGGCATAATCTGCTTCCAGGGAGATATTTGTAATCCGGCATCAATTTTGAATGCCACTGTGGATGTGGATACGGTGTTCCATGTGGCGGCCAAGGCCGGTGTCTGGGGCAGGAAACAGGAGTATTATTCTGTTAATGTACAGGGAACGCAGAATGTTCTTGCTGGCTGCCTGCAGAACAGGGTGCCTGTACTGGTCTATACGTCGACGCCCTCGGTGGTCTTTGATGGTCAGGATATTAAAAATGGTAACGAAGAGTTGCCCTATGCCTCCAAACCGCTTTGTCATTACGCAGCAAGCAAGATAGAGGCGGAAAAATGTGTTCTCGGACTCCGGGAGCGATCCTTGAAAACATGTGCCATAAGGCCGCACCTTGTGTGGGGACCTGGTGATACTCATCTTATCCCCAGACTGGTTGAGCGGGGACGTACAGGTCAGCTGAAAAAAGTCGGCTCCGGCAACAACAAGGTGGATATCACCTATATTGAGAATGTTGTTCATGCCCATGTCCTTGCTGCCAAAAACCTTCACCAGACCGGCAGTGCTGATCGACAGGCCTTTTTTATTGGTCAGGAAAATCCGGTGGTGCTTTGGGAGTGGGTGAATACGCTCTTCCAGGAGTTGAACATCCCTCTGGTCAACAAAAGGGTTTCCTACCCTGTGGCCTACGGTGTTGGTGGACTGCTGGAGGGACTTTTTGACCTGTTTTCTTTCGCTGGTGAGCCCAAAATGACTCGATTCGTGGCCCAGCAATTGTCCAAGTCGCACTGGTTCAACCATGACAAGGCCAAAAAAATACTGGGGTATACAGCGCTGGTTTCCACCGCAGCGGGGCTGGAGCGCTTGCTGCAAAGCATGCGGGAACAACCAGTCAGCCGTTAACAAGCGTAACTGAAAAAACCCATAAGTTTTATTTAAAAAGGGTTTGACAGTAGGATTATTTTTCATTAGTACTCCTTTTCGTATTGGTAGTACGAGTTGGACGTATGAACCGCCATTCGCAATGTTTGGCTATCTTGTGCCTTTTTCTGTAGCAAGGAGTAGTAGGTATGATTTCAATTGATAGTACGATGGTGATTCACATCATCAATATGATAGTGTTGATGGTTGTACTCAATGCTATTCTGTACAAACCCGTGCTCGGCATTCTGGAAAAGCGCAGGCAAAAAATAAGCGCACTTGGTGGCGAAGTCGTTGAGCTGGAGCAGCGCGCAAAGAAACGTCAGGCAGAGCTGGATGCCAAAATGCGTGAGGCGAGCAATAAAGCGAAAAAGGCATTGGACAGCGCCAGGGAGACGGCTCAGGCCTCTGGTGCTGAAAAGCTGGCTGCGATTCGTACCGAAGTAGGCAGCGAGAAGGAGCAGAAACTGGCTGAAATTCGTTCGCAGATTGATAGCGCAAGAGAAGATCTGCAAGCGAAAACAGAAGTTTTTGCAAAGGATATGGCCGGAAAGATACTTGGGAGGAGTCTGGAAGCATGAGATTGCGTATTGTTGGAAAACTATTGCCGGTTCTGATGGTGGTGCTGATCTTTGGCACTCCTGCATCAGTACTTGCCTCTGTTACGGAAGAGGGAGATGGCCATGCAGCGCCAACGCACAGCGAACAGGCCGTGCAGGCAGCCCATGGAGCGACGGACGGTCAGGATGCCTCTGCTGGTCATGAGGCTGCTGATGTGCATGCAGATAATCACGCGGCGCATGCTGACTCTCTTTCTCCAGCAAAACTGAAAGATCTCCTCTGGCGAACCATGAACTTTATGGGGCTTGTTGCTTTGCTGGTCTATTTTCTGAGCAAACCCATTGCCTCAGGGCTCAGTGGTCGGCAAAAACAAATTAAAGACGAGCTTGAAACGCTGGAGGCACAGAAGGAAGCGGCAAAGGCAGAGTACGCCGCGTTTGAATCCCGCCTGGCTGATATGGAACACGAGATGGAAAATGTGGTTGAGCGCGCTGTCGCTCAGGCCGAAAACGAAAAACAGCGTATTCTGAAAGAGGCCGAACGAGCTGCTGAAGACATCAGGCGCAATGCCGAGGCTTCAATCCATGCCGAGATTGAAGAGGCCAAGCGTATGTTGCGAGACGAGGTCGCAGAGAGGGCGACTGCAATGGCTGAGGAGATAATCGCTAAGAATCTCACCGCTGATGATCAGGTGGCGATTACTGAACAGTTCCTTGAAAGAGTAGGTACGGTACAGTGAGAAATACGATATTAGCGCGCCGTTATGCAAAGGCGCTTTTTTCGCTTGGAAAAGAGCAGGGGAAAACAGAGAAGTACAGTGCGATTCTTGCCGCTATAGCCGCCTTTTATGATGATAGGGCTGCCAATGTAGGGGATGCGTTAACAAATCCACTCTACCCCCTTGAGGCGAGACAGAAGGTCATGGCTAAAATAGCTGAATCTGTCGAGGCAGATACTCTTATGACAGGCTTTCTCAATTTGCTGGTAGATAAAAAACGTGCTGATATCCTCCCGGACATTGCCTATGAGATGCAGGTAATGTTTGACAGGGATCAGAATATCAGTCACGGGTCAGTCATTTCTGCCGTTGAACTGGATGCATCTCTGCAGAGTAAGATACAGAAGACTCTAGAGCAAATAACAGGTAATAAGGTTATACTTGAGACTGAGGTCGACCCGTCTATCATAGGTGGCATCATCGCAAAGGTCGGTGATCTTGTACTGGACGGAAGTATAAGGACACAACTTAATGGATTAAAAGAATCTATCAAGGGGAGAGAATAGTCAAATGCAGATCAAAGCCGAAGAAATTAGCCAGATTATTAAGGATCAAATCGCTGGCTACGAAAGTGATGTCGACCTGAAAGAAACCGGAACCGTTCTTTCGGTTGGTGACGGTATCGCCCGCGTTTATGGTGTTGAGAACTGCCAGGCAATGGAACTGCTCATGTTCCCCGGCGGAATTTACGGACTAGCTCTCAACCTTGAAGAAGATAATGTTGGTTGTGCTATCCTGGGCGATGTTCGTGATATCAAGGAAGGCGATATTGTCAAGCGTACCGGTCGTATTGCAGAGGTTCCTGTCGGGCCGGAGATGGAAGGACGGGTCGTCGACGGTATCGGGCAAGCCATTGACGGTAAAGGGCCCATTGAGGCAGCCGAGAGTCGTAAACTTGAGGTCCTCGCACCTGGCGTTATTGCTAGAAAGAGTGTGCATGAGCCCTGCTATACAGGAGCCAAGGCTGTTGATGCGATGACGCCTGTTGGGCGTGGCCAGCGTGAGTTGGTCATCGGTGACCGCCAGATTGGAAAGACTGCGCTGTGCGTTGATGCCATTATTGCACAGAAAGATACCGATGTGCATTGCATCTATGTCGCGATTGGACAGAAAAAGTCCACAGTGGCCCTGGTCGTTGAGGCGCTTCGCAAACATGGTGCCATGGAGTATACCACCGTCGTGGCAGCATGTGCCTCCGATCCCGCTCCCATGCAGTATGTCTCCGCATTTGCCGGTTGCGCAATGGGTGAATACTTCCGCGACAAAGGCCAACATGCCCTGATCATCTATGATGATCTTTCCAAACAGGCTGTCTCTTATCGTGAGCTTTCTCTTCTGCTCAGGCGCCCTCCGGGACGTGAAGCCTATCCTGGCGACATCTTCTTTAATCATTCCCGTCTGCTTGAGCGAGCCGCAAAGGTAAGCGATGAACTGGGCGCCGGTTCTTTGACCGCTCTGCCGATTATCGAAACGCAGGCTGGTGACGTATCGGCCTTTATTCCTACAAATGTTATTTCTATTACAGACGGCCAGGTGTATCTTGAGCCCAACCTCTTTTTTGCCGGCGTTCGTCCGGCAATCAACGTCGGCCTTTCCGTCAGCAGGGTTGGTGGCGCTGCCCAGGTGAAAGCCATGAAACAGGTTGCTGGAACGTTGCGTCTTGATCTCGCCCAATATCGAGAACTCGCGGCCTTTGCCAGCTTTGGTTCAGACCTGGATGCTGCAACCCAGGCCCAGTTGACCCGTGGTGAACGTCTGGTTGAGATTCTGAAGCAACCCCAATATCAGCCATTGCCCATGGAAAAACAAGTTACCATTATTTTTGCAGGTACAAAGGGCTTTCTGGACGAGTTCCCGGTCGATACCCTGGCTGACTATGAAAACGAACTCTATGCGTATATTGAGGCCAATGAGCCGTCCATCTTCTCCGAATTGAAGGAGAAAGAGGCTATCTCTTCTGATTTAGAAGAGAAAATGAAGAAAACTCTGACAACCTTTGGCGAGACATTTAAGGCGACCAAAGGCTTGAACCAGTAGAGACGAGGATACGTAGCTCATGCCTGGATTAAAGGATGTCAAAGACCAGATAAGTGGTGTTAAAAAGACCGCGCAAATAACCAAGGCCATGAACATGGTCGCCTCTGCAAAACTGAGAGGCGCTCAAGAGAAAATGGAATCCTTTCGCCCCTACACCGAGAAGTTTGCCGAGGCCATGCAGGACTTGTCCGGCGGTATGGAAGGGAACGATCTTCCTCTTATGGCAGTACGCGATGTCAAAACCGTTGAGATTGTAGTGGTGACATCGGATCGCGGGTTGTGCGGGAGTTTTAATGCAAATATTGTAAAAACGGCTGAAAAGCTGGCCAAAAAGTACGAAGCTGAGGGGACAAACGTTAGTTTTGTAACCATTGGCAGAAAGGGATATCAGGCTTTAAGAAAAACGGGAAAAGTTCGTCTATCCTATAATGATATTATGGGGAATTTTCAGATGTATAATGCCCGTGAAATATCCCAGGGAATAACTGAGGCCTTTTTGAACGAGGAATCGGATAGAGTGAATATTGTCTATGGCAAGTTCCATTCCGTCGCTGTTCAAAAGCCAGAGGTCGAGGAACTTCTGCCAATAAAAGCTGTGGAAGGTAAAGAAACTGCTGCGTTATCAGCTGGGCCTGGCGGTGCCTACATCTATGAGCCGGACCCTGCTGAGATTATGGAAGCCTTGCTGCCGCTGTACCTGAACGTACAGGTCTATCACGCCATGCTCGAGGTTGGAGCCAGTGAGCATGCGGCACGAATGGCTGCCATGGATAAGGCGACTAATGCGTGTAAAGATATCATCAAAGACCTGACACAGTTGTACAACAAAGCTCGTCAGGCTGCCGTAACCAACGAGTTGATGGATATTGTCGGCGGCGCAGAGGCGTTGAAAGGCTAACGAGATACCTAAAGATTTGTTATACAGATAGAGGAGGCCACATCACATGGGTGATTTGAAAGTTGGAAAAATTATACAGGTTATCGGACCTGTTGTTGACGTCGAGTTTGAACCGGGCAACCTGCCTGATATCATGAACGCATTGCACATCACCAACCCTGCCATTGATGATACAGAAGGCAATTTGGTTTGCGAGGTTGCTCAACATCTTGGTGACAATGTGGTTCGTACTGTCGCCATGGACCAGACTGACGGCCTCGTTCGCGGTATGGATGCCGTTGACAGTGGCGATCCGATCACTATCCCGGTGGGGGAAGCTTCTCTTGGCCGCATTATGAACGTAGTTGGCCGACCTGTTGATGGTATGGGAGACATCGCTTCCGATAAGACCATGCCGATACATCGTCCGGCCCCGGCTTTTACCGAGCAAGATACGGAGGTCAACGTTCTTGAGACCGGCATCAAGGTTATTGACTTGCTGGTCCCATTCCCTCGCGGGGGGAAAATGGGACTGTTTGGGGGCGCCGGTTGCGGGAAAACCGTTATCATGATGGAGATGGTCAACAATATCGCTATGCAGCACGGCGGAATCTCGGTTTTTTGCGGTGTCGGGGAGAGAACCCGTGAGGGCAATGACCTGTACAATGAAATGAAAGAGTCTGGTGTTTTGCCAAAAGCGGCATTGGTATACGGCCAGATGACCGAGCCTCCGGGAGCACGTTCTCGGGTGGCGCTGACCGGACTAACGGCTGCCGAGTACTTCCGTGATGAAGAGGGGCAGGACGTACTTTTCTTTGTCGATAATATTTTCCGGTTTACCCAGGCTGGTTCAGAGGTTTCCGCACTGCTGGGACGTATTCCTTCTGCCGTTGGTTACCAACCGACACTGGCTACCGACCTGGGTGGCCTGCAGGAACGTATCACCTCCACCACCAAGGGCTCCATCACTGCCGTCCAGTGCGTTTATGTTCCTGCTGATGACTTGACTGACCCTGCACCGGCCACCACATTCGCTCACCTTGACGGTACCGTGGTTCTTTCTCGTCAAATTGCGGAACTTGGTATCTATCCTGCGGTGGATCCTCTTGACTCCACTTCTCGCATTCTTGATCCGAACGTTGTGGGTGAAGAGCACTATGCTGTTGCCCGTGGGGTGCAGGTTGCCCTGCAGAAATATAAAGAACTCCAGGATATCATCGCCATTCTCGGTATGGAAGAGCTTTCTGAGGAAGATCAACTCACCGTTGCCCGAGCTCGTAAAGTACAGCGCTTCCTATCCCAACCATTCCATGTGGCCGAAGTCTTTACCGGCTTTCCAGGAAAGTACTGCAAGGTTGAGGACACAGTTCGTGGCTTTAAGGAAATTCTTGAAGGAAAACATGATGATTTGCCTGAAAGCGCCTTCTACATGGTCGGCGGTATTGACGAAGCAGTTGAGAAAGCGGCCGGGCAGAAAGAAGAGGCATAATATTGAGAAGGCTGAACTGAGGTATACCAATGGCACAGATTCATCTCGAAGTAGTAACTCCTTCAGGCCCTGTTGTCAGTGATGATGTGGAGATCGTCACCGCCCCAGGTGTTGGGGGTGAGTTTGGCGTGCTTGCCAACCATGCGCCTTTTCTGAGCACTATCAAAACAGGCACATTGAGCTTTAAAAAGGATAAAAAACCGCAGTACCTTATGGTCAGTGGAGGATTTTCTGAGGTATCCAACAACAAAGTGACCTTTTTGGTAGAAAGCGCTGAGTATGGGACAGATATTGACGTTGACAGAGCATTGAAAGCAAAGGAGCGGGCGGAGAAACGTCTCGCTCAGGCAGCACAGTCAACAGAGAGTATTAACCGTGCTCGGGCAGAGGCATCCTTGCAAAGAGCCTTGGCAAGATTGAATGCTGCTGAGCTTGCCCGCAACTGACGTAGTACCTGTATATGTCGATCTAAAAAGGCTCCCTGATCAGGGAGCCTTTTTTTTTGCTTCCACCTCCTGAAGGGATAAAAACGACCTTGTCCATTTCCTTGCCGGTCATGTTACCTCACGGCTAATGGGGAGGGCGTTTTACCAGACGCATCAGATAAATTTTTCAGTTTAAACCACGTACTTCCGAAAAAGTGCGCCGTACGCCCCGTCCCTTTGCTCGCAATGTTCGCTGGTACATCTTTGTCATCACAACTTCTTTGCATATAGCAAGGTTTGAATAATGGGTATCGTTGTAAATAAAGTAATAGGCTCAGCCTCAAGTATAAGAGATCACTGCTGTCCGGTTAAAAAAAATAAATAAGGCCTGAAGAGCTTCTTTCTTGTATAATGTTGTTACCCCTAACAAATTAATATAAAAGGAGATTCAGGCCATGGCTCATAGTAACACGGTATTCGCACAATTGCTCAAACTAATCGACAGACATGATTTTAATGCTCTTCTCAAGGGACC
>PDTD01000007.1 GCA_002748755.1 Desulfobulbus propionicus | reverse complement strand
CCTGACCAATCTTTCAAGATCGGACTTCTTCTATCTAAATGAGTGCTATGCACTCCTTGGCCCGCTTGTGTTCTGTTCAGTTTTCAAAGATCAAAGCCTCGTTAGGCATAAAAAAATCGAAACCTTTGCCATATTTGTACTTCACCAGGTTTCGACGTGAAGAGGCATGTATAACGAGTTTTCTTGACTGAGTCAACAAAAACTTTGCACCTGTTGCTGATTTTTCTGGGCTTGTCTGCGCCCTCGCTGTCAGCAACGATGCGAGAATCTACAAGAGAGGGCCACCGGTGTCAACAGAAAATGTTTGCTTTGTGCTTTTTTTGATTTCCTTGCCTTGTTGATGTAACAAAATATACGATAAAGCGATAGGTTACCCAGAACTCTCCACTCTTATTATCAGGAAATCCAGCTGTGCAGCGCGGCAATAATCTTCTCTGCCTGCGCGGCACTGGAGATATTGAATTTGGATTTGGGCATATATTGGCCATTTCTTTTCTGGTAACGACGGATGGAGTATTTATCCGGTCCGTATTCACCCGTACTTTTGTTGAGGTCCTGGTAGCGGAACAGTATAGTGGTCCAGGCTCCTTTGGAAAGGATGACCTTGTCCAGTTCTTTCACGATCAGGGTCCCGTCTTCTTCATAATTCAGGGTTATTTCATCCGGTGTTTCTGCCATGGTGTATCCTGTTTGGGTGGTTAGTACGATAGCTAAGCCCAGGGACGGTATCGTAGATGGGTAAAAATTGCAATGTGCATTTCATCCAACCCTGCATCTGCGAGTTTTCCCAGATGCAGGGTTTTCACAAAGAGACAACCCGTATTGCTGATCAGCTCAGGCGCTGCCAAACTCGCCAATTTTTGGTACCTCATTCTACCTGGGTATAGGAGTCGGTTTTATTGTTCCCTTGTAAATTGCAGGTTATTGGCCAATCCTCGATCAATGAGGATCCGTTCTCCCGGGCGAAAACTGCCTTCAAGAATCTCCAGGGCCAATGGGTCTTCGATATAGCGCTGCATGGCTCTTTTCAAGGGCCTGGCACCAAATGCAGGATCATACCCTTTTTCCACAAGAAATTGTTTTGCGTCCTCAGTGAGTCTGACCTGGAAGTGCTGGGCTTGAAGCCGTTCGGCCATTCTCTGTACCTGAATAGCAACAATCTGCAGTAGATCCTCTCTGCTCAGGCCATGGAAGGTAATGATTTCATCGACCCGATTGAGAAACTCAGGTTTGAACTGTTTGTGCAGAAGTTCATGAATCTGATGGTGCATTTTGTCGGGATCACTTTGGCCCAGCTCCATAATGAGGTGACTGCCCAGGTTGGAGGTCATGATGAGGAGGGTATTCTTAAAATCAACCGTTCGGCCCTTGCCGTCCGTCATCCGTCCATCATCCAGCACCTGAAGCAGTACGTTAAAAACATCAGGGTGGGCCTTTTCGATTTCATCTAAAAGAATGACAGAATACGGACGCCTGCGGACCGCTTCTGTGAGATATCCGCCCTCATCATACCCCACGTATCCGGGAGGGGCGCCAATGAGACGGGCAACGGAATGTTTTTCCATATATTCAGACATGTCAATGCGAATCATTGCAGATTCAGAGTCAAAAAGAAAGTCAGCAAGACTGCGGGCCAGTTCGGTTTTGCCCACGCCTGTTGGCCCAAGAAAGATAAACGATCCCAAAGGACGCTTGGGGTCCTGCAGACCAGCTCGGCCGCGTCGTACGGCGTTGGCAACGGCTTTGATGGCATCCTGCTGACCAATGACCCGTTGACCAAGCTCCTTTTCTGCCTGAATCAATTTTTCTTTTTCTCCCTCCAGGAGTTTGTGTACAGGGATGCCTGTCCACTTTGCCACAACCGATGCCACGTCTTCTGCAGAAACTTCTTCTTTGAGCATCTGATTGTTTTCCTGTATTGCTTCCAGCCTGGAATTAGCCTGCTCAAGCTCCTTTTCTAACTGCACAATCTGTCCGTATCGGATTTCAGCGACCTTGCTCAGCTCACCGCGTCGCTCGGCCTGCTGTTCAGCAACCCGGGTTTCGTCAATTTTTGCCTTGATATCCCGGATGGATTGGATGATTTCTCTTTCCAGTGTCCACTGTCCCTTCATTGCTTTTAAGGTGTCGTCCAAGTCGGCCATTTCTTTTTTGATCGCAGCCACTCGATTCCGGGATGCCTGGTCCTTTTCCTTTTTCAGCGCCTCCTGCTCAATTTCCAACTTAATTTTCGTCCGTCCCAGTTGATCAATCTCAGTGGGCATGGAATCTATCTCAATACGCAGCCTGGAGGCAGCTTCATCGATCAGATCAATGGCTTTGTCAGGCAGGAAGCGGTCTGTGATGTATCTGTTTGACAGGGTAACAGCGGCCACGGTGGCCATGTCCTGGATGCGAACACCGTGATGGACCTCATATTTTTCCTTGATTCCCCGTAGGATGGCAATGGTGTCTTCTTCGGACGGTTCTTGCACCAGGACCGGCTGGAACCGTCGCTCCAGGGCAGCGTCCTTTTCAATGTGTTTCCGGTATTCATCCAGTGTCGTGGCCCCCACACAGTGCAATTCGCCTCTGGCCAGAGGAGGCTTGAGCATGTTTGAGGCGTCCATGGAGCCTTCAGCGGCACCGGCGCCCACCAGCGTATGGATCTCGTCGATGAACAGGATTATTTCACCGGCTCGTTTTTCCACCTCCTTGAGCACCGCTTTCAGTCGATCTTCAAATTCTCCCCTGTATTTGGCGCCTGCCACCAATGAGCCAAGGTCAAGGCAGATGACCTGCTTCCCTTCCAGGGTGGAGGGAATATCGCCATTGACGATTCTCTGGGCCAGCCCTTCCACTATGGCTGTCTTGCCCACACCGGGTTCGCCAATGAGGACGGGGTTGTTTTTGGTTCTTCTTGAGAGGACCTGGATAATGCGACGGATCTCCTCGTCTCTGCCGATGACCGGATCCAGTTTCCCTTGTCGGGCGACATCGGTGAGATTGCGGGCATATTTTTCTAAAGCCTGGTATTTCTCTTCTGGATAGGGGTCTGTGACTCGCTGATTGCCTCGGATGGCAGTAAGGGCGTTGAGAAAGGTGTCTGTTGTTATGCCCAGTCTGTTCAGCATGGCCGTAACCTTGAGACCGGGGGTGTTGATGATGCTCAGGAGAAGATGTTCTTGGCTGACATAGTCATCCTGCATGTTGCGCGCAGTGCTAAACGAATCATTGAGGACCTTTTTTAACTGCTGCGAGGCGTAGGTCTGGTGAACAGTAGCACCGGTCACGGTGGGTAATTGATCGATCAGGGCGTTGGTTTCCGCCAGGACCCTGCTTGGGGCCACCCCTATCTTTTGGATAACAGGTACAACAACCCCATCCGGTTGTTCCAGAATAACCTTGAGCAGGTGTTCAGGCTGCAGTTCCTGGTTGTGTAGGCTTTGCGCCAGATTCTGTGCTGCCTGGATCGCTTCTTGCGATTTTAGTGTAAATTTTTCTATCTGCATTTTTTCCTCCTTTTTCCGCCTTATGCAGCTAGGCTGCAATGGGGATATCTGCTTGTTCAAAGGAGACAATAAGGCTTATACAGGGTGTGTCAAGAATTTGGCACAGGGGGAGGAGGGGGTGAAGATTCTGGGCGTCCCTTCAGGCAAAGAAAGAGGTTGGGCGCCGGCAGGCAGGGCAGTAGGGAGCAGGCAAGAAAAAAGGCCCCTGCTGTGAGGACAGGGGCCTTGATAGTTGTGGGGTATCACCTTACCCGCAGGAACCTGAGGAGCAGGAACCGCAGCTGCCACCGCCAATTGGGTTGGTGGAGGTGATGGAAAAACCAGAACGGTAACCTGCTTCGATAAAGTCCACCTTTATGGCTCCGCAGGATGTTAAAAGGCCTTCTTCTACCAGAAACGTAAGGGATTCTTCTTCAAAGGTTTTGTCCGTATCTTTTGGCTCATCCAGAGCCAATCCCAATGAAGGGCCAGCTCAGCCACCCTGCATTAAGGCGATACGAACGGCAGAATCGATATTGTTTTGTTCAAAATATGTTTTTAGGTTTTCTATAGCCGTTGTTGTTACTTCAAACATTATAATCTCCTGGGAGGTTTTCCTCAGCCTATTTGTTGAGGATGGGATGTTTTTCTCTTAACGAAACAAACTAAGGCTTTCTTTGACGATGTCAATGGGGAAGGTGGAGGACCTACCTGTCACATCAGTTTGTTGTCAGGATAGCATAACGTATGGCAAGAAAAAAGAGCTGAAAGCAAGAAAAATAGTTTTTCTCTCCCAAGAGAAACAAGGGGGGCGGTGGCTGACTGATATTCTGAACCCGTTTTCCATACGCAAGAGCAGCGGTGCAAGCTCTGGATCTCCAAGCCCGGATTTCTCATCAGCTCAGGTGGCGCCAGGTTCGGTAGATTTTGGTCACCCATTCTCTTTGACCTAGGTGTTGCCACAGGGCCAAGATGGCACCGCTTGGGCTGATCTTTGGTACACAGTTTGTTGGTATATGAGCCAGCTCGTGGTGATTAGATCCATCTGTTTGGGTCTGTTTTTTCCAAATGAGACAAAATATTCATGGGAAATCCAGGGCCCTTCTCCTTTTTTTCTTGCCCGGAAATTATTGGTTTTGCCAGGAGCATGTGGGACCATAAAAGGACAAGTCCATATATTGTGGTTGTCAAATTGGAAGCCATTATCTACAGTATCTGTAATGGGACACGCGTATTCAAGCGGCAATCACTATCGCCGGGTAAACAGGCAAATGAAAATCGGGCGTCAGGCAGATGCAGTCCGATACAGTACGATTTTTCAAATACACATTCTACGATACCATGCGAAAAAAATTGCTTATATCCACAGGTGGGGGAGATGCTCCCGGATTGAATGCTGTTATCTTTTCAGTCGTTAAATCGGCTGGTACAAAAGGATGGGAGGTCTATGGCAGCCGATCCGGATATAGCGGGCTGCTGGACAGAGACGATCTGGTCCGGCTGACTGCGGAAACCGTCGAGGGTATTCTCCCCGTGGGCGGTACGATTCTTGGATCAACCAATAAGGGGAACCCCTTTGCCAAACCCATCAAAAATCTTGCCGGTGAGGTGCAGGTTGTAGACATTTCAGATAAGATCCTCGATACTTTTAACAGAATGGGTTTTTTCTGTCACATCGCCGTTGGTGGAGATGGCAGCCTTGAGATTGCCCACAGGTTTGCCATGAAAGGTATGCCGGTCATCGGCGTGCCGAAAACCATTGATAATGACCTGGAAGCCACTGATCGGACCTTTGGCTTTGATACTGCGGTATCAACGGCTACAGATGCCCTGGATAAGCTCCATTCTACGGCCAAGTCCCATAATCGGGTCATGGTGGTTGAAGTTATGGGGCGTGAATCCGGATGGATTGCCTTGTATTCAGGTATTTCTGGGGGGGCGGATGTTATCCTCATCCCGGAAATACCGTTTCAGATGGATGCCATCTGCGCCAAGATAGCGGACAATGAACTGCATGATAAGCGGTATTCCATCGTGGTGGTGGCAGAGGGCGCCCGTTCAGAACATGGCGAGGTCATCAATAAGGGTATGGGTGAGTTGGGTCGCGATGAGGTCGTACTCGGCGGGGTTGGCGAGTGGGTTGCCAATGAAATTCGTAAACGGCTCGACAAAGATACCCGCTCTCTGGTTCTGGGGCATTTACAAAGAGGTGGTTCCCCTACTACTTTTGACCGGCTGCTTGCCTTGCGTTTTGGAGCGGCATCCGTGCGCATGGCCGAAGCCGAACTGTTTGATCACATGGTCGCCTGGACCCCGCCCGAGATGACGCCGGTCCCCATTGCTGATGCAATTCGCAAGCGTAAAAAGGTTGATCTGGGCAGTGATAAGGTGCTGACAGCCCGAGAAATAGGCATCTGTCTAGGAGATGTCTGGTGAACAGTGGCATCCAGGCGTCTCTTGACGGTTGGTACTGGAAAATGCTTGCCCATTTTGGAAAACAGAACTGGTGGCCAGCCGAGACTCCTTTTGAGGTGATGGTGGGCGCTGTTTTGACGCAGAATACCAATTGGGGCAATGTGGAAAAAGCCATTGTCTGTCTGAAAGAGGCGGGGGTGATGGAGCTGGAGCAAATGGCACTCCTGCCCCAGGAGGTTCTGGCAGCCCATATTAGACCGTCAGGGTACTACAACCAAAAGGCGCAACGCCTGCAGAATCTTTGCCAGTGCATAAGGGATACCGGCGAGGGAACAGTGGAGGGCTTTTTGTCCCTTGAACCCATGGTACTCCGGGAAACTCTGTTGTCGATCAAGGGTATAGGCCCGGAAACCGCCGACTCCATCATGTTGTATGCCGCAAGGCAGCCAGTGTTTGTGGTGGATGCCTATACCTTTCGCATTCTCCAGCGGCACCTGTTGCTCTCCGATCCTGTGACCTATCAGGAGTTGCAGGAGCTGTTTATGGATAACCTGCCCCATGATACCGCGCTGTTCAATGAATATCATGCCCTGTTGGTCCAGGTGGGTAAACTGTTTTGTCGTAAGAGAAACCCTTTATGCGGCGGCTGTCCGCTTCAGGAACATGAGGGCTGGGTTGCCCACTTGGACGAATAGCCTGGCCTGTCTTGGGCGTCATGTTGCAGTATTTTAGCCAACCTGCCCTGCTGTCCTATAGGTCCTCCCCCTTCTGGCTGGAGGGTGTACCCCGGTGTTCTCGGGAAGCATGCCAGAGAAATTTTCTACAGATCCCCCTGATCATACTTGCTTCTTTTTTCTTGAGGTGGATACGGCTGAGAAATTGCCGGATGCTGCGCATCCAGTACTCCTTGTTGGTCTCATGGAGAAAGGTAATGCCCTCCAGAGCTTCCTCGATATGCTCATACATACCTTCCAGATCAAAGGAGTTGGCATATTCCTGGGCCGATGTATGCTGGGGAAGTGTTCTCGGTAATGCATTAAACAACTCGTAGCAGTGGATACCCACGGCCTGGGCCAGGTTAAGAGAGGAAAAACCAGCGGTAGGGATAGTTGAGGTGAACTGGCAAAGGTCCACATCTTCGTTTTTCAGACCAGTGTTTTCCGGGCCAAACATCAAGGCCACCTGACTACCGTGTGCGGAGAACGCCGCAAGCTCCCTCATAACCTGCTGAGGTGTCTGTTCAGCGGGACGCTGTTTACCCTGACGGGCCGTGGTGGCGACAATGAAATGGAAGGGCTCGGCAGCCTGCCGTGTGGTGGAGACCTGCTTCATGGTATGTATGAGATGCGCGGCTTTATGGGTGGCCATCTTCAACATTCGTTCTTTTTCATACTGCTCATCACTGACGACGATGAGCTGGTCGATGCCGAAGTTACAGGCAATTCTTGCCGAGGCCCCAATGTTTTCCGGATACCGGGGATGGACAAGAATGATGCCTGTTGTTCCCACGGCATGTGCGGGTGTGGCTGTGCTTTGGCTGGACATCGTATCTCGCTGGAGAAACTTCTCTACTGGTGGACGCTGGGGAGGACGGACTGTCAGGATCAAGGACGTGTGCAGGACAACCTGGACCGGCTGCCCTGCACAGAATGTCTATTTCTTCCTTTGTAAACAGTTGGTTGTAACAATTCAGACTCGCACGGATCACCGATTCAGGAGGGGGGGTGCTCTCCTGTTGACTGGTCAAGTTCCAGGTGTTTTCGCGTGGAAGTATCGGAGAGGGAAGTACTTGAGGTCATACGCTTAAAAAACGGAATAATACCTCGTTCGGCCTTTTGCATTTCTTCTTCTGCCTCTTTCAGGGTAATTTGCCAGGCTGGGGCAAAACCGGGGGATTTCTCAAACATGATCTCCACAGCTTTCTGGTATATCTGGGTTTGCCGGAGTTCCTGACGCCCTGGTTTCTGGTTGATGACCTGCACCATATTACGCAGATTATCACGTTCCTGTTTGATCTGTTCGGTTTCTGCTTTGCGCCGTTCGTTGTCTTCGGCTTCTATTTCCAGCTTAATGTGCAGGTGCTCCTTGAGCTTTTTGTAGTCAGCGGTCAGTCGGCGGGTTTTGAGTGCACCGCGCACCCAGAGAATGAGGGCGATGCCGACTCCAATGAACAGTCCGCGAAAAAATGGATTGGCCAGAATAGTACTGATCCAGCTTGTGTCTTCCATATCAACACCTCGATAATCGTTATCTTCTCTCTGTGAAAAACAAAAAAGATGCTGTTTTTCATACGTATCCCTGAATCTGTGGCAGGGTAAGGGGCAGCCGCGCATTTGCGGATGATTGTTTTCCCTTTGAGCCCACCTGTTTGTTCCCATGTTTTTTTGCAGGCACACCCCGCTTGTCCGGCCCTGCCTGTACCGGTGCGTGGCAAGGGGAGGAGATCAGTGGTTGCAGGGGGGTGCAAACAAAACGGCACGGCTTCTGTGAAGAGGTCTCGCCACTGCGTACACCTGGCAAACGTTCAGGGGTGCCTCCCGCCAAGGTATGCTATAAGAATACGCAGCCAGCAAAAGTTTCAGGACAGTGGAGGTTTTATTTGAAAAGGCCGTATTCGTCAAGAGAAACAACCTGCGGCTGCCTTCCTCCGGGTAGGCATCAACCGGGACGTAAGCAGGCCCCCTGACAGGCTTTGCCTCCCCTTTCTGATCAGGATAGCAGCCTGCAGCTGTCTCAGGGGCCTGCAAGCGGTGTGCAATCGGCCAGGGTGAAATGAATCCTTTTGCTGAGAATATCCACCCGGTTCAGGATGACTGTGACCTCGTCTCCTAGCTGATACATGGTATTGGTACGTTCTCCTATGAGTCGATGTCGCCGCTCATCGTGGAGATAGTGGTCGTCGCGCATATCCTTAACCGAAATTGTGCCACTGATAAAACACTTTTTCAGTTCGACAAACAGCCCAAAGGATGTCACACCTGAAATGACAGCAGCAAATGTTTCCCCGATTTTGCCCCGCAGATAAAGAACAGCCATTCGAGCAGCCACACTACGTTCTGTATCGATTGCGGTGCGTTCACAACGGGAGAGCAGGGGACCTGATTCCTCAAAGGTTGGTCCCTGCCCCTTATCTGCCAAGAGCTTGGGTGCGCTCTCTGCAAGTAGCAGGGCATGTAGAGCCCGGTGGGCGATTATGTCCGGGTACCTTCTGATCGGGGAGGTAAAATGGAGATAATATGGAGCCGCCAGGCCGAAGTGTCCGGTGTTACAAGGGGCGTATCGAGCCTGCTGCATGGTGCGAAGCAGCAGGTTGTTAATAACGTATTCCCTGGGCTCATGTCGAGCCTGTCTGAGCACCTCGGCAAACCATGCCGGTGACACCTCTGTTTGCGGTAGTTCTATGCCCAGGAGTTTGCATACTTCTCGAAAATTTTCCAGTTTCACGGCATCAGGGTCCTCGTGGATGCGGAATAGGGCCTGGCGACCGGCACGTACCAGTGTCTCGGCTACCGCCTCGTTGGCGGCCAGCATGCATTCTTCGATAAGTTGATGGGCGCGGTTGCGGGCAGCGAGTGTAATGGAAACCACCTGGTTGCCCGCAATGGAGGTCTTTGCCTCGGGCAGGTTGAAGTCCAGGCTGCCTCGGGCCAGGCGTTGTTTTCGCAAGAGAGCAACCAGCTCCTTTGCCTGGGAAAGCATGGGCAGAAATTCCTTGCATTGTTCGATCAGGCGGGTATCAGGTTCATAAAGGATTCTATTGACCGTCTCATAGGTCAAACGCCGCTTACTCTCGATGAGGCTTTTACAGTACTTTTCACCAGTTCGTCTGCCTTGGAGGTCAAAAGAGAGGATGGCGGTAAACGCTGGTCGAGGTTCGTGGGGAACCAGGCTGCACAGGTTGTTGGACAGACGTTCTGGAAGCATGGGAAGAACACGATCTGGCAGGTAGGTACTGGTTCCCCGTTTCAACGCTTCCTTGTCGAGGGCGGAACCGGGACGCACGTAGTGGGTGACATCTGCAATGGAGACATAGAGCGTGTATCCTTTTTTGTCTTGAGTGACGCAAATGGCATCGTCAAAATCTCTGGAATCAGAACCGTCAATGGTGACATGGAGCAGTCCCGACAGGTCTACACGCTGTTTTTCACAGGCAGTTATGGGGAGCAGTTCTTCGGCTTCCTTGAGAACATCAACGGGAAAGGTATCACGCAAACTGAACTGACGAATGGCCATTTGGATCTGCACTGCCGGGTCAAAAGGGTCGCCCAGGATGGCCAAAATTTCTCCCTTTGGTCCAGATCGTTGGTTGCCGTACTCAAGTATACGGACGAGCACGGCCATGCCATCCTCGGCACCAAGGCTGTCGTCCCGGGCTACACGGACGGTGTAGGGGAGTTTCTCATTATCCGGGTGGACATATCCATGTGGGCCGCTGCGGTAGTAGATTCCGCAAAGTTGGATGACGGCACGTTGTTCAACCTGAACGACCCGGCCGACCCTTCTGCCTCTGGAGTGACCGAGCAGTTCTACCTGCACCAAATCCTGGTGGGATGCGGTGGCGAGGTTTTCTCGAGCGATAAAGATGTCCTTTTCCTTGTCTTCAGCATGTACCGGGGTGGCAAAGGCAAAACCTTTGGCCGTCAGGTCCAGGGTCGCCTGTATGGTTTTGGTTTGGGTATAGAGAGTGTATTTTTTCCCTTTTTTATTGAGCCTGCCCTGGGCTGTCAGTTGGTCCAGGGTTTTGAAAACAGCCTTGCGCTCTTTTCTAGACAGGCGCAGCTCATGGATGATCTGGGGTACTGTTATGGGCGTATTGGCGGTTGCCAGCAGGGTAAGAATATTTTTTTCGTTTTTTTATGGTCATTGTTTTCAAAGAGGCTAATTATAGTATTGAGGCATTTTTGTAGGGAGATGAGGAGCATTTTTTTGTTTATGGTTGATATGGTGCTGGTCTGTCCCGACAGACAGCATTGAGCCGTGTGGAGCCAAGGCAAAGGAGGGGGTGTGGGGTGCTGCATGTAAAAAATTGCACCAGGCTACGGAGAAAAACGACTGTATGTATAGGTTGCCACATCATGGAGAGCAATGCAATATTCAACATTTGACGAAGACACTTATAAAGAGGTGATGGCGGGATTTATCGGCCATGATGAATCGTCGCAGGTCTTTTGGCATGCGCTGCATTTTGCCTGTACAGCGCATCGGGATCAGTGGCGGCGTTCCGGTGATCCGTACATCATGCACCCCTGCAACGTTGCCAGGATTCTGGCGGAAGAGCTGGATCTGCGTGATCCAGAAATTTTGGCAGCAGCACTTCTGCACGATACCATAGAAGATGTGGAAAGCGTAACCCGGGAGGAATTGACCAAAAAATTTGGGAGCAGGGTCGCCGCCATTGTTGATGGATGCACCAAGGTGACTCATTATTCTGGTGATCGACAGCATTTCAAGAAAATGGTGCATCGTAAAATTTTCAGCGGTGCTGCGGCCCGTCCGGAGGTGATGCTGGTGAAGCTGGCGGACCGCCTGCATAATTTACGCACCCTGGATTCCATGCCGAAGCGAAAAAAACAGAGGATAGCTGCCGAGACCCTTGATATCTATGCGCCCATGGCAACCATCCTGGGGCTTTTCAACATCAAAAGAGAAATGTTCAACCTGGCATTAGCCTATAAATATCCACGGCAGGGAGCAAAATTGCAGTCTCAGATTGATAAGTTGCAAAATGACCCTGAGGCCACAGATATTGTGGCCAAATTGCACGCTTTTTTTCAGGACCAGGGCGTTGCAAGTTCCGTGACTTTACGCGCCAAAGGGTTGTGGGGCTATTATGACTTGAGAAACCGTATCCTGATCAAGGAAATAGAGACACCACATGAGGTGCTCGTTTTAGTGAAAGAGCGTCAGGATTGTTACAGTGCGCTGGGTGTGCTCAATGAAATTTTCCCGCCTATCCCCAGGACCATTCGTGACTTTATTGCCAACCCCAAGCCTTCCGGGTACCAGGGACTTCATGCACGGGCCAATATCAATGGCCGAAAATACCTGTTTAAGATCCGTACCAAGGAAATGGCGCGGAGTGCGCAGCGGGGCTTGGTCAAGGATTGGCATGCCGACAGCAAGGCGCGTGGCCGATTTGTCAAAGAAATCAAGGAAATGTTTGATATCCTGGCCCACGAGGAGTCTGTGGACTATCGGGATCTCATCGCTGCCAGGGGCAGAAAGGAAATGTATACCTACACCCCTCAGGGTGATCTTATATGTCTGCCTGTCAACAGTATTGTTCTTGATTTTGCCTTTCGCGTACACACGGCTATCGGTCATACCTGCATAGGCGCCATGGTTGGCAATCGTCGGGTCACCCCGGATACCCGCCTCAGAGACGGCAATGTCGTCAAGATCCTGCGCCAGGAAAGTCCGGTCATGTTTGCCGCCGGTATCCAGGGAAAATGCCAGACGCCCAAGGCCAGATCAGAGCTGGCCAAGGCCTTCCGGGGACGCCGGGAGGCGGTTATGGCCGGGATAGGTGCGGCTATTCTTCGTCAGGAACTACGGCGGTACGGTGTCCCTTTTGAAGTCCTGGAAAAGCCAGAGGTGGAGATGGTTCTTGCCCGTTTCAATGCACTTGATCTCACCGCCTTGTTTCTGGAGTTGGGCATAGGGAGATTACACTTGAGCGAACTGATATCCGAAATCCGTCGCAGGCTCTATGCAGATCGGCCTGTTTTGTGCCAACCCACCGGGGTGTTCAACCGCGTTGATCTGACCACCCTGGACCCGGTGGTCATGAAGTCCTCGGCCTGTTGCAAACCAAACCCCTTGGACAAGGGCATCATTGGTTTACTCAGTGAGCGGGGGCTTTCCCTGCACAGAAAGGATTGCGGGCAGTTGCAGAAGATTACCTTTCAGCGAGAAGATGCTGTCGAGGTGCGATGGAAGCGCAGGGACACCAAAATTAAAAAACCGCAAAAATTGATCGTCATGGATGTGAGCAGGCAGCGACTTTTTATGCTGCTCTCCGTGGCCCCCCTGGAAATGAAAGTGCTGGAGACGATCTATCTCGGTAAGGGGGCAAATCAGATCGATGACTGGGAAGTCACCTTCCGTGTGGCTGATTTGCATGGTTTGGTAAAACTGAACCGTCATCTGAGGCGCTCTTCCCTGCGATATGAATTTGATCTGGATTTTTAAAGAAGTGTCCGGGCAGTATGTTGTACGGCTTCACTGGTCTGCGAGCTGCCATTTTTCTTGGGGCAGACAGGTGTTGATGTGCCTGCTGAGTTGTTCCATAAATTGGGTACGGTTCAGCTCTCTGGCTCCCATACGAAGAAGATGTGGGGTGGTCATCTGACAGTCGATCAGGTGGATACCAAGTTGGTCCGCATTCAGAACAAGTGTAGCCAGGGCCACCTTGGACGCATCACTTTTATAGGTGAACATGGATTCACCGAAAAACATTCCATCCAGGCATACACCGTATAATCCCCCAGCGAGATTGCCAGCGAACCAACATTCAATGGAATGGACAAAGCCAAGCTGATGCAGGGTGATATAGGCCTCTTGCATGTCCGGCGTGATCCAGGTTCCTTCTTCCCCTCTGCGTTCGATGGTCGCGCAACAGGTAATGACCTGTTCAAAGGCGGTATCGGCTGTGACCAGAAATTTTTTTTGCCGCAGGGTTCTGGCGAGTCTCTTGGAACAATGAAATTCATGGGGAAACAGCACCAGACGGGGCGCGGTTGACCACCAGAGGATAGGTCTCCCATCAGAGTACCAGGGGAAGATACCCTGAGAATAGGCCAACAGAATTCTGGCTGGTGAGAGGTCACCTCCAATGGCAAGGAGGCCATTGTCATCGGCCAGCTCTGGAGCGGGAAAAATAAGGTCGTCAGTTAAATGAAAAACAGGCATTGAATCCGTTGGATAGATTGCATATGATAGCCAGGCCCTGACCGGGCATGGGCTTGGTTATTAATTTGTCCGGCCCCACTGCGACCCGTTTATGGGAAAGTCTCCTGACAGCTTGCAGACTGTCGCTACCAAACTTGGTGCCGCCTGAGCTGATGAGCAATTCGGACTAGCCCGAATCCCTCGGGAAATTTTTGGTGAAATTGGATTGCAGTTTTTTCTAACTTGTTGTATTTATATCGTATTTTTTAACCTTCCTGCACTATTCATGGGAAATCTGGGTTAGGGCCTTTGGTAAGGGACGTCCCGCAGCCTGTTTTGAACGAAAATGGGGTGAAAGGCAAGTGTTTTTCTGCGCGGCCGCTAGTGGGCGGGGCGCTTCGGTAGAGGATTTCAGCCTCAACCCCCGGGAAAAAGGCACAATCCCTTAAAAAGAGGTTGCCAGGAAAGGCTATCTCATGGATAATCCCAAGGTGTATGGTACAATCAGATCATACGTGTGCACTGCAAGTAATACCAACCTTAGCTTCCTAAATTAGATACCAATGTACCTGGAACATTTTCAGCTTAATCATCCACCCTTTATGGAAGAACCTGATGCTCATATCTTTTATGGCGGCGGGGGGCGAGAGACAATTTATCAGGCATTGATGCGGGATGTTGTTGGCGGGAAAGCTTTGATCAAGTTGACAGGGCGTGAAGGTTCCGGCAAAACACTGCTCTGCCGTCTTGTTTTGGAGAACCTACCTGAGCAATATGATGCGGTATGTATTGATAATCCCATTGGCTCATTTGATGATGTGTTGCGTATTGTCTGTTTGGACCTGGGGATGCAGCCGATAGTCGGTGAAGGCCCAGTAGATTTTGCCGACGAGTTAACCCGGATGATTCAGCAGCATCAGGAGCAGGGACGCAGGGTTCTGGTGATTATAGATGAAGCGGAAAAATTGTTTCTCGCCACCCTTGAACGGCTGGTTCGAACCATATGCAGTAGTACAGGCAGCAACAGCCTGAGAATCCTTCTTGCAGGGCGCCCGGGGTTGGACGCAAATCTTGAGCAGCTTTCTGTTTTTTGCGGCAATGTAGACATCAATGTCGGCTATACGCTGATGCCCCTGACCGAGAATGAAACCCGAGAATACATGATGATGCGCCTGGAAAAGGCCGGTCTTTCACGGGAAAAATATGCGGAACTCTTTTCAGAAGGAGCGATCAGTAAAATTCACGCATCTGCCCAAGGCAATATTCGGATGATCAATATCCTGGCTGAGGAATCGCTGCAGAATTCTTTTTCCGATAAATCGTTCATGGTACTCCTTGATCATGTTGCCGTGGAAGAGAGGGGTAGGAACGGGGCGGAAAAAAGAGTGGAGCGGATAGGGGAAAGGTTCTTTTCTCTGGGAGCTGTTTTGGCTGAAAATAAGATGCTTGCTGGTGCTGCAGGCGCGGTTGTTGTCCTAGTGGTCATCATTGGTTTGCTTTTGAGAGCTGGTACGGAGCAAAACCTTACAAAGAGCAGCCCTCCGACTATTGTCATCGGTACCTCGGAATCTGGTATTGAGAAGTTCGTCAAAGAGGAGTCCGTTTCAGAGGAGTCCGTTTCTCCCAACCTGGCTGCATCCGATATCAGTGTAACTCAGGCTGCCCCCGCTAAACCGGTGCCAAAATCACCTCCCAAGTCGATGCAGGAATTACCTGAAGCGGAGAGGGAAGTTACCTTGGTTCAGGAGGAACCTGTGGTCGTCGAGCGTGACAAGCTGCAAGCGGAACAGGCCGGAAAGCCTGTTGTGGGAGAAATAGCGGTAGTACCTCCAGCAGAGGATGGAGAACAGGAGGTGGCCATTGCATCGTTGGAATTTCCTGGGCCTGAGCAGCAGCACATCACGGGGGAAAGATCAGGGGAACAGCCTGGGATCATAACTATTATGCCGGTGGGAAAGAAACGCCCCTACGGCGCTCCGAAAGAAGTCGCTGCAGAGGTCCTGGAAGAGCAGGTGTTTCCTGTTGTCCAGGTGCGCGCGGAAAAAGAGAAAAAGAATGTGAGTCCACCGGTGCGGGCCGAAAAGGAAACTGGGCAAGCCATGCTCATCCGTGGTCGCGATGGGGAGAAACTCTTCCGGGAGAGACGAAAGGCAAGCTCAACCTGGCTGGCAGAGGCATATCGTGGAGCATATACCGTCCAGCTTATGATGCTTGCCTCCAATCAGGCTGAGTCCAATTTAATGAAAATGCTGACCAGCGATGAGTATTTCGAGATTAAAAACAAGCTCTATATCCTGCGTAAAAAGACTACACCGCCAACGCTTTTTGTCTATTACGGCATTTATGATTCCATGGAGCAGGCAAGACGTGCTCGTAATTCCATGCCTGTGTTTCTCCGTAAACATCATCCGTACGCCCTGTCCATAAACGATGCCCTGGATAAGGCCGAGGAGAACCTGTAAGGGACAGTCACACCCTCCCCGTTACCGCATGGGCTGAGCGATGGTGGACGGTTTGTCGAAATTTGAGAACGTTCACGGACAGCACATTCCTTTGTTTTTACATTTTTTTTCAAACAAGACGCAATGTTCATGAGGAATCAGGGTGAGGCGGCCAGTGCACGGTTATCTCTTGGCTGATTTCGCCGGACGGCTGCCTTCTGTATATATGGCACCGTCTATGCTGATTTTTGGTGAACATTGAGGAAAGAACGAGATGCAGATTCTCTTAGCTCAGCCGCGCGGCTTCTGCGCCGGGGTCAATCGGGCCATCGCTCTGGTCAATAAAGCCCTGGATATCTATGGACCACCAGTCTATGTGCTGCATGAAATTGTTCACAATACCCATGTTATCAAGGAGCTGAGTGGTAAAGGGGCGGTTTTTGTCGAGAACCTTGAAGATATCCCCGCCGGTTCCATCACCATATTCAGTGCGCACGGGGTATCCATGGCCGTGCAGCAACAGGCAAAAGAACTGGATTTAAGAACCATTGATGCCACCTGCCCCCTGGTGTCCATGGTCCATCGAAGGGTGACGCGTCTTAATAAACTGGGGTACGATGTCATTGTCATTGGCCACAAGGGACATCCTGAGGTGGAGGGAACCTGCGGCCATGCCGTGGGAGCCGTGCATGTATTGTCCAAACCGGAAGAGGCTGTCTTGCTGCAGGTCAATGACAGCAAGAAGGTGGGGTATGTCACCCAGACGACTTTGAGTCTTGATGATACGAAAGGCCTGTTGGAGGCTCTGTATAAAAGGTTTCCAGAGATGGCGGCGCCAGAAAGGACCGACATCTGTTACGCCACCACCAATCGTCAGCAGGCTGTCCGTAAGCTGGCACGGCAGGCCGATGTCGTGCTTGTGGTGGGGTCCAAGAACAGCTCCAACTCAAACAGGTTACGGGAGGTGGCTCAGCATGATGGTAGCCCAGCCTACCTGATAGACCATGCGGGTGAGATACAACCAGAGTGGCTGGACAAGGTGCAGTGTGTCGGCATTACAGCAGGTGCTTCTGCGCCGGAACACCTGGTGGAGGAGGTTGTTTCCTGGTTACAGGAACGTAACCGGGCAACGGTAAAAGAGATGGAAGGCAAAGTTGAAACCATTGCCTTTCAGCTACCGGAGTTCAATGCCTGATTTCTGTTGGTTGGGCACTTTTGAGCAAGAAGGCGTTGCCCGGGCCAAGGACAAATACCTCTGCCGGGACAGATCCTTCCCCCATCTGGTTAACCGCACCAGAGTACGGAGCCTTGCCAGGCACCCCTTGCGGTTTTTTTCAGTGGACCAGTTTATGAACACCTACCAGGTGGACGGATTGCAGAAGGGGTGGAACGCATTGGCTCAAGGCCTGGAGCGTCTCTTTGTTGGGATGACCTATACCTATGGCAGAACCCTGTTTCCAGGCTAGCTGGACAAGCTGATCAAACTGGTTACAGATTTGTTTGGTTTGGCGAATGTTATCCAGAAAGACATGCCGTCTTGCGGTGGGGATATGCATGGCCTGAGCCTGGGACAGCCCGACTGAACCGGCTGTGGTAAAGGAATCGATAAAGAAGAGATCATGCTGGTTGAGTATGGTCAGCACGTCCCGCATGGCCTGGACCTGTTCGGTAAAGAGTGACCCCATGTGGTTATTGGCCCCAATGGCATAGGGTACGCAGCGGATGAATTGATCTGTTTTTTCTCGTATCCGGCCAGGGGAATCGTTGCTCATGAGGGCGTCACGGCCTGGATTCCATTTTTTGCTTTTCGGTTCCATGGGCAGGTGGATAAGGATATCCTTCTTTGCATGATGGGCCAGGTATGCCAGTTCCCTGGTGTACTGTGCATTGGGTAGGAAGGAAAAGGTCAGGTCCAGGTTCAAGGCAATGAGTTTTTTACCCAACCATTGATGATACCCCATGTCATCAATGATCACGGCAATTTGGGGACGCATGTCCTGTTTTTCTTCTTTGCTATCAGGGGCTGTTTGGGAGGTGGGCGGCGGTACATTAGGCTGAAGGGCGCTGTGTTCCCTTGCTTCCGGCTGTGTGGTCTGAGGGGCCGAAGTTTCCATGCACGCGTTAGATTCGGCGAGAAGGGCCGCAGGGGTCGGTTGGACTGCTTTTGTCTCCTCTTTCTCTGTACAGGAGATGAGCAGGGCGTATGGGGCGCAACTCAGCAGAAGTACGCCAATGATTCGAGTGAGGGAGCGCATCATATCATTTATTTCGGGCGAGAATGTAATCAGCCAGGCTGTGGAGAAGGACGAGTTGGGCGGCGTGTTCTGGGGCGTCAAAGATGACGAGTGCGTCCTTGGCCTGCTGGATGAGTTCTGCCGCAGTTTTTCCTGCAGAAAGAAATCCTTGGTTTTGTTCAATAAAGGTGAATATCTTTTTATAGGTTCCAGGCTCTTCTAGACTGTGTTTGATCAGGTATTCCATGGTTCGGCGGTCCTGCTCCGTGGCCTTGTGGAGAGCCCGCAGCAGGGGCAGGGTAATCTTGCCTTCGGCCAGGTCGTTGCCCACTGGTTTGCCGGTATTTTTCTCCTCTCCCTGGTAGTCCAGCAGGTCATCGATTACCTGAAAGGCTGAGCCCAGTTTCTGGCCGTACTGTTTGATCCTGCTCATCTGTTGGGCGTCCCCATCCGCGTAGAGTGCTCCTATTGTACAGGCAGAGGCGATCAGATTGCCTGTTTTACAGGCAATGATTGAAAAGTAATCTTTTTCCTGTAGGGAAAGATGGCCTACATGTCTGATCTGCAGAAATTCGCCGTTGACCATCCCCTCTGTAGCCTGGCAGAATATGCGTAATCCCTGCATACCAGTTAATTCGGCAACAATGAGCATGGAGCGGGAAAGCAGCCAGTCTCCGGCCAGGATAGCCTTGGACGGACCATATTGGGCTGCAATGGTTGAGCGGCCACGACGCTGCGAGGCCTTGTCTATGATATCATCATGTATCAGGCTGGCAACATGAAGGTATTCAAAAGCTGCAGCCAGCCGGTACAGGGCTGGGTCGTCTCTGCCGCACAGGCGGGAGCATGTGGTCACAAGTGCCGGCCGCACTTTTTTCCCACCTCCAAAAATCGCATACTCTATGGTTTCCGACAGGGCAGGGTCACAGCCTGTCAAGGCTGCGGCGAGATCCTCACGCATGGCGGCATCGACCTGCAGGTGTATCTCCTGCATGAGTAGCGCGAGGGTTGTTTTGTTTTCTTCAAGTGTTTTCGAGTTCATGTTGCTCCTTGAAAAAAGCTGCCACCGAATCATAATCCCGCACCAGGGGACTTGGGGGGAGGCTTTTGAGAAAACGATGACCATATCCCTTGCTGAAAAGCCTGATATCAAGAATGGCGATTACTCCCCTGTCCTGGGCGGTGCGCATGAGTCTCCCCGCCCCCTGTCTGAGACTTAAAATTGCCCGGGGAACCTGAAATTCGAAAAAAGGGTTACCCCCCTTGGTTTTTATGCGGTTGACACGAGCCATAATAACAGGGTCGCTGGGGACTTCAAATGGTAATTTATCCATAACCAGAAGACTCAACGATTCCCCAGGAATATCGACTCCTTCCCAGAAGCTTGAGACCGCAAAGAGAACAGAATGAATATCCTGGGTAAAACGATCCAGCAGTATTTTTCTTGGTGCCTCCCCCTGGATGTACAAAGGGTACGGCAGCCGCGTTGTCATGGCATCGTAGGCCTGCCGCATGGCCCTGAATGAAGTGAATAAAAGCAGTGCCCGTCCTTCGGCCATGGTTACCAGGCGTTCCAGTTGCTGGTGCACCGCTTCTGTATATTTGGGAGATGTCGGTTCGGGGAAGGGGCGCTCAGGCACATAGAGCCTGCTTCTTTGTACATAGTCAAAAGGAGAAGGAAAGGAGAGGGTCTCTGTCTCAGGAGGGAGGCCAAGCCGGCCGAGATAATAGGAAAAGTCGCCGCCTGTTGTTAATGTTGCAGAGGTAAACACGCAGACCGAGACGGAGGAAAACAGGGTGGTCTGCAGTTCATGGGCAATATCCACTGGTGTGGCATGAAGAGAAAGGTTTTTCTCGGTGCGATCATACCAGTAGGTATAGGTGATTTCTTCGCTATCGTCTACTCCCTGCTGCTGGTCAGAGGCAATGCGCTCAAGACGGAACCAGAGTTCTTCACTTCTGCGAGCATACTGTTCCCATGGTTCCATACCTTTGGGAAGGCCTGCCAGGAGCTGAGCCAGTGCTTCCAGGTTGGTCTGGACACTGAGCAGTGCTTCCAGAACATCCTTGCGGTCGAGAAATACCTGTTCCAGGGGGAACCTGCCCTGTTCGTTGGGAAAGATAAAAAAGAGGGCTTCCATGGCCCGGCTGGTTAGGCTTGTGCGACTGAGAAGTGTTGCTCGCCTATCCTTGGACAGGTCGACAGCAGCGCTCCGTTCTATATCCTGCATGAGGTCCGCTACCTGGTACCGGGAAAAGGTGCACCCAAAAAAGGTTGTTGCCACCTGCTCCAGATGATGTGCTTCGTCAACAATAACCACTTCGTATCTGGGGAGCACCTCGCCGTACCCGTTTTTCCGAACCGCCAGATCAGAGCAGAGGAGGTGATGATTGACAATGAGGATGGTGCTGGCCGCCGCATCCCGGCGCAGTTTGTTGAGAAAGCAATTGCTTCCTTCTGGACATTCTGCCCCCAGGCAGGTGTGCGATTGACAGCAAAGACGTTGCCAGAGTGGTGAAGAGGAAGGCAGCCAGGAGATTTCCGCTCGCTCGCCATATTCTGTCACTGTAATCCATTCTTCAATTTTGCGGATATCGGGATCGTCAATAATTCTATTTTGATGGCTGCTCAGTTCCTGATACCATCGGTACAGGCAGAGGTAGTTTTGTCGGCCCTTGACACTCATTGCCCGCAGACCTGGCTGGATGTACTTCCGGATAAAAGGGATTTCCCGCTCCAGAATCTGGTCCTGGAGATTTCGGGTGTTGGTGGAAATGACAATTTTTTTGCCGCTGAGTGCCGCCGGGATCAGGTAGGCAAGGGTCTTGCCGAGTCCGGTTTCCGCTTCAATAACCAGATTCTCAGATTGGTCAAGGTTGCCTTCTGGGTGTGGGGTTCGGGACAGTAGCTTTGCCAGCGCCTCTGCCATCTGCTGCTGACCAGGGCGCCTTTCGTGGTGGGATAGGTGCCTTGCAAGGACACCATCCTGACCAAAATATGCTTGCATGGGTCAGTTCTCTACCCCGTATTTCTGTTCAGAAAGGTGTTTTGCAGATCAAGATGCGGGAGGTGCAACTGGGTCACCCTGCTGTCCACCTCCCGTAACCAAGAGTCTGCGGAAAAAAAATGTGACCCGAAAAATGGTTTTTCTACTGTGTGAGAATTAACAGCTTGTATTCTGCTCATAACTTTTTTCATCCTACATATCCAAAAGGTGGGGGCAATAGTTGGGCAAGCATTCTTGGCCAGGGGATATTTTGTGTACTATCAGGAGAACTGACAAAAGATATGATTGCAGGATATTTTAGGGAGCATTTTGAAAAAGCCCCTAATAACCATTTCGATTTTGAGGCGTTCTTTGAACCGGCTATAGTCGGTCTTGCGGGAATTTAAGTCCGCGAGGTACCACCCACTGGCTCAAGGACGATGGATGGTACCTCTTTATTGCTCAATGACTATTATTTTTCACTAGCTTCTATTAAACCTTGCATAGTTCCAAGTCTGATGCTCGTGCTGGCCATGGTTGCAGAAGCTATCGCATCTACATTGTAATCATTCGCATCCAGAATTCTTTGAGTCATAATCTCTTTAGCCGCAAATGCTCTATCATCATAAATTTCATTTTTACCAGGATTTTGAACTGCTTCAACAGAACTTATCCTGCCATCTTTAATGGTTAGAGTGACTTCAAAGGGAACACCTCTTAGAGACCGATTAGCGTTTTTATAAACACCATCTTTTAAGTTATCCATATCGATAACTTTTCCATTTTTTGCATCTAACGCAAGTTTTTTGTAGGTCTCAAGAGAAGTGTATGCCATAATCCAATGATCTTTGTATATCTTTTTTATATCTTTATCAGGATACAAAATTTTAGCCGACTCTTTTGGATCTTTAGGCATACTTAAGAATATATCAGCAATTTTTATAACTTTATCGTAATCACCTTTTTTGAAATAATATGAACAAGACTCTAGTGCACCAGCAGAATACAAGTATGAACGTTTTTTCCCTTCATATAAAAACAATTCATCGTATATTTCTTCAGCTCCCTCAATATCACCCTCTTCTAATAATATTTTAGCTACCGTATGGGTATGCCATGGAAGAGTTGATTTTATGTTTGGTTTTATCACATCATTGTATAATTTCATTGCTTCTTCTTTTCTTCCAAGATTATAAAGAGCAACAAATTTAAATGGGGCGACATAAGTTTCAAACTTGAAATCAGCTACAGTTTTAATTGTTTTTTTACCATTTTTTATTTTTATATAAAAAATTTGGTCATCAGGTAATTTTTCAAAAATATTCGCTATCTGAAGACTTGTCTCAAAAGTCCCTATAATCACTCCATATAGCCCCATATAATATAGTCGTCCATAATAGTTAGGATTCTCATCGCTATATCCACCAAATTTATTTAATAAATAGACATATTCACCATATATTTTCTTTACTTCATCCTTGGTGTAGCCATTTCTTAAATACTTAGGGAGATAATATTTAGTAATTTCTCCGGCAGGCTTAACTTCCTTGGCCCAATCAGGGAGGAGTATTTTTTCTGTTCCAGTGTTTTCTTGAGCAGATATGAATGACCCAGATGCGAGTATCAATGAAAAAACAAATACTAGGATTGTCCTGGAAAAAATTTTCATAACATCTCCTGAAATAAATTGGTGCAAGTAACCACCGGTAAAGCCGGGGGGCATTGAAAATACTCATAGTATATTTTGTCAGAGAGGAAGAGGCAAGCCTTTTAGCACGTAATCAAAAAAATGTAATTTAAAAACAATAAATTAAAGAGGGGTGATGTGCAGCCACTTTTTAAAATGTCCACCAGAGATAGGCCCAGGTGGCATTTTTTCGGTAATTATTTTTGCATCGGCAGACAAATCTGTGGGTAAATGCGCTAGGAGCAAGTTCCCAAGGTTATGATATAGCTTGATTTCTCTGAGTGTATCGCTTCTGAAGTCATAGAATTTTCTTATAGTCGGTTTCGCTTTCTTGTTCAAACCTTCCCCAATGCCTGACGAAAAACCCTTTTTTGCATGACAGGAGTTCAGATCATGATGAAAATTCCTCTGCCAGATTCGGCGGAGATGAAAGCTAGGGCAGATTTTCTAACCTTTCAGCATATACTCATATTTTCTTGAGGCTTGCTGGGTGCTTGCGACAAAAAACAGTGCCACTCCCGTCTCTTTTGGTACACCTATCAGCTTTGCTTGCACGCGAAGTGCACTCGTGCTGGAAACGTAATAGGGCAACTCAAGGTATCACTACGTACGATATCTCTTTAAATATACATTATTTTTTGATAGTCACGGATACAGGTGTAGAAGGGGGCGTCAAAAGGTATTTAGTCTCTTTTACGAGCCTTGACAGGCACTATATTCGAGAGTAGAAGAGAAGAAACGGCTTTTCTTGTTCTTTCTTTTTATCCTTCCAGATCAATGCATGACCCGCAACCATATAGAGATGAGTCTTTGGAGCAGACGGATGAACTCCTGAGTGAAGGGGAGGTGGTGCTCCTTGTTGACGATTTTCCAGATATCGTCGAGTTGATCAAGGCGTTTCTGGATAAGGAAAATATGCCGACCATTACAGCCGGGTCAGCGGCAGAATTGCAGCAACTGTTGGGAGAGAACAATGTCGCTTTGGTCCTGCTGGACATTGGGTTGCCCGATGCCGACGGCAAAGAGTTGATCCCCGGCCTCATAGAGTCCTATCCTGATCTTTCCATTATTATGTTAACGGCGGTCAATGATCTGCAGACAGCTCTTTCCTGCCTACGTCATGGTGCTGATGACTACCTGGCCAAACCTGTTCATTTTACTGACCTCCTGACCACCCTGCGCAAAGTCCTTGAAAAAAGACGACTCAAGATCAACAACAGGCGCTATCAGCGCCAGATAGAGCAAGCACGGTTTCGAATCCAACTTGCCCATGAGCTTGCCGTGAAAATGAATACTGCCTACCTCAGTCTGGTCGAGCTGGATGAAATACTGCAGGCGGTGCTGGTCGGCATTACTGCGGAGGAGGGCTTACAGTTTAATCGTGCTTTTCTCCTGCTGTTTGATGAGGAAGAGACAGTTTTGGCAGGACGCATGGCTATCGGTCCGGGCAGCAGAGAGGAAGGAGATCGGATTTGGAATGATATTCGAGCATTGGATCTGGGATTGCATGACTTGCTGAGCCAGAGCGATGTTCTGGCCAACGATGCGGAAGTCAATAATATTGTCCACTCCCTCCATATCCCGGCCGATGATGAGGAAAATATTCTTATCCGTTCGGTTAAACTTCGTAAAACCATCAACGTGGTCAACGGTAAGGCGTATTATCCTGTTTCCGTGGAACTTATGGGGCAGTTACAGGAAGATAGTTTTGTGATTGTGCCGCTCTACTCATCCAACCGATCCCTTGGCGTCTTGATCGCCGACCATTTTATTACGCACAGACCGATTACAGAGGAGCGGATTGCAGCCCTGGAAAGCTTTGCCAGTCAGGCCAGCCTCGCCATAGAGCATTGTCATTTGTATATGGATATGGAGCGGAAGGTCAGAGAGTTGCAGGCAATGGCCAAGGAACTGGAACAAAATAAGGATCTGCTGGTGGAGGCGGAGCGGTACTCCGCTGTCGGGCATATGGCGGCACAGCTGGCGCATAACATACGTAACCCCATCACCTCGATTGGTGGAACTGCCCGGCTGTTGTCCCGGAAGACAAAAGAGTCGGATTGGCTGCAATTTCTTACCATGATGACCTCAGAGGCGGAAAAAATCGAACGGATACTGGAGGATTTATTCAGTTTTGTCGAGCAAATTCGACCGGAACAGCAAAATGTCAACCTGCACGACCTGTTGGAGAAATCCCTTTTCCTCCATTATCAGACCTTTGTTGACTGTGGCATCCAGTACAAGCTGGTAACCTCGGGAGAGGTACAGTCGACGGTCTTTATCGATCCCCGATTGTTTCAGCAGGTGATGGTGCATCTGATTCGCAACAGCGTGGAGGCCATGCCTTTTGGAGGTAAGCTGGTGGTACTGGTTGAGGGGGCAGAGGAGTATGTTCAGATATGTGTGCGGGATAACGGGATCGGCCTGCAGACGTCCAAACCCGAGCATGCAACCGATCCTTTCTACACAACCAAGACTTTTGGTACTGGTATGGGGCTCTCCCTGGTCAAGCGCATTGTTGAAGATCACCAGGGGACTTTTTTTCTGCAAGATGCCGAAGGGGGAGGGACGGAAGCTATTATACGGCTGCCGCTGTAGCACGTCCATGGCAGGTCAATTGCTTTGCGAGTATGTTGCTCCTGGCTCGGATTTCTCATGCATATTCTGGCGCAATTGAATAGAAGTCGTTTTTTATAACTAATTGTTTTATTTTTAATTTCTGCCCAATGTTCATGAGAGATTTGGGCCAGCACTGTTTTCTCCTGGGGGTGCCTGCCCCTTGAACCCCTGATAGATACAGGGATAGGTAGGTACCATGGGAACGGTGCTCCTACCAGAGAATGCAAAAAGGCGGAACCTGTTGCCCAGGTTCCGCCTTGGCGTTTTTCAGACCTGTTGTGGTCTGGTACGCTGCAGGAGATTAGAACTTAACCTGAAATATGCCGTAGGTAGCAAAGGCGGCATCATCCTCCAGGGCAGCATTGTCAAAATCTGGCATCAGGTAGCCAGCAAACCAGGAGAAACTGGCACCTTTAGAGATGGTGTAGGCCAGCTTACCAGAAATTTCCATGTAGGTGCTATCACTGTCGTCGCATTCTGCATCAACGGTTGCGTAGGCCAGATTAGCGGTGAGTGCGAGCGCCTCGGTGGCTTGGTACTCGGTTTGCATGCCAATGACCATCCAGTCTCCATCTTCACCAACAGTAACGATGGTGGCTGTAGCGTCACCACCTATCATCTCATACCCGTACGCAGCATCAGGTACAAAACCATCCTGGGTCATACCTAAGTTCAGGCCCAGGGACAGCGCATCCATTTTATAGGTAGCCTTGACATAGGCACCCATACCATCGTCTTGGTTGTAGTTCCAGTCTGTCAGACCCTCTTCGGCATAGGCGAGTTCGGTTTCCAGTGCAAACATACCCATGTCGCCACTGAGGAAGACAGAACCAAAGAATCCTTCGTTTTCAACGTCAGCATAACTGGTTGCTTCCGTGACAGGATCAACGACCTCATCGGTGGTATCATCGCTCTGGTATGCTGCAATGAAGCCAATGGTCCAGGCATCCATGTTGGCACTCAGCGTAGCACCGTATCGCAGCGTATCGTTATCTTTCATTTTATCATTGGCATTGCCGGCCTGTCCTTCTTTCATGATTTCATAGAAAGTGATCAGTTCCATTGCGTCGGTTTTGTAGATACCACGCACACCGGTCATCTTCAAATCTTCAATCAAGAAGGCGTTACCGTAGGTTACCGAATATTTTCCACCTTCAAGGGTGAAATTTGTACCCAAAGGAATTCCAATATATCCGTAATCAGCCCAGATGTTTTTATTGCTGCCAGCGTCAACCTCACCATTGAAGATGGTTTCAGTCGTCCTGATGCGTGTTTTAGCATAGGCGCCACCAGCAGCCTTGGCGTTTACTTTCAGACGAAAACGAGAATCCCATTTGTCATAGGCATCTTTGTTGGAATTGCCAAAGTCTATATTGTCCAGGTAGCGCACGCGAAAACGGGCATCACCACCAAAGGTGATACCGGCCTCATCTGCTGCCATTGCGTTGGTGACTGTAAAACAGCTGCCCGCCATAATCAGCGCGGCACTTGCGGCAAGTATTTTTTTCATCTTCTTCTCCTCTTCAGGTTGTATAGAAGTTTCTCATAGAAAAAACAAAAGCAGTAAGGAACTCATCACATCCTTCGATCAATACGATAAAATGCTTGCCCGAGAGAGTCAAGTTTTTTTTACCCGAAGTTTAATTTTTTTTACTTTGGTGTGGGGCCGTTTTTATGGCGTCGTGATCTGCCTGTCTGCTCTTTGAAAACTGTAGGTGTTCAGAGTCATTGCAGAGGCCTGCCAGACAGCAAAGGGGTATCTTGTTTCCGCTTCCCCAAAAACCAGTTGGTACAGATTGTTTTTCTGTGAGAGCACCTGGGTGTTGACCACATATCCGGCCAGCCGCTGTGTTTCCCACAAGGGCTTGAGCCTGCGCTCTTTCCAGGTCATTGCGGTAATGGTGCTCCCGTCAAAGTAGCGTAGGCTAGGGAGAAAAGGGACGGTTTTTGCTCTGTTACGGACCACGATGATGTCGTTTGCCCCGTCACCGTCCATGTCGCTTGCCACCAGGCGGGTTTTCAGAAAGACTGGGGGGCTATCCTGTTCCTCGTTGCTGCTCAGGGTGCCGAAAAAGTTGCGGCTGGCTCCATAGGTATCCTGGCTTGTCCAGAGCACGGTTCCTGCTGTGTCGAGGACCTGCAGGCGGTCGGAAGAGGTGATGGCTATCGTTTCCAGTCGGCCATCCTTGTCTATGTCAGTGCGTATGAAATCATAAACGGAGATACCCTTGGGCAGGGCAGGGCGGTTTATCGGCTCAAAAGAATGCCATGTTTGCCTCTTGAAGGTGTATATTGGACCGCCGTAGGGCTGGTTGATACGGGGTTTCTGTCCATAGAGTACGGGCTTGCCTTGTTCCTGGGCAGCTACGAGGTAATAGGGAATGTTTGTGGCCAGTTTTTTTACCGAGCCATTGCGCCATTCCATGATGCTGGAGACAGCATCGGCGCCATTGTTGCCGCTGATATACAGTTCTGGTATGCCATTGTGGTCCAGGTCGGCCGTTGTTACAGCATGTAGGCGCAGGTGTCGGGCAAGGGGAATCTCGCCAATTTTTACAAAGTTTTCCTCAATAAACTGATATATATAGAGCCGGGTATTGGCAAGTGCAAGAATTTCAGGATGGTCGTCACCATCAAGATCAGCAGTGTTGAGGTCCATGAAGGCGTCATGAATTTTCGGTGACCTGTAGGTGGATGCAAGTTTGAAGGGAGCCCCTGAGGCAAAGTCTATATCGGCTGTAGTGAAGAGCCCTTCTCGGTAAATACGGTCAGGATGGCGGGTGCGTAAAGCTACCATGCCGCTGGAAGCCTCCTGGGAGAGGGGTTGCTGATCTGGTTTTGTACCAGCGAAGATCTGTTCACTGATAGTCCATGAGAGTCTGTCCATGGCCGTCATGGCATCGTCTATGGAGTGTATGGATTCTTGAAATGAATGGGGGGCTTGAGTAATGTCTTTGCTGAAGACGTATGCGGTAAGCTGATAGCCGTTCTGAGCAATATCCAGTGATCCCAGGATCAGGTATTCCGCCTTTGTCTGAGCAAGTTCTCTGGCAAAACTCTTTAGTGTGTTGTTTCGCAGGTTGTTCAACAGGCGTTTACCGCTCTCACTGCTGTTGACCGCTGTGATCTCGGCGCGAGAAGCCAGGCGACTTTGGAGCATGGAGCTGAGGCCGTTTTCCAAATGAGCATACGGACCTGGAACTTGGATGGAAAAAGGCAGAAAAACGACTCTTGCGGAACTCTCTGTCTCTAGTTGGGAGGCGGTTACAGACGGGGCTATCTGGAAGAGGTACACGCTGCATAGGGCAAGGATACCGTGCAGGGAGAATAAACGGTGTAGATAAGTGGTAAACATATATGGCTCCACGGTTTTCAGGCTGATGGGAATCCTGCTACGTATTTCAGCCGACACTATACCGTATTTTGCAGTTGAATAAAGCCTGAATCTGTGAGCTATGGTGCGGTTTATAAAAAAACAACCACTTCTAATAGGAAAACGATATGGATACCCCGCCATAGAAGAGATCTTCTTCCTGACTGTCTTTTGCCTTTTCGGCAAGAGGGGAGAGGCCTGTATCATCAGGGGGTAAATTCCGGGACCATTGCACCTCTGGGGTTATGGTGATGCGGTTTTTTATTGAGATGGGCATATTGAACAGCAGGGAAAAAAGTTTGCCTTCCACCGTGTCAAAGGGGGCTTTCATTAACATGGTTTTGCTGCCAAAGCCAAAGCTGATATCGTCGTCGTACTCATAGGATCCAGAAAGGTCAAAGGCCATATACCATGATCTGGAAGGATGGAAACTTTGGTCGGCAAGAGGATCAATGTCGAGAAAAAGAATGCCTTCTCCCTGATGTTCTCTGGCGTATATATATCCGGCAGAAAACCCAAGCAGTCCTGAGGAACCGTCGTAGGAGAGGGTGATATTGTGTCCATTGAGCGGGCCGTGTTGAGCATGCAATCCTTTTAACAGGTTCTCGGCCTGTTGAACCTGCAGGGCAAGGCCGGTGTTTTTGCTATAATCAAAACCGTCCAAGTCTGTTGCCAGAAGACTGTTGACGGTATGGTCCCCTTGCGGACATGAGGGGGTCCCTCTTTCAGCTGCTGGGCTCATCTGGCTCAGGCACAGGAGAAAGACAAGCGCCAAACTCCATACGCTATGATGTTTTTTGTCTCTTTGCATCTTGTTTTTCCCCTCTACTTCAAGAATACCTCGTGACTGTGGCAAAAGCAATGCAAAAAGGCCCTGGGGCCATTGCTTTGTTAGACAATTCTGGGGGTGAAATTTGGCGGGGGAAATCCTCAAGAATATGGACCGCGTCAAGCAGCCGCTCTGCCATAACTGAAAATTGAGGCGTCCACAATATCTGCACAGACGAACTTGATTGTTTTGCAGCGCTTTTCTCCTACCAAACCCCGCGCCGACAGTTGGTCATGGGTTGGCCCGGCAGAGCCGGATTGTGAGTATTTCGTTGAGCTGTTTTGACCTGCCTTAACGGGTACCAACAGGGCATCACCTTTTTTGTCTCATTGAGAGGTTCGGTCAACAAACCTCTTGAAATTAAGCGTATAATTGAGCAATATAAAATGAGGGTCTATGTCCGGTAGGTATTATGTCCTACAGATCAAAATGGAATGTCATCACCGATAATCGGATTATGACCTTTCTGTTTATCGATCTC
>PDTD01000016.1 GCA_002748755.1 Desulfobulbus propionicus | reverse complement strand
GATAGTGGTAGAGTCAAACGCCAGCACAGGAGAGTTACCCAGTCGTGCCGCCCGAGCTGAAAAATAACACTGAACGCTTTCTTCATTGCGACCAACATCCTTAAACAATTTGCCATACACGTCTTCAGTGATCACTTCACGATAGGGTAGAGGGTGCATCACCTGCCAACTCTCAAGACGCGGCAGTGTGTTGCCACCGGAGCCGATCCAGTAGCGTGCGATAGAAAGCATTTTTGACGCATCACCCTCGCTGAATGAAGCACGTACATCATCATCAATGCCTGATGCTTTGCCTACCCATTCAAGGAAGTCCGTGAGTCCGGTATGTTGACGCGTTGCACCAGCAACCCCTCCTTTGACCTTAGTTTTCTTTGGACGAGTTGGCACAATTTCCTGGGTCCCCGACTTGATTTTTCCCTTGAGTTTCTGGCTGACCACGCATGAAAGACAAGAAAAAAGCACGGTTTTTCAACTAATCCGTGCTTTTGAGGTAATTTTTTTTGTTTAAAGTGTGCGCTTTATCCGATTTTCAGGTGATAAAGAGATTGGTAAAGAGATCGTGGGTGGTCTGAACTACCTGGTTTCGATGGATTTTTACCTTCCCGGATGTCCACCAAATCCTTTGACCATCTTGCATGGCCTGTTACAGTTTTTTCAATAAAGAGGTGACAACAAGAGCCAGCACAATCATGCACCACGTATTCTGATGAAATGGTAAAGGATAGGGTTTGTGAAAAAAGTTCAAAAGCCCTAAAAAAATCTTGTTTTCCTCAGAAAACAGTCTATGCTTAGCAACAAAGCGTTTTTGAATCACAGATCAACATAACACCCATAAAAGGAGTTTCTTATGAAGAAATCGTTGCTCGTGCTGTTCACCACACTGACAATTTTTCTCACTCCTCTTAGTGTTTTTGCCAGTGGTGAGGTGAATCTGCTCTCCACCCGGCAGGAGTTTTTGTTGCGTCCTTTCCTGGATGTTTTTGAAAAGCAGACCGGGATTACGGTGAACGTGGTGTATTTAAAGAAGGGGATGTTGGAGCGCCTGAAAGCCCGTCCTGGTGAAGCGGACCTGATCCTGACCAAGGATATAGCCAACCTGTCGGCGATCACCGATGCCGGACTGCTGCAACCCTATACCTCGCAAATTGTTGATGCCAATATTCCTGCGTCCTGGAGAGATAAGGAGCATATGTGGACAGGGCTGACCATGCGGGCCCGGATTTTCTATTATTCCAAAGACAGGGTGGACCCCAAAACCCTCGGCAGCTATATGGATCTCGCCGATGAGAAGTATGCCGGAAAAATCTGTATTCGTTCCGGGTACCACAATTACAACGTCGCGCTTATCAGTGCAATGATAGCAGAAAAGGGCGAAAAGGCCGTGAAAGAGTGGCTCCAGGGGCTAAAGAACAATCTTGCTCGTAAACCCCAGGGGAATGATCGGGCCCAGGTTCGCGCCATTGCAGCCGGTGCATGTGATATTGCCATTGGTAATACCTACTACATGGGTAAAATGCTGGAAAATCCAGAGCAGCGTGACTGGGCCGCGGCAGTGGAAATCTTTTTTCCAGATCAAGCCGGGAACGGGACCCATGTTAATATCACCGGCGGTGGAATAACAAAGGCAGCCAAAAACAAGAAAAATGCTCTCAAACTGCTTGAATTCTTCACCGATGATCTGGCCCAGACCATGTATTCTCAGGTGAATCATGAGTACCCGCTCAAAAAAGGTGTGGCCTACTCTGCTATCGTTCAATCCTTTGGTGCTGGACAGGAAGGGATTGAAAAAGGACAGTTCAAAGCAGACAGCTTACCCATGGACAAAATCGCTGCCCAACGGAAAGCGGCATTGAAGCTCCTTGATGAGGTGACTTTTGATCAGTAGGATAGCAGGCGCCTGCTGAGCGTGTCTTCTTAAGGCGCCAGGTGTTGGTTGAATAGCTGAACAATGTTTTCCCCTTTATGTGGGATGCCTCTATGCCTACCCTTTTAAAAAGCAGGGGCCGTCTTGCCTGGACGGTCCCTGCTTTTCTCGTAGCTTTTCTCGTTTGCATACCGTTTATAACCATCTTGGTACTAGCCTTCTCCCCTGGCGAGAACGGGACCATTGCGCGGCTTTGGGATACGGTGATGCCTGGATATGTGGTGACCACCGTGCAGCTTGCCTTTGGTGTGGGCTGCGGTGTTCTGCTACTGGGAACCACAACGGCCTGGCTGATTACCTCCTGTGACTTTCCCGGCCGGACCTTTTTTAACCATTCCTTGATGATGCCTATGGCTATGCCAGGCTATCTCATTGCCATCGTATATATCGAACTTCTTGATTTTGCCGGTCCCATACAAAGCTTTCTCCGAGAGCTCTTTGGCTGGAGGTTGCAAAGTGATTATTGGTTTCCGCCTATCGCGTCCTTGGGGGGAGCTATCTTTTTGTTATCAATGGTGCTTTATCCGTACGTTTTTTTGATGGCTCGTACAGCCTTTGGAGAGCAATCCGGGCAATGGCTGGAGGTCGGACAAAGCCTGAACCTTACACCGACACGTGCCTTTTTTCGCCTGGTACTACCGCTGGCGCGTCCGGCGATTGTCAGCGGCCTGCTTCTGGCTATTATGGAGGCTGTGGGAGATTTTGGCCTGGTACAGTTGTTTTCTGTTCATACCTTCACGGTCGGCATATACAATACCTGGCTCGGGGCTGCGAATCTGCCCGATGCTGCCCGGCTGGCTGCAGGTCTCCTTGCAATGATGGTCCTCTTGATTACTCTGGAGCATATGACCCGCCACCGCAAACGATATGTGCAGCCGACGGGTGTGCCAACGCCACGAAAACGACTGCAACGCGCGGCAGGATGGTTGGCCTGCCTGTGGTGTTTTCTGCCGCTTTTTTTCGGTTTTCTGCTCCCATTTTTCCTCCAGATTATCTGGTGCGTTGAAGGCTTTGCTGATATTCGGCCTGAGACCTTTCTCGAGGATGCCGGCAACTCACTGCTCCTTGGTGTAACCACAGCCATGGTTGCCCTGCTGGTCTCCCTGGTCCTCGCCTATGGTAAGCGGCTGGCGCCTTCTGCCACGCTCGCTGGCGCAATACGGCTTGCTACTACTGGCTATTCGCTACCAGGGCCTGTTGTGGCTTTGGGGATACTGTTTCCTTTTGCCTGGTTGGATCGCCAGATTATCCACGTCATAGAACGGATGTGGGGTTTCTTTCCAGGATATCTTATCAGCGGTTCCATCTGTATCCTTGTTTTTGCTCTGCTTGTTCGTTTTCTGGCCATGGCTTATGGCACTCTTGATAACGGACTTGGCCGGATTGCACTGCACTGTGATGAAGCAGCCCGCATGTTGAAAGCTACCTCCACAGGGATACTGTGGCGCATTCATGTACCGCTTTTGAAAAGCAGTATGTTTACCGCCATTGTCTTGGTTGTTGTAGAGGTTATGAAGGAGTTGCCAGCAACGTTGATGCTCCAGCCATTCAACTTCAGCACCTTGGCTACCCGTACCTTCTCCTATGCTTCTGAAGAAATGTACAGGCAGGCCTCGCTTTGGTCTGTGGCCATTGTCGTCGCTGGAATTTTTCCCATTTATTTCGTGAATGTACGACTGCTTCGTTCCCTTGAGCGCAGGGCAGAAGGAAAAGCGCCATGAAGACACCAGTGCAACCACCTTTTCTGGTCGCAGGCAGCATTGAAAAACGTTTTGCCGGCATCAAGGCCGTCAATGGTATCAATCTGCAGCTTTTTTCAGGAGAACTTTTGGCTATTCTTGGGCCTTCGGGTTGCGGTAAGTCCACTTTACTGCGCATAATTGCCGGGCTCAGCCGACCCGATGCCGGGTATGTGAGCTGTCAAGGGGAAACATGGGCAGATGAGAGGGTGTTTGTTAACCCTGAAGACCGCAACTGTGGCATGGTCTTTCAGGATATGGCCTTGTTTCCGCATCTCTCTATTCAAGACAATATTGGCTTTGCAATTGAGCGACGAAGAAAACGCGAGGTGGTGAGCGCGATGTTGGACCTGGTTGGCCTTGCAGGTTTTGGCGACAGAATGGTCTATCAACTCTCTGGGGGCCAGCAGCAGAGAGCGGCGCTGGCAAGAAGCCTTGCTCCTGGACCGGCACTTTTACTTTTGGATGAACCCTTTTCCGGTCTTGACCTCAAACTCCGCCAGGCTATGCGCCGCGAGGTGCGCAGGATTGTCAAACAACAGGGGGTGACAGCTATTCTCGTTACCCATGACCAAAGTGAGGCCTTTGCCTTTGCCGATACTGTGGCGGTGATGTTTGCTGGCAAAGTGGAGCAACATGCAGCCCCACAAACTATTTATCACCAACCGGCGACTCATAATATCGCGGCTTTTGTCGGTGATGCCAACTTTATGTCTATGGAGCAGGCCCTGGCTTGTTTTCCCGGCGTTGCTGCGCTCAGGGACGACTTGAAAAAGAGCGAAAACAGCCTGATGTTTCGTCCGGAAGATTTCCTCTTAAAGCAGGGTGGGCACAGCGCAACTATTATCGAAAGCGAGTTCCAGGGCGCCTGGCAGAAACTATTGATCGAGCTTGACGGTGGACCGCAGATTAACGTGTTTACCCACACCATGGAACTATGGCGCCAGGGCCAGCGCATAACCCCCATGCCGCGTCGAGGATGTGTGTACTCGTCGGAGGGAAAACTGCTCGGCATGCTCGCATAATGGCCAGAAGGCGTTATGACCTTCAGCTCTGCTCTTAAACGTTTTCACTCAATCCTTCTACCTTTCCCTTGACTGTGCACACTGCCAATCCCGGTTGTAAGAGTTCGGATTTCTTATCAGCTCAGGTGATACCAGGATCGGTAGTTTTTTTGTAACGCAGTGAACTTGGGTCTCTGTGTTGTCAAAAGACATTGGAAAATTGTGTCGTCAAGACTGATCTTTGGTGCAGGTTTCGGAGAAATTGACTGCACATCATTTATCTTCTAATTTCTTGTTTTTATATTGTATTTTTTAGCTTTAAGCATCTGCCTTTATGCGGGGCATAGACGGTGAGAACAGGTGTCTTCAATCTCTGACGACAGCGCATGGCCCATTTTTCATTTTGAAAATGCGTCCGTTGATAATAATATGACAGTTGATAAGTGGTGCTCAGAAAGGTACACTCGTGGTGACCGAGCAACTGGCATGCGGTCTTTCATCAGAGTAATGAAATGTATGAACACATTGAGAAAGGTCATGAACCATGGCGATTGATCCAAAATTATTGGAGAAGCTAGAGCTAAAAAGGCAAACCGCATTTGAAGGCGGGGGCAAGGCGAAGCTAGAAAAAAGAAAGGAAAAAGGGCTGTTAACGGCCAGGGAACGACTCAACCTTCTGTTTGATGCCAATTCATTTCAAGAATTTGGAATGCACGCGAAGAGTACAGTCCGCAGTTTTGGCATGGAAAAGAAAAGTCTTCCCGGTGACGGTGTTGTCACCGGCATCGGCTATGTTGATGGAAGACATGTGGCAGCCTATGCACAAGATTTTACCGTGAGCGGTGGCTCCCTGGGGCAGACGCATGCAAAAAAAATATGCTTGCTCATGGATTATGCCATGAAAGCCGGTATCCCTGTGGTTTGTGTCAACGACTCAGGAGGGGCGCGTATTCAGGAAGGGGTACAGGCGTTGTCCGGCTACGGGCAGATTTTTTTCCGCAATGTTCAGGCATCCGGTTTAATACCCCAAATATCGGTGATTGCGGGTTCTTGTGCCGGGGGAGCAGCCTACTCACCCGCGCTAACCGATTTTCTCATCATGACCAGAAAGCATTCCAATATGTTTATCTGCGGTCCGCAGGTCATTCAAAGTGCCACTGGTGAAAAAGCGGAACTTGAACAGTTCGCCAGTGCGGCTGCTCACGCTTCGGTCAGTGGTAATATTCATTTGATCGCTGAAGATGATGCCCATGCCGTTGAGCTGGCCAAGGTGTTGCTCTCGTACCTGCCCCTGAATAACATGGATGAACCACCACACCAACTCTTAGAGCAGATCAGTCTGGAGGAGGAAGAGGCCTTTAACCAGTTGATACCAGCAGATCCCAAAATGGCTTTCGATGTCCTTAAGGTCATTGATGTGCTGGTTGATCCGGGCAGCTTTTTTGAAATTATGCAAGATTTTGCCAGGAACTTGGTTATAGGGTTTGCCAGAATTGATGGCATGGTTGTTGGTATTGTGGCCAACCAGCCCGCCTTTAAGGTCGGCTGTCTGGACATAGATGCCTCTGATAAAGGGGCACGTTTTATTCGGGTATGTAATATCTACCAGATTCCCATTGTCACCCTGGTGGACGTCCCTGGTTTCATCCCAGGTCTTGCCCAAGAACAGGGCGGCATTATCCGGCACGGTGCTAAGATGCTTTTTGCGTATGGAGCAGCAACGGTACCCAAGATCACCCTGATTATGCGCAAAGCCTATGGGGGAGCGTACCTGGCGATGTGCAGTTCTGATCTGGGCGCTGATCTTGTCTATGCCTGGCCAACGGCAGAAATAGCGGTTATGGGGGCCGATGGTGCTGTCAAGATCATTTATGGCAAGGAGTTGCGCAAGGCAGAACATCCTGAAAACTTAATGGCCGATCTGAACGCACAGTACCGGGAAGAATTTGCCTCTCCTTATCAGGCTGCTGAAAATGACCTGATCACAGATGTCATTAATCCCGCCTCAACCAGGGGAATCATTTCGCTTGGCTTACGCAGCCTCTACTCCAAGCGGGAAACTCGGCCACCGAAAAAGCACGGTAATATCCCGCTGTAAAAGGAGTTCGCATGGAGAATATTATAGCAATGCCGGGTTTGGGTGCTGCTGTGCACTACCTGTCTGGCTTTCTGTTTGTTTTGTTGGTCTTGTTTCTCCTCTGGCTGGTGATAGATGTTCTTGGCATCCTGTTTTTCAGGCAGAAAAAAAAGGCAGCGGCGCTTTCAGGTGCAGAAGACATCGCCTCCACTTTTCCATCGTCTGCTGGAAAACCGGATCAGATACCAGAAGACCACCTGGTCGCCATTGCCGCCGCAGTGACCGTGATAATAAACTGTCAGTATCGGCTGGTTTCTATCCGTAATACCAGCGCCAACTGGAGCCGAGAAGGGCGCAGGGAACATCTCCACTCCCATAGTTTTAAATAGTGTCCATTCCAAAATGAGGATTTTTGTTCAGACTCAAGGAAAAAAAAGATTTTACCGCAGGCAATCTGGTTGATAGTCCGAGGAAAAAATTTTTTTTATAAGACAGAAGATGTGTAAAAAGAACATGTTGGATGGGCAGGGGATACTTTTAGACCATTAGTAAATAGGACAAATCAACCATGAAAAAAAGAATGCGGATTACCGTAAACAATCAGACCTATGACGTGGAAGCAGAGATACTGGACGATCATCATGTACCCTCGCCAGTGGCCTCAGCCCCGGTTGGCTTAGCGACCCCGGTCATGCCTCCTAAGACAGCGCCCAAAAAGGTGATCAGAACAGAAGGAGAATGTGGACTTATTTCCAGCCCCATTGCCGGAATGGTTGTCTCCATTGCCCAAACCGCTGGCAAGAAAGTGGCTGCTGGTGATGTGCTCCTGGTGCTTGAAGCAATGAAGATGAATACAGAGGTGACAGCACCCTTCCCAGGCACTGTAACCGCAGTCCATGTGAGCCAGGGAGAGAGTGTTGAAGAAGGCCAAGAACTCATAACTATTGCTTAAGGGAACTTCGGTGCTGTCAAAAGAATATGGTTTATAGTACGCATATTGCAGCGTCTTCTTCTACCAGGACTGTCGTCCGATGAAGGGGAACCAGCAAACCTGATAAAGAGGGGGAGTTTTGTAAGAGATATCTTCAAAAACTCCTCTGCCGCCACAATGCGGTTAGGAAATAAGAGTATGGAACAAGTATATGCCACCCTCCAGGCAGGAGGGATTTCTTTACTGACCTGGCAGATGGTTTTTATGTGGGGCATTGTCGTAGTGTTATTGTATCTGGGCATTGGCAGGCAGTTTGAGCCCCTTTTACTGGTGCCCATTGCCTTGGGGGCACTCCTAGCCAATCTTCCCATAGAGCATATCATCCTGAAGGAACCGGTGTATGAGGCTGGTCATCTGGTGGAAGCAGGCGGCCTGTTTTATTATATCCAGCAGGGCGTCAAGCTGGAAATATATCCACCCATTATCTTTTTGGGCGTGGGTGCGCTGACGGACTTCGGACCGCTCATTGCCAACCCCAAAACCCTGCTCTTAGGAGCAGCCGCCCAGTTCGGTATTTTTGCCACCTTCCTGGGGGCAGCGGCCAGTGGGTACTTTAGTCTCAATGAAGCTGCAGCAATAGGAGTTATCGGAGGAGCAGATGGGCCGACATCAATTTTTGTTGCTAATAAATTGGCGCCTGATCTCATGGGGGCCATCGCTGTGGCTGCCTATTCCTATATGGCTCTGGTCCCTGTCATTCAACCACCCATCATGAGACTGCTTACCACCGAAAAAGAGCGTCGTATTCGGATGAAATCACTTCGCAAGGTAGGGCGATTGGAGAAACTGGTCTTTGCAGTGGTGGTTATGGTGTTTTGTGTGGTTTGTGTTCCTGATGCAGCTCCGTTGATATCCATGCTCTTTATTGGTAATATTCTGCGTGAGTGCGGCGTGACGGAACGGCTGGTCAAGGCTGCACAGAATGAAATCATTAACGTCGTGACGATCTTTCTGGGACTGAGCGTCGGCTTGAAGATGTCTTCCAGCCACTTCCTGGATGCCAAGACCTTGGGTATTTTGGTGCTGGGTATTTTGGCCTTTGCCATTGCCACGGCATCAGGCATTTGTATGGCTAAACTTATGAACGTGGTTTCGGGGAAGAATAAAATAAATCCCTTGATCGGTTCCGCTGGGGTCTCCGCTGTTCCCATGGCCGCCCGGGTGAGCCATGTGGAAGGGCAGAGAGCCGATAAATCTAATTTTTTACTCATGCACGCCATGGGACCGAATGTGGCTGGAGTCATTGGCAGCGCCCTTGCTGCCGGGTATTTTATTTCGTCCATGGGGTAACTCGTAGCCCGGATTTTCTCACTCCTCAGGCGGGACCAGCGACGGTATTTTTACTTGGGTATATATGTTGTCAACATACGAGCCAAGATGGAGCCTCTTGGGCTGACCTTTAGCGTACGTTTTTGGAGAAATTGGCTACAAATTATTTCTTTTCATATAGTTTTTTGTAATTTATACAAAATTTTACATGAGAAATCCGGGATAGGTACGAAATGGAACAACTGGTTGTACATATTCATAAGGAAGATGTGGAAAAATTTGTCAGTTTGTTGCAATCCGGTGTTGTAGTGGACACATCGACAGAAAATTCTATTTTAGAAACTGTTAAGAAAATTGAAGGATTTACAGATGATTATATTGAAAAAGATGTTCAAACCATATTTTTAGACGGAACAGCTATTGATGATATTTTTTCTCTTATTAACAAAAACGCAAAAGTATTAGCTTTATCTGCAGCTATGCCTGGATTATCTGGGTCAATTTACAGGCGTAATTCTATTCACTCTTCCCTCCGTTCAGTACATCAAGATTTTTTTGAAAAATCAGGTGAAAATATTCCAGTTAGTATTACTGTAAAACTTTTTAATTCCATAGCAAGAGATCGTGGTCCTGAAATTCTTAATAAAGGTTTTAGGATGCAGACTAATTCTCTCATGTCTTTTTTTAAATCACGTGAATGGCTCTCAGAGTACATAAAGTCGATTCTTTTGAATAACAAAGAGATACAGCTCGGCAGTTTGGCTGATTTGGGTACGAACAGACTGATTAACGTACAAGTGATGAGCTTCTGATGGTCTCATTTCTGGCATCCGGTTTGAACGCCAGCTTGTATGAGCAGGATGGGCTCCAGACAAGTAGGTCTTGATGCATCGCTTCATGCACCCGAAAGATGTCAATAAAAAGGGCGGTGAAGGAAGGTCGACCTGTCTGCCCTCAATGGGGGTGATCCCGGTTTTTATCGAGGTGGATTGATAACGAAAACGGTGGCACCCTGTATGATATGTGGCTGGGGAAGTTGCAAGGGAGGTCATGTACAACAGTTTTTGTTGCCTGAAGCTGAGGGGAATGCCAAATCGCCCAACAGCCATGCTGGTTCGCCCGAATTGTTGGTTAGGCAAAACTTTTTACAGATTATATCTCCGGTCGCCGATCTGAAGGTATAGCCCGCAGGTTACCTGCTGCGAGGAGCCCAGGAAAAAAATCAATTTTTCAACTCCCACGGTTTCAGGTTCGCACCGCAATGAAGAGAAGGTAACTTCAATTAGACGATGATCTGGTTATGTGCTATACTGGCGCTAATAAAAGAGGGTCCTTGATTGGTGCACGTTTCACTTTTATCAATCTCTAATAATGTATTTTTTTCATAAGCTCACATTGTTTCAGATTCAGTCGTTTTGGAAAACAGATTCAGCGAGGTAATCTTTGTTGCCAAAAGACGGCTCAAGATACAACCGCTTGAGCTGGTCTTGAGTGCACTTCTTATTCTAGTGCGGGACTACATATTGGTAAGTGACACATCTGTTCATTTCCTTTTTCAAACAGGAATCTTTTTAGAGAACTACGGGCACCTGAACGTACCTGATGGTGGTTTAGAAATGGACAGCCTCCTCAAAGGGAGGTGTATAAATCTCTTGTAGATAAGATACCTGGTCGTGAAGCCTGCCATGTCGCTTTCTGAGAGTGTTCCATATTCTGAAAGGAAAACAAATGCCTGATTTTTTGTTCCCTGATATATCTCCATTGCTGTGGTGTCTTGTCCTGGGCAGCATCTGCCAGGCCGTTATTATATTGGTGCTTCTCAGGATCGTTTGGCGCAGAAACAAACATGGCGCCCTTTTGCAGGCCAATGAAGAGCGGTTGAAAACAGCGATGGTAAGCGGAAAGAATGCCCTTTGGGATTGGGACATTGTTTCAGGGCGTTTAGAGTATAGCCCCTGGTATTGGACAATGCTCGGGTATGATTCTGCCGAGATTCCAGGACGGATAGCCAGTTGGATGAATTTCATCCATCCTGACGATAAAGATGCGGTTTGGAGAGTCAATCAGGATTGTGTTGAGAATCGTATCTCCCAGCTCCAGACTGAATTTCGTATGCAGCATAAAAATGGTACCTGGCGTTGGATTCTCAGTAGAGGCATAGCTTCTGAAAGAGACCAGAGCGGGAGAGCGCTGAGAATGATCGGCATGCATACGGATATTACGTATCATAAGGAACTAGAACTAGCTTTTCGCACAGACAGAGATAAGATGTTGTGTATTTTCAGGGCATTGCCTATTGGGATCGGTGTCGTTACAGACGGGGTCATCTCAGAAGTGAATGCTTGTTTGAGCAGTATGCTCGGGTATACCAGAGAGGAGCTTTTAGGCCAGAACAGTCGACTGTTGTATTACAGTGATGCTGAATATAAAACGGTTGTCAGGGATAATTATAGGCAGGTTACGGAGAGAGGCGTCGGTAGGATAGCAACTCGTTTTCGTCGGAAAAATGGTCATTTCCAGGAAATCCTGTTACATGTTGCCCCACTTGACATGAAAAAATTGTCGACCGGGTTTACCTTTGCGGCATCGGATAACAGTTATGTAAAAGATATTCAGCAGCAATTGCAAAGAGCACAGGAGATTGAGGCAATTGGCAGCTTAGCCGGCGGTATAGCCCATGATTTCAACAATATTCTTTATCCGATTATTGGCTTGTCGGAGATGATCCTGGAAGATTTTCATCCCGGGGAGGCTATGCACGAAAATATACTGGAGATACTCAAGGCTGGGCGTAGAGGCCGCGAATTGGTTACCCAGATTCTTGCCTTCAGTCGTCAGGGAGAACACAAGATGATCCCTATGCGAGTGCAACCTGTCTTGAAAGAAGTCCTGAAACTTTGCCGTGCATCTATACCGAAATCAATTGAAATACAACAGGATATACAGGCCGACACCGGCTTGATCAAGGCTGATGTTAGCCAAGTCCATCAAATGGCCATGAACCTGCTTACCAATGCCTTTCATGCTGTTGAACAGTGTGACGGCATGATCCGTGTCGGCTTACAGGAAAAGCTCGCAACCGATGACGAAGAAGGTGTGATAGGTAATATCAAAGCTAATAAACGATATGTGGTCCTGACAGTCTCTGATACGGGGCATGGGATTCCACCGGAATTGCAAGATAAGATTTTTAAGCCCTACTTTACAACCAAAGATCAGGGCAAGGGGACAGGTCTGGGGCTGGCGACCGTATTTGGACTCGTTTCTGCGCATGAAGGAGATATCCGTCTGACCAGCAATGAGGAAGGAGGCGGCACCACTTTTGAGTTGTTTTTCCCGGCCTTAAACACCACCCTGCCTGTGGAGGAGAAAGCGCCGCATAGTCCGACAGAGCTCAGAGGAACAGGGAGTATTCTTTTAGTTGACGATGAGCCGGCCATCGCGCACCTGGAAAAACTAATGCTTGAGAAGCTGGGATATCAGGTTACGGAAAGATTTAGCAGTACGGACGCGTTAAAGGCATTTGAAGTCCGTCCAGATAAATTTGATCTCGTTATTACGGACATGACCATGCCGGGTATGACGGGAGATAAGCTGGCCATGAAGCTGCTTAAAATACGACCAGATTTGCCAATTGTTATCTGCACGGGATACAGTGATAAAATAAATTCGGAAAATGCAGTGAGTTTAGGTGTTAAGGGTTTTCTACAAAAACCTGTTCTCAGAAAAGATATGGCGGATATGGTGCGGCGCTGTCTGGAGGACAAGGAGTATACCGATTGAGACATTGAGAAAAACATCACGTACATCTTGAAAAAAATACCATTTTTTTTTACATCAAAGACCTGTATAATGAGCGGATACCCATTGCTTACAAAGGAAAAAGCGAGAAAAGCATAGTTTCTTGTCTTTTTCCACCAGGACGTTTTTCGCAAGACCCGGGCAGGGGGCCTGCGTCTGTATCAGGAGGCCGCTAGCTGCCTGCAAGTAGACTCTGCGAAAAAAAGTGTGGCTCGAAGGATACTTGTTTTTGATCTATCAGTTAGAACAATCTCTTTTTTGATCATTAGACAGTGTGTCTTGCATGCAGACAGGCGCCGTACAAAGACAGAAGAGTCATAAGTACTGCCTGTTGCTCGGCACGCGGGTACTGGATCTGTCTTAATCCCTATCCTGATGGCCACGCTGATCTGGACGTGAGTAGGGCACGTTCAGCCTTCACACAAACCGCAATCTCAGATAGACACCAACTTGGGAGTTTTATAGCATGAAAATACAAAAAGTGATTGACGACGTATATCGTGTTGCCGTCAATATCGAAGATGAAAACTATCTTTTTGAAGGAATCTGGCCTATCCCTCATGGCACCTCCATCAACAGCTATCTGATCAAAGGGGAGCAGAATGTCCTCATCGATCTGACGCAGGATATAATGGATTTTCCCCAGGCCATAGCCCAAAAGATAGAAGGGGCGTCACTGACTGTCGAAGAAATTGATATCATCATTTTGAACCATATGGAACCAGATCATACGGGATGGTTGCGTGAGTTCTGCAAGAAAAACACCAAGGGTGTTATTTATTGTACGAAAAAGGCTGTTCCCTTGTTGCAGGCCTTTGGCCGCGTGCCTGAGGAACGTGCCGTTGTTATCGAGGATGGGATGACGTTAACCGTGGGCGATTATGAGCTTCAATTTTTCGAAACGCCGAATATTCATTGGCCGGAAACCATGATGACATACGAGAAAAAGCGCGGCATTCTGTTTGCCTGTGACGCCTTTGGGTCCTACGGCAAGGTGGAAGACGATGCCATCTTCGATGACCAGCAGTCCCAGGAAAAACTTGAATTTTTCGAAAATGAGGCACTTCGCTATTATGCCAATATCGTAGCCGCTTTTTCCCCCTTTGTGATAAAAGGCCTGACCAAACTGGGCGGTCTGGATATCAAGATTATCTGCCCTTCCCACGGTATTATATGGCGGGAAAATCCCAAAGTGATCATTGATCATTATCAGCGGTATGCGAGCTACGCAAAAGGCCCCGCTGAAAAGGAGGTGACCCTGATTTGCTCCAGTATGTATGGGAATACGAAAAGTGTAAAAAGTCTCATTATAGAGACCTTGCATAAAAAAAACATACCCGTGCATGTGCACACTGTTCCCGGTGATGATATAGGGTATATCCTCGCAAACGCTTGGAAATCCGCTGGTTTGATTTTTGGCATGCCCACCTATGAATACAAGGTGTTCCCGCCCATGGCGCAGGTTATTGAAGAGCTGATGGTAAAAAGGGTGACCAATAAAAAAGTTTTTCGCTATGGTTCATACGGATGGGTTGGAGGTGCACAAAAAGATTTTGAGAAAAAAATTGAGAAATCCGGTTGGGACCTCCTCAGTTTCTATGAGTGGCAAGGAGCACCGACGGAAGAGGATAAGCACAACCTGGTGCAGGCCGTGGAGGCATACAGTGACGCATTAATTGACTTTACCGGATGACCCAAAAACTACTTCAACGGCCTTGCTGTGCATGGCCGTCTGCAGGCCTGTAGGATACCCTGCATTCATCGTGAATGCAGGGTAGGGCTACATTGGGCATTTTTAAATCCTGCGGCCTTCTCTTCGTTCCAACCGGTGCGCCTTTAAAGCAAGCCTGCTCCGCACGAACGACAATCGGGTATACGCGCAACATCAAAACATGTTAATAGTACTTGAATAACAATATCAAAGGTATAACCTGGCATGACAGACTGCCTTGCCTTTCGTCTGGACTGCCGTACTTGCAGTATCAATGATGGGATGTATGCCAAACTGTAGTGTCTTCCTCTTGCAGCTCTGCTTCTACTCGCTGAGTTGTATAGTGTGCACCGGAACTAGCGTCGGTGCGCACAATGCGTATCAAATTCTGGTCCAGGGCCTGGATCATCCCTTGCAGCGAAATGTACTCGCCTCATTGTCTGGATATCAGTTGCAACATATGGAGCCCGACCGCCCAGATGTTTTTTCTGGTTTTACGAAGAATATACAGAATGAAGTACGCCGTGCACTGCAGCCTTTTGGCTACTATTCCCCTCAGATTTCCATTTCTCGACGAACAGAATCAGGCCTTGTCACCCTCATCATTCAGGTGGACAAAGGGGATCCTGTTGTTGTCCACTCCGTAGCCATTGGGTGTACAGGGCATAGATGTGTCGATGAGCGTCTGCAAAAGGTTTTCAGCTGGTTCCCGCTCAAAACAGGGGATATTTTTGATTATCAGACCTATTCCAAGGGCAAACAGCAGATTATTACCTCTATATTGGATTTGGGCTTTCAAAACGCGTTTTTTCAACAGAGCAGGGTGGAGGTTCGCCCAGACAAACGGACTGCAGATATCAGCTTGACCCTGGATATAGGGGTACAATATTATTTTGGCCACATCACCTATGTATGCGGCTTTATAAAAGAACGTCTCTTAAAGAGGATCACTGGTTATAGGGAAGGGGATCCTTTTTCTCCCAAAGCACTGACACAAATGCGCCAGGCTCTACTGGCAACAGAGTATTTTTCTAGCGCCCAGGTGCAGTATGACCTGCAGCAGGCCGATAAGGAAGGCAAAGTTCCAGTAACCATAGTACTTACTCCAGGAAAAAACAATCGCTATGGGGTAGGCCTGGGTTATGGCACCGATACAGGCTTTCGGGGCTCATTGGAGTGGTATAATCATCGCCTGAACAGATATGGGCATCAGCTTGATATTGCATGGGAGCCATCTGAACGTGCAAGTCAATTTGGCGGCATGTATACCGTTCCCTTAGGGGATCCCAAGAAAGATCAGGTGCATGTGCTGGGTGATTGGGAAAGTGAAAACTATGCTAATACGGATAGGGAGACTCTTTCCGCAATGGTCAGTTATGATCATCTCAAACCCCATGGTGAGTACAGCGCCTATCTCTTGTATGTGGATGAAAAGTATACGATTGGTAGCGATGACGGCCAAGCCACATTGTGTGCACCAGGGGCGAGAATAAGCTGGCGCTGGGTGCATGACCGTATTAGAGCCAAACATGGGGTGAGCGTAGCCACCGATTTTTCAGGCGGGAACAAAAATTTCTTGTCCGACACCACCTTTATCAAGGGAGCCATACGCTCAAAAGTTATTCTCAGTTTTTTAGATGAGTATCGTTTTATAGGGTTAGGGGCTGTCGGTGCAGTTGTGGCCGAGGACTTGTACGACCTGCCCCCAAGCCAGCGTTTTTACGCGGGCGGTGATCAGTCCGTTCGAGGGTATGGCTACAAACAGATCGGACCTGAGGACGAGGAGGGAAACGTTATTGGCGGTGCATATCTTCTGACATACTCCGCTGAAATAGAAAGAAAATTGACAGACGAATGGGGCGTGGCCTTTTTTTATGACAGCGGTACGGTCACCAATAACTGGAATGTTTTGGCTATGAAACAAGGCGTCGGAACAGGTGTCCGATGGTACGCTTCCTTTGGGCAAGTACGCCTGGATCTCGCCCGAACCCTGGATGGCAGTAACCAATGGAGGGTTCATTTTTCTCTTGGTACGGATTTTTGAAAAAAAGACTTATCCTGAGTGTACAGATAAGCCTGACTTTTTTGGTAGCAGGGATTTTGCTGTTTGTGCTTGGATGTACGACTCCACAGGGCCTGCAGACCCTGTTTCGGATACTCGCCATGGCCGTGCCCGGTACACTGACAGTCGAGGCAATGGATGGCGTTCTTTTGGGTTTCAGTTCTTTTGAGGGAATACAGTATACCGACAAAGGCATGAAGTTGACGCTTTCAAGTGTGACCTTTGATCCCGTTGTATCCTCCCTGTTTCTTGGAAAACCACGTTTCAGAGCCGTTCATTTGGGTGATCTGGTCATACATGCAACGTCCTCAGATGAGGACGATCAAGGTGAGGTACGACGACACCTGGATGCCCCGTTCCCTCTGCACATTGATACTGCGGAGCTTCGTTCATTCACCCTGTATGAGGCCAATGATCCTGAACCGCATTTCGTATTACGCCGAGCCGGATGCAGGGAGGCCGTTTGGCTGAGGGAGAAAATAGCCTTCCGCCATATGGAAGGCGTGTGTGCCGATGTATCCTTCAGTCTTGCAGGGGAGATAGGGTTGTGGAAGAAGTTCCCCCTCCAAGTGGAGGTGACCTATAATACCGAAGTCCCCGGCCTGGGGCACGTTCAGGGGACCGGCTCCCTTTCGGGTGATTCCAGCCTGCTCAATGTGCACGGTCGATTGCAACAACCCCTACCGCTCCATGTGAAGGGCAGGGTCCATTGGGAAGAGGGGCAGCCACCAACATGGAACTTGCAGGTGACAGGCGACCGTTTGCAACTGCGGGATATCAACCCCAAATGGCCGGATTTGTTTCTGCAGGACCTTGCGTGGTCAGGAAGGGGAACCTTTACGGACATGCACTCGCACCTGCAGGCCAGGGCACGCTATGGGAGATTTTTATCTGACTCAAACATATCAGGAAGCATAAATCTCTCTGCATCCGGTTTGCACGTGCCCTGGTATCGCATTGAGCAGGGGCGGGCCGTCTTTGCAGGCCAAGGGACTTTGCACTGGAAAGAGAAGGTGCAATGGAATACCACTGTAGAGGCGACATCCGTTGATCCCTCGCAATGGTATGAACAGTGGCCCGGCACGCTCGCAGGGACCATTACGGTGTCCGGGACATATCTTCAGAATGTTTTGGAAACCCGAGCCTCTTTGACAGAACTCAAAGGGACAGTACGTGGTGTTCCCTGCAAGGCAGCGGCAACAGGCACCATCAAGGGGACAACAGTCTCCATTGAGTCGGCTCAGGTGACCAGTGGTGAGAGCGTCTTGACCCTGCAAGGCGTGATAGATGGGCAGAGTGATCTTGACTTTTCCCTGCAATCCCCCGAACTCAGCCAACTGGTTCCTGGTGGAAGTGGGGCCTTGAATATCCAGGGAAACATACAGGGAAGTCTCCATGATCCCATCCTCGAACTACAGGGGAGAGGTGATACACTGAGCCTTTTGGGGATGCATATCCAATCCTTAAATCTCCACACGGTCGGCACTCCTCTTTCCTTAAAAGATTTTTTCGGCAGTCTGGATGCGCAGCAGGTGGCCTATCATGGCGTACGGCTAGACAGGTTGCATCTTCTGGTGGACGGTAGAGAAGGGGAGTCGGTCGTCGTCCATGCGACTCTGAAGGATCGAGAGTATACGGGTGATCTTTCCCTTTCTCTGCAGTATGGTTTGGGAGCCTTAAAAGGAAGCGTCAGAGAGCTGCATGTGCATGCTGGCGACTATGGTGCGTGGCAGTTGTCCGACCAGGCCCCTTTTATCCATTCTTCTGCAGGCAGCGAGATACAGAGACTCTGTCTGGATGGTCTGCAGCCAGATAGAGTATGTCTTGGTTTCCAGCAGGATAATCGGGGTCAGTGGCAGGTCCAAATGGATGAGCTGCGTTTTTCCCTGGCCCACCTGCAGAATTATATCAAGAGAGATATCCCGGTGGATGGAGTGGTGGAAGGGCAGGGTACTGTTTCTGGTAATGGAACCGTACCAAGGAAAGCCCACCTGCAGTTTCATTCGCAAGAGGCGCAGTTGCAGCCGGAGATACAGGGGCGTATTGGCCTGGTAGATAATGTCAGCGCATCCCTGCAGCTCGACTACGAGAAGCAGCAACTGCAGGCAGAGACTGGTATCCTCTTTGAGAAAAACGGCTCCCTGTACGGGCAGGCGGTTGTCCAGAATTTTAATCCCTTGCATCTTGACCCTCATGAGGCCTTTTTGGCTGGTGGTATGCAGCTTGCCTGGGACGATATATCTGCCTGCAACCCCTTGCTTGCTCCGATTGTTGGTCTGGAAGGTGCACTGAAAGGGACAATGACTGTCAGCGGTACGCTCGCCCAGCCATCCCTGCATGGTAAGATCTCGCTGGCAAGTGCAGTGGCTGATATTTTCCCTCTTGGCATCAGGTTTGATCCACTCATCGCGACCCTGGAAGGAGACAGACAGACGCTGAACCTCTCAGGGCAAGCGCATTCAGGCAAGGGTGCTCTCCACTTTTCCAGCAAGGTTTTTCCCTTGTCAGGGATGCGCCAGCCTATCACGATTCATCTGCAAGGCAAGGATTGTACAATTGTTCAGAATCCTGTGGTCACAGCGGCCGTCTCTCCTGACCTGGAAATTACCTTGAGCCCACAACAACTGCGCATAGAGGGGGATATTGTTATCCCGCATGCAAAAATAACTCGAAACCAGAATAACACCCCAATACAGGTGTCCAAAGATGTGGTAATTGTCGATACCCCTGATCAACGGGAGAAAGAATCCTGGCCACTGAATGCCAGTATCAACATTACTGCAGGTGAAAATGTTGCCATTGACGCCTATGGAGTACGGGGCAATATACAGGGGCAACTGGAGATAGTGGATCGTCCACATACTTTGCCTGTTGGCAATGGCACTGTTCAGATCAAGGATGGCACCTTTACCCTGTACGGTAAGAGCTTGGATATTGATGTGGGACGTCTTATTTTTACAGGGAACCTGTTGGACAATCCAGGTCTGGAGGTCCGTTCGGAAAAACGGGATAAGGAGGGAACTGTTGGGGTCAATGTGGGCGGATTTCTAAAGAGCCCGGTTATTCGACTGTACTCATCAACCTCTATGGAGCAGTATGAGATCCTGGCTAAGCTCTTAAGCAGCAGCTCCACAGGGGGCACAGCGGGTGAAGATACCGGACTGATCGCTGAGCTTGCTGCTAAGGCCGGTTTTACCAACATCGTGGATTGGATGAGTAATTCAAAAAAACTGTTGCATATTGATGATATCAAGGTCGATACCGGGAATTCGTTTGATGATCTTTCTCTCATCATCGGTACCTGGTTGACACCTCGGTTTTATGTGAGCTATGGCAGAAACCTGCTTAAGGAGTCCGGGAGCCTGAATACCCGATATACTCTGGGGAAAGGGTTTTCTATCCAAACCGAAACCGGCACGACCCAAAGCGGAGGGGATATCAAATACGAATTCAGGTATTGACCTGGCTGGCCTTCGCCAAGTTCATCTTTGACCGTGTTTTGATAGCAAAGAGAGGGAACTGGCAAAGTCTGGGCGTACCTGTTCACTGCCAAAAATTTGCCTCTGCCCCCTTGTGAGTTGATGAGTAATCCGGGCTGACAACTACTCCAGGATTTTCCCCATCCGCTCCAGACGAAGATTGTTCTGGTTGCGGTCCTTTGAAAAGTAAATAATTTTTCCCTTTCCAAGAATGTTTTCCCGGGGCACAGCTCCCTTAAAACGACTGTCCAGGCTGTTGTCCCGGTTGTCGCCCAGAAGGAAAAAAGTGTTCTTTTGTATCGTTGTTTTCTTGAGATTATCTCGTGGTGTCACAGAAGCGGGATATATACGCTTGTCGGGATGGAAGGCATAGGGCTCCTGGATCGGATGATCGTTAAGATACAGAACTTTGTCTTGAATTTCTATTGTATCACCAGGACCTGCAACGATTCTTTTCACCAAAAAGACTTCCGGCTCATCCGGATGAGTGAAAAGAACGATATCTCCTCTTTCCGGGATATTCTTTTTGTAAATACATTTATCCACAAGGAAAAAATCACCCGGCAGCAGGGTCTGTTTCATGGCATCTGAAGGAATAACAAAGGCCTGGAGGTAGTTGTTTTTTGTCACCTCTGCCAGCAGGCTTTGAATAATCAGGCCTGCCAACAAAAAATAGCTGATATAGATGAGAAGATTGTTGTAGCCCCGCAAGGTGTAGGTTGTTCTGTTTGGCCAGGAGGTATGCACGGCGCAACAGACCGCAGCGATAATGTAAAGGATCGGGAGGCCCAGGGAAAGAAAGAACGTGTATTGATTGCACTGCATCAGAAGAAGAGCGACCAGTACGGCATACATGCATTGCTGGCCGATGAACAGAATAATACCTTTTTTGGGGTTACCCCCGTAAATATGGCCAAGGCCGACGGTGCATAGGGTGAGAAGGGCGGCGATCCATAGTTTTCTTGGTTTATTCATCTGTTGTGGCATCTCTCTCTTTTTTGCCCCTACTTACGGGATATTTCTGCTACACTTGGTGCAACTGAATACTATCTCGAAAGTGGACCCTGTTGTCAAGACAATACGGTATTTAACTCTGGTGGATCAGTTACAGATGGTGTCTGTTGTTTTGCCGTTTGTTTGGGCAGCCTCTGTTGGAGAGGCCTGTCCGCTATTGCCCCCCTTGGCCTGTGATTCTTCTTTCTGAAAGCAGCCGTATCAAGGGGAAGGCCGTTATGCCGTTCACAGTACGCAGGGGAGCGTGTACCGCTGCAGCCCTCTGCTGACAAATAAATCGGACACCAAGAAGCAGGTGTTAATGCACCGTTTTATAAGGTTGCTTTTTTTGATTTTTTCCGTTCACTTTTTAGGTGAGATACAATACATATCTGGATTACATACTGTATAAAGGCGTCAGATGTCGTAAAAAGGAACCACAGGGGGAACGCTGCACTGCTCCTCTCTGGCCCTAGAAATGGACGATTCAGTACCCATACGCATGAGGCGGAATCTGGATGAAAAGTTATCGTAAAGAACTCTGGTTTGAAATACCTTCCAGGCGCGGGTTTGTTAATATAACCCCAAAGGTCGAAGATTGTCTGCAGGAAAGCACCATACAGGAAGGCCTGGTACTGGTCAACGCCATGCACATTACAGCCAGCGTCTTTATTAATGACGACGAATCTGGTCTGCACCAGGATTATGAAGTGTGGCTGGAAAAGCTTGCCCCACATGCACCGGTCAGTCAATATCGGCATAATAGCTATGAAGATAATGCTGACGCCCACCTGAAACGACAGATTATGGGGCGTGAGGTTGTTGTTGCCGTGACAGAGGGGCAACTGGATTTTGGCACCTGGGAACAGATCTTTTATGGAGAGTTTGACGGGCGCAGGAAGAAGCGAGTGCTGGTCAAAATTATTGGAGAATAAGCGTGACTGAGTCAAAAAATCACCTGCACAACCAGCTGAGCCCCTACCTGCAACAACACGCTGAGAATCCGGTTCACTGGTATCCCTGGGGACCGGAAGCCCTGGAAAGAGCGCAAAAAGAAGACAAACCTATCTTCCTGTCCATCGGTTATTCCACCTGTCACTGGTGCCATGTCATGGCAGGCGAGGTGTTCATGGATGCCCAGGCCGCAAACAAGCTGAACACCTGCTTTGTCAGCGTTAAAGTAGACCGTGAAGAACGACCGGATATTGATGCCCTCTACATGGCCGCCACCGTAGCCATGACTGGTTCCGGTGGCTGGCCGCTTTCTCTCTTCCTTTTTCCCGATGGCCGCCCGTTTTTCTGCGCAACATATATCCCGCTGGTTTCAGGTTTGAACCGAACAGGTTTTCTGGAGGTTTTAGACGCCATTCAGAACTCCTGGAGCAGAAACAGGGACCAGTTACATGATACCGCAGAAAAGGTGGTTCGTATCATCAGGCGGGTCCGACAACTGCCTGCGTCCGCATCCTACGGGAAGCTTGCCCGCAAATGTTTTGCTGTCCTGAAAGCAGCATATGATCCAGAACATGGCGGTTTCGGCCAAGCTCCAAAATTTCCCCGTCCGGTGGTCTTTGATTTTCTGCTGCACTACACAGATTTCTACGGTGTTAAAGAGGCCCAAAACATGGCCATTGCGAGCCTGAGTTCCATGGCCCATGGCGGCATATATGACCAGTTGGGTGGAGGATTCCATCGGTATTCCGTGGATGCGTCGTGGCGTACGCCCCACTTTGAGAAAATGCTTTATGATCAGGCCCAGTTAATAGAGATCTATGCGGATGCCTATCAGAGAACGGGAAAACCCCTTTTCAGCCGGGTGGTGCATCAAACCATAGGATATCTTGTGTCTCACCTCAGTTCAGCAACACCTCTCTTTTATAGTGCGGAAGATGCCGACAGCGCTGATCCGTATCGGCCGGGAAAACATGGAGAAGGGCTGTATTACCTCTGGTCCGAAGAGGAAATCGTGCGAATCCTGGGACGGCAGACAGCCTCGATTTTTGTGTATCGTTATGGCGTGACATTTGAGGGGAATTTGACTGTCGATCCGCACAACGAATTAAAAAACCGTAATATTCTTTTTGTGCAACATACCCTTGCTGAGGTTGCAGATCAGTATAGGATATCGGAACAGGAGGCCGCCCAGGAGTTAGCCAGGGCAGAGGAACGCCTGCTTTCGGTTCGAGCCAGGCGGTCCAGGCCCCACTGTGACAGGAAAATAATCACCAGTTGGAACAGCATGCTTATCAGAGCCCTGGTCAAGGCTGGGGTTGTTTTTGGTGAGAAACAGCAATATGTTGATCAGGCAATACGTATGGCTGATTTTCTGTGGCAGGCTGTACGAAATCCGGAATCCGGCTATCTCTATCGCCTGTATGATGCAAGGACAGGGCAAGAAAAGGGGTATGGACAGGGTCAGCTCGCTGATTACGCCCAACTGACGGCAGCCTATATCGCGCTGTATCAGGCTGTTGGAGAACCCCGTTTTCTTGAGCGGGCCGTACAGCTGACAGAGACGCAACTGGCGTTGTTTTGGGATAACGGGCAAGGCTGTTTATATGACAGCGCCCCTGATGCCACCCTGCTGATACGCACCTATGCTGAACAAGATACTGCTGAGCCTGCGGCCAACAGTGTCTGTGCCCAAACGCTGCTCACCATGGGCGATTTGACGGGTGAGCAGAAATACACGGAAAAAGCCCAGAAAATTCTCAGGGCCTTTGGTGGAAAAATGGAATCGTATCCAGGGGCTTTGCCACTGATGGTCCGGGTTGCCCTTGGCGCTTGACCTGCCTTGCTCAGCACAACAGTTTTTGTAGCGAGTAGAGGACAGGAGAAGCTGCCTGAACGAGTCTGTGGTGGGTATTAGGCAAAATCTAAGCCAGCTCATTGGTGTGCCAGTGGAGAACCCCATGCTTCACAAACAGCGCCGCTGCTCATGGATTGGGGTGGTATATAACTCCGCTGGTGTCTGTCTCTCGAACCTCGACGCTGTGGATACGGTAACGATGGGACACTAGCTGCGGGCGAAGCTGGTCAAAAATGTATTGGGCTATATGTTCGGAAGAGGGATTCCGCTGAAGAAAAGCCGGGTGTTGATTGAGATCGCAGTGATCCAGAGTGTCGATGACACTGTTCACCTTTTTTTTAAGGACTTTAAAATCAATCCCCATGCCCAGCTCATCAAGCTGATGAGCCCTGACCGTCACCTTGACTTTCCAGTTGTGCCCGTGGGGCTGTTCGCAAGTACCAGGGTACTCGCGCAGATGATGACCACCTGAGAAATGCGTTTGGATGAATATGTCAAACAAGTGAAAGATCTCCTGATGTTGCTCTTGTGTTCTTTTGAACGCAGATGGTAGATGCCATGAAGAGCGTGCATGAAAACCAGAGGTTGCTACACGATATACTGGGCCAGTATAATGCCATTGTTCTGAGCTTGTAACAAGCAAATTGTATTCTTGCCTTTCTTAAGAGTACAGCGATCCCGAAGAATGGTTGAAGGTGTGAGGCAATAAGAGAATACTTTTACCCCAATGGACTGTGTAAAAAAGAGGGAATGCCAAGAAGAGCGTTTGGAAATAACTCGTGACTCTTTGTTCGCCGGCGCTTTATGCTGTCAGCAGTATCGAGAAGGGTATCGGTTTTCCATTGATGCGGTTTTACTGGCGCATTACAGTTTGTCGGTCTGCAGCCAGGGCAAGGTCCTCGATTTATGCTGCGGCTCAGGCATTGTGGGGTTAATTATGGCGTATCGGAGTGCACAGCTGTCTGTCACCGGGGTTGAACTCCAGAATAAGCTGGCTGATTTAGCCCGGGTCAACAGTCTGGAGAATGGTATGGCCAACCGTTTCGAGGTTATTCAAGGTGACTTGAGATGTATCAATCAATTTTTGGCCCCGGAAAGCATGCAGGTTGTGGTGTGCAACCCCCCGTATGGCAAAATGGAGACAGGACGTTTAAGCCGTTTGGCCGAGGCGGCCATAGCAAGGCATGAAATGCAGGCCGATATGCAGGACTGTGTTCGGGCGGCTTCCTTTGCCGTCCAAAACAGGGGACGAGTCGTGTTTGTTTACCCTGCTGTGCGATTGCCCTCCTTGCTCATCGAGCTCTCTCATCATAGGTTGATCACGAAAAAGATACAGCCGATATACAGTTATCCGGATAGCTCCGAGGCTAAACTGGTCCTTGTCGAATCAATGAAAAACGGTGGTGATCACTGCGTTCTGCTACCGCCATTGTATATTTATCAATATAAAAAAGGCCCGTATTCCCAAGAAGTTTTGAACATGTATGACCCCTCGTGACTAGGTAATCCTTATGTTGGCTCAAGTGTTAAGCGGAGCAGTTGCAGGTGTGGACGGCCTGATGGTTCAGGTCGAGGTGGACCTGGCCATGGGATTGCCGTCTTTTTCAACTGTCGGCCTCGCCGAAGGGGCTGTTCGGGAGGCAAAAGACCGGGTAAAAGCAGCGGTCAAAAACAGTGGGTATGAGTTTCCGACCGGTAAGATTACCGTTAACCTGGCCCCCGCCTCTGTCAGAAAGGAGGGGGCGGGGTACGATCTGCCTATTGCGCTGGGTATTCTTGCTGCTTCTGGGGTTATCGCTCCCATGAGCCTGCAAGCAAGTCTGGTGATAGGTGAACTTTCCCTGGACGGTACAGTTAAACCTGTTCGCGGAATGCTTTCCATGGCCATCGCAGCGGCAGCCGGGGGTGTTCGTCGTCTGCTGGTTCCTCTTGCAAATGGACCAGAGGCAGCCGTGATTACAGATCTTGAAGTGATCGGTATCCAGCACCTGAGCCAGGCCGTTGAATTTCTTCGGGGCATCATTGTGCTAGAGCCCACTGTGGTTGATCTGGAGGCGCTGTTTCGTATTCATTCGGTTCACGGACCTGATTTTGAAGATGTCAAGGGACAGGAACATGCCAAACGCGCCCTGGAAATTGCGGCAAGCGGTGGGCACAATATCTTGTTGAGTGGTTCCCCAGGAAGCGGGAAAACCATGATGGCCAGGCGTCTCCCCTCTATTCTGCCGGATTTGACCCTTGAGGAAGCTCTGGAGACATCGAAGGTCTTTTCCACCATAGATTGTTTGCCGCCCGATAATCCCCTGATTACAGCACGACCTTTTCGTGCCCCTCACCATACCATATCAGATGCGGGACTGATTGGAGGAGGGCATGTACCCAGACCCGGTGAGGTCTCGCTTGCCCATAATGGTGTTCTTTTTCTTGATGAGTTGCTGGAATTTAAAAAGCATGTACTGGAGGTGTTGCGGCAGCCACTTGAAGATGGGGTGGTGACTATCTCCCGGGCGACCATGAGCCTTGCCTTCCCTGCTAAATTTATGCTTGCAGCCGCCATGAATCCGTGCCCATGCGGATATCAGGGCGATCCGTTTCATGTGTGTACCTGTACTCCTGCACAGATCCAGCGCTATAGAAGTAGGCTTTCAGGTCCATTGTTGGACAGAATTGATATGTACATAGAGGTCCCTGCTGTTCAGGTATCGGAGCTGGCCAGATTACAACCCGGAGAATCGTCCGTTTCTATCCGGAATCGGGTGAACTCTGCTAGGCGCATACAGAAGGCTAGATTTCTTTCCAGCCGTGGGATAAACTGTAATGCACAGATGGAGCCTAAAGAGGTGAAAGACTTTTGCCGTCTGGATTCCGCAGGAGCAAAGCTGCTCGAAGGAGCTGTGACCAAGCTGGGACTTTCCGCCCGCTCACATACCAGGATTCTTAAAATTGCAAGGACCATTGCAGATCTTGCTGGTATGGAAGAAATCAGCTCCTGCTTTTTGTCAGAAGCGATACAGTATAGACGAATGAATCTTGAAAGGTAAGCGTCCAAATCAGCAGGACTGGACCGGGTATGCCAGGCATAACCAAACATGCAAGCTCTCATTTTGGTATCAGTAGTTCTCAAGCTGTTGGGAGACGTTGCGCTCAACGTATGGGAGAGAGACCAGTTTGATTCTGCAGCCCTCCCTGTACAAGCTGCTCTTTTATTTGATTCTTTGTAAGGATTATTTTTTATGACAGGCTCTACGGTGAACAGGCCTGGCTCGGTCAACTCCTTCCTCCTGTTGAAGATTGCCGTTATAATCATGCTTGCCTCGGCGCTGATTGTGTTGCTCTGTTACAGTTGCGATGCCATTGTTGTGGCCATGGGGCAAAAACGGTTACATACTGTTACGAACAATCTCGTTCAAAAGATTGACACCTTTGCCATAGAATACTTGACAGAGTCTGTTTCAGCATTGGCCCTTTCTCATGAAGTTATCCAGTTATGTGCCGGTCGATCAGAACCGGATAATCCCCGGCTCTCCAGCGTATTGACCACCACCCGCAGCATCCTTGGGGTTTCCTTAGTCTATGTCATGGATGCAAACGGATTGGTCATCGGGAGTTCAAGCGATGAGGAGGAGAAGCTTTCTGGGCAAACGTACTCTTTCGCACCCTATTTCCGCCGCGCCATGGCGGGGAAAACCTGCCGGTTTCCGGCGATAGGTGTGACCACCACCCAAAAAGGCGTCTACTTCAGTGCGCCTGTGTATGATAATCTAAAAAGAACGCCCACCGGAGTAGTTGTTATAAAAACCACCGGAGCGAGTATCGACGCATTTTTTACGGGCCTACAAGGTGGCGTTGAGGCTCTGCTTGTGTCTTCTGACGGAGTTGTGTTCAGTGCCTCCCGGCAGGAGTGGATACATTCACTGGCAGCCTCACTGCCTGATGGGCGTCTACCGATGCTCCAGCAAAGCCGTCAGTTTGGTGAACAGCCTTTACCGGTGTTGCCCTTTGATCTTGCTGAAAAGGTTATTCGTTATGACGACATGAGAGCTGTCACTGTGCGCGGTTCTTTATCAATGCCTGGATGGGAAGTAGTCACACTTTCGCAGGCCCCTTTTCCTCTGGCGGTTGTTCTGGCAATATCTTCTTTTGTGTTCATTCTGATGGTGATTGGCATAGGCAGTGTTATCCGCACACACCGAGAACAGTGCCTGGGGGAGAAAGGACGACTTGGTATGCTTTCAAACACGGAAGTAGAAGCCGAGCGCCGGAAAACACAACAGGAACTGGAAAGTATTTTCAGCACTATTCTCATTGGTATCGCGCTGGTTCGTGATAATCGTATTGTTCAGGTCAATCAGAGGATGTGCGATATGTTTGGGTACAGCATGCAGGAAATCATGCATGGTAATGTTTGGGATTTTTTTATCAGCAAAGAGGCTTTTCACCGATTTATTCGACAACATTACAAAACGTTACCATCTGCAGTGGTGGAGCAGGTCGAGTGTTATCTTCAAAAAAAAGATGGGTCTTTTATTCCCTGTATGGTCAGTGGTAAGAGTCTGCATCCTGACGACTCCTCCCAGGGCTCGGTCTGGGTCGTTGAAGATTTGAGCAAACGAAAAGAAATTGAAAAAGCCCTGGAGTCAGCCCGCGAACAGGCGGAAACTGCCAATGTGGCAAAGAGCGTTTTCCTGGCCAATATGAGTCATGAAATACGAACGCCTATGAATGGTATTATCGGGTTAACAAAGCTTGTGCGGCAGCAGACAGAGAATAGAGAACATCAGAGGCATCTTGGTCTTATCGTCAGGGCCGCAAATAGATTACTCTCCATTATCAATGACATCCTTGACTATTCCAAACTGGAAGCAGGACGTTCTCATGTCTGTGTAGAATCCTTTAATCCACGGGAAACCTTGACAGAGACACTTACCCCTTTTCAGGTGCTGGCTGATCGAAAAAATCTTGATCTGACCTGGAGTGTCGATCCCAGGGTCCCTGAAACAGTGCAGACTGATCAGAGCAAAGTGATCCAGATTGTTACAAACCTGGTGGACAATGCCATTAAATTTACCCACCAGGGCGGGGTCCAAGTATCAATGCGGATGCACAAGCAACAACAACAGGAAGGGGGCTGCCTTTTTGTTGAGGTTTGTGATACAGGGGTGGGAATTGCTCTTGAGCATCATTCGAATATCTTTAACTCATTCAGTCAGGTGGATACCTCCTTTACCAGACAGGTGGGTGGCAGCGGACTGGGACTCTCCATAACCCAGGGGCTGGTCCACATGCTTGGCGGTGATCTCTGGCTTGACAGCGAACTCGGGAATGGCGCCCAGTTCTATTTTACCCTCCCTGTTTCAGCGCCTGACGATGCAACGACCGTTGGGCATGTACAAAACGATGCCCATGAACAGGAGAGGGAGGTCGCTGATTCCGGGGCGAGTGCCCAGGTTTTGGTCTGCGAGGACGAATATATCAGCACCGTCCTGATACGTACACTTTTGGAAGAAGCAGGCCACACGGTCACGGTTGCTGCAAATGGGTTGGAAGCCATTGATCACTGGAGGAAAAAAAGATTTGCTTGTATCATAATGGATATTCAGATGCCAGAGATGGATGGTTTTGAGGCTGTACGGACAATACGAAATTTGGAACAGGGGCCTAGGGTTCCCATTATTGCCATAACCGCCCATGCAACAGAGATGGGCCGTGCTGAGTGTCTGGAGGCTGGGATGAATTTTTATCTCCCAAAACCCATTGATGGTAAGGACGTGCTTCGTCTCATAGAACAGTGTACCGATACTGCCCGTCAGAAATGAAAAGAAGAGGTAACTGCTTCTCACTCCTCACCCATCTTCGGGCGGTCGCAATTGGTCGCATAAAGGGGCTATAGCTGCCAATCACGCAGACTCCAATTCAGGCAACCTGAAAGCAGTGACTGGCCTGAAGCAAATACAAGTTAAAGGTTAAATATCCTCTAACGAGTTACAATAATATAGTAAGTAAGGATGGACCCTCAGTTATCCGGGCCTTGTATTCTTCTAATCTGCTCAGAACGCATTCTTCTCTTGACGATAAAACCCTGGATGAGGTTTACTGTGCTAAATTTTGCCCGGTCGTTGAGGCTTCCTGAGATGTATTTCCACTTTTTTACCTTCAGTATTCTTAGCTTATTGAACACTTCAGGCTGGCCAATGGATTGGGTCCACTGCTCCTTTGGGCTATAAGCACAGATCAGTAGAGTGAAAGGTAGTGATCAGGTTGCACTCCTGAAACGGCTCATAGCAAAAAATCCGATATAGACCAAGGAATTACTCAAGTAGTTTTTCCCCTGTCGTATTCTATGTGGCATATAGTCTCGTGGCTCACAATTCGTTGATACGCCTAGCATGGGCATGCATACTGTTGATAGCGACCGTTGGGCTTATTTTTTTTCTGACCTTGGATATACGTCAGGCGCCTGACCCGGGGAACGTGCTGCCGTCTGACACCATTGCACTGCTGAAGTGGAAAAACATCGATCCTCCCTTTCAGCGGTTCCAAGCAACACCTTTTGGCAAAAAAATTCTTGCGCCCCGGTTTTGGAAAAAAATGGGCTTGGGAGGAGTATGCGAGGATGCTCGACAAAAGGTTCTGGATATTATTGACAGTATCCAGGCCATAGCCCCCCATGTATCCTTTTCGATATTGTCTCGGAAAATGGCCGCTGTTGCCATTCTTTCGCCGGAACAACCTTGCCAGTCACTGCCTGATTGTCTAGAACACAGCCTCGTCTTCTGCACTGCTATACAGCGGCCAGCCAAACAACAAGGAGATCAACTGCGTTTTCGAGGAACAGACCGCCATATAGAGACCATGTACGGCATTGAGGTACACATGGTGCCTGTGGAAGGAGGACGAAAGGTTTATTTTGCCCTTATAGATGATCTCATGCTCGGGTCGTTGCAAAGGGGACTTCTACTGCGTTGTCTTAATGCCTACTCTGCTCATCTGGTGCAACCGTCGCGTACTCTTGCCGGAAACAGTGGCTACGTAAAGCTGTTGCAGCACGCCTCCCGGGATGAAGTTTGTTCTTTATACCTGAACCCCTTCTTTATCAAGCAAATAGGACAGGCTGTTGGGTTCAGAGCCATGCAACGGGGAACATTTTTCGGACCAGAGACCCGTTTGCTCCTGCAGTATCATGAAAAGGCCGACCGTCGCTATCTCACCTTTGTTTCCACCGGAATTCCGGATAACAAGGTCAGTTTTTTGAATAAATATTTCCCGGCCAAACCGTTGGTGCATCAGCGGTTGGAGCGCCTTGATAGTAGAGTTTCTGGATATTTGTGGACAAATTGGTTTGACGTGGAAAAACTTTGGCAGGGACTCTCGGATATTTCTGATATGGAGACAGCCGCCTCACTTTTTTATATTGAGCAGGCAGTTCTTAGGCGTACCGGTATGCGTATGGAAACGCTGATGGCTCTGTTGGACAATGAATTAGGTGTTTTTATCGCCGATTTTCCAACTGCCGCTTTTGCTTCTCTTCCTGTGATCTGCTTGCAACTGAAAGTCAAGGATAAGCGGGCCGTTCGCAGGCTGTTAAGAAAAATCCTGGCCGACGTCCCCATGCGCTCTCGAGTTGTGGGCGGCACTCCTGCAATTTCTCTAGTCTTGGCAAATGGCTTGATTGAGCCGACCTATCTTTTTTATGATGAGTACCTGATAGTGGCCGACAATGCCGAACTCATTGAATATTGGATGGGTACATGTCGGAAGAAATTGGTGGACAGTATGGCGTTCAAGAAGGTCTCTCATGGTCTGCGGCAGGCGAACAATCTGATTTTCTATACACGAAGCGACCAAGTAAACAGCGGCCTTGAAAAGATGCTGCAACTGCTCACCTACACCCTACAGGGGGCAGATAGAATTTCACCGGAGCAGGGGGCTTTTATTCGGAATGAACTGCTCCAGCCTCTTTTTAACAGCGTACAGAATGTTCGTTCTCAAAGTATTCGGGTGGTACAACAACAAAATGTGCTTTTGGGAGCGATAAGCTTCTATGTACCAGGACCTGGTCAAGGAGAGGAAAAATAGGGCACCGTTTTTTTGCAGGTTGATCCCCAATGTCTCATTAGCTCAGGCCTTGCCAGGTTCGGTAGGTTTTGTACTGAGAGATCCTGGATTAAACTAATCAACCTGATTGCTGAATGGGAAATGCGGGATAAGGGTGGAAAGTCCATCTGAAATATTAGGGATTGTATACCAATGGAAAAATTAGTCGCAGAATTAAAAAGGAAACTCCCCTTAAAAGACACGACAATTCCTGGCGATATCGTCATCGTTGCAAGCAGGGAACCAGAGTTTGTAAGCTACGCTGTTATTACTGATATTATCCGTGATGACACTCGAAAGCATGAATGGTGGCACGTAACTATGCTGCTTCTGGGTATTCCACCGCAAAAAGTAACCTGGACTTTGCGAACACCGCAATATACAGGCCGGGAAATATTTACCATGGGTGGACACGGGCGTTTTATACAGGCCCTGGAGTTTGAAGGAGGCAAGGGGAGGAATAACCGGGATAAAAAAGAAAGATCTCACAAGTGCTTTTCCAAAAACGCAGGCCTTCGCATAGTCAAGGAATAGAATGACGAAAATGGTACACTACGACTGTTCAGGCTGGCTTCAGCAAGGAGTATGCGATGGGAGTGAACCGTCTTGCATTACGAAAAAAAAGGCCTCCAGAGCCAGCGCAATCGACATCGTCCTTGGCTGTTTTTTGACCGCGCATACCGGGTACTGTACTGCACGGTCAACATTTGTACTTGGGCACCTCTTGAGCCGATGAGAAGGCCGGGTTGGGACTTTTCTCAGATGAGAAGCGCGGGTGAGACAGCATATATGCTTCGTCGTCACGTTTTTATACCACAAGACAAATACTGTTTTCTGTGTCAACTGTTTGGATTTTTTGCCTGAATACTGACTATTCTTGGGAGAGGAACAGCTCTTGAATGAACGCGAAATAATACAATGCCTGGCACAGAATAGAGGTGATGATTGCGAAGATGTGCTGCAGTCTATTGGTGATGATTGCGCTGTTGTACGCAAAGATGATACAACGGCCTGGCTTGTAACCATGGATACGCTGGTCGAAAACGTACATTTTAACCGGTCATGGCACCCTCCGGAATTACTCGGTCGAAAAGCAATCGCCGTAAATGTCAGTGATATTGCGGCGATGGGAGGCGTACCCCGTTTTGTATTGTTGAGCTTGGGTGCTCCGAGACCGCCTGATGAACAATGGATACGCTCTTTCAGTCGGGGGGTGGCGAGCGCTTGTCGGCAATATGGCTGTCTGTTGATCGGAGGAGATACAGTGCACAGTCCAGAATGGTATTCTTTATGCGTAACTCTGATTGGAGAAGCCCCGTCAGACAGAGTGTTGTATAGAAGCGGTGCTCAGGCTGGTGACAGAATATGGGTCAGCGGGTACCTCGGACAGGCTGCTGCAGGCCTTGAATTATATACAAGGGGCATAGATTCGGTTGCTCCCTATCAGGCACTGTATCAGGCACATCTGGACCCTGTGGCGAGGGTCGATCTAGGAAAAATGCTGGCTGATTTAGGGGATATTCGCAGTATGATGGACCTTTCAGATGGTATGGCCACAGACCTGGCCCATCTCTGCACCTGCTCCGGTACAGGAGCACAGGTAGAGGCCTGGCAACTCCCCATCAGTACATCCTTGTCCCTTGCCTGCGATACCTATGACCTCTCCGCAGTCTCTCTCGCAGTCAGGGGCGGTGAAGATTTTGAACTGTTGTTTACTGCACCACGCTCGGCTGATTCAGATATAATCAGTATTGGTCAACAACTTGGAATTCAATTGTCTGCTGTCGGGACAATCGAAGAAGGGGATAAGGTGGTGCTCATCAATCAGGGGAAGCAGAACATTGAAGAACTCAGTTACCAAGGGTTCGATCATTTTGGTCCCCGCTGCTTATGACTTTTTGACATGCCTTTTTCTTTCGTGTGGGAAAAATGCATTCTCAAAATAAAGGTTGTACCTCATTTTTACTTGACCGCATCAGGCACCTGTTATAATGATCTTGTTATCAGTGATTAGTCTCAATACCTGGACTTAAATCATGACATCCTCCCTCCTTCTCAGGCTACGAACGGATAAACGTCGTCATACCCGGGTGATTAGTACTAGAGCGCTTGTGTTATGACCAAAGCCCACTAGGGGAATTCCCACTGAGGAATTTGTGTCTTGGTGGGATGTTGATAGAAGGGGTCTCAGGGGTGCAGGTAGGACAGAAAATACGTATAGAGATCCAAGAGACGGGCCAGAATTCAGTCTTATGTGGTGCTGTTAGGCCATAGCTCTCCGAATTGATGGCAACGCAGTAGCCGTCGAATTCACGGATATGGAAGATGAAAGTTTCATGTTTCTCCAGACAATGGTCCTGTACGCTTCAGATGATCCCATGGGTGTCGCCGAGGCTTTTCTTGAAACTTTCACCCAGGCCATGAATGCAGGTTCAAGTACCAAGTAACCAGTGTATTTGGCCAGGCTCTTTATCGTCAGGCACACCACAATCGGATACGATCAAGGCAGGGAGCATGTAGCCAACGTTTTTTCCGATGCAATCTACCGTCCCGCAATATAGGCCACCAGGACAGATAATGGTATGCATGATCATATGTGTGAACTGGTGATATATGGTATATGGGGACGATTTTTTTTTAAACGGTTCTGACCATTATTTTTTATACTTTTGTTTATGATCAATACGTTAGGAATAGTCGGCAGTAGATGCCTGTACATACTCAACGATCTTGGCCGCATGGGAATCTTTCTCTATTATGCGATGGCTGGTCTGTTCAAGCGCCCTTTTCGTGTCCGCGAACTGGTTAAACAGATTCGATTTATCGGTGCAGGCTCGCTGACAGTCATCTTTTTTACTGCTCTCTCGACCGGGATGGTTCTGGGCCTACAAGGATATTATTCCCTGAGTAAATTTGGTGCAGAGGGGATGCTTGGTTCTGCGGTTTCTCTTTCCCTGATCATGGAGCTTGGACCTGTGCTGACCGCGCTCATGGTCACTGGGCGCGCAGGCTCCGCCATGTGTGCTGAAATAGGCATTATGCGTATTTCAGAGCAGATTGATGCCCTTGAATGTATGGCCATAGATCCTTTTCGTTTTCTCATCTCTCCCAAGGTGCTGGCAACTATCATTGCCGTTCCACTGTTGACAGCGTTTTTTGATGTTGTCGGTATTTGGGGGGGCTACCTGGCCGGGGTACAGCTTATGGGAGTCAACAGTGGGGCCTTTTTTTCCGGTATGATCCGTAGTGTCACAGACCACGATATTACTCTGGGGATAATGAAATCCTTTTGTTTCTCTATACTTATCGTTTGGATTTGCTGTGGGAGAGGGTATTTCGTCCAGCAGATTAGGGGCGCAGGCTTTGGGGCGGAAAGTGTCAGTAAAGTGACAACACAGGCCGTTGTCTTTTCGTCGATTGCAGTGCTTATTTTTGATTACTTGCTGACGGCCATATTACTGTGACCAATGAGCAAACATTCTAGGCTGGTTCGAATTCAGGTTCACTTGTAATGGATAATCTCATGCAACCCAAACTTGGCAACATCATACATTTTTCTGGAGTAGTAAAAACATTCGGTGAACCGGGAAAAAAACATACCGTCCTCGATAACGCAACATTTTCCATTCCCACGGGTAAGACAACCGTTATTGCAGGAGGAAGCGGTCAGGGAAAAAGTGTCATTCTCAAGCTGATTCTTGGGTTGCTTCAGCCCGACAGGGGGGCGATACGAGTAGGGGGCAAAGATATTACCACCCTGCGTTATAAGGAGTTGCAACAGATTCGTATGGCTTTTGGGGTGCTGTTTCAAGGTGCCGCTCTTTTTGATTCCCTGACTGTTTATGAAAATATTGCCCTACCACTCTGGGAAAGGAGTACCTTACCCGACGACCAGGTGCGGGAAAAAGTGCTAACCACCCTGGAACAGCTTGAGTTGACAGGACATGAGGATAAGTTTCCAGCTCAACTCAGTGGGGGCATGAAAAAAAGGGTCGGCCTGGCTCGCGCCCTTCAATTGGATCCCGCTATTGTTCTGTTCGATGAACCAACCACAGGACTGGATCCACTCATGACACGGGAAATCTATGAACTCTTTCGTTCCACCCATGAGCGCTTGGGATATACAGCGATTATCGTTAGCCATGATATTCCCCAAGTGTTTGAGTTGGCTGATCAAATAATTCTCTTGAACAAGGGAGAAATTGATATATTTCAGGAGCCGGGCGAAATTCTCTCTTCCCATAAAGAGGCAATCCGTGAATTTGCCCAACGAACACTTGATTTGTAACCAATTCTCACTATGGAGTTGTAGATGAGACATTCTCGATTTGACATCTTTGTCGGACTTTTTTTGCTTTTTGGTTTTGCCGCATTATGCTGGCTGGCTTTCAGGCTTGGAGAAGTCCCTTTTTTGACCAGTGTACAGTCCTACGAACTGAAGGCTGAATTCAATAATATTTCAGGTGTAAAATCTGGAGCTGAGGTGCAGATTTCAGGGGTACATGTCGGAACCGTTCGAGATATGGTCCTGAGTACAGAGGGACTGGCAGTTATTAGCATGCAGCTCGACAAAAATGTGCGCGTTCCTGTGGACTCCATTGCCTCTGTGAAATCACAGGGCATAATCGGGGACAAGTACATTCAAATATCCCTGGGCGGAGCCGAAGAAATATATAAACCGGGCGATGTCTTGCTGGATACGGAGTCAGCAGTTGATATCGAGTCTTTGATCTCCAAATTTGCATTTGGTGAAGTCGATTAGGATAACTATCATGAACCCCTGTGTACGCGTTCTTTTCATCCCCCTGTTTTTTGTTCTGTTACCTGTGGTATGCCGGGCCGAAAATGAGATGGATTTCCTAGATGATGATTTCTACAAAGAACGCCTGACTGTCGATACTATTCCTGACCCACTGGAGCCGTTGAACAGGGCCATGTTCGCCTTTAACGATGTTGCTTATGCCTACGTGCTGGATCCTGTTGTCAGGACATACAGCGAAATAGTTGCTCCAGATTTTCGAATGATAATTAACAATTTTTTTTACAACCTTGACGAACCAGTCCGATTCGTTAACTGCCTTCTTCAAGGTAGGTTTGAAGATTCGGCAAGAGTTCTGGGGCGATTCACCATCAACACGATTTTTGGGGTTTTTGGATTAGGCGACCCCGCTCGTACTGAATTCAGTTTGCATCCGATCGAGGCTTCATTGGGGGAATCCATGGAAGTTTGGGGAATAGGTGACGGGTCATACCTGGTTGTCCCCTTGTACGGTTCCTCTACCATTCGTGATTTCAGTGGCGCCATCCTTGATGCTTGCGCCGGTGCCCCATTCTACTCCTGGGCCGATGATTATATCACCTCAGGGGGAGGACATGTCGCCAAGAAGCTCAATCAATTCTCCTTTCACGTGGGCGAATATGATGACCTAAAAAAAATGAGTTTCGACCCATATATAGCTGTGCGAAACGGGTATATGCAATACCGCTATCAACATAGGAACCGTGCCCGTTTTGTTAGCGAAGACTAGACCTCTGTCCACATACAATGTAGCTCTCTGCGAGGGGAAAAAGGATGCAAGGCAGCAGAGATTTTTTTACCTGTACCCTCGATTTCATTTGACGTACCTTTTCTGTTTCTCGACTGAGATTGGCCGCATACGAGGGACAAGGCAGTATTCTTACAATAGGATCAGGCGCAGTTTAAAAAAACAGAGAAGCTCTGCAAAAAGGAGCCTAATTTTTCCAGATTATTGGGTACAGGTCGTGTTGGGTAGTCAATTGCAGTTGTTCGTCCTACACCATACTGGATACAAGCAATCTTGATTCTTCCTTGTAGCGGTTCCATTCTACAATTCTTGCATGAGTATAAAGTGTGCCTGTGGTTGTACGCAATCGCTACAACCCTATCTGATTCCAGTGTTTTTTAAATAGTTTTGGCCCCAGGCCTGAACTATATGTTTATGAGTTGACGAAAGAATTCACATTGAGGCTTTTTTTTAGTTGGCTTTCTTTAAAGTTTTTGTGTATTATTTTCGGCTTCGACGAAATTCGGCTACGACTCAGCTCAGGCCCCCTCGTAAACAGTGCGTCAAACCATCCATTTTCCAGGTACTGTATATCTTTTGATTTCAAATTCCTTGAACAACTTGAGACGCTTCTTCATAAGAAATGTAGGCGAGAGGGCAGGGGCGTATGCGTATTACATTTAACGAAATTTCTTCAACCGGGTATCTCTATGAGTGCAGAGAACTCAATGGGGTTATAACGGATCAGGAGATTCTTTCTTTTGGGCATGTGACGAAAGCTGCACTCCGGCTGGTTAAAAAGAATGACCAACAGATTGAGTTGAGTGGAGTCATCCAGGCTGTACCTGAGGTTGTCTGCGATAGATGCCTGGAATCCTATGGCTGTGTGATAGACACCACCTTCCACCTGCTTTTTGAAGTTGCTGGAACAAGCAGGTGGCAGGTTCATGAACTTGAGTGCGATGCTCAACAGATGGATACCATAGAACTCCATGAGCCGTCTATAGATCTTGATGACGTCTTGAGGCAGCAGATTCTTTTATCTCTTCCTGTGAAGAAAATCTGTGCATCAGGGTGCAAGGGAATTTGCAGCCACTGCGGTGCAAATCTAAACAGGGAACCCTGTCAATGTACGGTGAAGGCGGGGAACTCGCCCTTTGCCATCTTGGCAGAATACAAAAAAAAAGAGAAGTAAACCATTGTTGGCAGTACCGGCAACCCTACTGGATGTCGGTAATGAGCGAGGAGATTGTATTATGGCCTTACCAAAACGTAGACATTCACGTTCAAGAACCAGACAGAGAAGAGCCCATGATTCCCTGACGAGGCCTAGCATTGGGTCATGCCCCGAATGTGGTGAGCCTAAGAAACCGCATCAACTCTGTGGCGGCTGCGGCATGTACAAGGGGAAGACTATTATCCAGCTTGAGGATGAACTCAACTAGCTCACATTTCTCATGAACTTTTTGTCTCGTCTGAGAAAAAGTGAACAAAAACAGATGGATGTGCTATCCGTTGACAGAGTCGAATTGCGACAAAATGTTCACCAAATGTCAGCCCAGGCGGCCCCTCCTTCGGCAGTATATTGGCAACACATATACCCAGGTATAATGCGTTGGCAAAAACTGCCGAGTTTGGGACTGCCTGAGTTGATGGGAAATTCGGGCTAGCCCCGTATTTCTTATTACCATTTTGTCTTATTGAAACAGTATATACAAATGCATCTGATGGAAATGAGCAATGGCACATTTATGACAAAATGGTCACCCCAGGTCAGCTTATACGGCTTCATCTTCGGTAGCCTTCTTGCAACACCTTTACCTCAGGAGAAAGCGTCCCCGTAAACGACCGAAGCTGACACCGCCTTCACTGTTGAGAAGTACGGGTAACTCCCTGTTCATCAATGTGATTTTCGCTCAGTTGTGGCTGTATCTCCCAAGATTGTCTCTTCGGAGATAAACGAATGAAATGAGATTTCGATCCTCTTTGCATGTTTACGGTAGATTTGGTCAGCATGCGGGAGTCGAAGTTAACCTGGACGTGAACGCGAGTAATACTTCCAGGCATAGACCAACCAGGAACTGATTGTGCGTATAGCCCTAGACGCCATGGGTGGCGATTCGGGTTCTGAAATCCTTATCCATGGTGCCCTTGCAGCGGTATCGGAGAATCAGAGTCTCGATGTAATTCTTGTCGGTGAAGAACAGTCTCTTCGGACTCAGCTTCAGGCCATTGCCGGTTCATCTTTCGGCGGCTCTCAGAGAGTGAGTATCGTCCATGCTCCAGACTGTATCGGCATGGATGAATCACCGGTTGATGGGGTCCGTAAAAAGAAAGATGCCTCGGTCATGGTCGCATTTGATCTTGTTAAGCATGGCAAAGCAGATGCGGTTGTTTCTGCCGGGAATTCAGGTGCTACGCTTGCAGCCGGAATTCGTAAACTGGGTCGGTTAGCAGGGGTCTCTCGCCCTGGGATAGCTAGTTTTTTCCCTACGCTCAAACGACCGGTGATGTTGATGGACATAGGCGCAAACGTTGACTGCAGGCCGCAACACCTTTATCAGTTTGCTCTCATGGCCTCCTCATGTTCCCGTTTACTGCTTGGCATTGAAAAACCAAGGGTCGGCCTGCTCAGTATAGGCGAAGAGACCGGAAAAGGAAATGCCCTCGTTAAAGGCACGTATGCGCTTCTGCAGCGCAGTCCACTGCGGTTTATAGGGAATGTTGAAGGTAGAGATGTCTATAGAGGGGATGTCGACGTGATTGTCTGTGATGGTTTTGTCGGCAATATTGCCCTGAAAATCAGTGAAGGATTGGCCGACGCTGCCATGCAGATGCTGAAAAAAGAAATCATGAAAACCTGGCGTGCCAAGATGGGATATCTGTTGATACGAAAAGCCTTTGCAGGTTTTAAAAGACAGGTGGATTATGCCGAGTACGGAGGTGCTCCTTTGCTGGGTATCGACGGTACGGGCATTATCTGCCACGGCAGCTCCGATGCTACTGCTATTCGCAATGCCATAGGTGTCGCCTCAGATATGGTTGAAAACAAAGTCAATGCATCCATACTGGTAGCGCTGAACAGTACTGCCGACACTGCCTGATGCCACGGGACATCTCATGAGTAGAGCGGTAATTATCGGTACAGGATCATGTATCCCCTCCAGAAGATTGACAAACCAGGATTTGGAAAAGATGGTTGATACTTCTGATCAGTGGATTACTACCAGAACCGGCATCAAAACCCGACACATTGCCGGGCCGGGCGAACAGAATTATCAGATTGCGAGCCAGGCGGCTAAGCAGGCACTGGAATCAGCACAGGTCCCCCCCCAAGAGATCAGCTTGCTGGTCGTTGCAACGGTGTCGCCCCATAAGATCATGCCTTCCACAGCCTGTTTTGTTCAGGCTGAAATAGGGGCTGCTCATGCCTTTGCGTATGATATCAATGCTGCCTGTGCCGGCTTCACCTATGCTCTGGACCTTGCCCGGCACTACGTGCAGAGCCAGCCGGACATGAAGGTCCTGGTTGTCGGTTCCGAGACTCTCTCCACCAGGGTGGACTGGCAAGATCGTAATACCTGTGTACTCTTTGGAGATGGCGCAGGGGCAGCTGTGGTCGCTGCTACAAATGAAGATCGTGGCATCTTAGGCAGCAGATTACATTCTGACGGTACATATTGGGACCTGTTGCACATAGACAGCCCGGAAAGTCAGAATGAAGATCTCAAAGAAGAAGATTGGCAGGGATCCCTAATCCGTATGAACGGCAGTGATATTTTTAAACACGCCGTCAGATCGATGGAAAATGCGGTAACGAGTCTGCTGCAAGACCACGGGCTCCGCCCGGATGACATTGATTTGCTTATTCCGCATCAGGCGAATATAAGAATTTTGCATAACCTGCGCGAGCGTTTACACCTGCCGGAGGAAAAAGTTTTTTTAAATGTTCACAAATACGGCAATACTTCAGCGGCCAGTATTCCGATTGCCTTGGATGAAGCCAATAGGCAAGGTTTGCTGCAAGCAAACGACCTTGTCGCCTTATGCACATTTGGTGGCGGCCTGACGTGGGGATCGTTACTGGTGCGTTGGTAAGCATATAAGGAGAGATTCGTGGATTATTTTTTAACTGAAGAACAACAGATGATCGTCGATACTGCCAGGGAAATTACGAATGAGAAAATCATTCCTGTGCGAGCGGAACTCGACGAAAAAAATCAATTCCCTGCTGAGATTTTAAACGATATCGCCAAAGCAGATCTTTTCGGACTTTTTATCCCTGAAGAATACGGTGGGTTTGGCGGGGGATGTTTTGACATCGTACTGGCCATGGAAGAATTGGCACGAGGGTGTGTGGGGGTGGCAACCAGTTTTGCAGCCAGCGCTTTAGGTCTCTTTCCTATTCTTTTTGCCGGCAGTGATGCAATGAAGGAAAAGTACTGTTCTCAAGTCGCTGAAGGAAAAAAATATGCTGCTTTCGGACTGACCGAAGCAAACGCCGGCAGTGATGCATCGGGCATCCAGACCACGGCCATACTTGATGGGGATGAGTGGGTTCTGAACGGGACAAAACAGTGGATTACCAATGGCGGTGCAGCACAGATTTACACGATAGTCGCCCAGACAAACCCAGAAAAGGGAGCCCGCGGGGCTTCTATTTTTATCGTTGAAGACGGAGACCCCGGTTTTTCCTATGGGAAAAAAGAAAACAAAATGGGCATCCGCTCCTCAGCAACCCGTGAGCTTATCCTCAATAATTGTAGAATTCCCAAAGACCGGCTGGTAGGGAGGAAGGGCACCGGGTTTATCACCGTGATGAAAACCCTGGACATTTCCAGACCCGGGATAGCTTCTCTTGGTGTCGGACTTGCCCAGGCGGCTCTTGATGAAGCTGTTTCCTATGCCAAACAGCGTGTTCAGTTTGATAAACCCATTATTGCCTTTCAGGCGGTACAACATATCCTGGCTGATATGGCTATTCAGGTTGAAGCCGCCAGGGCCCTGGTTTATGCAGCGGCACGACATATTGACGACCACCCTAAGAACGTGTCCAAAGCATCTTCCATGTGCAAGGTTTTTGCAACTGATGTGGCGATGAAAGTGACCACTGACGCTGTTCAGGTGCTTGGTGGCTATGGGTATATGAAAGAATATCCTGTGGAAAAGATGATGCGCGATGCAAAAATTCTTCAGATTTATGAAGGGACAAATCAGATTCAACGCAACGTTATTGGCCAGGAACTCAACAAGGAGTACGCCTAGTCCATGAATATTGTTGTCTGCATAAAACAGGTCCCGGATGCCAAAGATGTACGCCTTGATCCTGAAACCAATACCCTGGCTCGGGATGGCGTTGAGTCCATAATGAATCCCTATGACCGGCATGCACTGGAGGAGGCCGTTACCCTCAGAGAACAGCATGGCGGCAAGGTGACTGTGCTTACCATGGGCCCTCCGCAGGCTGAGGACATGCTACGAGAAGCCATTGCCTGTGGAGCTGATGAGGCTTTTCTGGTTTCAGACAGGGCTTTTGCAGGAGCAGATACATGGGCGACCAGCTACACCCTGGCAAAGGCTATTGAAACACTGGGCAGCGTTGATTTGACTATATGCGGTAAGCAGGCCATAGATGGTGATACCGCTCAGGTCGGGCCTGGAATTGCCTGTCGACTCAATGTGCCCTTTGTAACCTGTGTTCAGAAAACCCGTGCCTCCTCTCAGGATGCGCTTGTGGTTGAGCGAATGATGGATGATGGCTTTGATGTACTCAAGGTCCCCCTTCCCGCTCTCCTGACAGTTGTTAAAGATATCAATGAGCCGCGTGTCGCTTCTCTGAAAGGTAAAATGAAGGCTAAAAAGGCCGTCATTAAGACACTCTCTGCAGAAGATATTGGTGCAGCAGCTGATCATATAGGTTTACGTGGTTCCCCAACCCAGGTCGTGAAGGTCTTTTCACCCGAACCTCGAGGTGATCGACAGATATTTACCGGCACGGTTGAAGAGCAGGTGGCACAACTGGTGGAAAGCCTTCAAGCCTACCTGTAAAAAGTGTTGCTCAAGAGCCTGACACCACATTTCTTTCACCATTATCATCTGCTATGTTGAAAATTGATTGTGACAAATGCATCGTTTGCGGCCTCTGTGAATCTACCTGCCCGTTCGGTGCCATAACCATACAAGACGACTGTCCGGTCTCCAACGATAACTGTACCCTGTGCGGAGCCTGTGTTGAGGCATGCGATTTCGAAGCATTGTCCATTGAGTTCACCAAGAAAAAAGTACAGACTGATATCCACGAGTGGTCCGGTGTTATGGTGTGCGCTGAATGTCGTCATGGCAGTATAGCTTCGGTCACCTTTGAACTTCTTGGTATTGGTACCAAACTGGCTCGGGCCAGAGGTGTTCCCTTGAGCGTCGTCTTACTGGGCGATAACATCGGCCAACATGCTGATTCTCTTCAGCATGCGGGGGCCGATAAAGTGTATCTTGTAGACGATCCGGCCCTTGCCCAATTCAAAGAGGATACTTACGGTTATATCCTTGAAAAGATAATCAAGGAAAAACAACCAGAAATTGTTCTTGCCGGTGCCACTGCGATGGGGCGTGCTGTAATCCCTTTTGTGGCCACCCTTGTTGGGGCAGGCTTGACTGCCGACTGTACCCAACTGGAAATACGGGAAGAAGACGGTATGCTTCTCCAGACCCGTCCAGCCTTTGGTGGCAATATCATGGCCACCATTGCCTGTCCTCAAACCAGGCCGCAGATGGCAACTGTTCGACCAAACGTTATGGCTGCGCTTGAACCTGACACCACGAGAACCGGAAGCGTAGAGCATATTGCAGTGCCGACTGCCTTGCTACGCTCCAGGGTAGAGGTGCTGGAAACCGTGCAAGGTGCAGAAGACAAGGTCAATATTCAAGAAGTCGAAGCATTGATCGCCGGTGGGCGAGGTTTGGCATCGGAAAAAGGATTTGACCTGATCAAAGAGCTTGCCGAAGAGTTCAATGGTGCGGTGGCAGCCAGTCGTGCCGCTGTCGATGCCGGCTGGATTCCGTATCCTCACCAGGTAGGCCAGACCGGAAAAACAGTTTGTCCTCAATTGTATATTGCCTGTGGAATATCAGGAGCGGTACAGCATGCAGCGGGGATGCAGTCATCTGAAGTAATTGTCGCTATTAACAGAGACGAGCACGCACCAATTTTTGATTTGGCCACATATGGTATAGTAGGTGATCTCTATGAAGTTCTTCCTGCTCTTATCAAACGCATACGAGAGGTGAAAAGTGACTCTTAAAGGCAAGACAGCACTGGTAACCGGCGGCAGCCGAGGCATAGGCAGAGCAATCTGTCAAAGACTGGCCTCATTGGGCGTTCATGTTGGAATTAACTATGTTTCCAACCCAAAGGCTGCCAAAGAAACACAGGCTCTTGTGGAAAAGGCAGGAGGTAAGGCCTTTCTTTGTCCTTTTAACGTGGGAGATACCGATGCCGTCAATCAGGCCTTGCAAGAGATAAGCAAAGAGTTTGGTCCCGTTGATATCCTGATCAACAACGCTGGCATCACCCGGGACGGCCTCATGGCCAGGATGAAAGAAACGGACTGGAAGGATGTCCTTGACACCAATTTAAAAGGTGCTTTTACCTGCAGTAAAGCCGCAATGCGTGCCATGATGAAAAGCAGGTGGGGCCGTATAGTCAACATGACATCCGTGATTGGTTTTCTTGGTAATGGTGGGCAGGTGAATTATGCCGCCGCAAAAGCCGGACTCATCGGTTTGAGCAAATCCATGGCAAGAGAACTGGCAGGACGCAATGTCACTGTTAATTGCGTCGCTCCTGGATACATTGTTACCGATATGACGAAGGGACTTGAGCCGGAAATCCAAGAGGCTATACGGAGGCAAATACCACTCGGTTCTCTCGGAGAGCCCGACGATGTGGCCGCTGCCGTAGCCTTTCTTGTTTCAGACGATGCTAAATACATCACAGGTCAGACCCTTCATGTGAATGGTGGCATGTATATGGGTAACTGATGAACGTAGGCTTCTGGCACTGTTTATCTAAAAACAACATAAACAATCAATGATTAGGAGAATACAATGGCTGTTGAAGATAAAATGATCGATATAATTGTAGAACAACTCAGTGTTGAGAAAGATAAAGTAGTTGCTGGGGCATCCTTTGTAGATGATCTTGGAGCAGATTCTCTTGATCTGGTTGAGCTGATTATGGCAATGGAAGAGGAGTTTGATGTTGAAATTCCTGATGAAGAAGCTGAAAAAATCCTTACTGTGCAAAATGCCATCGATTATGTAGCAAAACTCCAGTAAAATAGAAACAAAGCTCACAGACACCCCGGGCGATTTTTATCCCTCTTTCAGGGGAAGGCTTGTTGAGACAGACTATCAGCAATTCCAGGGGCGTCTGTGAGCTCTGAGAGAATAGACAATTTACAGCGATATTTTTTATACACCCTGCCAGTGGTGAGAATCGAGGGAAGCAAACAAGTGAAAAGACGGGTCGTTATTACTGGTATAGGATTAGTTACCCCTTTGGGAACAGGAACGGATAGGACCTGGGACAAGCTTATTGAAGGACAGGGAGGAATAGGACCGATTACCCGGTTTGATGCGAGCGGATACGCCTCTCGAATTGCTGGCGAAGTCAAGGATTTTGACCCTGAAATCTGGTTTGAAAAAAAACAGGTTAAGAATCTGGACGAGTTTGTTCAGTATGCCATTGCGGCCTCGGAACTGGCCTTGCAGGACAGCGGCTTAACCATTGACGCGGCAAACTGTGAGAGGATTGGGGTCATAACGGGTTGCGGCATGGGCGGGCTCCCCACCATTGAAAGGTATCATCAGATACTGCAGGAGAGGGGACCGCGTAAGGTAACTCCGTTTTTCATTCCCAGGGTGATACCCAATATGGTTTCTGGACAAATCTCCATGAGAATGGGGAGCAAGGGACCGAATTTGAACCAAACTACCGCCTGTGCAGCGGGCACGCATGCAGTGGGAGAGGCTTTTCGGCATATTGCCTACGGTGATTGCGATATCGTTTTTACCGGCGGGGCCGAATCCGTGATTTGTCCGCTGGCCGTGGCTGGTTTCAGTGCTATGAAAGCTCTTTCCACACGAAATGATGATCCAAGCGTTGCCTCTCGACCTTTTGATAAGGGACGTGACGGTTTTATTATTTCAGAGGGCGCCGGTATTCTGGTTGTGGAAGAACTGGAGCAGGCAAAAAAACGGGGAGCGAGGATATATGCTGAAATAATCGGTTATGGCCAAAGTAGTGACTCCTACCATATTGCAGCGCCGCCTGAGGATGGGGAAGGTGCTGCTCGATGCATGCAGATGGCGCTGAATGATGCCGGACTGAACCCGGAAGAGGTTGATTACATCAACGCCCATGGGACATCTACCCCCCTGAATGACAAATGCGAGACTTATGCCATAAAAACTGTTTTTCAGGAACATGCCTATAAACTTGCAATCAGCTCCACCAAGTCCATGACAGGCCATATGCTCGGCGCAGCAGGTGGCATTGAGGCTGCCTTTACGGCTTTGACCATGCACACCGGGATTATTCCACCGACAGCCAATCTGGATGAGCCGTCAGAGGAATGCGATCTCGACTATGTGCCTCTGACAGCCAGAGAAACCAATCCCCAGGTAGCTCTGTCCAATTCCTTTGGTTTTGGGGGGACCAATGGGGTTATTGTTTTAAAGAAGTTCACTGATTAAGTTTTGAAATCCAGTATGCATGAAAGTTCTCATAGGTAGTGATCACGGCGGATTCAGTCTTAAACAAAAAATTGTAACCTTTCTTGAGCAACAAGGTCACAGGGTGGAAGACTGTGGTTGTACTTCAACAGAATCAGTAGATTATCCTGATTTCGCCCAAAAACTTTGTCAAGAACTTCTCGCAGGCGATGCAGAGAGAGGTATTCTTGTTTGTGGCACTGGTATTGGTATGAGCATAAGTGCGAATAGGTTTCAAGGTGTTCGCGCCGCTCTATGCCATGACAACTTCACCGCCAGAATGAGCCGCGAGCATAATGATGCCAATGTACTCTGCTTGGGTGAGCGCGTACTGGGGGACGCAGTGGCTCTGGATATGGTCAAAACCTGGATGACTACCGAGTTTACAGGAGGTAGGCACCAGAGGAGACTACAAAAAATGGATTGATCCAGAGTATCCCAGATTGCGGCATGCCAGCCGGTACCCTTGCATATAACAAGGACCGGCTTTTTTATTTAGCCTGCAGCTATGGTCAAATGAGGTAGGTATGATTTGGATTGCTTATCAGGGTCTCATCGTATTAAATATAATACTACTACTCGGATGGCATATATCCATCTTCTTATGCTGTTTTTTTCCCTTAACTGCTTGCAGGCGGTCCTGGGACGCATGTATGCTCTGTGATCAAAAAAAGCCCTAATTTGGTGCCCTGTGCGTATGGATGCGGAGAAAAATGATCCAACCAATAGTGTTTTCTCCTTTTTTTCATACGTATCCATGTAAACAGACTGTTGTTGGTTTAAAAAAGTGAAGAGTCATCAGAAATGCTGATGAGCACGTCAGGAGTAAGGAATCCCCATGAAGTGTCCCTATTGCAGCCATCTGGAAAACAGGGTTATCGACTCTCGGACAAACAAGGATAAAACCATCATTCGCCGAAGACGGGAATGCAGTGTATGCGAACATCGTTTTACCACCTATGAGCGTATTGAACTCATGCTCCCTATGTTGATAAAAAAAGACGGCAGGCGTGAGGCATGGGATCGCGGCAAAATTATTGCCGGCCTGGAAAAAGCGTGTGAGAAACTGCCTGTGAGTATGACCGATATTGATTCCTTTGTCGATCGTATCGAGCTGCGTTTGCAAGATGTTGGTGGTAAGGAGGTTCCAACCAACCAGGTTGGTGAATGGATCATGGAGGATTTGCCTGCTTTGGATGAGGTGGCGTACGTACGTTTTGCCTCTGTGTACAGACAGTTTAAAGATGTGAATGAGTTTATGGAGGAGTTGAAAAGTTTTCTCGATAAACCAGGAGGATAGAAGGACAGGCCTCAGGTTGGAGTCCGCAAACCTTCTTTTTTAGGTACCGATGCTCAGCCTTGCAAATTCGTACTGGTACACTTTCTCGCTAGCACCCGGCTGATTTACAAATGTGACGATTGTTTCCAGCGTCATCTCCACCTTGAGCCTCAATTTCTGATGAGTATTTTTTTAGTGACAAGAAGAGACCAACAGATGAACGGGATGGCCCTGGGTTGTCTCATCTTCCGATAAATTGTTCATCCGAGGTCCGGAGCAGTACCTTTTCCATTTGTCGGGACATCATCATGACTGAAAAAGACACTCACTATATGGCATTAGCCCTAACAGAGGCCCGTAAAGGCTTGGGACGGACAAGCCCCAATCCAGCAGTCGGTGCTGTCATTGTTCGTGATGATGTCGTGGTCGGCTGCGGCTATCATCACCGGGCAGGAGAACCCCACGCAGAAGTCAATGCTATTTTAGATGCAAAGGGTAACACCGCCGGTGCAACCATTTATGTCACCCTTGAGCCCTGCAATCATAGCGGTAAAACCCCTCCCTGTACCCAGGCTATTCTTGATGCTGGCCTGGACCGTGTTGTGATCGGTCTGCTTGATCCAAACCCGCATGTTCTGGGGGGTGGAAAAAAATTTCTTCAGGACAAGGGACTCGCCGTAGAAGCGGGCGTTCTGGAACAGGAGTGCAAAGCGCTTGTCTATCCGTTTATCAAGTACAGCCAAACCCAACTACCGTGGGTCATTCTGAAAGCAGGTCTGAGTCTGGATGGTAAGATAACCTATGCAAAAGGCGAGGGTGGTACTATAACCGGGACAGAGTCCCATGACTACGTACATCAGTTGCGAAATCAGGTAGATGCCATACTCATCGGCTCAAATACGGCCCTCATCGACAACCCGAGTTTGACCACTCGTCTTCATCATTCCCCACAGAGGGATCCCTTGAGAGTGGTACTGGACAGCCGCCTGAGGATTTCTCCCCAAGCTAACATGTTGCATCAAAACTCCAATGCCGACACGGTTATTTTTCATGCCCAGGATACTTTCGCAGAAAAAAAAGACGCATTGAAACAACAAGGGTGCAGATTGGTTTCAGTGAACAGGGTTCCTGAAACTGGTTTCCTGGATCTCAACAGTATTCTGACCTGGCTGGGTCGGCAGAATGTGGTTTCTGTTCTTGTGGAAGGTGGTGCTCATGTCCACGGTAGTTTTCTCAACCAGGAGCTGGTGGATGAAATTAATCTGTTCTATGCGCCTTTTTTTATTGGTCCACAAGGTCAAGGCATAGTCCAGGGGTATGGTTGTCACCAGTTGTCAGCCGCAGAGAGATTTTCCATCACTGAGGTGTTGCCGTTAGGTGACGATGTTCTCATCAAGGGTATCCGGCCTGAGCATGTGTAAGGCGCAGGTCGCATGTTTTTGGCCACGCGGGTCTTACCGCTTCCCTGAACTCTTGATCGCAAGACATGAATTGATAAGGGCGGCTGGCAGCTTTGGCGCTGGAAAACGGTGGTGGACCCAATTGATTGGACAGCCTGATGGGTGGGATAAGCTACAAGCCCTGAGAGCAGAAAACTAATAATAGGCATCAGGCAGCCTCGGCGAACGGGCAAGGCAAACTAAAGTAGACCGCATCCGGAGTTTTATCCTCAAGAGAATTTCGTCGTTTTGAATGGCTGCTCAAGCAACCTTTACCTTGAACTGTGGACTGTGTGTTTTGCGTTTTTTACCCATTGTCAGGTCCTCTTGAATGTGGTCTGACTTATAGCTTACCACATTGTCCAGTTTTTGGGGGCCACCTCCCGTGGACGAATGCTGACAGGTATCTGATCAGGATTCATTGCTTCCTGCCAGCAAAGAGAAAGTAGAGCAGAACCGTTGCCCAGTTAGCGGCCGCTACCCAGTATTTGATTTCTGGAACTATTTGGGCTGATGACCAGAACGCTTCTATGAATGCTGCTATACACAACATGAGCGCACCGCCCATAACCAGTTTCAACGCATTTGGCCCCATGGTTTTAAGGGCATGCGCTCTTGAGAAACAGACAGAACTCAACAGGCTGTATCCCAGGATAAGGCCTGCTGTACCGCAGATAATGATGGCGGTCAATTCATAGGCCGCGTGCCCGGAGACAAACACCCAAAAATTTTCGCCATAGGGAGGGTGGGAGAGGTGTCCGGCCGCACTGCCGATGAAAAGGCCGTTATAGAGAAGCAAGAGAACTGTTCCCGCTCCAAAGAGTATACCACCGGCAAAGGTTCTGAAACCTATGGAGATATTATTTATGAAATAGAAGCCGAACATGGAATGATCGTTTTGAGCCTTACCCTCAGTTGAAGCATTTTTATCGAATTTGGGCTTTGAATACATGGCTTCTATTGTCAAAACTTGGTCTTCTGACATGACGGAATAGATGAGAGAGGGGTTGGCATAGGTTGCCAGACCGATGGCCGTTGCCGACCCGTAGAACAAGAGAAAGGAGAGCCAGAAAGCCATCTGGTATCTTCGCAGAGTCTTGGGAAAATCACGGGCAAGGAAGGTTATGAATAACCAGAAACAATTTGTTTTTGGTCTGTATAGCTGCTTGTATCCACGCAAAACAAGTTCCTGCAGGCGATCTACCAGGGCAGGGCTGTAATGTCTTGTCTCGGCAAGACCGTACTGATTGCACCGTTGATGATACAGCTGTGGCAGTTCATCCGATGATCGGGTGGGCCTGGATGGAGACGACTTCTTGCGCTCAAGGAAATCGAGTACCGCACCAGATTTTTCCCAGCTTTGCTGATGCTGTTGTTCAAATCTGTGCTGATGCATGGGCTCCCCTTCCTTTCATGAACCAGTTATCGGAAGAAACGAGTTTTTCGGCCGGCTTTTCTGGATCGGTGAATACAACGAGCAGCTCAGCAAGTTCGTTTTTTCTTGACAACGTCAGCTGTTTGCAACGTTCACAGAAATCAAGAATCAGACACTGCTCCTCCCCCCTGAGCGGAATCGGGGATGGAGTGGGAGGGGCCTCTGGTATTGGTGTGTTTTTTGTTCCCCCATTGGTATAGACCACCAAGTATCCAGCGTCAATATCCCCCAGGCGCTTGAACTGAGCATTCAGGACCATGGTGACCACGCCCACCACATTGCCCAAAGGAAGAAAATCGATCACCCCAATAAGGTTACCAAGGAGTGAGGATGCCAGTCCAATGGGCGTGCCGTTATTCTGTACGACCGTAATGGGCATTGCTGCTTTCCCCGGTGTCGCACCTGTGGTAACCCCGATGGCCACAGGATTGAACCTTTCGATCAGGAAAAAAAGAAGAAAGCTCACCCCGACACCTAAACCGCCAAAAAGCTGCAGGACAAAAAGTATCACCAGGTAAGAGGCGCCCTTGATGGCACAATCGATGAGCCAGGCATTGGCTCGAACAAAAGGGCCTGCTGGTGAAAGGCTCGGTTCCACGCCTTCAGGGGCCTGAAAAGAGGAGATGGTATCGTATTGTGCCTGTTGCATTCTTTTTGGTTGTAAAACGATCAAGAATTATTGCGTTTCTGCATGGAAAATATCCCGAAAACTGAGGTAATAACTCAGCAATCCTATCACAGCAAGAGGTATGATAAAGACGGTGTTGGACAGCAGGACCAAAGGGATAATGATAAATACGGGGGCAGCAATCATCCCGGAGAGCACAGCCATCAGGCCCATAAGTATGGCCAAGACTATACCACCAACAATGGCGAGCATAATACTGTACACCAAAAAAGGAATCCAGTTTCGGAGATATGCTTTCAGGCTAACCGCATATGCAGGCCAGGCTTTCAGGCCTGGTAAAGCCACTAGTGGTGTCGTTAACCAGTAGGCCATGAAAAAGGGAATGGTGACAAGAGCGATTCCGCCGATGGTCAAGAGCACAATATAGGGATGATTAGTAATAATCTGCAACATGATTTCAGAAGAAAAAACACCGCTTGCCATCTGGTCAAATATGCCCATACTAAAAAAGAAGATGCCAACAATACAGGCAAGAACAATGAAAAATCCGAAGTAGATGGCGGTAATCAAAAGTAATTGATTGCGGTTGCGGGTGAAGCCTTTGAAGAGATAAGCAAATGTAAACTTGTTCCCTTCTGCCAGCGTATGGGCAGCCATCAGCATGCCGGCCATCAATAGTACCATAACAAATTGCTGAATCAGAGGCCCGAGAATTGGAATAAGGCTGACGAGGATGATGATCAGCAAAGCCGCAATACTCATCCCTATCCATTGCCATGGTGCAGCAAAAAAAAGCGGGACGGCACGAGTGATCCATGTCCACCCCCGGAAGGCTGTAACCTTTCGGGGTTCCTCCAGCCATGCTTCGCTGGAGCTTTGGGGCTTCTTGAGTTCTGCCTTGGGGGTGCTGTACACCTTTTCGTTTCTGGGGGAAGTCTCAGGTGGAGGAGGGGGCGGGGCTTCTTGTTCGGATGCTTTCGCATGCCCTTGGACTGTTGATGATGGGTCCGTTGGGGGTGATTGAGGTAGTATTTGTACAGCAAGTCCTGCCTGCTGTAATTTTTTTTGATATTTTTCTGCTACCTCTGGCGCAAGATTTTTCTTGATTAGTGCAGGCTTGCCGCTGCAGAGGAGTGTTTTGGCCTTTTCGTGATTCAGGTTGGTCATGGCCACAAGATTATCGACTACGTCATCCAGGCTAAACCCCGCCAGGGGTACACCAGTGGAAACGATCTTGAACTGTTTCTCCATATGTTCTCACCATCACAAAAGGTTACTGGAAAAAGCTTTATACTTTTTGTATGTCTTTTCTTTATCTAAAAGACTGCATTTTGTAGAGGTCGGTCTACGCTATTGGGCAACACCGGGACAGTATCGGAATCTTATTTCCTTTGCTTCTGTCTTTTTGGGGAACATAAACGAAAATTCAAAAGGGCATTCTCATGTTACATTTTTCTAGTATCATTTTATCTCGCTGTCTGGTTACACCTTTTTGTACCATACCGGCATTGTCTGGCTTAGGCGGGAGAACCGGGGATCAGCGTTTATGCTTTCATCCATTTTGCGATTGGCAATGAGAATACCTCCTGGTTTGAGCGTATTTTCAATATATTTTTCAAATCGGACCTGTGGCGTCTTATGGCTGAACGGACGGAAATAGTAAACAACATCAAAGATGTTCAAGTCGTTGAACGACCAGATATCCTGCTCATGTACAATATCCTGGCCCAGAAGCTGACAGGCAATGGGTATTGAAGCTCTATCTTTTTCGATTCCATATACCTGAAACTCCATCATTTCGGCCAGCAAGAGGATGTTCCCAATGCCACAGCCTATGTCGATGAAGGACAACTCCGCAATGGTTTTGCCTCTCCGGTTAAAAAAATCCCTGGCCATCCGTATCTGTTGGTAGGCCTGCCTGGTATCCATTGCCACAAAAGGATATTCACAGGTCATGTCATTGCTGGTTGCAGGAACGGTCTGTCTGGTAAAATAGCCGATAAAGCGATTGATTACACCGAAAAGAATATCCTGTTCTTCTTCTCTTTTGCTGAGTGTGCATGTGTCCATGAGCCTGCTGGGTCCTCTGTAACTAGTAGAGCGAGTGTGTCTTTCTTTTCTTGGTATAAGCAATGTCGGGTAGCCCCTTATGGGTGGCTACGGGAAAAAGCCTGAAGCAAGATCTTTGGTCATTTTATTTTGCAGACAGCTGTCTCGGTTTCGAGTAAGTTCCGGGATTTTTCCATATATGCTTACCTGATCGTCTTTTACCGCAAGTATACCCTGCACACCTGGTATGGTACCCGCCTTGTTGAGGCTCTTTTCGAGATCACTGTTTGCTTGCACCAAGTTACAGACCAAGGTGGCCACGGCATCTGCCAGCGCCGCATCTCCGGCAATGACGGTGGCCAGGTCGCAGCTGCCAAATGACAGGGAATGTCCCATAATACTGGAGGAGGAACAGAGTGCCAGGGGGAGTTCAGCAGGGGAAATGAGAAAAGCCAGTTTATCACCTATGGCGTTGTTGCCTGCATAGACACCTATGGTCACAGGGGTAGAGCTGTGCAGGTAGATATCGCCTCCATTTTCCACAATGGCTTCTGATGCGCCCTTACTCATGGCAGCCTCTGCGCCTATCTGTGCCAGGGCTCCTGCAACAGAGGCCATGGGACCAAGCCCTGTCCGCCAGGCTGCAGCAGCCATACGTTGGGCACTGATTGGGGCATCATCAAGCAGGGGGAGGGGGGTGAGGGCCACCCGGAACTCAGGGTGTTTCCTGATATAGCGTTCCAAGGCTGTGCGCTCCTGTACAATGGCATGGGTGATACAGGCGAACTGATCACTGGCGATGCGCAGGTTGGTATCCTTCCAGGTGAATGAACGAAACGAACGCATGGCTGCACTGTGCTAAAAAGCTGAAGAGCAAACACCGAAGGGACAGTTGGTTATACAGGAAAGGCATTCAATGCATTTTTCTTCATCAAAGCAGACCTCCCGGGTTGTCTGGTCTGTAAAAAAGAGTGCCCCGGTAGGACAGTGGGCGATGCAATTGCCGCAATGGGTACACCTTTGGTCATCCCAATGGACGCCTTTGTTGCCTGCGTGGATGATGACATCAAATTGTTGCAGATACTCAAAGGCCTGAGCCATGTTTTCTTCGGTGCCGGTCACTTCCAGGGAAAGATACCCTTCCTCTTCCGGGGTGACTTGGGCCCGGAAAATGTTGATGGTTAGATCGTAGTCACGGACCAACTGACAGACAATGGGCTTATCCGTTTCACTTTTGGGAAAGTAGAGATAAATTTTCTTGTTTACCATTTTGACGGCCCCTGTATGTTGAGCGGCTGCATACCCTGATTACCTGGAAGCCGTCGGCTGGGCACAGAAAGGAGAAAGGTACCGCTCTGAATCTCTGCTTTGAGCAGCTCACATATTTTCAAGGCCTTGCTGTAGGATGACATGGAAGAAACTTTGACAGCACGGCCTTCTATTTCCACGGTACCGCTTCTGAGTTGCTCATAGGTACACTGTTGGAGCACTTTACCTGTTTTTTGGGGGTAATCGTAGGCATAATCAATAATACAGGCTGATATATCTCTGTCGCGAACTGTGGTCCGCCTCAGGATTTCTTCATTGAGTATGGGGATGGGGATACCCACACCAAGAGCCAGTGAGACACCATATCCTTTGAGGCTAAGCCCGCGAACGAACTCCGCAGACATTTTTTTCATGTCTGCGGTAAGCGCCAGGGTTCCTGCCCCTTCAACAGGGACGTCGTTTTCACCCCGCTCAACAAGTGAACAGTGCTGGGTTCCTTCTGCATACACTATGCCTTGTGCTCCGGCCAGCCAGATAGAGGTGCCGATACCAATAGTCTGGTACAAGGGATCGTTTAGCAGAGGTGAGAGTTGTCCGGCGGAACTGTACGTCAGGTTGCGCATGCGGGGTTTGAGGATACCAAGGTAGGTGTAGATGGTTTTTTCCGAGGTGTTGATGGCCACGTTGTAATTTTGATAACAGTTGCGGGGATTGGTCATAATGGCCTGATTGAGGTCATGAATGTTGAACATGGTCCGGATTTCGCGGCGTGGGTATTCATCAGTGCCGTAGGAGAGTCCAAACAACTGCAGCTGTTTGCCTGCTACCAGATCCTCAATAACATGACCGCCTCCGTATCGGAATTCGCCGGGAAAGTACATGTTGGCCGGGTCACTGTGCCGTAATTCGGTCGCACCCAGGTAGACGTCCACAGCTGCGATACCGCAATAGGCCCTGACATCTTCTATCCAGGCTTCTGAGATGCGTATTTTGGGCGTACTATGCCCAAAATTGAGAAAACAGCCCGAAGAACACATGGGCCCGAAAGTCGCTGTGGTGACCACATCAATTTCTGCGGCAGCTTTTTCCAAACCTTTTTTATCCACATACGCTATAACTTCTTCTGCCGTAAGAACCACTGCTTTACCGGCCGAGATTTTTTCGTTTATTTCGTCATACGTTTTTGACATCCAGCAAACTCCACTCTCTGAAACAGTGTCCCCACAGGGACTGTCTGATCGCACGGCACGAATGGTATGCACAAGCCTCTACCGCTTGGTCGAAATTTTTTTCAGGTTGATACCAGCTATGCCTCTCCTTTGGAGGTGCAGTATAGGCTGTCTCGGCAAAAACAGCAAGGTGCGGCCTACCTAAAAGGCTGGTAAAAGAGAGCTAGTTGGTATCGATTCCGGTATTTTTGTATCTCTATTGTTGAAAAATAACCTCTTGTTTGAAAAAAGGCTTGATTTTTTGGTGAGCAGTCAGACAAGTTATCTTTCAGGGAAAAAAAGATTTTTCCGAGAGTGATCGTTCCACGCTGTTTGCTCTTGACGGATTTTCCACCGGCTCAGGCGGTGCCAGATGCAAAGATCTTGGCAGTGCCTGAGAGTACCCTCTCTTCTATCAAAACACGGCGGAAGACGGTGCCGCCTGGGTTGATTTTTGGTGTATGCACTTTTAAGACCACTCAAGGGCACTACAGACATCTGTTTGTATGTATGTTTTATCAAATAAAACAAACTATTCATGAGAAATATGGGTTAACTGTTTTTCTATTATAGTATTTTTACTCCTCCAGAGTAGTCCTGAGACATTCGGGGAGCTGACAAGATCTGCAGGCCTTGTGTTGTGATCTGGGCATATTTTTTCATAATAAGGAAGTGGGGCTATGGGGAAAAGGTGACCGTTTAAGCTGGGGCAGGCCGTGCGGCCTCACAAGGAAAAACACGAGGTGCTTTCCCCCTTGTGTTGTATTGTCAGTTGTTGGCATCGATTGGCCGAAGTCTCTGGCTATCCGTTTCCAAAGAACTTTTCAATTTGCTGGTTATGCGGTACTCTTTTTGGAGTTTGGGTAAAAAACAATTCATAGAAGGGTAGTACACGATATGCTACATTCAAAGCAGAGAGGGTACGGTTTTTTGACCGCAGTCTTTTTTTTGATCCTGTTCCTCCAGGGGAGCCAGAAAGGTTTCGCTGGCGAACAGTCGTTCCAGCAGTGGCTCAATGATTTTTATACGACGGCTGCTGAACAGGGCATTTCACGATCTACTTATGACAGGGCCTTTGCTCAGGTACATTACCCTGATCCCAGGGTGCTCGCCAAGGCACATTATCAACCTGAATTCAAATCCACAATCTGGAACTACCTGGACGCACGTGTCAATCCTCGTTCAATCCAAACAGGTCATAATATGCACCAATTGCATCGCCAAACCCTGCAAAGCGTGGAGAAAAAGTTCGGTGTACGTTCGGAGGTGATTCTCGCCATCTGGTCTATGGAAACCAGTTACGGTAGGGTCCTGAAAAAGAAATCCCGACTGCATTATATTCCCCAAGCCCTGGCCACCTTGGCGTATGCGGATAAAAAACGTGCCAAGTATGCCCGAACCCAACTTGTAGCCGCCCTGAAGATTGTGCAGGCTGGCGATGTGGGGCTGGCAGGGCTCACGGGGTCATGGGCAGGTGCCATGGGACATACCCAGTTTATTCCTACCAGTTATCTTGCCTATGGCGTGGATATGAATGGGGATGGACGACGGGATATTTGGAACACTGTTTCCGATGCCCTGGCAACCGCAGCCAATTTACTTGCTGAGAATGGCTGGCAGACTGGGAAAACATGGGGCTATGAGGTGCTTGCCCCAGCCAACGGGATCCTGTACAAGGGGCAGACCAGAACCCTAAAACAGTGGCAGCAGATGGGTTTTGTCCGTACGGCTCACCGACTTTTCCCCCGACCCGACGACAGGGCGGAACTCAGGTTCCCTGCCGGCCCAAACGGACCTGCTTTTCTCATGCTGCGTAATTTTTTTGTTCTTAAACGCTACAATAATTCTGATTTTTATGCCTTGGCCGTTGGCATGCTTGCTGATCGTCTTGCCGGTGGCAAGGGGCTGGTACAGTCCTGGCCAAGACCCCCTGGATCGCTCGATATTGAAGAAAAATTTGCATTACAAAGACGCCTTAAGGAGTTGGGGTACTACAATGGTGAGATTGATGGCTCCATTGGCAAAGAGACCAAGCGGGCGATTCGTCTTGTTCAGCGTCTGCATGGGAAACGACAGACCGGGGAAGCTGATCAGGATTTCTTGAAGCTGATTGCCAGGTAGCAGATCGGAACGTGGTACCCGAGTTGGCCCGGATTGCTCATCAGTTCAGGTGGTACCAGGTTTGAGGAGTTGTTGGTAAGGCATTATTCTTGAGCGTATGTGTTGCCCAAACACTGCCGAAGATGAGAGAGCCTGGGCTGAGCGTTGGCGCAGAGTGCATTGAGAATTTAGCCGACTTATGGATATCACATCCAACTGTTTTTGTTTGTTTATTCTCAAATGAAAAAACAGTTCATGAGAAATCCGGGATAGAACCAGGGTCTTGAAAAAGGTAGGGCGCTTAGTGGCCTGCCCAGGAAAAAGTTGCAGGATAAAAAGAGGGCGATGGTAATCGTTTAGCGCCTTATTTCAGTGCATGTTTTTTCTTCAAATTTTGGTATACCAGCGTGGATATTTTTCTGATGACGCTCCCTCTGGACTGCATCCACTGTTTGTAGTTGGAAGGTCGCGAACTGCGTTCAATGATACCGACAATGGCATAGGGATACCTGCTGCCACTTTTAGTTTGGGGGACAAGAATGCCCATATCGCCGCATAGGTGTGCCGTGGTGCCGGTTTTATTGTATACCAGGGTGCCTTGAGGAATGGGGGTACCGTAATACAGACGGTCACGGCCAGGTAAAGACATGAGCCGCCGAATCTCCTTCCCATAAGGCAGCTCCTTGTTCCAAAGCGCACGGAGAAAGCGGACATAATCAGAGGGCATTGCCTTGTTCCGATAGGTGCGTCCTCCAGCGGGAATGTATTCGACGATCACGAGATTCTTAAAGAGATGACGGTACTGTTTTAACAGTAAACGCTGGCAGCTTGAAGGGCCGCCTACCTGCCGCATGACCCAATTGGTTGCAGAATTGGAGCTGCGCTGGATCATCGCCTCCATTTGCCGCCTGCTCTTGGGGCCATATTTGAGTTGTCCTTGTTGAACTTTGTGAAAAAACGCCAGGGCAACAAACGGTTTAATCATACTAGCTGCCTGAAAGGAACGGTCAGCGTTAATGTCCACCAAACTGACATTGCGGTTGAGGTCATACACCATCCAGCCTGTTTTTTCGTCACCCCTAAGTTGGCCTTTTCGACGAAGCTGTTTTATGTACCGTTCGACGTCCTTTTCCATGAGGGAACCGGCGGCTCGCTTGAGTCCCTCCTGGGTGCTGGAAAGGCGAGGTGCCGGAATAATGCCTTTATAGGAATTTGTACCGTGCGCACGAGCGTGTACGGCGATTTTCATGTTTCCCGGATACAAGATGATAGGCGCCTGGGTAAAGGCTTTTTCCTCCTGCTTGGAGATGGTGCTGTTTTTCTCGGCAACTTTAAGTGATTGTTTGATTTTTTGCACAGCCTGTTCTGTGAGCCCATTGCGCGACGCATTCTGCTCCCCAATGTGGAGATAGCTGGATTCGCCAAAAACGACAGGATTGTTGTGTTCTGCGGTGATGCTGGTCTGAATGCCTTTTTTTTGTAACAGTCTGCCATGCCTTTTGGCTACTGTTATGGTGGAGGAGCGATCTCCATGTCGTCGATATACCAGGAAATAGTTCCCTTTTGGATCCTGCTCAATATAGAGGTGTCTGCCGACTGATTTCCCCAGATATTGATAAACTTTTGCATAGTTTTTTTTCATGGCCCCCAGGTTTGGTCCGTACCCATAACTGACATTGAATAATTCATGGTAGCCTTTGTCCTGTATGGCGATGGCGCTATCAAGTCCGGCCTCCCTCAGGAGTTGACCTTGACGGATAATGACCTTGACAATATCGACACCTGACTTGTTGCAGTCGTAGATAATACCATATTCAGAACCCTTTTTAACAACCTTGAGGTGCTTGCTGATCGCAGGAGAAAGAAGTTTCTCTAATTCTGTTTTGTAATCCAGGACATTGTCAAGATTTCTGTCCCAGGTGTAGGCCACGTCATACGTTCTTGCTGCATGGGCTATGGCAGGCGAAAGCAGGTGTAGAGTTGAGAAAATGGCCAGTAAAAGGAAAAAGTGGTTGACAAAGACAGGCATGGTCCTAAAAGGCGTGTTGTACTTTGAAAGCTTTTGGGTGAAAGGCTGTATGTTGCTGTGAGTATAGCAGATTAGATACTAAAGTAAAACTGCAATGGGGAGAGACGGACGAAAAGTATTCCTTCTCAGAAAAAGGTATTGGCAGAGCTAATAGGTGAGCACAAAGGGGCTCCAGTTGAGTCGGTTTTGCGTATCCAGGAGGTAGTGGGAGGGGACTGCCTTTTGGTGTACATGCAAGCTCGGGTTTCTCATGAACATTTTGTCTCATTTGAGAATAAAGACAAAATCAGGAAACTTCAGCACAGGTCAGTCTGTCTGCCTGTGTGTTAAAAAAAGCTGTTAATATCTTTTCCAAATACAAGCCGTCCAGACTGCCAATGGTCTCCCGGATGGAGTGCATGGCCAGTTGAGGGGCTCCGATATCAATGGTCGGTATGCCGATTGCCGCCGAGGTGAGTGGCCCAATGGTTGAGCCGCAAGCCATATCATTACGCATGACAAACTCCTGCACAGGTACGGCATTGTGCCTGCAGAGCAGTTTAAATAGGCCGGCAGTGGTACCATCACTTGCATACCGTTGGTTGGCATTCTTTTTAATGACCGGGCCGCCGTTGAGTTTCGGCAGGTGGTGAGGCTCGTGTTTTGTGGCAAAGTTGGGGTGGACCGCATGGGCGTTGTCCACGGAAACAAGCATCGAACCATGCAGTATACGATCACGATGAGCAGGCTTGGGATACAGGCGGGAGAGTATGGAACGCAAAAACGGGCCCTGCGCCCCGCTGGTCGATACAGAGCCGACCTCTTCGTGGTCATTGAGGACAAACAGTACATTTTCCGTATTGTCGTTCTGCACCGCAGCCTGGACGATGCAGTAGCAGGAGAGCAGGTTGTCCAGGCGTGCAGCGCTGATAAATTCTTCCTGCAAACCGATCACTGCGGGCGCCTGGGTGTCGTAAAGGAAAAGGTCGAAATCAACGGGCTTTGCCTGTTCACATCCTGCATGTTCCCTGCAGAGCTGTTCCTTGAGTACCTGGATGAAGTCTGTTGCCTGTTCTGTCTCACCCAGCATGATAATCGGCACCAGATCGTTTTGCCTGTTCACTGTTTTGTTGGTATTGGCATCACGATCCAGATGGATAGCCAGACTTGGGATGAGGGCTATGGGACGGCGAAAATCGATCAGGCTGGAGCAAAGGCGGGCATTTCCGTTGTGCCAGGTTACCCGTCCTGCCATGGAAAGGTCCCGGTCAAACCAAGGGGTAAGCAACGCGCCGCCGTAAACCTCGACCCCCAACTGGAGATAACCGTTATTGCGGTACAGGGGATTTGGTTTTACCCGTAGAGTGGGGCTGTCGGTATGGGCTCCGGCCATACGCAAAGAGGTGCAGGTATCCTGTATTTGAAATCCTATCAGGCTTGTACCGTTGCGGGTGACATAGTATCTGCCAGGAGCCGGATTGCTCCAAGGGTGTGATTCATAAAGAGGTGTATAACCGGCTGCCTCTAAGATCCTTTCGCAATTTTTGACAGCATGATAAGGGGTTGTCGAACGGCTGAGAAAGTTGCAAAATTCTTGGTTGAATTGTCGATGGGGCATATGGGTGTTGTTCCTTTTAAGGACTGTGAGGTTGGGGTGGCGTTACCGTCTGCAGGCCTCTCAATGGTTAGATGGTCACGTCCAGGGATCGATATTCTTTTGAATCGGAGCTCTTGACCTGCTGTTGTGGGTGCTGTTCATTGGTTCTGGCAGACGCCGGAGCCGAGGGCTCCTCGTCATTTTCTTTGCGCATTGCCATCCGGGCTATGTTTTCTTTGACAGCTGCCTGGGTCGCTATCATCCGATCTGCCGCCGACGGATTGACGGGTGCCAGAGCAGCACGTTGTATGGTTTGCATTTTGATGGCGGTCTCTTCAGGCGTGGCTTCCTCGCTCATGTTGATGGGGACTTCTCCTCCTATAGCATAACGTTTACCGTCCGGCCCCTGGGCATAGGTAAAAGTCATTCCGCCAGCAGCATAGGGGCCAGCTTTGGCCAGATGTGCCTGCTCGTGGGCTCGGACTTCTCTGTCCGTTCGCTGCAGTTCCAGAATACGTTGTCGCTCTTTGTTGGAAAGAGCTTCCTGGCTGTCTGTCTGAATGGGTTTGTGACAATCTATGGTTTTTGCAAAGTGTGCAGTTCGTTTTGATGCTTCTTGCCCTTCAAAAGACAAGGTGATCTGGTCTGCGACGGGACCTTGTTCTGTTGTTCCCTGTCCCGCATGAGGCAGGCTCTTGGCAGGTTTTCTCTGTTTTGTTTGCTGGAAATACAACGCCTGTTTGGTAGAGGCCTGTCTACCAGCGGATATAGTTAGGTGAGATGGTCGGTGCTGATTGATCTGCATGGAATCTGCCGTGTTTTTTTTCATATACACTATAAAGGATCAGTGATGAAAGAATCAAGATTAAGGCGTGCTTTCTCTGGTTTTTCCTGGGCTGTTCCGGATTTTCCATGACAAAAGTAGTACGCAGTTGGTGGTCAAATTCGCCGGGGTGGTAGTCTGGGTTCCTCATCAGCCGAGGGTGAACATGGTTCAGTCGCTTGGGAGCTCATTGTCTTTTAGCTATATGTGTTGCCAAAATGCTGACGAAGATGATACTGTCTGCACGGACCTTTGGAAGTCATTTCGTCGAAATGGGAGACCTCTTTCGGGTATCATCCACTCGTGTTTGTACGTATTTCTTCTCAAATCAGACAAAAAGTGCATGAGCAATCCGGGGCAGCCTTCTGCCTCGAAGTCCTGGTAACGAAGTGCCTACGGTAACATTGCTTGACCCGTAGGGGGCAAATAATAAAAGAAAGGCGCGTAGCAGCCGATTCCGGCTTGCATTGCGCTCCAACTGGGAAATGTGACATGATCAATACTGAAAAACTTCTGGGCAAGGTGCTGGGAGAGATTACCGGGACCGGTTACGGCAAAAAAGGTAAAAACAAGAAAAAAACAGGATTTGGGGCGGTAACTGATCAACTTACCACAGGAAAAGGTTTGATGGCCATTATCGGGCTTGGGGTCGGAGCCTATGAGATCTATCGACAGCGGCAGAAAACTCCACCCCTTTCAGGAGGGAGCGCAGGCGGAGGGTACCCCTCTCCGCCGCCACCAGTTTCTGCGAGCAATGCCAGCCCTCCTCCGCCTTTGCCTTCAGGTGCGGCTCCGGCAATGCCGACTAATCCTGCCGAGGTTCTGGATTCAACTATAGCTGAACCGGACAAGCAGAATGTGTCCCTGAGAATGATTCAGGTGATGATTGCCGCTGCCCACGCCGATGGCACCCTGGACGAGACAGAAGAACAGAGGATACTGGAACAGTTGCAGGGTGCCGAGTTGACCCGGGAAGAAACCCTGTTTCTCCTGGATGAATTGCACAACCCCAAATCCGTGGAGGAACTGGTCCAGGGAATGAAGGAGCCAAGTGTTGCCAAGACTATGTACATGCTGGCCGCTACAGCCATGGAAATTGACACGGAAGCGGAACGCCTTTGGCTGGACAGGCTGGGCGAAGCTTTGGGGTTAAGTTCAGGTATGCAGGCGTTTTTGCAGCAACAGAGAGAGGACTAACCCGGATACCTACCTTTGGTGAGCATACAAAACTCTGGTGAGTATAAAAAAGAATCTATAAAAGTTTATACTACTATTGTAGTTGTATTGATTCTTTAGCTTTTAAAAAAAACTTCATGAGAAGATTGGGTTAAGCGGGCTCCACTGTTGCCTATTGTGTAACCCGCTTGTACGCTTGATTGCCTGCTCAGCGTTCAAATATGTTGGCCAGCCCTCCCAGGACTGAGCCTTCGCCCGCTCCACCACTGCCTGTTTGGGGCGCTGCCTGCAGGATACGTCCCGCAAGCCGGGAAAAGGGCAGTGACTGCAGCCAGACATGACCGGGTCCATGTAGGGTGGCAAAAAAGAAACCTTCACCTCCGAAAATGGCCGACTTGACGTTGCCTACAAACTCAATGTCGTATCCCACAGTCTGAGTCAGAGCAACCAGACACCCTGTATCGACGCGCATGGTCTCGCCAGCAGCCAGTTCTTTCTCCACAATGGTACCGCCTGCGTGGACAAAGGCCAGGCCGTTCCCGTCAAGTTGCTGCATAATAAAGCCCTCTCCGCCAAAAAGAGCCGTGCCGATTTTTTTCTGAAAGGCAATGCCGATGGCGACCCCTTTCGCGGCACAGAGGAATGCATCTTTTTGACAGATAATTCTGTTCCCATAGGCAGAGAGATCCAGGGGGATTATTTTTCCCGGATAGGGTGAGGCAAAGGCTACCTTTCCTTTGCCGTGCCCTGTGTAGGTGAACATGGTAATGAACAGGCCTTCTCCAGTGATGAGCCGTTTCCCCGCACCCAGCATCTTGTCGAAAAAACTGCCGCTCTGGGAGGCGTGCGAACCATCTCCAAAAACTGTTTCCATCTGGACCTGATCGTGCATATACATCATGGCCCCGGCTTCGGAAACGACACTTTCGTTGGTGTCGAGTTCAATCTCGACAAACTGCATTTCCTGACCAAATATTTCATAGTCTATCTCATGGGCGGTCATACCACTTGGTGGTGGGGGAGCGTTTGACGGAGCGCTCTGCTGCAATTCCTGAACACTCCCGGCAGGAACCCAGTCAGTCAAGCCGTCTCGCCAGACAAGTGTATTTGCGTCGTATTGGCCTGTATGCAGACCGCTGATGAGCTGTAGCTCATTGAAAGGGCCTTGCGATTTACCGTTAATCGCGATATACCAGTTTGCCATAGTAAACCTCTGTCTTGAGAACGTAGTTTTGTACAGGAGCTGTTTTGCATACCTCTACCTTGCATGTAAAGGTATCTGAGCAATCATTATCGGTTCCGTGACATTTCAAAGAGAGCGGAACGTGAACTACCCGATTCCGTGATGGTTCAGGTACATAGCAACAGGTTATGCCGTGGCTCGCCAGCATATTTGCGCATCCACATGATAATGATACCATTGAGTATACCACAAGATGGTACCTGAGATTATAATTTTGACCGAAATCGCCCATTCTTTTTTTTTAAGGACCTTGAATTCCATTTCTCTCTATACCACAACGGGTGTTTTTCTCTCCACGCAAGAGTGGATGGGAAAAGTCAAAAGATGTACCTGCTCACAGGAAATAAAAAATACTTTTCTAGAGCGCACCCCACATCCACTGGCCTACAGCCTTTCGTCGTATGACAGGCACAATGTGTCGTAACCTGAGTCTGTCCCTCGTCATATTTTAGGCCAGAATACACTTGCAAGATGAAGACGTACCTTTTTCGTTGAACCATGGGAAAAAAACGGAGGCATATTCTCGTTCTTGAGCCGTATTATGGTGGATCGCACCAGAGGGTTCTTGATGGATTGCAACAACACTCCGGGATGCATTGTACCCTGCTGACTCTGCCGGCACGAAAGTGGAAATCCCGCATGCATCTTGCCTCTCCCCACATGGCGCAATTGATTGGAGCCTTGTACAAACAGGGAAAACGTTATGATGCCCTGTTTACCTCAGGATATCTCGATGTGGCGGTATTGCGCTCGCTTTTGGCCCGGGTAGGTATTTTTCTTCCTATTGGACTCTATTTTCATGAGAATCAGTTCGCCTATCCGGATCGTGGAGATTTCGCAAGTCGCTCCTGTTACGCAGCCATAAATTATACCTCCGCGCTCTGTGCCGATAAAGTAGCATTCAACAGTGCATATAACAGGGATACCTTTTTCCATGGTGTCTACAGCTATCTGAAAAAAAACCGGGATTTCCAAATGGAAGAACAGATAGACCTTCTGCAGAAGTCCTGCTCAATTCTCAGACCGGGCATGGATTTTGGTCCGAACCCGGACTGGGCGAGCAAAGATACGCAGCACCCTGTTATTCTGTGGAATCATCGCTGGGAACATGATAAAAATCCAGAAGAATTTTTTACAGCTCTGTTTCGCCTGGCGGCCAGGGAGATCCCATTCAAACTCATTGTGCTCGGTCAGTCCTTTAGAAAGCGACCACCTGTGTTTGAACAGGCCATCCAAACGCTCGGTGCACGGGTTATCCATTTTGGTTATGTCTCCTCCCGTGACCAGTACCTTGCCCTGCTGGAGCAAGGGACAGTGGCTGTGTCCACGGCAAGACATGAATTTTTTGGATTTTCCATGCTGGAGGCTGTTCGTGCCGGATGTCGTCCCTTGGTTCCAGACAGACTTGCATATCCTGAACTGTTCGGAAAAGAGTACCGATATTCGCAGGAAAAATTAGAGCAGGCATTGGCAAAGCTGCTCCTTTCCGGTGTTTCTTTTTCGCAGCAAGAAGCCATGGCCCTGACAGAACCGTATTCCTGGACCAATCTTGCCTGTGCGTATGAACAATGGTTTGATGAGCTGCTTCATGGCAAGGTGCCTGGGCATCATTCTGCGCCCGGATGTAGGAGAGTGGGCAATTAACCAATGTAGTCTCTACCTGGTCCGTTATGAATGCGGGGTTGTACATAGGCCAGCCATTCATTAAAATAACAAAGAGTGAGTAAATGAACTATCAACGCGGACTCGATCCAGACAAGGATGCCTGGATAACGAATTTTTATACCGAAAATCATTTAGCGTATGAAGCCTTTCCTGACAGAGTCGCTTCCCCGGAACAGCTCAACTTCGTGTTGTATCTGCAACCGGATCAGATATATTATCCCTGCTCTGACGCCCTTTTTGAAGCCATCATTGAAAAACGTGCAGAAACACTCCTCACCTCGGCATATATTCCTATCTGGAGCAGACTAGAACAACTGGTACACGAGGTGGTGGTTGATACCTATAAAAGACAATATTTGTTAAGCCTGCTTTCCATTACGTACAATCATGAAATAAGTCAAAAAATCCATTTGCCCGGCCGCCTGGAAAAAAGGCTTTTAGGAATATTCACCACCATCAGTGAGATAGACCGCCCCCTGGCCAGAGAAAAGGAGAAGCACAACAAAAGGGCTGCCGATTTTCTGGAATCGGCTTTGTTCAAGCAATGTATTGACTCCAGGGAAGGGTTGGAAATCCATGATAAATCAAATTTGGCTGACATTGCTTTTCATGTACAGATCCTTCGCCTGTGTCGTCTGCTGCAGCTTTCCTCTCTGCGTTCTATCTGGAATGATGGGCAGCCTCCTGACGGCAAGTATCTGCGTGAGGTTATGAATCAACCGCTTCTTTGCAAGGAATGGCGCTGGCTGTGTTCCTGGTTACGAGATGTTGTCGAGGGAAAGGGGAAACCATGCATTCTCTGGCTGGCTGGCAGGTCTGGTGAAATCGTCTTTGATCTGGCTATTATAAAACTCTTGATGCAACTAGGGGTCAAGGTAATCCTGGCAGTAAAACAGGATTTTTATTATCATAGGGTCGCTTTTATTGATGTCCTTGAAGATGCGACCCTGGATAGGATGCTGGCCGGAGCAGATATTGTCGGTGATGAAAGAATCTCCAAGAATGAGCTGCTTCGTAGACTGGGACAAGATGATCGGCTGATGGTTATTTCTGACGGCACTCAAGAGCCGTTGAATCCCTTATTGACTTCAGTCACTTTTGCCAGATCCTTTAAGGAGGCCGATTTGGTCATCAGTCGCAGTCCTGAATGCAGGGAAAGCATTACCAATCAGTTTCAATTCACCCGGGACCTGGTATCAATTATTCCCCAGGGTGACGGTATCTTGGATTTTGTGCTTAAAGAACACCATCCTGCCGTTATTCGTTTTTCCAAATCAACACTGGGGACAAAGGCTGAGGAACTCATAGACATGGTGCGCCAGGAAAAAGAGAGCGGCAAGCGAATCCTTTTTTATTCGGCCATAGTCGGTTCAATCCCCGGCCAGTTGCAGACGGCAAAGGAAGTACTGGATGTGTTTGTTAATCATCTTCGAACCTCGTTGCATGATGTGGTGGTAATAAATCCGGCTGAGTACTTTGAAGAAGGTATGGACGCTGATGACATTATGTACATGTGGGAGATTTTCCAACGATCCGGGCTCATTGATATCTGGCGTTTTCAAACTGTTTCTGATATTGAGAAGACCTTCAGTTTGATGGAAAAAAAGGTTCCGCCGGAATGGATAGGCAAGGACGCTACCTATTCCACTGGTTGCACCAAAGAGATGGAGATCGCCAGGGAAATGGTGGATCTGTATCCGGAAATGCAACTGATAGGGCCACCCTTGGAAAAATTCCAACGGCGGCGTGAGTACGGCGTGGGAAAATTGTATGACAGGAGTCTTTCTGAAGTACGATAGTACCATCACCCATTCAGAAAAAACGAAAAAGGTACCTATGAACAGCACGCAAGCAGACAATTATATACAGAGCACTCTTCGCAAAATTTATCCGCAGGACCAGAGTTGGCGAGATCAGGCCGTGAAAAGGCTGGAACAGTTGACCATGCCCCATTGGGCCATGGGGGATTTTATGGATTTGGCCGTTCAACTGGCGGGTATCTATCGTACCCTGACGCCAAAGGTGGCCTCTAAACGGATTGTTGTCATGGCCGGGGATCATGGGGTTACCGCAGAGGGCGTTTCCTGTTTCCCTGCGGAGGTCACTACCCAGATGGTGCATAATATCATCCAGGGTGGCGCAGCGATCAACGCCATGGCAAGACAGGCTGGCGCTGAGGTACTGGTTGTCGACATGGGAGCCTGCGACACCTTTGCCTCCTTGCAGGGTGAGGCCGGCTTTCTTTCCCGCAAAATTTCAGGTGGTACGGCCAATATCGCTCAGGGGCCAGCCATGTCGAGAACACATGCGGTCATGGCTGTGGAGGCCGGGATTCAGGTTGCGGATATGCTCGCAGAGCAGGTGGATGTGTTTGGGACGGGTGAAATGGGCATTGGCAATACGACACCGGCAACAGCCATTGCCGCTGTGTTGACGGGCAAATCAACGGCCGAGTTGACTGGAAGCGGAACGGGAATAAGTGCGAGCCAAAAGCAGAACAAGATACAGGTGATTGATCGGGCCCTGACTGTGAACAGGCCTGATCCCGCAGACGGCATGGACATCCTTGCCAAGGTGGGTGGTTTTGAAATAGGAGGCATTGCAGGGTTGATTCTTGGTGCGGCATCCAACCGGAAAGCTGTGGTGGTCGATGGGTTTATTTCCACTGCCGGTGCGCTCATAGCTTACGCCATTGAACCTTTTGTGCGGGATTATATCATCTGTTCCCACCAAAGTGCTGAACCGGGGCACCGTTTCATGCTTGAAAAGCTACGACGCGACCCCTTGTTTTCCTTGAATATGCGCCTTGGGGAAGGAACCGGTGCTGCCTTTGCCATGAACGGACTGGAAGCGGCAGTGGGACTGCTCACCGAAGTGGCAACATTTACTGAAGCTGCGGTGAGTGGCAAAGAACAGTAGCGTGAGCTGTTGGCGCGCTTGAAGGTACAAAAAATTGTACTTTTTATTGACAGGGCCGAATACTGGTGCTACTTTAGGAGTAAGAATTTGTTTTAGTACCACAACATATACTTTGGAAAGAGTTATGAATAAGAGAACTCATGACCTGTTGATTTTGCTGATTGTCCTGATGACGTTCTTTCTGACTACACCTGTCCAGGCTGATCAGGATGATAAACTCGCTGTACGTTCTCAGGAAAGTCATCAGGGGCACAAATACAGTATACCGCTGAGTTTGAATGATGAAGAACGAAAATGGTTCATACGGTTTCAGGAAGGCAACATGCTTTTTGATGGCTGGCAGGATATAACAAAGGGTATTCTTGCCAAGACACCTGGTCCAGAGCAATCAGCGCAAGCGCAACTGCTTCAGGAACTCGGTTACAAGATTGGTCTGGAGTGGTGCAAAGATAATGAGCAGCGCAAGGTCGATACCTCAATGCTCAAGGAATGGGGCAAACAACTCAAGAGCACGGCGAAAACTAATCCGGAAAAATTAAATGTGCTTCTAACAGCCATCAATAGTGAGGTTGAAGCTCTTCTCAACTAAGTTTGATGAGATCTCGAACTATTCTCGAGTTGCGAAATGTGTCTTTTCGCCTCAGGTATGGTGTATACAGGTCTTTTAGGCTGGATAATGCATGAACATTTTGTCTTGTTTGAGGAGAAATAGACAAAAACAGGTGCATGTTGATGTCCGCGAACAGACCCAAATTTGGACTACTTTCACCAAAGCTCAGACCATGCGGTATCATCTTCGGCAGTATTTTGGCCAAAAACGACCGAACCTGGCTCCGACTGAGCTGATGAGAAGTCCGGGCTAGGTACTACTGAAGCGAGCTTTCGCCGTGATGGCCTTGGCTCCACAGGGTCATCTGTATAGATGGTTTTCTCCTCAATCCGCAAAGATAAAAGAGCCGTCCTTTCCTTTTGGTGGTATGGGGTATTGGTATCCCCTCAAATACTGTTTTATTCCCTGTCCGATGTCCCCGTCACGCTAACCAGGAGCGTGCCCTTACTGACTAGGATGTCCAACTCCTCGCCACTGACCACCTGGTCGGGGTCGGTTATGATGGAATGGGGTGTTTTCTTTTTTCGCACAATGGCATATCCACGGGCCAGGGTAGCCAGGGGGCTGACTCCATCCAGCAGACTGCTGACCTTGACCATGGTTTGACTTTTCTGATGCAGAACACCACACATCGCCCGCTGTAGGCGATAATTCCCATGAGCGACCTGCTGACGATGAAGTTTGAGTAAGGCCATGGGGTTACGCTTGTCAATTCTTCCGCTCAGTTGACGAATCTGTTCTGCTTTCACAGAGAGAAGGTTTTCCAAGCTCCGCTCCATCTGCAGGCTGAGTTGACCCAGGCGGAGGAGCTGATGTTCGAGCGGGTAGGTCATCTTGGACAATGCCTGTTCGCCATAGCGTAATCTGTGACTGTAGTCAGAGAGTCGGCCCCGCATGCTCTGTTCAATTCTTTTCTGCAACTCCCGCAACTGCAGTTGTCGCGTACTGTTGTCCGGGACAATCAGTTCTGCGGCTCCACTGGGGGTCGGCGCTCGCAGATCTGCAGCAAAATCGGCTATGGTGAAGTCTATCTCATGTCCGATTGCGCTGACCACAGGCAGCCTTGAACGACAAATCTCCCTGGCAAGCTGTTCATCATTGAATGCCCACAGATCTTCAATGGACCCTCCTCCCCTGCAGAGGACGATCACATCGGTAGCCACCTCTTTGTTAACCATTTGGATGGCCTGAATGATTTCGGCCGGTGCCTGGGAGCCTTGGACACTGACTGGATAGACCAGAAGATGCAAGGAGGGTGCGCGTCTGGTTGCTATCTGAATAAAATCATGAACAGCGGCGCCTCTGGGAGAGGTGATCAAGGTAATGTGTTCAGGTGACGTGGGTATGGCTTTTTTACGCAAAGGATCGAACAGGCCTTCCCGAGATAACTTTTGTTTCAATTGCTCAAAAGCCTGCTGGAGACTCCCTGCACCGAGGAACGAAACCGTGTCTACTATGAGTTGATAATCACCTCTTGGTTCATAGACGGTGAGCCTGCCGCGGCAGATAACGTGCTGGCCGTCAGCCAGTGCGGTCTCCAGGTATCGTTTCTGCAGCTTGAACAAGACACTTGTAAGCTGGGCTTTGTTGTCTTTGAGGGTGAAATAGGAATGACCGGAATAAGGCGTGTGCAGGTTTGATATCTCACCCTGGACACAGATAAACGGAAATGCTCCTTCCAGCATGTTTCGGATAAGGCCGTTCAGCTCAGAAACAGAATAGATATGTGGTGTGGTGTCCATAATCTGTGAGTATACGCTGTGATTGCTCCTGGGGCAACTTTATCTGGTTATTGCGGGATTGCATGATGCATTTTTTTCTTCCTGCTGTATAATTCAGCGCAAAACCGGCTTCGTATAGGCCCATTGGCGTTCTCATCGCCCCAGCCTGCGTAGATCAGATTCCTTATCAGCTCAGGTTTTGTCAGGTTCAGTCTTTGTTGGTATCATATTCTTCTCAGGCATATATGTTACCGCCTGCATACGAAGAGGGGTGATAATTGGCAGTGACACATCCTGTGATGCAAGAGCATATATGTGTACTGCCGCATGCATCATGCCCCCCTCTGTCCCGGGCAAAGGTATTTGGGCATATGGGGATCAGCGTGAGAAAGTCATTGTTGTGACAGTAAAAAGAAAAGAGATAATGAAACCAAAGAGAAATTTATGTCTGAACCAACCTCCTCCTACAAAAATGCGGAACTGCTCCATAACGTGGATAAACCCGATGGACTGCTGGAACAGCTTGGCCTGCCGCCCAAGACAAAACGCTTTATTCGCGAACATACAAAACAGATCTGGACTGTATCCATCATTATTCTGGTTACGGTGACAAGTGTATCGTTATACGGTTCCTATCGTGCATACCGCCTCAACAAGGCTGCCTCGGAACTAGATGCCGCTATACAGGCACCGCAAAACGGGGAAGAAAAGCTGCAGGAGGTTATGGAGAAGTACAGCTCCATGGACGCAGCAACTTGGGCAAAGGTAGCGCTCGTTCGGCGGTACCACCAGAAAAAACAATATGACAAGGAGCTGCAGCTCCTTATGCAGATGGATAGAGATCTTGATACCACATCAATTCTCAAGCCATTGATCAGCTCAAAAATAGCCAGTGTGTATGAGGTAACCGGTGAGAATGAAAAAGCGTTGGGTATGTACACCCTACTTGCAGAGACAGCCGGATTTGAAGCAGAGTCCTACCTTGCCATGGGTAGAATACATGAAACCATGCAGAACAGGGAGCAGGCTTTGGTCATGTACTCCAAATATCTTGAATGGAGCGCAGGCCATGGTGGACAGTTTGGTCAACAGGATCCCGCCAGAAGCGTAGTCGTGTCTAAGTTGAGAAGACTAAGACGGTCATGAAGATAATAGACAATCCCCAGGAAATGCATGCCTGGTCCGTTGCAATGGCAGGTCAGGGTAAAACCATCGGCCTGGTCCCTACCATGGGATTTTTCCACGAGGGGCACTTATGTCTTATGCGCAGGGCCAAGCAACTCAGCGATCTGGTTGTCACCAGTCTTTTTGTGAATCCTGCTCAATTTGGCCCCAACGAAGACCTGGATCGTTATCCCAGAAATCTGGTCGGCGATATTGCCAAAGCAAAAGCAGAAGGCGTAGAGGTGCTATTTACCCCAACTTCTGAAAAGATGTATCCAGAAGGTTTCACGACTGAGGTGTCGGTACAGGCCCTGACGACGAATCTGTGTGGGGCGCATAGGCCGGGGCATTTTTCAGGAGTGACGACCGTGGTGGCCAAGCTGTTTACCATCATCCAGCCCCAGTTCGCCTTGTTCGGGGAGAAGGACTTTCAGCAGTTGGCTGTCATTCGGCGCATGGTTCGCGACCTGAATATGCCGGTTCAGGTTGTCGGTCATCCCATTGTTCGCGAACAGGACGGGCTGGCCATGAGTTCCCGGAACGCCAATCTTCTTCCCGAACACAGAAATGCAGCCCTGAGTCTCTCCACTGGCCTTGCGTTGGCAAGAAAACTGTACAACGGAGGAGAAAAACGAACCAACATCTTGAAACAACAGGTGGAAGCGCATATTCGCAAGCATCAAGAGACCCGAATAGATTACGTCGAATTCGTGCATTGTGACAGCCTGCAGGCAGTAAGAGAAGCCGATGCCCAGACAGTGCTTGCCCTGGCCGTCCATATTGCTGAACGGGTTCGCCTGATTGATAATGGCTATCTTGCGTCGAGGTAACTTCTCACCACAGGCCATTTTCAAACGCTCACTGTGAGAACGCTTACAATTCCCGCGCACCCGCGCAGGTTCTGCTGGAGCGAGAACGTGCGCCAGTGCAAACCTGGAAGGATGTGAGCAGGTACGAGTTGATATAATCAGCCCGCATTGCTCATGAACATGTTATGGAAATAAAAAAAATAACAAAATAAGCTTGTTATAAAAAACTATTTCCTGACAATTCTTTCAAAATGTTCATACGAAGTCTGGGTAGGAATCCCACAGCACATTTTTACTAAAAGGAGATGTCATGCCTGGTTTTGAAGTCTTTGGTGAAGAGGAAAAACAGCAGGTGTTGGATGTTTTTGATACTGGGGTGCTGTTTCGATACGAATTTGATGCCCAGAGAAATGGTGTCTACAAAGTTCGAGAATTTGAGCAGGCCTTTGCTGCGTATACCGGTGCAGCCCAGGCCCAGGCCGTCAGTTCGGGGACTGCCGCCGTAAAGATCGCTCTTGCTGCCCTTGGGATCGGAGCCGGTGACGAGGTGATAACGCAATCATTTACCTTTGTGGCAACTTGGGAGGCAATTCTTGATGTTGGGGGAGTACCTGTTTTTACTGAGATTGATACCACACTGAACATGGATCCACTGGATCTAGAGAAAAAAATTACTGAAAAGACCAAGGCCATAATTGTTGTCCATATGCTTGGTGCCCCGGCGAGAATCGAACAGATAAAGGCCATTGCCGACGCGCACAATCTTCCCGTGATAGAAGACTCTGCCCAAGCTGCCGGATGCAGAATCCATGGTCGGCATGTTGGTACCTTTGGCGATGTGGGAACGTTCTCCTTTGACTCTGTCAAGACCATCACAACCGGTGAGGGCGGTATGTGTATTACCAATGATGAGTCCCTGTGGCGTACCATGTCCGAATACCATGATCATGGACACGACCATGCTGTTAATCCTGGTGGGCGAGGTGGTGAAGGACGCTCCTTTATTGGCTTTAATTATCGTATGATGGAACTGCAGGGAGCAATAGGCTTGGCCCAGCTTGCCAAACTGGACGGTATCATCGCAGCCCAGAGCAATAACAAGGCTACCCTGAAAGAGATAGTGAGTGCCATTCCGGGGGTTACTTTTCGGGAAATTGAGGATCCCGAAGGGGATTCAGCGACTTTTATAGCGTTCATGCTGCCGGACAAAGAGAAGGCGCAGGCAGTCAACAGGGTGCTTCGCAAGCATGATGCTGCGGCGATCAACTGGAGTGAAAATACTTGGCATTTTTATCCTGGATGGGAGCATTTACTTGGGGAAAAAACTCTGGCTTATAATGGTTGGCCGTTTTATGCCCATGGCAAACGCCGCTATGTGTACGATCCGGATGCGCTGCCTACTTCTGCGGCATTGCTGCAACGGACACTCTGTTATCAGGTTCCCGTCAAACTGGCAGAAGTAGACAGAAAAAAAATTATCGCTGCCGTGGAGAAAGCCGCTCGGGTGTAACTTTTTGTATTTATACAAGAAATACTTTGCAGTGTATTGCCCCAAGATGTGTATCAAAGATCAGCACAGGCGCCGTTCTCTTTGGAGGTGTTTTGACAACAAAGAGAGCAAACCATCAAGCACTACCACAACCTTTGCATCTGGTACAGCCCGAGCTGGTGAGCAATTCCGGCGGGTGAGTGATCGTACATCAGTAGGGTTTCCTCTCTAACCAGAGGTCAGCGTATGGGAATTTGATCCGTTGAAAAAGGATTTTTTCGTGATACCGGGGTGTAGACATCATAACGAATGGTCTTGCCACGGAGGGTGTACTCGGGGGCCAGATGGCACAAATGCGGGCCTTTGAGGGGACGCTTAACGACTATTTTTTGGGGACGAACCGCCCAGGCAGAAGAGAGGAGCCGGCAGTCATTATCGCGATGAGGCAGCAGATATTGCAACACCTGCAGCTGCTGTTTCGCTTTTCCTGATTTTCCTCTTTTTGGAAACATGGGATCAAGATAGATAACTTCTACTCGCGGCTGCCTCTGTAGTATGTAGGCAGCCGCTTCACAACAATGGCAAGCCATACGACGGCATGTCTCCCTGGTTTGTTCCTGTCGCATTCCTCTTTCCAGCCCATCTGCCAGTAAGGCAAACACAATTCGATTTTGCTCCAATACGATCACATCGTGCCCTGCCTGCGCCAGGAGAAAACTGTCTCTGCCCAGACCTCCCGTGGCATCAAGGATGGAGACATGGTCTGATTGCCGGGTTTTCACGGCTCTAAGGAGTAATCTTTGTTTGTTTCCTGCCGGTTTTAAAGTGTGCCGGAAGGTGATGAAATCGACGAAAACGGAAAGGGGCGATGCTGAGCCGGGTGTGCATACTGATAGGGTTAGAGCACCGTCAACAAGGTGCAGAAACGGAGTGTTGGCTGTCCATTGGTCTACGAGTTCAAGATCAAGTGCCTGAGCTTGTTTCTGCTGTTTCGCCATGTCGACGGTCGGCGTGATAAGAAAAACCGGTTTGGCCACGATTTGCTGACCCTTTCAAGAGTGGTATGAATGTACATTGCCTTTTGCTTGGTGGCAAGGTAGTATAAATAGGAATATGTTACTTTTATGTAGTCCTTTTAAGGCGGTCGCATGAGTGAAAAAAAAACAAAAGTCGTTGCAATTATTCCTGCCAGGTATGATTCCAATCGTTTTCAAGGCAAACCTCTGGCATTGATTGCAGGGAAACCCATGATTCAACATGTTGTTGAACGGGCCCAGCAGGTGCAGATGCTCGACCGTGTTGTTGTGGCCACGGACGACCGCCGTATCTCCTCTGTTGTTGAATCCTTCGGGGGCGAGGTCGTTTTGACCGGAAAAAAGCATACCACCGGAACTGATCGTCTTGCGGAAGCCGCAGAACTGCTCAATATTGAAGAACATGATGTTATCGTCAATATCCAGGGAGATCAACCGTTATTTCCAGGTGAAATTGTAGACCAGGTAGCCCGCCCCCTTGTCGAGGATCCCGCTCTACCCATGTCGACACTAATTTATAAGATCATTCGACCAGAGGAGATAACTGACCCTAACCACGTCAAAACAGTATTTGACTGTTATATGAATGCTCTGTATTTCTCGCGAGCACCTGTCCCCTTCCAGCGTAATCCCGATGATAGTCAACAGCCTACATATTATAAGCATCTTGGTTTTTATGCCTATCGTAAGGGGTTTCTCGTAACCTTTGTGGGGTTGCCTGAGGGCGAGTGGGAACGGTTTGAAAAACTGGAGCAGCTGCGAGCGCTGGAATTCGGTTATACCATCCGGGTTGTTCTCACAGAGCATGATTCCATAGAAGTAGACACACCGCTGGATATAGAGAGGGTTGAGCATAAACTCCAGGAAAGCGGGGGCATCAGGTAAGGAGCGACCTGCAAGGGTACCGGCGCATGGCGGTAGACCAAGGTCTCCCTCAGCCAAGGAAGAATGGAAAATCCTGTTAATGCACATATGCGGGAGTTCACCTCCGTGTCGTTTTCGGCCCTTGATTTCCTACCAGGGAAAAACTGTGCCGAAAAAATAACCTCTTTGCTGCTGGAAAGTGGGCACGGGCAAGGCAGCGAACCGCTTTATCGCCAATACGCAGCCCTCATCGAACAGATCCACGCCGTTGATGTCAAGGAACTCCAGGTGGTGGTCCTTGGGGGGGGGACAGGCTTGTCTAACCTCATAGGAGGGGACTCCAGACAAAAACACTGGCGGCAGCACCCTTTTTCCGGCATGAAAGAGGTCTTTCCCAACCTGCATGCTGTGGTCTGTGTGACGGACGACGGTGGCTCAACAGGTGAACTGCTCAAAGATCTTCCCCTCATCGCTCTAGGGGATCTTCGTCATGTCTTGCTGTCATCAGTTCGGAGAAATAGACTGATGCAGCGGTACGGGCTTGGTGCATCAAAGGTGACCAGAGCTGTTGATGCCCTCTTTGCCCTGATGAATTATCGATTCATTACACGTCCGTTTTCTTCAGCTCAACTCCTCGTGGACACGGGGGCCATATTGGTTGACCTGCCGCCCGAACTTAGGGCGTATATTGAAAAGCTCACAGAGTCTCTGTTTATCGATGATCGCCTTGCGCCGACACTTTACAGGCCGCAGTGCCTGGGTAATCTTCTTGTCGCATCGGCAATTTATCAGGAGTTTTCACCAAATAAGACCAATAATGATTTGCTAGCCTCGCCGCTGATGGTGCAGGAGGCCACGGCCAAAGGGCTGAGGAAGTTTTCTCTGGCATTGGGAGTTGAAGGAGAGAGCGTCCTGCCCTGTACCACGACCTCGTCTCAGATACAGATACTGTACAACAACGGTGTCTTGGTGACCAGTGAGGACAAATCCAGCAAAGCCCAACGAGGATATGCCGTAGACAGGGTTTTTGTTGATTTCAGTCGAAAACCGCATCTTGTCCCTGAACTTGTTGCGTTGATGAGCAAGGCAGATATCATTGTCTTTGCCCCGGGCAGTCTCTATACCTCCATTATACCAATTTTGCAGATTCCCGGCATGGCAGATGCCATTCGTTCCAACCTAACCGCTTTGAAACTCCTGGTGGCCAATATATGGGTGCAGAAAGGAGAGACAGACCTCTCCCAGGAGATACCAGACCGCAAGTTCCACGTCTCTGACCTGATTCGAGCCTACCAGCGTAATATTCCCAAGGGTATTCAGGGGCTGTTTTCGCATGTTCTCGGCGTAAAAATGAAAGAGATCCCCGGTTCTATTTTGCAGAAATATGCCCTGGAAGAAAAACAACCCATTTATTTGGATCGCAGTGAGATTCAACAGATTGGTTTGCGAACGGTGGAAGCCCGCCTGTATTCAGAAGATCTCCTGCTCAGAAGGGGTCGGATCCAGCATGATCCAGATGCTTTGGCCCTGGCCATAAAAACCTTGTGGGTCTTAAACAAAGCTGAACTCCTGGAGAAATGCGAACCTCTTTTCCAGATTGAACCCTCTCCAACCACATTTCTTTGCAAAAAGCTGGAAAAGAGGCCGCCATGTTGGCGATTTGAACAGATTCGTTCAAAACTGAAAAATCTCAGCATCGAATGTTGGAATGCTTCTGCAAGCTCACCCCGTATGATGCCCGAGGTCCAACAGCAGTGGCTGGTGGAGCGGTTGGCTGATTTTCTCTGGCAGCATCCTGACATTCTCTTGGAGCACCTGCAAAACGTACAAGGCATCCTCCTTATCTCCCCCGATTGCTGGCAACGGTGCCAGGAATGGGATAATGTCTACTCCTTTTATGATCCTGCTGAACGAAAGATTACCATTAGACAGGACCAGACAGAAAACCTCAATCATTTTGAAAGAGTGTTTCTTATCGCTCTTGGGCAGTCGTTACTCGGTGACTATGCACTGGAAAAAGTCATGCTGCCAATACGACGAAATGGGATCGAGATTGGCAGAATGTATCAACTGAAAACACGTGCCCCCCAGCAACTGCATGCCTTTTTGTCGGCAAGGGATATAGATTGTTATTTGGGCCTTTCTAAAATGTTGACCATGCCTGAGGAGGACAGGGTCTATTTCAGAGTGATCCATGGGCGTGATGGCTTCACTCCCCCGGGCTTGTTTTTCGGTTTATTTTATGCATGGTACCTGGACAATCGTCTTGCGCCTACCATGGATTATAAAATGTCAATCATGAAATACGATGTATCCAACCTCATACCCGAACAGATTCGACTCAAAGGACGGCGGCAGGACATCATAACCTTTTTCAGGGAAAGGGTTTTCAGACAGCACCTACCCTGTTCATCTGCGCCGAAAGAGGTGTTGTGATTATGGGGCGTTTAGAAAGGACAAACAGTGCTTTTCCCCTGTATGTTCTGGAGCCTGTGGAGTATTGTTTACAGCGAGTGCAGCTATGAAAAAAAAGGATTGCACTCTTTCAAAATACATAAAATGTTCTCCTTAGTCAGAACATTGCTCAAGTTCTAGCCCGGATTTCTTATGAAATTTTGCCTCATTTGAGGAAAAAGAGACAAAAACAGATCTATATGGGCTATATGGGATTCGAGAGTCGGCGCAGCTTTCACCAAACTGTTCACCAGAGGAGAACTCAGGCGCCCCCCATTCGACAGTAGTATGGCAACATCTATACCCAGGTCGAATGAGGTATCAACAACTCCCAAACCTGGCATCACCTGAGCTGATGAGAAATCCAGATTACGCTCTTTTCAACGTTGCGGTGCCGCTGTCGATCTGTGGATCACTGAGCAGACCATGCCACATCAGACAAGGTTTCAACTTGTTTAAAAGGTGGGAGGACGTTTTTAGCACCTGCCGATAACCCTCTGCTTTAGGTAGAGCGATGTCATAACACCGGAGGAATCCGAGCAGGCTGTAATCAATTGATTTCTTTCCAAACCCATTGGCATACATCAACTGACTGTGGCTATATGGAAGATGCTGTCCTATCGTGAGGCGGAGTAATTATGAGGATTTTAGTTATAGATGATGATGAGCAAATGCGGTTGCTTCTTCGTCAGATTATAGAATGGACTGGATACGAGGTGCTCGAGGCAGTGGATGGTCTTGATGGCATGGTTAAACAGCACCAGTATAAGGCGGATCTGGTAATAACGGATATAATAATGCCAGAACAGGAGGGGCTGGAAACCATTACTGCCTTAAAAAAAGAGTACCCTGGCTTGAAAATAATCGCCATATCCGGTGGAGGCCGTATCGGGCCTGAAGCATATCTGCCTGCTGCCAAGGAGCTGGGAGCAGATAGGGTTTTCAGCAAACCATTTGATGTCAAAGAACTTGCCGAAGCTGTTAAGGAGCTACTGAAAAATGAATAAATCTTTTTGTGCCTTGGTAGTGGATAACAATCCGGTGTTCAGACGAATCATTACCGCCATACTGCATCAGCAGGGATGGGAGACCATTACGGCTCACAACGGTCTGGAAGCCCTTGACCTGCTGAATTCAAAGCAACCGGATATCGTTTTCACCGATTTGATTATGCCGAAAATTAATGGCGAAAAGCTCTCCTATATCATTCGTAACACACCGCATTTTGCTGATATTTTTCTTGTCATTCTTTCCGGCGTAGCCATGGAGGACGATGAGCGTACCCAGCAGATCGGTGCTGATGTCATCATTGCCAAAGGGCCGACCAGGACCATGCGCAGCCACATTCTCGCCGCCCTTGAGAAATTTCATTCTGGTGAGAGGAGAGAAAGCGGGGTTGCTGGAATAGACAAACTGTATTCCCGGGAAGTGATCAAGGAGCTTCTGTTGAGCAAACGACATAATGAGGTTGTCCTCGCCAACATGAACGAAGGTGTTTTTGAACTCACCCAGGAAGGTCGTATTGTCATGGTCAACAGTGCGGGTGTCGCGCTTTGCGAAATGGAGGAAGCTGAATTATTGGGGAAGAAGTTTCAGGATTTTTTTCAAGATAAAGAAAAGCAGGCCATAGAACAATGGCTGGATAGTAATGATTCTTTTTCGGGAAAAATGGCCTTTAGTTCTACCTATGACAATCCTGCCCATATCCATGATAAGGCGGTAACTGTGAACCTGCTTTCCCTTTTTGAAGAGGAGAATCTTTTTTGTATCGCTTTGGTGCGGGATATTTCTGTCAGGAAAGCTCTGGAAGCCAGGCAGAAGCGGCTTGAAAAGGAAATGCAGCGTATTCGGAAAATTGATGCCATGTCAGTCATGGCTGGCGGCATTGCACATGATTTCAATAATCTCCTGACTATTATCACGGGTAATGTGGAGATGGCCCGCTATGTCAGCCATGACGAGGAGGTGCAATCTCTGCTTCAAGAGGTAACGAAGGCGTTGGGGTTAACAACACAGTTGATTCGAAAGTTTACAACTTTTTCCCAAAACTACCTGCCCCAGAAATCCTTGGTTGATTTGCGTGAGCTTATCAGCAAGAGTCTGGAACGCCAAACAAGGTATACTCAGGTCAAGTTTCATATCAAGAGCGACAGTACCTTTCCTCATGTATACCTTGATCCTTTTCTATTGCAGCAGGTGTTTGACAACCTGGCCCTGAACGCAATTGAGGCCATGTCAGGCGAGGGCCGTATCAGCGTCGCCCTGGAGGTGGTGACCTCCGAGGATGAGGTTGAACGTACCAACCAGCCTATACCAGAAGGCAGACATGTACATATACGCTTTAACGATACCGGAAAAGGTATTCCGAAATCAATTATAAATAAGATTTTCGATCCGTATTATTCCACTAAACAGAAAGGCGCACAAAAAGGAATGGGGCTTGGCCTTTCCATAGCCCATGCTGTTATGTTGAAACATGGCGGGATGATCTGGGTAGAATCTGAAGAGAATCAGGGAACCTGCGTTCATCTGTATTTGCCGACAGCAGAACCGGGAAGCCCAGTCGATACAGACAACTCCTAGGTTGTGAGTTCCGATCTCAAGGATAAACCCGTGCTGGTTTTTTATCAGTTCAGGCGGTGACAGATGCAAAGATTTTGACAGTGCATTATAGTACCCTCTCTTTGCTGGGACAACACGGCCGCAGGTGGTGCTGCCTGAGTTGACCTTTGGTCCACAGTGTCCATGCGTAGTTGGGTATAAACCTTTTCCACCGGGCAGAGTTGAGCAGATAGTGATGTGCTTTTTGTACCCGTACTTGTTGTGATAGTTTCTTTTTATTGTTCTTAACTTATTGAATTGTAATTATTTATATATGTATTTGGCAAGACAGGCTTCCCCGGAAGGCATGCAATACATCCTGCGCGAATCGTTTGCCCAAGGCGACCACTATCTGTCAAGGGATCTGGTCAGTCTGGGGACGGATCCCGCACGCTATATACGTTACACCAGTGATATTACGTTTGAAATAGATGCATTGCTGTTGCAGAGACTAAAGCGTAAAGGGGTGGACGTTGACGAGACAGATGTGGAGGAGTTGTTTTATCCCTTTGTGAACCCGTATATAAAATACAAAACCGAACCTTTTCGCAATCGTCATAAATATAGAAATTGGAAACCCCTGTCCAGGGACGGCAAATTGAAAATCATTGCCCAAACGCATGTTTTTGACCGAAGAAGACTGCACTTTCTTCGCTTTGGGCATAGTGCGCCGAATTTGGTGGATAGATCTCCAGCGCTGTATCGAGTCCTCCTCGGCAAATCCAGAGATGAGATTGAGCAGCTTGTCTCAGAGAAAGAAAAGGCGTTGCAATCAAGAGAGTTGCACAACTATCTTTTTGCCATTTTTGACCTGCAGAAGTGTTTCAGCAAACAGTGGCACCGAGATATGGTGCATACTCTGGAGCAGGAACAACTGGACGCAGCCTTTCTCAGTCGTTATTGTCTGTTGGATCAGGAAGACGCCTTTTGGCAGGGATTTGAGAGAACGGAAAACACACCGGAGTACCTGCGCAAGTACCTCATTCTCTATTTCGATGTACTCGGTGAAGTGCGCTTTCTGTTTCAAAGAGGTCCTCGGACCCATCGCTTCCACGGTGGTTTTCGTCCTGCCCCGACAAACCGATCCATGTCGCTGGACAAGGCCTTGCATACCTTGGGTCTCACCCGGGAAGAATTAGCCAAAATGGACAAAAAGGCCTTGACTGCTTTTTATCGTAAAAAGGCGCATATCACGCATCCAGACAAGGGCGGTGACCATGATGCCTTCATAGCCTTGACAGCCGCATATAAAGAGCTTGTACGGACACGGTTATGATTCGATCTGAGACGAAAGCTGCAGGACGGCGGGATCTGAAAAAAAAAGATAGGCTTGTGTGGCAATCGCTTGGCATTGTTGGCCCTCTGTTTTTGGCGCATAAAAAGAGGTTGTCCGTCGGGTTTGCAGCTATTTTGATCGTTGATTATCTGCAGCTTATCATCCCCCGTTTTATGCAGCAGGGCGTGGATGCGCTGGCACAAGGCAGCGCCACGGGAAAGAGCCTCTTGACCTTAAGCAGCGCAATTATCGTTGCCGCGCTTGGTGTGGCTGGGTTCCGTTTTTTGTGGCGTTATCTCATTCTCGGCTTTTCCCGGATACTTGAAAAGAAAATTCGGGATCGGCTTTTCAGGCATCTCTTGAAAATGGATCAGCAGTTTTATGGGCGCTGGAGCACAGGAGACCTCATTGCTCATGCCGGGAATGATCTCAGTGCTATTCAGATGGCTTTCGGCATGGGGCTGGTTGCAGCAACTGATGCCTTTGTGATGTCCCTAGCTGCCATCGGCTTTATGGCGGTTATCAGTTGGAAACTGACCCTGTATGCCCTGCTGCCCATGCCCTTTCTTGCTTTGAGTACCTGGTATCTTTCCGGTCATCTGCATAAACGTTTTACTAAAGTGCAGGCGCAATTTGCCCTCCTCACTGAATTTGCCCGCAGTACCATTGTTTCTGTACGCCTCATTCAGGCATATACCCTGGAGCAACTTCAGGCAGACCGTTTTGATCTTCTTGGCAGGCAGTATGTGAAAAGTAACCTTGTGGTTGCGCTCATTCAGGGCACTTTATTTCCCACTGCCTCACTTGTCGGCAATATCGGCATGCTGCTCGTCCTCTATAAAGGGGGTTCTCTGGTTGTCCATAATCAAATCTCGCTGGGCGAATTTGTCGCCTTTTCCACCTATCTCTATTTACTGATTTGGCCGATCATGGCTTTGGGCTGGGTATCCAATGTTGCCCAACGTGGTTTGACCTCCCTGGGGCGTGTGTACCGACTGCTCAGGGAGAAACCGGAGATTGCCCCTCTGGCGGGAGCATACCCGGTTGAGACTGATCAGGTGACTATACACTGTCGGAATCTCAGGTTCACCTACCCATCTTCAAAACGACCGGTATTGGATGGGATTGATTTGACTCTTCGTCCTGGTGTCCTGGGGGTCACAGGGCGAACTGGCTCTGGAAAAACCACGCTCTGCAAAGTGCTTATGCGCGTGTATTCTGTCGAAGACGGTATGCTGCTGTTCAATGGCGTCGATGTGAACACCTTGAGTGCTGCGTATATTCGCTCGCACATAGGGTGGGTGGCACAGGAGCCTGTCTTGTTTTCACACTCCATTGCTGAAAACATCGGATTCGGTAAGGTGGACCATACAAAAGAGGATATATACAGAGCAGCTCAGGTGGCGGCTGTCCATGAGGATATTCTCCGCCTTCCTGAGGGGTACGCCTCAATCATAGGCGAACGGGGGGTGAAACTTTCCGGCGGGCAGAGGCAGCGCATCGCTCTGGCCAGGGCGCTTATTAGCGACAGACCTGTTCTTGTCCTTGATGATGGCCTCAATGGCGTGGATGTGGCAACCGAACAACAGATTCTTCAGGGTATCTGCGAGAGTTTTCACGCCAAGACGGTGTTGATTGTGTCGCACCGGGTGAACGTGCTCCAGTCCGCTGAAATGATCGTGCTTCTGGAAAATGGAACAATAGCTGCCCGCGGATCGCATGCACAGCTTATGGCACACCCATTGTATTACACCATGGTCAGTAAACAACAGAGCGACCTGTTTGCTGATACCTTGCAACCTGCAACTGTGAGAAGCACGAACTGATGCGCGGAGATTTTGGATATACGGAAAAAGGCCAGAGTGGCAAGATGAATGACGTTCATCTCTGGAAACGCATCCTGGGGTATTGTCACCACCATAAAGCGGCCTTTGCAGGTGCTATTTTTCTTTCTTTTACCATCTCCCTGGCCACTCTTTTACTGCCCAGAATTATGCAGCAGGGTATTGATGGATATATGGCGCAATCGCAGCTGGAAATCAATGCCAGAATCCTCGGGCTGCAAAATCTTGCGTTTTCTTTTGGCTTTTTGATTTGCTGTATTTTTTTGGCCACTCTTGTCCAGATTGTTCTTCTTGAATGGATCGGTCAGTCCGTCATGCATCAATTGCGTCAACAGCTCTTTGGCCATGTTCTCCAGATGGATCTTGCTTTTTTCAATGCGCATAGAGCCGGGCAGCTGGTGACCCGTTTGACCAACGACATTCAGAATATGCATGAGATGTTCACATCGGTCATGGTTACCCTGTTTAACGATGCGCTAAAACTGGTCGGAATTTTTGCGTTCTTGTACTTTATGAATGTGCGTCTGGCCCTGCTCATGTCCCTTTTTGTTCCCCTGGCACTCTGGATAACCCTGCAGTTTGCAAAACGTGCCCGAAAAATTTTTCGTCGGATTCGCAGTCAACTTGCCCAGATCAATTCCTTTCTTGCTGAGACCCTGGAAGCCATGAACGTTGTTCAGGCCTTTGGCCGTCAAGAGTGGGCGGAAAGGGCATGTATCACACTGAACGAGGAATATCTGCGCCGAAATATTGCTCAGGTCAAGGTCTTTGGTTTTTTTATGCCTTTGACCGACCTGTTGAGTTCGGCAGCCGTCGCTTTGATCCTCTGGTATGGGGGAGGGGAAATTATCAGCAATCGACTCAGCCTGGGGGAACTAGTTGCTTTTCTCTTCTACATGCGCCTGTTTTTTCAACCCTTGCGAGATCTCTCCCAAAAATACTCCATTGTTCAATCAGCAATGGCCTCAGCGGAACGAATTTTTGACCTACTCGATGAAAAGAGCAGAATCACCTCACCTAAGCTGGAAAAGCCGGTAGTACTCGAAGGGGACGTCTGTTACACAGGGGTCACCTTTGGCTATACCAAAGATGAGCCGGTGATCAAGGGTATTGATCTGTGTATTCAAAAAGGTGAGAGCGTTGCTTTGGTTGGGAGTACAGGTGCAGGCAAAACAACATTGGTGAACCTGCTGGCCCGGTTTTTCGATCCCACCGAGGGAACGGTCAGTATCAATGGCGTGGATGTCCGTACGGTGCCTTTGCCGGTTTTGCGCCAAACTGTTGGCCTGATCATGCAGGATATCTTTCTTTTACCGGGTACGGTCCTGGACAATATTGTCCTTGATCAACCCCTTGACCACGAAAAACTTACCCGTATCCTCAGACAAACTGGCCTGACCACATTTATCAGTAAGCTGCCCGCAGGCTTGCAGACAAAGATAGGGGAAGGGGGGATGGAGTTGTCTGTGGGGGAAAAGCAGCTGCTTTCTTTTGTGCGTGCGCTCTACCGGGATCCTCTCGTCCTTATCCTTGATGAAGCCACATCCTCTATTGATACGGAATCCGAAAACCTGCTCGAAGAAGCGATTGCCGCAAGTTTTAATGATCGGACATCGCTGGTTATTGCCCACAGGTTATCCACTGTTCGTCGGGTGGACAGAATCGTGGTTATGGACAAGGGGAAAATTATTGAACAGGGATCGCACGCTGAACTTATGTCGACGGATTCGCTCTATAGCCGACTCGTCAGCCTGGACCTGCAAGGGGGAAAAGCAGCAGAGTCATCTGAAAAAAACCGGGATTATTATTGGGCTCAAGCTTTATCTAATCCGACTTTAGTAGGGGAGGGCGAAGATCGATAAATGCCTTGGCAATTTGTTTGCTCATTTCTTCTACTGCTTTGGAGCCAGCCTTGACCTGATGCTGATAATCGGCAAGAGTAGGCTCCCTGGTATCAGTAAAGGATGAATATTTCAGAACACGCTGCGTTTTAGAATCATTGATAGTCCAGGTCGCCTGGGTGTTAAAGGATTTTCCGGTCATGGAAAAATCCTCCATATGCACCTCAACACGGTACTTGAATTGCGCGTATTTGGGACCCGGGTATACAAAAATATTGGGTGATTTAAGTAGGTGACGCAGGTTTTGGGTGAGCACCGTTGTGAGTTGTCGGTCCAAGGGAACTGCCCAGGTATGGGTGTGGGTAATGTGTACAGTTGTCTCGTCTGGACGGCTCAGTATTCCGGGGTGTTGCAACAGGGCAGCGAGCTGTACGGGCATGATAAGAATCTTGCCCGGCAAGATTTCTTTCGTTTTTTGGGTAGCCGATGGGGAATCAGTGATGGGCGTTAAAGTGTACTGGTAGGTTTTCTCTGTGGGCCCTATGCAACCGAAGGTCAGAATCAGGCTGCCAAGGCAAAGGATGCAGAAGAATTGTTCCGTTCTTGGGTGCATGGATTCTTTAAGTGTTGGCTACCTAGCCCGGTTTATTCATCAGCTCATGGTGTGCCAAATTCGCTGGTTTTTCGTAGCGCAGTATGGCTGTATTTCTATTTTTGCTGTATGTTTGTTAAGCGAATAAAAAAGCATGCTCAAGAGAAATCGAGGATGATCATTCTCTTCGGTCTGTCGAGATCATCTATGAACAGAAAATAGAGCGTTTTTGTTCAGTTTTTGTTCAGTATAAGGTAGTTACAAGATGGGATTGCGTTTGGCTCCAGCTCGTCTTGAGTCCGTGGACGTTGAAAAACACTGCAGGCAAAGCCTCAAGAGAGGTGTTGCTCTGTTTAGGGCCGCATTGCTTTTGAACGTCCACGGATTCGGTCTCATTGGAATCCGTGGCCCTTATATAGTAGTCGTATAACCGTCAGTTTGGGGCATGTACGGATTCAGGCGAGGCTAATCAACGACGTAGAAATATTCTTTTTCTGCACCACATTTGGGGCAGACCCAATCATCGGGCAGATCTTCAAAAGGGGTGTCTACATCAATTCCACTATCAGCATCTCCTTCTGCCGGGTCATAGATGTAGCCGCACGGACATTCCCATTTTTTCATAATAAATCTCCTTAAATGTGTACATGGTGAGTATGAGAATGATTTTGAGTATTCCTATACGATAAGTGCTTCAGTCGTTTCCGACAAGGGGCATACCTATTAATTTTAGCCCGGAGTTCACATCAGCGCAGACTGGGCCGACGTCTAGATTTTTGGCAGTGTATTCTGGCAGTGTAATCATAGGGGCCTCTTTCATGGTCAAACCACTGCCCTCACCATAAGCAGAGTGGCTCATGGGGCAACGCACAACAATGCAACAATGTCCAAGATGGCAGTCGATTCGGTGCGTATCCGATGATGGCTTCCAGCTGGAAGCGGCAAATGGTCGAAAGCGCCTCCCACAAAAACAATCCCTCAAAGAAACAGGTGGAAACCAGGTCGTCCAAGGAATAGGGTCCATCACCCCATACCTCTTTCGAGCAGCCTCTTCACACGTCACCGATGTTACCGATGGGATGGAGGATAAGAGATCTGAATACCAGGGGTGTTAAAAGAGGTGTGAACACGTTTGACTTGACATGTATTGGAGCAATATGTTATATTTGATATTCACGCAAATATATTTTTTTGTTTTAATGGATAGAGGAGGAATCGCATGTATGCAATAATCCGCACCGGTGGCAAACAGTACCAGGTTGAAGCCGGTGAAACACTTCGGGTTGAAAAACTCCAAGGCGCGGTTGGCGATACTGTGGAACTAGATGAGGTTCTGCTTGTCGTTGACGGTGAAACCGTCAGGGTGGGACAACCTGTCGTTGATGGTGCAAAAGTGGTTGCCAGGATTACTGAGCAGGGCAGGAACAAAAAGGTGGTTGTGTTTAAGAAAAAAAGACGAAAAGGATATCAGGTTAAAAAAGGGCATCGTCAGTTCTATACAGCGCTGACCATAGAAAACATAACAGCATAGGGAACTGGTTTCTTACCTGGTATCTTGGACGGAGATAAAAGCATGGCTCATAAAAAAGCAGGCGGTAGTTCACGGAACGGGCGCGACAGTGCCGGTCAGCGTAGAGGTGTAAAACGATTCGGCGGGCAGGTGGTCAGAGCCGGGAATATTTTGGTTCGACAGCTGGGTACCAGAATTCATCCTGGTGCGAACGTCGGCTGTGGGCGGGATTATACCCTTTTTGCTAAAATTGACGGTACTGTGCAGTATGAAAAATTTGGCAAGAATAAAAAGAGGGTTTCTGTCTATCCCGAATAATCGTACAGGAACTCTGTTATAGAGATATTTCAAGGCAGCACCACCTTGCATACCGATTCTCATGAGACTCGGCATCAATAGAGATATTGGTGCCGAGTTTTTTTTTAACTCCGAACCGAGCCGAAGAACATGGGATTTGTTGACGAAGCCAAATTTTTTGTACAAGCTGGTGACGGTGGCAACGGTTGTATTAGCTTCCGGCGAGAGAAGTTTGTCCCTAAAGGTGGTCCCAATGGCGGAGACGGAGGCAAAGGCGGGGATGTTTATCTGATCGCCGATAAACAGCTCAGGTCCCTAATGGATTTTCGCTATCGGTCCCATTTCAAAGCCAAAAGGGGCGGTAACGGGCAGGGCAGTGACAGGCATGGTAAAGGAGGGCATGACACCACCATCAAAGTGCCGTTGGGCTCTCTGGTTAGAGATGCTGAATCCAAAGAAATTCTGGTGGATCTTGTGGATGACGGCCAGGTGTTTCTTGCCGCCCGGGGTGGCAAAGGTGGGTATGGGAACAGCCGCTTTGCGACCTCTACCAACAGGGCGCCTAGAAAGGCGACCCCAGGAATGGCCGGTGAGAAAAAATGGCTTACCATCGAACTGAAGCTGCTTGCGGATGTGGGATTGATAGGGCTTCCCAATGCGGGGAAATCGACTCTGCTGTCCAAGCTTTCTGCCGCCAATCCCAAAATAGCTGCGTACCCCTTTACCACCCTGGAACCTCAGCTCGGTGTGCTCAAATTTCCTCCTTCTTCCCATCGCGAACCCTGTATAATTGCAGATATCCCTGGCCTCATTGCCGACGCTCATGAAGGGGTTGGTCTGGGACATCAATTTTTACGCCATATTGAGAGGACATCCATCCTCCTGCATCTTATCGACGGCTCTGTCGGTGCCCACCAGGCCCTCGCCGATTACCAGACCTTGATGCGAGAATTGAGTGCCTATAATGCGGAATTACTTGGCCGCACCCATATCCTGCTGATCAATAAAATAGATTTGCTGGACAGCCAGGAACTGGCTGAGGTCACAAGGATTTTAGCCGATAAAGCAGACCGGTATGCGGCAATATCAGCAGAGCAGGCAATGAACCTGGAAACATTGAAGGAGATGATCGGTTCTCTTCTGGAACAACAACGAGAAGAGGAGGAGCATGACCTTTCAGATGAATAGAGACCAGGGGCTGTTTCTTCGCCAAACCCTGTTTGACCAGGCCAAAAGGGTGGTCCTCAAGGTAGGCAGTGCGGTGCTCACGGATAAAGCCGGATTGCGGTTGGATAGTATCGCTGATATAACGCGGCAGATTGCCTTCCTCCAGTCCAGCGGAAGGGAGGTTATCCTGGTCAGTTCCGGTGCTGTTGCCGCCGGTCGTCAGGTGCTGGGGGTAAACAAGGTTGCCCATGAAGCTCTCCGCGTCAAACAGGCCCTGGCAGCCACAGGCCAGGGCCTGTTGATGCAGGCCTATGAGCAGACCTTTGGGGAGTATGGAAAAAAAGTCGCCCAAATTTTGCTCACCCACGACGATCTTTCCCACCGTGGAAGGTATCTTAATGTGCGTAATACCCTTCTTACTTTGTTTGATTATGGCATCATTCCCATTATCAACGAAAACGACACCGTCTCTGGTGAAGAGCTTCGTTTCAGTGACAATGATACCCTGGGCGCGTTGATTACCAATATGATTGGCGCTGACATGTTTATTATCCTTACCGATGTCGATTGTCTGTACACAGGTCATCCGGTGGAGGATGCCAACGCCGAACCGATATATACCGTGGCCAGAATAGACAAGAGAGTGGAAAATATGGCCGGACATTCAACCAGCCAGCTCGGTACAGGGGGGATGCTCGCTAAACTGCGGGCAGCTCGCATGGTTGCTGAATGCGGCGGAAGCTGTTTTATCGGACCAGGCAGAAAGCCAGATATTCTTCAGGCCTTTTTCAGTGGAGAGCGTATTGGCACCTTTTTCCTCCCTGCCAAAGACCAGATCAATCGCAGGAAACACTGGATTGCCTATGTACTCAGGCCCGAAGGATACCTGACGCTCGACCATGGTGCGTGCAGAGCATTGCGTGAACAAGGAAAGAGCCTCCTGCCTTCCGGTATCCTCAGCGTGCAGGGAGCGTTCGATGTCGGAGCGCCTGTACGGTGCCTGGATCAGGAGGGGGTATCTATTGCCTCAGGTTTGAGTAATTACAGTTCAGATGAAATTGATCAGATTAAAGGATTGAAAAGTAACCAAATTTTTGGTGTATTGGGCCATAAGGATAGTGATGAGGTTGTTCACCGCGACAACCTGGTCCTTACAACCGAATCTTTCTAGGAATACCCCTACGAGCGGGGCTATCAATGCTTATAGCATTGAAGCATTTACAGGCAGACATTGATGAACAGACCCACTGAGCAGGAAGATAATGGAGGACTGAGAGATGGAGCAGTTGGAACAGTCGATTAGAGAAATTGCCCGCACGGCCAAAGCAGCGTCACGTATCATGGCTAACCTGCCAACGGCTGTTAAAAATGAAATTCTCTTGGATATCGCTCAAGCCCTGACCTCGCAAGCTGAAGAGATTATAGGTGCAAACAATAAAGATCTTGAAGCTGCACAAGAAAAAGGTATCAGCCCTGCCCTGCTCAATCGTCTTCGCATTGATGAACAAGGTATTGTCTCCATGGTGCAGGGGGTACGGGAAATAGCCGCCCTGAGTGATCCTGTGGGAGAAGTGACAGAGATGCGTCAACGGCCTAGCGGTATCAGCGTAGGACGAATGCGTGTTCCCCTGGGGGTGATCTGCATGATCTATGAATCCCGACCCAATGTGACCATTGACGCAGCGACCCTCTGCCTGAAAGCCGGCAACGTGGTTGTCCTTCGGGGAGGATCAGAGGCGATTCGTTCAAATCTTGCCCTGGCAAAGTTGATGCAGCAGGTGCTGGACAAACATCAGGTTGATCCTGCCGTGGTACAGGTATTGCCCATGACTGAACGGGCCGCTGTCGATATCCTGCTCAAACAGGAAGAATACATAGACCTGGTCATTCCCAGAGGCGGTGAGGGGCTTATCCGGGCCGTAACTGAAAAATCCATGATTCCGGTGCTGAAGCATTACAAGGGTGTATGTCACGCCTTTATTGACCAATCTGCAGACCCGGACAAGGCCGTGGCTCTTGTTGTTAATGGAAAAGTGCAGCGACCCGGGGTGTGTAATGCCCTTGAAGGGCTGCTCGTGCACGAAGCGTGCGCAGCCACAATCCTGCCTCGCATCGCAGCCGCACTTGAGGCGAACAATGTTCGCCTCCTTGGTTGTCTGAAAAGCTGCAGCCTGGTTCCCTCCATCCAACCTGCTGCCGAGGAGGACTGGGGGACGGAATTTCTTGATCTGACCATGGTGGTCAAGGTCGTTTCCAGTATGGCAGAGGCCATGGACTACATCGCACAATACGGGAGTCAGCATACCGAGGTTATTGTGACTGATTCCTATGAGCGCAGCCAGGAATTCCTTCGCTCAGTCGATGCCTCAGCCGTAATGGTCAATGCCTCATCTCGTTTTAATGACGGAGGACAATTTGGGCTGGGCGCAGAAATAGGCATCTCCACCACAAAACTTCATGCCTATGGCCCCATGGGATTGAAGGAATTGACAACCAGAAAGTTTATCGTGTACGGACAAGGTGCAATACGACAGTAACCAATCCAGCCCCAAGGCGGGCCAGCAGGATATCGGCCTGTTTGGTGGTACTTTTGATCCGGTACATAACGGTCATCTGGAGATTTGCCGTTATGTGCTCAGACGGCACCATCTGGATGCCATTCTTTTTATTCCTGCTCCATATCCCCCGCACAAATTATATACCAAAGCCTCATTCAAACATCGGGTAGCCATGTTGCGTCTGGCTCTTGTAAACGAACCTGATATGCAGGTGTCGCTGATAGAGGAGGAGCATCGAGGACGCTCCTATACTGTAGATACCATAGAGACACTGAAAAAAAAATATCCTGAGACCAGATATTCCCTGATTATAGGAGGAGATTCCCTCCAAGAACTGAGAACCTGGCACCGATCAGAACGTCTTCTCTCGCTGGTAGATGTCATTGTTGCAGGGCGCCGTGATCAAACGCCATCCTTCTTTGTTGCCGACTGCGTTAAAGGCCTGAAGCCTGAATTTCAATACGACCAGAGCATTCAGCAGTTTCGTTCCACTGCCAATACCAAGCTGATTTATCATGGTCATCTGCATATTCCTGTTTCCTCGTCCCAGGTCCGGTCCCAACTGCAGTCGGGCATTTGCCCGAGCGGATTAGATCCAGTTGTGCAAAACTATATTCAGGAGCATAACCTCTATAGGTAACAGACAGTGCAATATAGAGCAGATTTGCATATACATTCAGCCTATTCCAGGGCAACCAGCGCGTCCAGTACCTTGCAGGGGTTGGCTGCCTGGGCCGCAATCAAAGGGATCGATATTGTCGGTACCGGCGATTTTACCCATCCTGCATGGTATGCCAGCCTGTGCGAACAGTTAGTTGAAGATCAACCCGGATTGTATCGACTCCGTGATGAATATCTGGACTGCAGTCATTTTTTGCCAGTAGAACTGCAAGGGATTCGGTCGGTAGAACAGGTCCGGTTTGTGTTGACTGCTGAAATTAGTTCTATTTACAAAAAGGCTGGTAGGGTTCGAAAAAATCATAACATTCTTCTGGCCCCCGATCTGGAATCCGTACAGAAAATCAATCAAAGGCTGGCCAATATAGGGAACCTCAAATCAGACGGCCGGCCTATACTGGGGCTTGATGCCAAAAATCTACTGGAAATTCTGCTGGAAAATGCGCCGGAAGGTTTTTTTGTACCTGCCCATATCTGGACCCCCTGGTTTTCCCTCTTTGGATCAAAATCCGGTTTTGATACCATCGAAGCATGTTTTGAAGATCTGACACCGCATATTTTTGCACTGGAAACCGGGTTGTCCTCAGATCCGGAAATGAATCGCTGCGTTTCCGCCCTGGATGGTTTCACTTTGGTCTCCAATTCTGATTGTCACTCACCAGGCAAGCTCGGTAGAGAGGCGAATATTTTTGACACGGAACCAAGCTTCTATCACCTGCGTGATGCCATCCGTAACCCCAGGGACGCAAGCGGACGACAAGTGTTCACCGCCACAGTCGAGTTCTACCCTGAAGAGGGGAAATATCATTGCGATGGCCATAGAAAATGCCAGATATGTTTTGAACCACAGGAGAGTAGGCAGCATGATAATATCTGTCCGGTTTGCCGGAAGCCCCTCACCATTGGCGTACTCAATCGAGTGATGGTGCTCGCAGATCGTGAAAGACCGCTGTTTCAAGAGCACGATCCCGCCGTTTATAGTGTCATCCCTTTGCCGGAAGTGCTCAGTGAACTGCTGAATGTCGGGCCAACCAGCAAAAAAGTACGACATGCCTATGCCCAGGCTATTCGCACCTTTGGCTCGGAGTTCTCCGTTTTGCTGGATGCCCCCCTTGAAGAAATTGGGCAAAAGAGCAATGCTCTGCTTCAAGAGGCCATCCGTCGTATCAGAGACAAAGAGGTCATACGCAGGCCGGGATTTGACGGTGCATATGGCGTTATCCGCGTTTTTGCCGCAAAGGAAAAGGAACAGCTGGTTGGTCAGGGGAATCTTTTTGGTATGACAGTCAGCGCACCACGCAAAAAAAAACGAACCGTTAAGGTAGATGGTAAAAAAACGGCAGAAGAAGAGGATGCAAAACCGACAATTCCATCTGCTGAACTCAACGTCTCCCAGCAGGCTGCGGTTGATTCGACCTCCCCAATTATAGCAGTCCAGGCAGGGCCGGGAAGTGGTAAAACCCATACCCTGGTGGCTCGGGTACGGAAACAGCTCGCTCAAGGAGAGGGACCATGCACGGTCATTACTTTTACCAATAAAGCTGCGGATGAAATCCGCTCAAGATTTGCCGATCAAAAAGAGGTTGCCGACAGACTCCAGATAAGCACTTTTCATGGCTACTGCCTTCGCTGGCTTAGGGAAAAAACGCCGGAACTGCAGGTTTTGGGCAGCGATGACCGGCCGTTGATGCTGATGCAACTTGATCTGGCATCTTCCCTGCGGCAGGCAGAAGAAAAGGCTATACATATACAGCGCCTACTGGTCTTCTCTCCTGGCATGGAAGACCCCCTGGTGCAGTCGTATCATCATGCGCTTGAAAAAAGAAATCTCATTGATATGGACTGTATCATTCCTGTCTTGGCAGGAAAGCTGCAGCAGGAAACAGAGGAGAGCAGGCGCATACGCATGGCGACCGGGGCCCTTTTTGTTGATGAATTTCAGGATATTAATCATGAACAGTATGAGTTGGTTTCTCTGCTGGCAGAGTCGCAGCCAGTTTTTGTTATCGGTGACCCGGACCAGTCCATCTATGGCTTTCGCGGTGCTGATGCTCGCTGGTTTTCCCGGTTTGCGGTCAACCACCATGCGCAGGTCATACAATTGACTGCCAATTATCGCAGTGGATTGCATATCCTTCGCAGCGCCGAACGCCTTATCGCAGGCAATACAGCGGATTGGGTACGCAGACCCATGCGACCGATTCATGAGCGAACGGGTTCTCTTTATCTGTGCAGGTGCACTACACCAAATCAGGAGGCGCGCTGTATTCTGGACCATATTGAAGCCCATCTGGGCGGGACCTCGCATCGTGTTATTGAACGTATGGATATCAAAGAACAGGCAACCCTGGGGATGCGCGATATAGTGGTTCTTTTTCGTACAGGCCACCAGATGGAACCGGTCAGCAGGGTGCTCCAGCAGCGGGGTATACCGTATCAACGTGTCGATCAAAAGGCCTTTTATACCACAAAGGACATGCGCCCTCTGTATTACGCCATCCTTTTTTTGGCCGGGCGAGCGGGGATCGAGCAGCAACTCTACCTGCTTCAACAGGAGCCGGGTGTCGGAGAAAGGACCTTACGCAGGCTTGCTCTGTGGATGGGGGACCATAAAGAGGTCTCTGATATACTGGGGCAGGAAATACATGGGGTATATGCAGCAGATACCCCAAGGCTTTTATGGAATTTTCAGACCTTTTTTCAGACCCTGAAAAGGGCGTGTGGAGCGGGAATGCCCATGGTGGAGTTGGTTATGCGCCTGGCTGAGTATTATGGTTTGGAATCAGGGAATAACCAAGTCCGGCAGTTACATAGACTTGCCGTCAACTATGGTCCAAGCCTGGATGATTTTTCTGACTACCTGCAGCGCTACAGTGCAAGTGTTCTCTACGAACCCCAAAGTGAAGCCATCACACTTTCCACCCTCCATGCTGCCAAGGGACTGGAATTCAAACTGGTTTTTCTTGCCGGTTTTGAAGATGGACTGATCCCACTGCACCCTCACAATGATCTTTCCCCTGCTGTACTGCAGGCGCATATCGAAGAAGAACGACGTCTGCTGTATGTTGGGATGACCCGGGCGGTGGAGATATTATATTTAACCTGGTGCGGGTCCAGGGTACAAAATGGAAAAACTAAACTGTGCGAGATTTCTCCTTTTTCAAGGGAGTTGATTGCCGAACACCTGCAACCGGCTCCGGTTGTGACCGCGCCAAAGAAAAAGAAAGCTCACTCTCTTCAACTTTCACTGTTTTCCTGACCATGCCTGGAACAATAACGGAATCTCAACTGAAGAAGCAAATAGCAGACCTCAAAGCGGAGTGCACCAACCTGCGCACAGAGAATCAACGGCTCCGGGAGAAGGCGAAACAGGCTGATAGTGCCTCCAGAGCAAAGTCTGATTTCCTGGCTATGATCAGTCATGAAATTCGGACCCCGATGAACGGTGTTATCGGCATTAGTGAACTCTTGCTCAACACAGAATTGCAACCTCGTCAAAAACACTTTGCCCAGCTTATCCGTACGTCTGCCCGAAGCCTGCTTACATTGATCCATAATCTGCTTGATTTCAGTAAAATTGAGGCGCAGAAAATGGGGCTGGAAATTATATCTTTTGACCTTGGGGAATTACTGCAACAGTTATTGACCTTCTATGGCGTCGCTGGAAGACAAAAGGGCGTCACTGTACGGCTGGTCAGCGGCTCTTCAGTAGGGAGATATTATAAGGGTGACGCCCTGAAGCTCCACCAAATACTTGTCAATCTTCTTGGCAATGCCATCAAATTTACTGACAACGGTCAAGTGACCCTGGAGGTAGAATGTCTTGAGCAGAGGGAGAAGGGTGACCTGTTGCGCTTTATTGTTACTGATACTGGAGAAGGCATCTCTGCAACAGCTCAAAAAAACCTATTTGAACCTTTTGTCCAGGCTGATTGCAGTTCCACCCGGCGTTTTGGAGGAAGCGGCCTGGGGCTTTCAATCTGCTCCAAGCTGGCACACTTGATGGGGGGAGAGATTGAAGTTGAATCCAAGCCTGGTAAAGGCAGCCGTTTTTTGTTCACCCTTCTGTTTCAGCCGACAGATTACGGGGAAAGCCTTGCAGATTTCCCCGCTCTTTTTGATATGGCGTTACCCAGCCCTGAATATATACCTCCTGCTTCTGAGTTGCGTCTTGATACAGGAGAAAGTCGTGTTCTCATTGTTGATGACGACCAGACGAATCGTATTGTGATGGAAGAAATTTTCAAGGATACTGGGCTGAGGACTTATTTTGCAGCCAATGGGCAGCAGGCAATCGAGTTGTGTCATCAAATTCCCTTTGATCTCATTTTTATGGACTGCCAGATGCCGGTAATGGATGGTTTTGAAGCGACGTCCAGGATTTCGGATGAGCTTCGCAGGAAAGGCTCGTCTGTTCCTCCCATTATTGCTTTGACTGCCGATGCGACCGAGCATACCCATGAACGGTGTTTTGAGGTCGGTATGAAGGATTATCTCGTGAAACCCCTTGATTTTAAACGGCTGCAGACAGTCCTTTCCACATGGCTACCGGAAGTACGGGATAAAATTCAAATAGGAGTGACTGACAATCCAGAAGAACAGACGGTATCGCATACAAATGCCATAATTGATCTGGATGCTCTCAAAAAACTAGAACAGCATGTCGGCAACCTGGAAAAGGTTGTGAAGGTGTTTGTGGGTGTGCTGGAAGAAAGAACTACTGCTCTGAAAGCGGCTTTTCAAAAGGGATGTGGAGGCGATGTCCAAAAATATGCGCATATGTTGAAGGGCAGTAGCAGTCAGGTCGGGGCAGTGCGGCTGGCTAAATTATGTCAACGTATTGAGCGGGCAGGAAAAAATAACAATCTTAAGGAGGTTGAACCGCTCTTGCCCAAGGTTGAACAAACCGTTCAAGAGTTGCTTATTTTTTTCAGGGAGCTCCTTGATTAGTATCAGGAAGAGGATCTAACCCAGATTTTTTCATGAACATGTTATGTGGTCCCAAAAGCACCTCGAATAAAAGACCTTCCATAAGTACCATCGTGTGAAGAACGAATCACGGTCTTATTCGATTGTGTGTGGCGGGTACGGCACACACAAGTCGGATCACGTACCAAGGTGGTTCGGCGGATCAGGAAACCAGTATGGCCACAAGGTTAATCCTCGGCAGGTAAAATATCGTTGTGGCATGGCAATGGTCACCCACTTGACCTTGCTCTTATGCCAGTACTTCTTGCGGGCGTTGCCGCAGAGCATGGCATCGGCGTGAGCAATTCCAAGCTTCTTCAGGTTTGCTACCCAGGTTTTAGGGTTCTTCCATTGTTCAGACAAGACTCCGCAACCGTCGCACTATCCAGATGCCTATTCCCTTAAGGAAGGATTGAGCTTCCGTCGAACGAAAGTAATCCCACCAGCCAGTAACGTACTGGTTCAGTTCGTGAATCAGCTGCTTCAACCTCTTACCACAACTGCGTCTGGTCAGTTCCCTGACCGTTCTGTTGAAGCGTTCAAGTCTTTTCCGATGAATCCGAACCTTCAGACCTCCTGACCTCTGAAGATTTTGTTAGGACACCAGTTTGTAAACCAGACGCAGGTTGGTTCCTGGGAAAATCGTCTTTGTAGCGTTGAGTTCG
>PDTD01000042.1 GCA_002748755.1 Desulfobulbus propionicus | reverse complement strand
CCTTTCGGCTATAACTGAAATATATGGTTGCCACATGTCAGAGCAAACAAACTCGATTGATCGGCAACGCTGCTCACCCAAAAAGTCACAGAAAGCGTGGAGAGTCTTTTTCTCACGTTTCTTGCCAATCCAAAGGAGCCGACGGTAGTGCCTGTCAATCTGATAAACCAGAGTAAGATACCGTTGCCCCTTTTTGTACTGTATCTCGTCAACACCAATGGCCGTAATGTTATCAAGATCGCGCCGACCAAGGCCCCACTGAACAACCCAGCTCACACCATCGGCTGCCATATCCCAGGAAACATGGAAACAACGGGCTGTTTCCTGCCAGGAAAGCTTGTGAGCCCAGAATGCCAAAAAGGCAGCAAACTGTTTGGTTACCGGAGACTTGCCGGTTGCCCACGGCACTTGCTCAATAACAACCTTTTTACACTGAGGACAAGATACACGCCGCATTCTATATAACAGGGTTATGGTACACAAAACCCTTGAATTTTGTAACGTAATTGAGCAATGTCTTTATGTGCATTCGGTCCTCCTTTACAGGATCTTTGGCGGGAGACCACAAAATTAATCGTCGGTCGGACTGAATGCACTTATTTTTCTACTTCAAGAAAATATTTTCCCAATCATCTTCCCTCACCATTCTACGGGGAGCTGATTGGGAAAATATTTTCGATACTCATTTTACCCACAGATTCTCCAGAAGAGCCTTCTAAACAAAGGCATTGCGTGTTGCTTTTACCTGTCACAGCCAGGTGTAGATACGCCGGAGTACCTGTCGGCAATAATCATCATCAGGGTTTCAAAGGTAAACCCCCAAACAACGCCTTGTGCTGCGGGCAAGCAGGGAAATAATCTATCTGGACAGCGCGGGCTCATAGGTCGCTTGATGATGTTTGTCTTATCCGCAGCATATCCAAGCTCAAGCCATTCATGGCCGCTTATTTCATTTTGCTGGAGCTGGACGGCAGGCTGGTTGACCAACTCAAACAGATAGGTGGTGACTGGGGTGGGGGTATGCATAGCATTTCCAGCATGACGGACCGGGTATTGCTTCACCAGGTAGTGGGGGGAAAGTGTAATGCCGCACTCCTCAAAGGTCTCGCGCATACAGGTTTCAAGCAGGCTGTTATCTGCTGCTTCCCTTCTGCCGCCAGGAAAAGCG